>JAJDAP010000080.1 GCA_029261795.1 Deltaproteobacteria bacterium
CCACCTACCCCTATGAAACTGTGGGGGTCCTGACTCCTCTGTTTACACGATTGATAGTACTCTCAACTTCAAAACTTTAACCCTGTGTAGTCCGACCCCGCCGCTAGGCGAGTTGGCGGATCGGGAGGGATTCGATGCCTCGTACCAGGAAGGAATCGATGTGGCGGATCTTGGCCTCGGGTTGGCTGATCTGGGCGAGTTCCGGGATCAGCGCCTCGAAGGCGGCGCGGGCCTGCAAGCGCGCCAGGGAGGCGCCCATGCAGAAGTGCTTGCCGAACCCGAAGCCGAGATGGCCGGAACTGCGTCGCGTGATATCGAAGCGATCCGGATTCTCGAACTGACGTTCGTCGCGATTGGCCGAGCCGAGCAGTGCAGCGACATAAGCGCCCTTCGGCAGTTTCACGCCGTTGATCTCGGTCGCCTCGACGGTGTTCCGGAACACCGTCTGGACCGGTGCGTCGAAGCGGAGTGTTTCTTCGATGAAGCTCGGAACGAGCGCAGGATCCGCAAGCACCCGCCCCAGTTCGTCGGGATGGCGAAGCAGTGCGTTGGTGCCATTCCCGATCAGGTTCGTGGTCGTCTCGTTCCCTGCCACGAGAAGCAGCACCACGAACTGGATGATCTCGATCGGCGTTAGCGGGTCCGGGTCGCTGCTCTGGGACGCCACGATCTGGCTGATCAGGTCGTCGCTCGGTGACGTTCGCCGCTGTTCGATGAGTTCCTCGAAGTAGCCGAACAGTTCTTCCATGATGTTGAGGAAGGAATCGTTGAAGGGTTCTGCGCGACCAGGCCCGGTCGCGTTGTAGATGACGGCGTCGCTCCAGCGTTTGAAATCCGCATGACGCTCTCGTTCGATGCCAAGCAATTCCGCGATGATCGTGACCGGGAGTGGAACGGCGAGATCTGCCACCACATCGAAAGGGTCACCGCCACGCAGCGGCTCCAGGCGGTCTTCGACAACGGTGCGGATCCTGCTTTCCCAGGCATTGATCTGACGCGGCGTGAAGCCCCGGTTCAGGATCCCGCGCATGCTGTCATGCCGCTTGCCATCCGATGCGATCAGGATCCGCGACCGAACGAACTTCAACGGACTGGTGCGCAACTTGAAGAGCAGTCGCATCGCCATTCGGATGCCCGCCCAGGAGAGATCGATCCCATTGCTCCCGTTGTTCATCAGCAGCGTGTACATCGCGCGGGACGAGAACACATCCGGATTCTTCAGGACGTGTTGCACATCGTCGTACCGCGACACGCACCAGGTATCCATCGAGGCGGCGTAGTGCACGGGCGCATCGTTCCGGAGTGCCCGGTAGACCGGATAGGGGTCTTCTCGGCAGGCGGACGAGAACGGGTCGAGTTCGGACATCGGGGGCCTCCAGACCGGGTTCATCGGACGAGCGGCCGCGCAGCTGGAGAACCGAGCGGTGTACCGTGCTGGCTCTCATGGCGGCGGACAGGACCCGGCCGAGCTACAGACCCCTATCGCGGCAGTGGATCGGATCTCCTGAATTGGCGAACAGTGTCTTCGAAACCGGCTGGCAGCTGCTCCGTCAACGCGACGTGGCTCGGCTGTTCATCGCCTACCTCGTCACCTATTCAGGCACGGCGATGGCACCGATCGCGATGGCGTTCGGCGTGCTCGAACTCACGGGTTCCACCGAGGATGCCGCCTTCGTCATCGCTGCACCCACGCTCGCTTCGATCGGCGTTCTGCTCATCGGCGGTGTACTCGCGGACCGGACTTCCCGCCAGCGGATGATCGTCGTTGCCGAGGCGCTCGCCATGCTGGCGCAATTCTCGATCGCGTACTTGTTCCTTTCCGGAACGGCGACGGTCCCCATGCTGACGCTGCTGATGTTGGTCAACGGAATCGCAATGGCGCTCCACGCACCTGCCGCTGCGGGAGTGGTCGTTCAGCTGGTCGAACGCGAGGACCTTCAAACCGCCAACGCGCTGCTATCCATGGCGCGAACCGGAGCCATGGCCATCGGAGCCGCGCTCGGGGGGTTGTTGGTCGCCGCCTTCGGCGCAGGGCTGACCCTGGCCATCGATGCGGCGTCCTTTGGTGCTTCGGCCCTGCTGGTGATGTCGCTCAGACCGAAGCGTCAGCTTCAGCCCGAGAAGGCTTCGGTCTTCGAGGATCTTCGGCTCGGCTGGAAGGAGTTCATTTCGCACACCTGGTTGTGGGTCATCGTGTTGCAGTTCTCCCTGCTGGTAGCGGCCGGCGAAAGCGTGTTCGGTTTGCTCGGCCCCGCCGTGGCCCTCGAACACATGAATGGCGCCGAGGACTGGGGGATCATCGCCGCGGCCTTCGGGAGCGGAACCTTGTTGGGCGGGATCTCCAGTATCCGACTCCGGCCGAGGTATCCGATGCGATTCGCGACGCTTTGCACCTTCTCCTTCTGCGCGGTGCCGCTGGCGCTGGCCGTGCCGCTGCCGGTCGGACTCGTTGCCGTTGCGGCCATGGTCCAGGGCATCGCCGGCCAGTCGTTCGCCGTGCTCTGGTACACGACGCTCCAGCAGAAGATCCCCGGCGAGATGCTCTCGCGGGTGAGCGCCTATGACCATCTGGGATCAATTGCGCTCGCGCCACTCGGGATCGTGGTTGCCGGCTTCTTGTTCGAACGCGCCGGATATCGAGCGACGTTGTTGATCGCGGCCTTGACGGTGATCGTTCCGACATCTCTCGTATTGTTGGTCCGGGATGTTCGTCGGATGACGAGTTCGTGAACGTCCCCAGCGCTCTCCCAGTTTCTATCCGATGAGGACCTGAGCCCATGATTCGAGGTGGTTGTCTCTGCGGCGGTGTTCGATTCGAGCTCGAGAAAGCGGCCGGCCCGTTCGAGCTCTGCCACTGCCCGCGCTGCCGCAAGGCCTCTGGCTCTGCCTTCGTGGCGGGGCTGGGCGTGAATGTTCGGGATTTCCGCCTGCTCGCCGGCCGCGAGTTGATTCGAACCTACCAAGCGCCGGTTCGCGAAGTCGCGCCTGGCTACAGCGTGGCGTTCTGCTCGCGCTGCGGCTCACCGGTGCCCGCCCCCCCTCCCGGCGCGAGCTGGTTCGAGATCCCGGCAGGCCTGCTCGATGACGACCCGATCCTCCGCCCGGACCGGCACATCTTCGTCGAGACGAAATCGGCTTGGTTTCCGATCTCCGACGAGCTGCCCCAGCTGACGAAAGCACAGCTCATCGAGCTTCGGCGTCGATCACGGCGAGATTGCTAGGGCAGGAGCTGGGGTACTCTCCCGACCCCATTGGGAGGCCTTCATGCTGGATGTAGTGATCGAGGCGAGCCGCCACGGCTACGAGCAGGCGACCCTCGTTGCCGGCTGAGGCGCCCTTCCAACTCAGCGTCGTCGACCAGGCGCCGGTGCGAAAGGGCGGAACCGGTGGAGAGGCCCTGCGTGAGGCGATCGCGCTGGCCGTGGCGACCGAGAAGCTCGGCTACCAACGCTATTGGGTCGCCGAACATCACAACCTGCCGAGCCTTGCCGCCACCAGCCCCGAGATCCTGATCGGACAGATCGCCGCGGCGACCGAACGCATTCGGGTCGGAAGCGGTGGCGTGATGCTGCTCCACTACAGCGCGCTCAAGGTCGCCGAAAACTTCCACATGTTGGCATCGCTCTTCCCGGGCCGCATCGATCTCGGTCTCGGCCGCGCGCCGGGTGGCGATCAGAAGACCGCGGCCGCCCTCGCCTACCCGGCCGGCATGCGCGACGCGCGCTTCTATCCGGAGTTGGTCGACGACCTGGCGGGTTTCCTGTCCGGCAGCCTCGCGCCGGACCATCCCTTCCACGGTGTGCGGGCCGGACCGACCGAGGCTTCGATGCCCGAGCTCTGGCTACTCGGTTCCGCGGTGGGTTCCGCCGAGTTGGCAGCGGACCGTGGCCTTCCCTTCAGCTACGCCCACTTCTTCGGCGCCAGCGTCGGCCAGGGTCCGGCGATCGTCGAGCGCTATCGGAAGAACTTCCGACCCTCGAAGCTGTGTCCCGAGCCGAAGTTGAACATTGCCATCTCCGTGCTCTGCGCCGAGAGCCAGGAGGAGGTCGATCATCACGCGATCAGTCTCAAGGTCTCGCGGCTCAACATGCTGCGCGGCATCCACAGCGGGATCATTCCGCCGGAAGAGGCCCGCGCACACGTCTTTAGCGCGGAAGAGACGGCCTTCCTCGAGCAGCAGGGGATGAACGCCATCCAGGGTCCGCCCGGCCAGGTGCGGCGTGAACTCGACGGAATCGCTGAGCGGTTCGGGACCCGCGACTTCGGCATCGTCACGATCTGCTACGACTTCGGCGCGCGCGTTCGCTCCTACGGGCTCGTCGCGGAGGCCTGCGGTCTCGTCTCCGCCGCCTAACGTCCTGCGGCGCCTCGGAAGGCCTCGACCAGGGGCGAGAGCATGTCCTGGCAAGCGGAAAGCTCCGTCGGAAGGTTCAGCGTCACCCGCAGGTCCGTGACGCCCGCCTCGGTCATGGGACCGACAGCGGCGACGGTCGCCGCCAGGTCGATGCCCCCGTTTGCGTCCTGCTGCACCGGCAGGTAGCTCGAGACCTGGAAGCCTTCGGCGCTGCGTCCGACCTTCTCGAGCGCTTCGCGGATCTGGGCGAGGCCGCCGATCGGGTCCATCGCGTCCGGGCCCCAAGGAATCCAACCGCTTCCGAAACGAGAGATGCGCTGCAGCACGTTCTTGTTCAGCGTTCCGCTGATCCAGAGCGGAACGCCACCGTCCTGAAGCGGCTTCGGATTGCAGTGCACCTTCTCGAAGCTCACTTCTTCCGATTGATAGGCGACGGAGTCTTCACGCCAGAGCCTCTGCACGATCTCGAGGGTCTGGTCCAGGCGCGCACCGCGGTGCTCGAAGGGAACCCCATTGGCCTCGTATTCCTCCCGCTGCCAGCCGACGCCAACGCCAAGATCGAGTCTTCCCTCGGAGAGCACGTCGAGGGTGGCCACCTGCTTGGCCAGGTTCGCCGGCCGCCGCAACCCCGCGATCAGGATGCCGGTCATGAAGCGCGTGTGGGACGTGATCGCGGCGAACATCGACAATACCACGAGCGGATCGAGCCAATGGCCATCGGGACCCGTCGGCTGTTGTCCCCCCTCGATCCCGCCCATCTTCGGGTCGCCGTAGACCCCGAGGTTCTCGCCGAAGATCACGTGGTCCGAAACCACGAGGCGGTCGATGCCAGCGGCATCGGCCGCGCGGGCCTGATCCAGCAACGAACGCCAGCCGCCCACCCCCGGATCCTTCGCCGCGAAGTTGAGGGGTTGGATCGAGAGCGCCGGAGTGACCTCGGCGAGATTGTGGGCTTCGGGCATGGCGGACCTTTCGAGATAGACGGCGGATGGTATGTGAGATGGCCTCCGTAGTGCTACGCGTTCCGTCGGGAGGCTGCCAATCGATGCACGAAGCCGTTGCGGACGCCGGGCGAAAGCGACTCGAGCGCAGCACACGCGAAGTCGTCGAACCTACCGGCCATCGTGCCTGAACGTTCTCGCGACGGATCCAGCGTCAGTTGGCCGGCCCGCATCGCCTTTGGCCTCGGCTCCTACGCCGAGGGGATCAAGAGCGGTGCCTTCAGCTACTTCCTGCTGTTCTACTACAACCAGGCACTCGGTCTCTCGGGGAGCCTGGCGGGTACTGCTCTCGCCGTCGCCCTGGTGATCGACGCCGTCACCGACCCGATGGTGGGCTCGATCTCCGATCGCCATCGATCGCGCATGGGCCGACGCCATCCCTTCATGTACGGCTCTGCGCTTCCCTTCGCCGTGGTCTTCTACCTGCTCTTCGTGCCACCCGATGGCCTCGGGGAAGCAGCGCTCTTCGCCTGGTTGCTGGCTTTCTCGGTGGCGACACGGGTGGCACTCACCTTCTACTCCGTTCCGCACATGACGTTGGGTGCCGAACTCACACCGGACTACGACGAGCGGACGACGCTGGCCTCGGTTCGCTCCTTCCTCGGAATCGCCGGTGGTGTGAGCGTGATCCTCGGCGGCTTCACCTTCTTCTTCGGGGACGATGGCCAGCTCGATCGCGCCAACTATCCCGCCTTCGCGCTGACGGCCGGGATCGCGATGGTGCTCACGATCGTGGCCTCCGCAGCAGGAACACACGCCTACATTCCCCGGCTCCCGAAGGCTCCGGCGATCCAGGTTCGCTTCAGCGCGATGCGGCTCGTCCGTGAGCTCCGCCAGGCGCTGGAACTACCGCCGTTTCGCTTCCTGGTGAGTTCGATGATCGCCAACGCCGCCGTCATGGGCGTACTCGCCACACTGGCGACCTATATCCTCACGTTCTTCTGGCGGCTCGAGGGGCTCGTGCTCGGTGCCCAACTCGCCATCGGCATGGGCGGCGGCATCTTCGGCGCGTTGATCGCTTCTCCCGTAGCCGCAAGGCTCGGAAGCAAACGCAACGCGAAGATCCTGGGCATGCTCTGGTTCGCCGTGTTCGGCTCCCTCATGGTGAACCTGCGGTTGCTAGGCCTCGCCCCAGAGGACGGAGACCCATGGCTCCTGCCGATGATGATGACGGGCTCCTTCGTTGGCGGTTGGGGCATGGGCCTCATCAGCGTGCTCGGCAGCGCCATGATCGCCGACGTCACCGACGAGCACGAGCGTGTCCACGGCGGGCGCCAGGAAGGCATCTACTACAGCGCCATCTCTTTCGTCGGCAAGGCGACCTCGGGTCTCGGCACCCTGCTCGCCGGCATCGCGATCGATCTCGTCGGCCTCGATCCCAATGCCGAACCGGCCACCGTGCCTGCCAGCGTGATCGACGGCCTCGGCATCGTCTACGGGCCGTGTGTGCTGGCGATGATCCTGATTCCGATCGCGTTGCTCTGGGGCTACGACATCGACCGCAAACGGCACGAAGCCATCCGCCGCGAGATTGCCGAGGCCCGGGCTTCGCAGCTCTAGCGACCGCGTGCGAGCCGTCAGCCAGCTGAACCCCGAGCCCTTCCCGGCTAGACTCCGCAGCTGGGAGAGAGATCCTCGAACCCGGGAGACCGCAATGGAGACGCGACCCTATTTCGTGCTGGGCGACTTCGCCGTGAACATCGTGGCGGGCGTCGTCGTCGCTTCGATCTCGGCGGCGCTGTTCGGGCCGGGCTGGAACATGGTGTTGGCCATGATCGTCGCGATGGCGCTCGGCATGCTGATCTCGTTGCCGCTCGCGCTCCTCTCGGGGGCGCTGTTTGGCGCGATGGAGGTGATGGTGCCGGTGATGACGACCGGCATGGTCGCCGGCATGGTGGTGTCGATGTCGGCGGCGATGGGCGAGATCGCCTTCGGCTCAGCCGCCGGGCTCGGCGCGTCGAGCGGCGTCGGCGTCACCGTGGCGACCTACCTCGCGAACGTTGTGATCAAGGGGAGGGCAGTGCGTTGGACCTCGTGACCAGGAACAAATGGGACCGGGCCGCCGCCAACTTCGATCTGATGGCCGGCTACGGGCCCGAGAAGCGCTGGGCTCCCCGCAAGCGCGAACTCTTCTCGCGCATGGGCGACGGCAAGATCCTGTTCCTCGCCGTCGGCACCGGCCTCGACGTGCCGTTCTTTCCCGAGGGCCGCAACATCGTCGGTATCGACATCAGCGAGCGCATGCTCGAGAAGGCCCGCGCACGCACCGACCTCTACCGGGGAACGCTCGAGCTAAAGCAGATGGACGTGCACGAGATGCCGTTCGCCGAGGGCGAGTTCGACCAGGTCTTTACCTCGTGCACGTTCTGCTCGGTACCGAACCCGGTGAAGGGGCTCGAAGCCCTTCGGCGAGTGCTCCGGCCGGGCGGCGAGCTCCACATGTTCGAGCACACCGGCAGCCGCTACTTCCCCTTCAACATGATGATGAACCTGATGACGCCGCTCTCGCGCAAGGTGGGCCCCGAGATGAACCGGCCCACCGTGGAGAACGTGGTCGCGGCCGGCTTCACGCTGGACGAAGTCCAGCACGTCTTCCTCGACGTGGTGAAGATCATCCACGCGCGTCGTTAGGGCGCGCCGGCAGCGCTCTGGGAGAACGTATGGGCGAGTATCGGACCGAGGCAGACTTCGAGATGTCGGCCGACGCCCTCTGGTCCGTGATCCGCGACTTCGGTGAGGTGGGCTGGCTTCCCGGCGACCCCGACGTCGAAGTGGAGGGCCTGGGCGAGGGCATGATCCGCACCATCGATTTGCCGCCGCAGCCCACCGTTCGTGAGCAGCTCGACGCCATCGACGAGGCGGGGCGCGCGATCCACTACCGGGTCATCGAGGGCAATCCCATGCCCGTGCGCGACTACAAGGCCACGATGAAGGTGGCCGACCGGGGCGGAGGACGAAGCCGGCTTTCGTGGAGCAGCACCTGGCAGCCCGAGGGCGTCAGCGAGGAACAGGCTCGCAGGGCCGTCGGGAGGCTCTATACCGCAGTCCTCGGCGCCATGAGGACGAAGCTCGAGAAATGCTGAGCGCCACGAGTGAGTGGGGGCCAATCCGGGCTGGTAGGAGTCACCCGGATGCGCCAGGGCACGCCAGAATCTCCGGCGAACCCTGCGGTTCATTCAGCGCCATCGGTTCGGTCAAGTGCGAGGTAGAGATCTACGAACCACTCAGGGTCGAATTCGGCGATTCCGCAGTACCTACCGCCCTGTGCCGCTTCGATTCGAACCGCGAGTTCAAGTGCATCGCATCGTTCGCCCGACCGATACAGCTCTTCTGCGAGCGCCAGCACACTGTCAATTGCCGTGAACACGGTCGGCAGTACGGCTTCATGGCTTTCCGCTAGGGAACAGAATGGAACGAAGAGGGTCCCGGCTTCCCCTCCTGGAACCCCTCCAGGAACAGGTTGTAGTCCTGGATACCGACGCTCCCGTCGCCGTTCATGTCGCTCCCAATGCCACTGTCCGCTGCCGCTTGGAAGTCAACCAGGAACAGGTTGAAGTCCTGAATGTCGCAGCCACTGCTCTCGTTGAAATCGCAATCGCACATGTTTCCGTAGTCATCGATGTCCGTGTCGAATTGAATGTTCCCGCCAAGGTCGGGAATCGTCGGGCCGTTCGGTTTCTCGATGCAGTTGTCGTTTCCGTCCGGCAGGCCGTCCGATTCCTCGTCGTTGAGCTTGGCGACCCAGGCTTCGCGGAGACCGGCTGGATTCACCCCCGCACCCACGATCGTGAGCCCGTTGGACGAGAGATCGGTGGCGCCTCTGAGTGTCCAACCTGTCAGGGACAACCCATAGACCTGTTCGAGCTCGGTCTTTAAATCCCGAATTCCATTGCGCGCGTCCCAGATGAACGCGTTGGAAGAGAGGCAGCTGATAGTCGGAGCACTGCATCCAACAATCGTCCCGCCGTCGGACGCGACTGCATGGGCCTCGCTGTACGTATGCGCCGGCAGCCGGCCTATCCCGACCATTCCGCCTGCGAGATCCCACCTGAACGCCTCTGCGTTGCCGTCGCTCGCTGTGCCCCATCCAACCACCGTCGCGCCATCGTCGGAGATAGAAAGCGCGAGGTCACCTGCTTGACCACCAGAGAGATCGCCCAGGTCCAACTGAGTGATGCTCGGGCTCACTTTCCAACGAAACGCCTTCGGGGCGGGATTATCGGTTTGGCCGCCTGCGAAGAAGGCGCCGTCAGCAGAGACGCCCTGAACGCCGGCGGAATTGGTGCCTCCGAGGAAGACAGGCGAAGCGTTTCCCGGCCAATACACAGCGCCCGCCGAGGATCCGCCGATCCTGGTGCCATCCGCGGAGATCGTACTCGCAACACTGAACAGCGTCCCTGCGCGATGCGGAAGAATCTCTGTGATGGAAACGCGAAGGAACGCCCTCACCTCCGACGGAGGCCCTGCTTGGACGGAGCTCCCCACGATCTTACCGTCGAGTGACACGTCGAATGCTTCCTGGTCGACGGTGTTGGCGAGAATGTCCGTGAAGACGGGTGTCATTCCAGCAGATGGAGTCCACTGGAATCCGCGGTGGACCGCGAAGCCATCTCGTGAGGTTCCCACCACGATGGTGCCATCGGGAGAAACACCTCGTGCCCAACTATCATTGTCACCTGACAGCGCCCCGAGTGGAGTGAAACTGGAGGCCGCTATTGCCGCCTGCGCAACCATGAGGAGGAGGGGAGCGATCCCGAATCGAAAGATCATCGATCTGTTTTCTTTTGAAGACGGCGAAACCGGCTACCCGCGATCCAGAGGAGAGCACTTCCCAGGAGCGCAACCTCGGTCGCCTCCGGAATGAAGCGAACGTCAGTGACATCCCCAGTAAGCGTGTAGTTGAATCCTACTTCCTTCTCGAATAGCGATATCGCGGCGAAGGTCAATCCGTCGGTGTCAACAGGGAGTGAATCAGTTGCGAGCTCTGCGTACTCGAGCCCAAGACTGAACTGCGCCCATCCGGGAGTGACCCTGGGGCTGAACGGAACGATCGGCACCGTGTAACTGGCAACGTTGCCCAGGACGAAGACGTCGACTTTGGAGACAGCGAACGGATCCTGCTCTAGAACGAGAGTTCCACCGATCGAGAGCTGCGAGAAAGCGAGTGATAGTGGTATCCCGTAGCTTCCCCTGTCAGGCGATGGATCATTGTCCGACGCAGTGGGGTCGAACAGGATCACGATTTCGAAGGGGTCACCCACCGAAACTCCGAGGAATCCTAGGGGATCGGAAACAGTCTGAACTGTGCCTGTCGCGACAATCGTCGTTGCGCCTGCCAATGCGGGAAATAGGAACGCTGCGACCAGAGCTGCCAGGAATCTCACATGCGTTCCCTCCCTCTGCGGAGATGCAAACGGAGGACCCTGCACCCTCCAACCCCCTTGGTATCACATGAATCCGCACCGACCACGGCAGAAATACCTACGACACCCCCGTAAGGGTCGGTTCCATCAGTGTCGTGAGCGTTACCGGGCCGGGC
Source organism: Deltaproteobacteria bacterium (assembly GCA_029261795.1). Taxonomy (GTDB): domain Bacteria; phylum Myxococcota_A; class UBA9160; order UBA9160; family UBA6930; genus JAJDAP01. The sequence continues at coordinate 10,895 of JAJDAP010000080.1, forward strand.
GTCTCGGAGAGCGCGGCACCGATCTTCTCGAGGTCGGTGTGCCCTCGGACAACCGTGACCTGGCGCCGGCGGCCGCGCTCGGCAAGGAGCTCCTGCTCCGCCTCGCGGATCCAATTCCGCTTCCACGCAGCTCACTGAACCCTGCGATCGATTGGCCGCTCCACCATCGGCCGAAATAGTGGGCAGGTGGATTCGAAGCGAGAAGCTCCGCGATGTGACCAAGGTTCACTACCAGCTCTGACGCCTCGTTAGGGATGGCTTCTCCGAGTGGCACATAGCCATCGTGATGAATGATTGAGGCGTTGCAAGGAATTCAGCCCCGGTGAAATCCTCTGCCAAGAAGCGACGGTTCCAATCGAGTCCGTTGAAGAACTACGAGATTTCGAGGACTTCCGGATCACATCAGATCATCCGCGAAAGCAGTGTCGAACCGCAACGGCCGGTGCCAAGGATGAACCTGGGTTTCCTGGCGAAACTCTAGCCCGGCTGGCGAAGTCTCATGCACAACGCCGCAGGTGCTACATGAAAGCCAGGGCAGGTCGTGAACGGAGACCTAACCTCCTGCGCAGGAGCCGAATGCTCCGCCGCCCTTTCCCCGACGGACCCAGGCCTGCTTCTGATCGCCCTGAGCCGCGGGATCCCCGTGATCACCAACAGCACGGAGCCATTCGCCGTGAGATAGCAGAAGCCACACCCGCGCAGTCTGGCTCAGCCCTTCTGCGGCCTCAGGCTCGCCGCCAGGAAGTTCGCAGCGGCCAGCGAGCGTTCGCGGATCGGGAAATCCTCGAAGTGGACCCAGCTGAGCGACAGCGAGAACACCATGCTCGCGACGATATCGGCCAGGGTCTCTACGGGAACGTCGTCTCGCACCCGGCCTCGCGCGACGGACTCAGTGATGTAGCGCTCGAAGGCCGAGTGGTAGCGGCGATCCTTGTCCTCGGGGGAGTCGGTGTAGGCGATCGCATGGATCTTGCCGAGCAGGTCACGGTGCAGCCGGTCATCGGTTTCGTATTCCTCGGCGGCGCCTTCGAACAGCTGGATCAGCTGCTCGTCAATCGTACCGTCTTGTTTGACGAGCTCTTCGAGCCGTTCGGCCACCGATTCGACGGCACGATCCGCGAGCATTCGCAGCACGTCGCGCTTCTCGGGAAAGTGGTTGAAGAACGTGCCATAGGCGATATCGGCGCCTTCGCAGATCTCGGCAACCGTGGTGGCGTCGTAGCCGCGCACTTCGAACAGCGCCACGGCCGCCTCGAGCACCCGCGCCCGGACTTCCAGGCGCCGGCGCTCTCGGCGGCCGATCGGAGCTTCCACTTCCGGGTCCACGCCTAACGCGTGCGCTTCGGGCCACCCATCGAGCCCGGCCAGCGGGAACCGCTGATCGTGTCCGAGAAGGGCCAGTAGGCGTCCGGGTCGAGCGGGCCTTCGAGCGTGATCTCACGCGTGGTAGGAATCGCCTGCTGGAGCCGCGCGGAGACGGCGCCGCGGATCGGGAGCGCTTCGGCGATCGGGTCCCACGGACTCTCGCGCAACAACAGATCGCCTTCGAGGTTCTCGACGTGCACCGGCTGGTAGACCGACTTCACCTGCACCACGTGGGGCGGGAAGTCATAGGCCTTCTCGGCACCACCGACAGCGCGCGAGTTTTTCACCCACCACTCGAGCTCGGTCCACTGTGCGGCTTCCTGCACCTCACCGGTCTTCTCGCCGGCGTACTCGACGAACGTGTAGTTCTGGTGGCAGACGCGCGCGTTCACCTTGTCGCCCATCAGGTAGTAGTCGATCTCGGCCGGATACTTGGGCTGGCCGTTCATGTCTCGGCTGATGAAGACCGCCGATTCCTGGTCGATCCCGTAGCCCAGCGTGTAGACGCCCTGCTGGCCGCGGTAATCCGCGTCGACGGTGACGACGCAGCCGTACTCGGGCACGTCGGGCACCGGAACGCAGTAGATCGAGAGATGCACGTTGGCGCCCTCGCTCGGGTCGATCCCGGGCGGCAGCAGTGCGGCAATCTTGTCCGCGTCGGTCGGGTAGTCGATCTTGAGGATCGGCCAGAACGAGATGTCACCTGCGTTCATCTGCGGGGCATCGGTCATCGGGTTCTCCTTTTTTGGAAGCGTTCGTCCTCCGGAAACACTCCGGAGTCCATTCAGTATGTCCCAGACCTAACTTTCAGTCTGGAGGTCATCGAGCGAAGGGCCGACCTTGTCTGCCACGGCGCGCACCAGGTCGAGATCGAAGCCAAACCACTTCGCCCGCGATCCCGTCCGCCTCGAGTTCACGCAGGCGGATCACGGGGTCCCATTCACCTGCGGTTCCGCCGGCCAATACCGCCGCGCTCTTGTCGTAATCCTCCTGCGAATCCTGATCGAAGAAGGTGCCCATCCGCTTGCGGCGTTCTTCGTCGAAGGCCGCCCACCAGGCATCGGCGTCCGCCTTGAAGCGCTCGGGGAGGTACTCCCGGTAGGTCTCGGGCCGCGCGCCAGCGTGACAATCGGCGCTGATGATCATGAGGTTCGACAAGAGTTCGCGGTCTCCGGATGCTAGGCGGTTTCGTCGCGGAACCAGGCGCACTCGGGACCGATGCGCTCGGCCAGCGGGTTCAGCTTGGCGAGATCGAAGCCGTAGAACTCGGCCGCGTTGCCGCCAATCATGGCTTCGATCTCCGCCTCGGGAATCCCATGGAAGGTCTCGACCATCATCTTGCGGGTGATCGGCCAGGTGCCCTCGGGATGCGGGTAGTCGGTCCCCCACATCATGTTGCCGATGCCGATTTCGTGGCGAAGTTCGGCCTCTCGGCGCGGCATGCAGGAGCTTCCGATCCTCACGTTGCGTCGGAAGTACTCGCTCGGCTTCATCTTCAAGTGTTTCCGGTAGCCGGTGCCGAGCTTTGCGGAGAAGTGGTGCTCGCCGAAGCGGTGATCCATCAGCTCGAGCAGCTCGGGAACCCAGATCGAGGTTCCCTCGGTGACGGCGACCTTGAGCTTCGGGTAGCGCTCGAAGATGCCCGCCCAGATCATGAAGACCAACGGCCGCGACAACCACCAGGCCACCTCGGTGACATAGATTCCGAGCGCGCCGGGCATTTCCACCGGCGGCGAACCGTCGGGCGCGGCGCCGAACAACGCAGCGCCGAAGTAATCCTGGGTGGCGGCCGCGCCGGAGTGGAAGTGGATGATGATCCCGAGATCCTCACACGCGGCCCAGAGCGGCTCGTACTTCGGGTGGTGATAGGGATCCTGGTCCATCCACATATGCGGCATCAGGATGCCGCCGAGGCCGTTCGCCTTGGCCCATTCGACCTCGGCCACGGCGACGTCGACGCCCCAGAATGGCGTCACCAGCGCCAGGCCGAAGCGCCGCGCCGGTTCGAGGCCGACGAATTCGGACATCCAGCGGTTGTGGGAACGGCAGCCCGCCCACTGGAGTTCCGGGTTGGCACCCATGGGCATCAGGGCCAGATCGCCACCGAAGGGCGGCGAGTTCTGCTCGGTCAATCCGTCGACGAAGAGGACTTCGCCAGCGACGCCATCCGCATCGATGATCTCGTTGCGGCGCTCGCTGTCCCAGGCGCCAGAGAGCCCGGAATCCTTGCCCTCGGCCCATTTCTGGCTTTCGGCACGCATCTCCAGGCGCTCGCCGGCGGCTTCCAACATCGCCATCCGGGCCTTGTGTTGGATGTCGAATTCCTCGCGGAACTGCGGATCCAGGTAATCGCGATAGACCTCGGGCCGGGGCCCGGCATGGCCGTCAGAGGAGATGACGAGGTAGCGATCCATGGGCCCTCCCGCGTAGCGTGGCTACGGGCGGAATGTTGTACCACGATTCAATTATGAATCACAATGGAAATTCGCTGAATCGCCCGGATCCCGGCCCTCAGATCCCCTGCTCGGCCACCTGGTAGATCTCGCCCGGCGCGATCGGGCGCTTCGCGATGCCCTCGAAGCCCGGCCCCCCGCCGGCGTAGCTGTCCTCGCAGAGCACCAGCCCGTCCGCATCGAATTCCCAGACGATCAGCAGGCGCTGCTCGTAGAGGTAGTGGGCGGAGGCATCGGGCACATCGATCCCCATCGCTGCGAGGACGGCGCCCGGGTAGGCCATTCGCAGCGTGCCCTCTGTGGTCAGCGAATCCCGGCCCACGGTCATCCGGACGATGTCGTGCTCGATGTAGTGACAGCCGGACGCGACGATGGCGGTGTAGTAGGCGGCGACTGCGTCCTTCCCCTTTGGGCTGTTCGCTTCGTTCTCGGCCGCGGCGCCGGCCGCATAACTATGATAGTGCGCGCGCGGCGAGACGGTTGCCATCAAGGCCTCGAAGTCCGGTTTGCACTCGGCTTGGCTATGCGCGATCAGCGTCGCCAGGATCTGGCGTCGGCGGGGGTCGGCCTCCTCCGCCAGCAACTTTTCTGCCATCGCCCAGTTCTTTCGCGGATCGATCACATGACGCATCGGTTCCCCCTCAGGATTTCAGGGCGCGGAAGATGTGGCCGTCCCCACGCTTGACCAGATGACCGGCCGTTGGCGTGGCGTAGTGGGTACCGATCACCAGCAGCGGCGTATCCGCGTGCGCATCGAGCAGCCGTTGACGAGTCGCCGCGGCCTGCTTCGAGTCGGTGTCGGCGGGCATGGCCCAATTGGGCTCGGCCCATTGGACCGGGTGGTGGGTCATGTCGCCGGTAATGAGGGCGGCCTCTCCGCTCGAGGCGATGCGAACGGACACGTGGCCAGGTGTATGTCCCGGCGTGGCCTCCAGGTGCACCTCATCCGTCAACACGTGGTCGGTGGCGACAAGGTCCGCGAGACCCGCATCGACCACGGGCTGCACACAATTCGGGAAGCTGAACGCGTACTCGCCCCCGCGCCCGGCGGCGAGTTCGGCCTTCCAGTGATCGTACTCGACCTCGGCGAACAGATACCGCGCGTTCGGAAACGACGGCACCCACTCTTCTCCCTGCTTCATCGTGTTCCAGCCCACGTGGTCGAAATGGAGATGGGTGCAGAGCACGATGTCGATCTGCTCGCGCGGGAAGCCCGCCTCGGCGAGCGAATCGAGGAAGGATGCCGTGCCTTCACCCATGTCGAAGGGAACCTCCTGTTCTCCCACGCAGGTATCGACCAGGATGCGCTTCGCGCCGGCCTCGATCACGAGGCCCTGGATCGCCAGGCTGAACTGGCCTTCCTCGTCCAGGAAGTCCGGCACCAGCCAATCCACGTGGCGGGCCAGGCTCTCGGCGTTGGCGTCGGGCAATAGCCCGTGGGCGGGCAACTTCGTTTCGGTTTCGAGGATTCGCGTGACACGAACGTCGCCGATCGTCCATTGCAAGAGATCCATCCAGTTCCTCCGAGATATGGGCTAGAGATGTACGCGCAGTTCGCGCGGGCCGCGCAACACGCAGCCCACGATCTCCACTGATTCCGATGCCACGAGTTCCAGTTTGGGAAAGCGCTCGAACAAGACCTTGATGCCCGTCTCGAGCTCGCGCCTCGCGAGGTGCGAGCCGAGACAGAAATGGGCCCCATGTCCGAACGAGAGATGTTGGTGACTGTTCGCACGATCGGGATCGAAGCGGTGTGGATCCGAGAAGACCTCGGGGTCGCGGTTGCCGGCGGCGAGGCCGAATAGCATCGGATCTCCTGCCTTGATCGGGGTCCCGGCGAGGACGATGTCCCGGCTGCAGGTCCGGGGCAGATTGGCGACCGGCGGCTGCCAGCGGAGCCCCTCCTGAACCAATGCGCCGCGGTCGGCATCGCTTCCGCGCGCCCGATCCGCCATCCCCGGTGTCGTCAGGAGCGCCGTGAGCAGGCTCCCCAGGTTCTTGTAGGCGGTGTCCGAACCGGCGGGAAAGAGCAACCTACAAAACGAGAAGATCTCCTCGTCGCTAAGACGCTCGCCATCGGGTTCGGCGCTCGCCAGCACCGAGAGCACGTCGTCGCCCGGCTCGCTGCGTCGCCGTTCGAGGACCGGCGCCAGATATTCGGTGAATTCCCGTCTGGCCCGGAGGGCGCCTTCGGGATCCCAGGGATAGTCGATCAGCTTCAGCGCCCATTCGAGGAAACGCGACTCGTCCTCGACCGGTAGCCCGAGCAGACGCGTGATCACGGAGAACGGGAAGGGCCGGGCGAGGGCTTCGACGAGATCGACCTCCTCCGCGTCCTTCATGGCATCGACCCGCCGCACGGCCTCCTCGGTAATGCAGCCCTCGACGAACGATTCGACCCGTCGTGGCAGGAACGAGCGCGAAACCAGCTTTCGATTCACCTGGTGCTCCTCGCCTGCCATCGCCTGCATGGTGCGTCCCATGCTAGGTGCCGCGTGTTCGCGGTAGAACGCTTCCGAAGCGAAGTGCACTTCGTCCAAGAAAGCCTGCCGAATCTCCTCGTAGGCGACGATGAGCCAGGCACGTTGGCCGTGATAGCGAACCGGAACCACCGGGCCGTGTTCACGAATTCCGTCGATCCGTTCGTGGAGGTCGGGCACCTCGTCGTGGGCGAGATCGAGATCGGCAAGAACGAGCGATTCTTCCATCAGGTCAGTCTCCCTACATCTTGATGCCGGCATCGGAGACGACCGGCATGTTGGTCCAGCGACCCGTTTCGTGGACCCGGTACCAGCCGCCAGCGGCCTGGGCGCCGCCATCCAGGTGCAGCGTGGTACCCGTCACCCAACTCGATAGATCGCTGGCGAGGAAGACGGCGCAGCCTGCAGCATCTCGCGGGGTTCCAAAGCGGCCCAGCGGGATCCAGTCCTTCGTGTGCCCCTGATACTCGGGCGCCACCCAATTGCGCGGCTGCACCTGCTCGGTGTCGCTCGTTTCCGGCGCAATCTCGTTGACGCGAATACCATCGCGGCCGAGCTCCAGCGCCAGGCTGCGGGTAAAGCCCCCGATCGCGGCGTTGAAGGCCGAGTAGACCGCGCCGTTCGGAATGCCACGATGCGCCTCGATGGTCGAAATGTTGATGATGCTGCCGCCGCGCTTGCCGGCTTGCATCAGCGGAAGCGCGGCATGGGTCACGCGCAGCACGTGGCGGAAGTTCGCCTCGTACAGGATCTGCCAGTCGTCCTCGTCGGTTCGCGCGAAGGGCTTCGTCTGTCCGCAGAAATCGCCGACGTTGTTCACGAGGATGTCGATGCGGCCGAAGCGCTCGTCCACTTCGCCGACCATGCGCCGCACCTGATCGCCGTCTTCGACATCGACGCGGCAGATCAGGTGCGGGAAACGCTGGGCCTCGAACCACGCAGCCGCATTCTCGGCACGCTCCGGATCGCGCTCCACCACAACGACGCTTGCGCCCAGAGAACCATAGGCTTCGGCGATACCCCGCCCGAGCCCGGCACCGGCTCCCGTGACGATGGCCACCTGATCGGCCAGGGAAATCCGATTCTCCGCCACTGGATGCCTCCTCGCTCGGGGCGATCGCGCCCGGTCCCGGAAGAAACCAGATCGGCGGCTCCGACGCCCGCCCATCCCCGACGTTTCCCCTTGCGAAGCGGGTCGGAGCGGTGTTCGATCCCGGCCCAGGAGGATTCCCATGAAGATTTCGATGCAGCTCGGATACGCCGGCGGCTTTCACGACACGGTCACCGAGGTTCGCGAGCTGGAGCAGGCCGGACTCGACACGATCTGGGTGGCCGAAGCCTACGGCTTCGATGGCGTTTCCCTGATGGGCTATCTCGCAGCCGAAACCGAACGCGTGGAGATCGCGTCGGGCATCCTGCCGATCTACACGCGGACGCCAACCCTGCTGGCGATGACAGCGGCCGGTGTCGATGCGCTTTCCGGCGGACGCGCCATGCTCGGAATCGGCGCCTCGGGTCCCCAGGTCATCGAAGGCTTCCACGGTGTGGCATACGACGCTCCGGTTACGCGGACCCGCGAAGTCATCGAGATCTGTCGCAAGGTCTGGAAGAAGGAGCGTGTCAGCTACGAGGGCAAGAAGTACCAGCTACCGCTCCAGGGCGGCACGGGCCTCGGCAAGTCGCTCAAGATGATCACGAACCCCGTGCGCGACGAGATTCCGATCACGGTCGCCGCGCTCGGGCCGAAGAGCGTGGAGATGACCGCCGAGTTGGCGGACGGATGGCTGCCGATCTTCTACCTCGCGAGCAAGGCACGCGAGCGCTGGGGAGCCGCGCTCGATGCGGGGCGTGCCAAGCGCGATCCGGCGCGCGCACCGCTCGAGGTGTACGCCGGCGGCGCGGTCGGAATCGGCGAGGGGTTGGAGCCGCTGCGCGATATGGGCCGCGGGATGGCCGCGCTCTACATCGGTGGCATGGGCGCACGCGGGAAGAACTTCTACAACGAACTCTTTGCGAGCTACGGCTACGAGAAGGAGGCCGCCGAGATCCAGGACCTCTATCTATCCGGTCGCAAGCCGGAAGCCGCCGCTGCGATTCCGCAATCCTTCATCGACGCGACCACGTTGATCGGGCCCGAGGGTTTCGTGAAGGAGCGGTTGGCGGAACTACGCGAGTCCGGTGTCAACTGTCTGAACGTCGGCCTCGTCGGCAGCGACTTGAAGGCGCGCGTCGCGCAACTGGACAGCCTCAGGAACCTGATCGCGACGAGCTGAAGCGAGATGCCAGCTGGAAAGCGATCCCTAGTCCGTCGGTGACGAGTACCAGCCGCATCCCGACCTCGGCGAAGCTGCCCGCCAACGCCCGGCCGATGCCGCTGGCACGAAGCCGCCCCCTATACGGGCATCCATCGCTGGCCCGGCTCGATCGGCGGCTCCGCTGTGGCTTCCCAGGCCCAGGCCGACACCTCTTCGATCGGTCGCTCGATCACACCGAGTTCGGCCGGGATCTCGGAATCCAACACGAAGAACGCGTTCGGCGCGTAGCTCTCGGTGTGGACCAGCGTGTAACCCTTCTCGCGCCCCAGCTTTCTCAACGCGGCCAGACTCGCGCCGTGATAGTAGGATTCGTCCCACACATGGCCGGGGTCGTAGGGCATCGTCTTGCTGACTTCGTTGCCGAAGAAGACGTTGTACTCGATCACGACCACGCGCGGCCGATAGTTCTCGATCGCGCGCCAGACCCAGTATTCGTTCCCATCGATATCGATCGACAGCAGGTCGAAGACCTCGGGAACCGCCGCGCGGGCGAACAGGCTTTCGACGTTCTCGGCCGTGACGAAGGCGTGCGTGACGAGTTCGTTCGCCTTCTCCGGGTTGCCCTCCATCAGGAGCCCGGTCCAGCCTTCATTCAGGCGGAGATGCGCGGTGTTCGACAAGAACACGCCATCCCAGGCGCCGAACTCGACGAAGCGGCGATTGGTGGTGCCGATGCACTCGAAGATCCGTTCGAGCACGCCGTCTTCGCCGTGCTGCGAGTAGCTGCCTCGTTCGCATGCACGCAGATCGCTCAACATCGTTCGCCTAACTCCGTTCTGGATTCGAGCCCAGGTAGCCGACGATGGCCTCTTCGAGCCGGTCGGGGTTGAATCCGAACGGACCGATCCCGGGGTTGTAGACGACGCGGCCGTCGGTCCCGATCAAGTAGATGCGTGTCGGCTTCGCCGTGTAGGCGGTGCTGACTTCGTCGCCCATCGTATCGACATAGAGCGGCACGACGCCGTCGAACAGATTGGCGCGGCAGCTCGCGGCGACCTTGCGACGTTGTTCGAGGGTGACCGGCTCGGCGATGTCCGTCCGTGCCAGCTCGCCCGCGATGGCGTTGATCGCTCGCTGGGTCCGGCTGCGCCCGAGCCACCACTTGTCCGAGGCGTGGGCTTCCTTCACATAGACGACCAGGAACTCGACCGTGTCCTGATAGGTCTCGTACAACTCGGTGAGACGCACGGTCCCACGACTGAAGGGGGGTCAGGTATAACTGCCGAAGACGAGGGCGACCGGACGCTGACCCCGAAAATCCGAGAGCCGCACCGCGGTCTGGCCACTCGGATCCTGCAGCTCGAAGTCCGGCGCCAGGTCTCCGACCTTGGGCGAATGGCGATCGTGCTCGAGCTGCCATTCGAGTTCGTGCGCCCGCCAGTAGTTCGTGTTGGCGATGATCTCAACGCCAAGGTCGAGGGCGTCTTCCTGCTCGATCGCGATGATCGCGGCAACCATTCCCGCGGAGCCGATCGCGGCCAGGCGTACCCAACGCCCCAGCTCGCGCGAAGTGAGGCCCCGCTCGATGACGGACAGGAGCGTCAGTGCAGCCACACTCGCCAAGAGCGACACCACGAAGGACGCGCCGAGCACGAACGGTGCCATCAGGCCGAGGCCCAATACCAGACGCGCGGCGCCGTAGCCGCGGGCGGACGGGTCGCCGAGATGGGTCGCACCGAGACGCTGTAGCCCGCGGCTCTCGCGCTCCGGGAACAACATCGCGTACAGGCCCGACGAAACCAGGAACACGGCGAGCGCCAGCTGGACCGCGAGGAACACGGCGTGGATTGCCATCGTCAACAACGAGCCGAGCATCGAGCCGATGTCCACCACCGTCTCGTAGCCAGGATCCATCAGAGACCTCCGGTCATGCCGGTGCCAGCATTTCGAGCACCTTCCAGTGCGGCGTCGGCCCCCGGGCTTCCGGGTTGTAGGGACTGACCGCGATGTGGGATGCACCCGCAGACAGATGCTCGTCGATGCGCGCGCGGATCTTCGTCTCGTCGCCCCAAGCAACGAGACTGTCGATCAACCGATCGCTTCCGCCATCCGCATAATCCGCGGGCTCGAAGCCCCAGCTCAGCCAGGCCTTTTGATAGGCGGGCAGTGGCATGTAGATGCTGAGGGCGACCCGCGCGATCTTGCGGGCGAGGACGGGATCCTCGGTAAGACAGCAGGGCATCACCACCGTGAGTCGCTTGTCCGGCCCCAGGATCTCGCGCGCTTGCTTCGTGTGCGCGGGAGGCAACAGGTAGGTGTGCGCCCCGTCGCAGCGCTGGGAGGCGAGTTCGAGCAGCTTCGGCCCGTTGGCCGCGATCCAGATCGGCGCCGGCGCGGGACCCGGCGGAGATTGCACGGCAGTGGCCTCCATGAGATCCAGGTATTCGCGCATCTTGCGCAGCGGCGGAACCCACTCGAGGCCGTGCATGGCCGCCATCGGCGGATGCGAAACGCCGAGCCCGAGCACGAAGCGGCCGCCAGACAGTTCTGCCAGGGTCTGGCGATTCTGCGCCGCCACGACCGCATCGTGCGAATACAGGTTGGCGATTCCGGTCGCGACCTTGATCCGCTCGGTTCGTGCCAGTACGTGGGCCGCGGTGGTATACGGGTCGCGGCCCGTGAACTCGGGGATCCAGAGGCTCTCGTAGCCGAGCTCCTCGATGCGGCGCGCGTAATCGTCCAGTTCGGCGACCGCGAGTCCGTCGGTGTAGAAGATGATGCTGGGCGGGTTCTTCATCGCGGCAATCCTAGTTCACTCTTCGCCCCAGCCCCTCCTCAGGCTCGACTCGAGATCGGCCGATGGGAGACTATCGGGGGGCCCGTGGCCAGATTCGCGAACCTGACGATGCTCATCACCTGCGCGCTGGCGATCTATGTCGGTAGCCGCACCTTGGCCATCTGGTGGCGCACCCGGCAGATCCAGGAATTCGCGATCGGCAGCAACGTACTCTCGATCGCCCTCGGCGCGATGTTGCTGACCTCCCTTGGGGTCCTGGGCAGTTCGACCGGCATGAACGTGGACATCCTGCCCCATGCCGTCGGACTCTTCCTGATGTGCATCCACGTCGCCGCACTCTATGTCGGAACCTGGAAGATCTTTCGCCCCTCCGATCGCTGGCCGATCGCCCTGGTCGCCATGGCGTTGTCGCTCTGCACGGCCTGGATGTGGGCGATTCTCACCGACAGTGGTGCCCCGCTGATCCGCCCCCTGCTCTACCAGGGCGTGCGAGCCGTCGGCATGGCCTGGGCGGGCTGGGAATGCCTTCGCTACAGCGCGATGCTCCGCCGGCAGGTGAGGCTCGGTCTCGCCGAGCCGATGATCGCCCACCGTATCGGCCTCTGGGGCCTCGGCGCGCTCGCCTCGTTGCTGGTGATCCTGCTCGATCTCGGCAGCCTCGTCGGATCCGGAACCTCCCTGGTCGCGAGCCCTGGAGGGCTCTATCTGACGGCGTTCATCGGCCTGTTCGCGGCCGGCACCATCGCCCTCGCCTTCTTTCCGCCGGCCAGCTACGTGCGATTCGTGGCCGGCCCAGCGGCCGAATCCGCCAGCTAGCGGCTCCGGGCCGCTTTACTTCCGTGCGGCGCGGCGCGCATACTGGGCCTCCCCATGAGCCTCCACCAGCGACTGACCGAGGAGATCCGCAGCGGGCCCTCCGGCCCGAAGATCGGCGCCTTCTTCGATCTGGATCAGACCCTGCTGGCGGGTTTCTCCGCCACCGCATTCTTCCGTGAGCGCTTCATGTCCGGCCGCATGGCGCCGCGCGAAATGGCGGAGTCGCTGCTCGGCACACTGTCCTTCGCGGTCGGCCGAACCGGCTTCTCGGGCATGATGTCCGCTACCACCGCCGCCTATCGTGGGCTGGCCGAGACCGCGCTCATCGAGGTGGGTGAGGAGGTCTTCACCAAACATCTGGCCACGCAGATCTATCCGGAATCGCGCGCGCTGGTGGAGGCGCATCAGGCCGCCGGCCACACGGTCGCCATCGTCTCCTCGGCAACCCCGTATCAAGTGGAGCCGATGGCCCGAGAGTTCGGGATCGATCACGTGCTGTGCACGCGCCTGGAGGTGAAAGACGGCGTCTTCACCGGCGAAGTCCTGCATCCCACCTGCTGGGGCGAAGGCAAGGCCGACGCCGGACGCCAGTTGGCCGCTGACCACGATCTCGATCTCGAGGAATGTTATTTCTACACGGACAGCCATGAAGATCTCCCGCTGCTCGAAATCGTGGGAAAGCCTCGACCGACCAATCCGAGTCGCGAGCTGGCTCAGATCGCCAAGGAGCGGCGTTGGCCCGTGCGGCGATTCACGAGTCGCGGCCAGCCGAGCGCCGGCGATCTGGTACGCACCGGCCTGGTCTACGCGAGCTTGTTCCCGTCGGTGATTGCCGGTGCCGCTGCCGGCCTGATCAACGGCTCCCAGCGCGAGGCGGTGAACGTTGCCGGCAGCCTGTGGGGAGACCTGGCGACCTCGCTCGCCGGCATCGACCTCCGGGTCGAGGGAGAGGAGCACCTCTGGTCGCACCGCCCTGCCGTCTTCATCTTCAATCACCAGAGCGCGCTCGACGCCGTGTTGATGGTGAAGCTGTTGCGCCGCGACATGACCGGCGTCGGCAAGATCGAGCTGCGCAACAACCCGATCTTCGGGCCCCTGTTCGCGGGCGCCGGCGTGGTGTTCGTGGACCGCGCCGACACCCAGAAGGCCGTCGACGCACTGAAACCCGCAGTCGACGCATTGCGAGAAGGCCGTTCACTCGTGATCGCGCCGGAGGGCACGCGCTCGACCACGACGCGGCTCGGCCGCTTCAAGAAGGGCGCCTTCCATATGGCGATGCAGGCCGGCGTACCGATCGTTCCCGTGGTCTTCCGCAATGTGCTCGACGCGATGCCGAAGGCTGCGTCGATCGTTCGGCCCGCCACCATCGAGGCGGTGGTGCTGCCACCGGTCGACACCTCGAACTTCACCCGCGAGAACCTCGACGACGAGATCGCCGAGATCCGCCAGAGCTACCTCGAAGTCCTCGACCAGGATTAGGAGCCCGCATGCGCCTTCGCGTCTCGGTACTCGGCGCCGGTTCCTTCGGCACGACCATCGCCCATCTGACCAGCGGCAACGCCCCGACCACGCTCTGGTGCCGACGGCCGGAGACCGCCGACGAGGTGAACCGCGCGAATCTGAACTCGCGATACCTGCCGGATTACCCGTTGGCGCCTGAACTACGCGCCACGGCCTCTCTCGAAGAAGCCGTGCGCGACGCCGACGTACTGGTCATGGGCGTACCCTCGGTCGCGATGCGAGACACCCTGGGCGAGGTCGCGAAGTCGATTCGGCCCTGGGTTCCGGTCGTTAGTCTGGCGAAGGGCCTCGAGCCGGATAGTCACCTGCGGATGACCGAGGTGATTCGCGAGGTGCTCCCGGACCATCCCGCCGGCGCTCTCTCCGGCCCGAATCTCGCCAAGGAGATCATGGCCGGTTATGCGGCCGCCAGCGTCATCGCCTTCGAGAACCCCGAGATCGCGCGCCAGGTTCAGGGCGTCTTCCACTCGGGCCTGTTCCGCGTCTACACGAACCACGACGTGATCGGCTGCGAGCTTGGCGGGGCCCTGAAGAACGTGATCGCCATTGCCACGGGCATGGGCGACGGGCTCGGTGTCGGCGACAACACCCGCTCGGCCGTCATCACCCGCGGCCTGGCCGAACTGACCCGCCTCGGGGTTGCCATGGGCGGTGCACCGGCCACGTTCGCCGGGCTCGCCGGCATCGGCGACCTGATCGCCACTTGTACCAGTCGGCAGAGCCGCAACCGCCACGTCGGCGAGGAACTCGGCCGCGGCCAGACGATCGAAGAGATCATCGCCGCCATGAACCAGGTGGCGGAGGGCGTGAAGACCACGAAGGTGGTGATGGAACTCGCCGCCAAGTTCGACGTCGATATGCCGATCTCGAACGAGGTCAACGGCGTGCTCTACGAGGGAAGCACCGCCGAGGATGCCTACCGCGGCCTCACCCAGCGAACGCCGGGCTCCGAGCAGGACGCGAACTGACCGACGCGCTGTCGCGGCGGCCCAGCAGCTTCTCAGGAATCGAGCACGTCCGCGGCGACCAACTCTTCCAGGTACGGCGTATCCCACCACGAGAGCTGCAGGTGCTTGGCGCGGCGGAAGAACATCTGCTGATCGTATTCGATGGTGAAGGCGACGCCGCCCCAGATCTGGGCACAGACCCGGGTGGTTTCACGATAGGTCTCGCAGCAGAACAGCTTGGCCATCGGCGCGAAGCGTGAGATCGAGCGGCCGGCTGCTCGGTTCCAGGCGGCTTCGTGCACGAGCACCCGGCCGCCGTCGATGCGGGTGGAGGCGTCGGCCATGTAGTGGGCCAGCGACTGGAAGGCACCGAGCGGTTTGTCGAACTGGACGCGCTCGTTGGCGTACTCGACCGTCTCCGCGAGACAGCGCTCGGCGCCGCCGGTGGCCTGGGCCGCGAGCAGCACGATGCCGTCGTGCATCACCTTGTCGAAGGTCTTCCAGCCGGAGCCTGCCGCGCCGATCCGATCGCTCGCGGGAACACGAACGCCCTTGAACTCGATGCGGTAGTGCGGCTCGCGCCCCTGTGACATGTAGAAGCTCAGCTTCACACCGTCCGCATTGGGATCGACGAGCAGCAACTCGACGCCTTCGGCGCTGCGTGCGAGGACGATCAGCCGGCTGGCGGAACTCGCGTAGGCGACCGAGCGTTTTACGCCGCTGAGCACGTAGTCGTCGCCGTCAGGCTTCGCGTCGAGGGCGATGCCGGCTTCGCCGAAACTTCGATGGGGTTCCAACCAGGCCGGGGTGAGAATCGCGTCGCCGTTGGCGATCTGGGGAAGCCACTCCTCCTGCTGCGCTTCGCTACCGGCCTCCATCAGCAGGCCCGCGCTCATCACGCAACTGACGAAGTGTGGAACCGGCGCCATCGCGCGGCCCAGTTCTTCGTAGACGAGCGCGGCTTCGAGCAGGGTCTGGCCACCGCCACCGAGCGCTTCGGGAATGAGCAGCCCGTTCAGACCGAGTTCGCTCATCTGCTTCCAGAGCCCGTCGGGGTAACCCTTCGGGTCGTCTTCCATCTCGCGGACCACCTCGACGGTCGAATGCTCTTCGAGCATGCCGCGCGTCATGTCCACGATCATCTGCTGTTCTTCGCTGAAATCGAGATCCATCGAATGGCCTCCTCGTTCTCTCGGAACGGGTCGCTAGAAGTTCTTGGGGAGGCCAAGGTGTCGGCGCGCAATGATGTTCTTCTGGATTTCCGAAGAGCCGCCACCGACGGTCTCGTTCATGGTGGCGCGGTAGGCGCCTTCGAAGCGACCGCGCAGCGGCGCCTCGTCCTGGCCTTCCATGATCGTTCCCTCATGGCCGCTGATATCGAGGGCATCCTTGCAGACGCGCTGCGAGAGCGTGGTCGTGAAGAGCTTGTACTGCGAAGACTGGATCGTCGGAGGCTTGCCGCCCGCCGCCATGGCCGCACACACGAAGCGCGTGCTGAGCCCCTTGGCGACGGCGGTGTCGGTCACGATCTGGGCGATCGTGCGACGCACGTTCGGATCGTCCTTCAGCGGCGCATCGTCGCGTTTGGCGTCCTTGACCCAATCGACCAGGACGCGGGTCCGATCGGCGATCGGCGACAGCGTGAACATCGTGAAGCGCTCAAGGTCGAGCGCCTCCGAGATCATGTGGAAGCCGCGCCCGCGCTTGCCGACGAGATAATCGTCTGGCACGAACACGTCGTTGAAGAACACCTGGTTGGTGGTGTCCTTGCCGATGGTGGGCAGGCTCTGCACCTCGAGGCCCGGGTGATCCATCGGGATCAGGAACAGCGAGAGCCCGTCGTGCTTCGGTTTGTCGGGGTCGGTGCGAGCGCCCACCCAGTACCAGTCGGCGAAGTGCGCGGACGTGGTCCACATCTTCTGGCCGTTCAGCTTGTAGCCGCCCTCGACCTTCTCGGCCTTCAGCTGCATGTTGGCCGCATCCGAACCGGCCTCTGGCTCGCTGTAGCCGACCGCGAACTCGACATCCGCGTTCAGGATCTTCGGCAGGAACTCCTGCTTCAGCTTCTCGCTGCCGTGGCGGATCAGCGTCTTGCCGATGATGCCCACGCCCTTGCCGATCTGGGGCGCCGCGTGCTTCGAGAGCGCTTCGTTCAAGATGAACTCGTAGACACCCTCGATCGCCTGGCCTCCATATTCCTTGGGCCAGGACATGCCGAGCCAGTTCTGCGCTGCGAGCTTCTTCATGAAAGCGCGGCGCTCCGGCGTATCCGCGAGCTGGGAAAAGTTCTCCCGGTGGTGATCCATCACCTCCGGGTCGTGGTTCTCGACAAGCCACTGCTCCACTTCGTCAGCGAATTTCTGCTCTTCGGGGGAGAAATCGAAGTTCACGGGCGCCCTCCGGAATGGGGTCGGACCGATAGGCCCGAGCCCCGACATTATATACGATACGGATCGTATTGAAAGTAGAGAAAGCGGGGACGGACTCCTCAGTTTCAAGATTGCAAGTCTCCAAACTTGCAATCTTGAAACTGAGGAGTCCGTCCCCGCTCTTGTGGTATCTCCGGGCCCACCGGCGACTATCGGATTCGCCAGGGCCGAGATTGGGCGCAACTGATCGAAGAACTCGACACACCGACGCGCTGCCGACGTTATGTCCGGGATTTCTACGAGCATCGGTTGCTCGCTTCCCAGTACTCGTTCGAGGAAGCGGACTTCGATTTCATGGTCGAGCCGTTCGAGGACATACGGCGGCTCGCGGCGGGTTGGGCGCCCTACCAGCTCGAATACGGGCGGACCATGAGCGAAGCACCCCTGCTCGGCCAGGCCGTCGAGACCCCTACGCTGATCCTCTATGGCCCCGAGGACCGGATCGTCCCGACGGATTTCCCGAAGCGATGCGAGATCGCCTTCCCGAACCGGGTCGGCCCGCTCGTCGTTCCGGAATGCGGGCACTTCCTGCAATGGGATCGCGCAGACGTCCTGAACGAAGTGGCGAAGTTCTACTTTGCGGATCTGAAGTAATCTCCTGACACCCGTGCTCGCCGCGAGCTGCGCAAGGGCTACTGTTGGAGCCGCGCCCTGCCCCGACTGGAGATGGCATGAGTACCGCCACCACTTCGAAGCTCCCGGTCGCCACCGGGATCGCGCTGACCGCTCTCGATGAAGGTTTTCGCGAGAACCCCTATCCGACCCTGGCGGATCTTCGCGAACGCGAGCCGGTCCACTACGACAGCGAACTCAAGCGTTATGTGCTGACCCGGCATCACGATGTGCACGCCGTGCTCTTCGACCTCGAGCAGTGGAGCGACCCGCGCAGGGCCAACCCCGACACCTTCACGAGCCTGTTCCTGGGCAGAGACGGCGAAGAGCCTTCGATGCTGATGATGGATGACCCCGACCACAAGCGATTGCGCGGCCTGGTGCGCCGTTCGTTCACGCCGCGGGCTGCCGAGGGCTGGCGGGAGAAGGTGCGAGGCGTTTCGGAGCGGCTGCTCGCTGAAGCACCGGACGAGCCCTTCGATCTGGTGGCCGCTGTCGCAGACCCGCTCCCGACCATGGTCATCGCGGAGATGTTGGGCCTGGCGCCCGGCCGACACCAGGAGCTGAAAACGTGGTCATCGGTTTCAGCAGAGTCCGGCTTCAACCCGATGCCGACCCCCGAGCAGGAAACCGCAGCCAATGCGGCGCAGAAGGCGCTGGATGCATTCTTCTGCGAGGAGATCGAGCGCCGTCGGGGAAATCTCGGAGACGACCTCATCAGCGACATGCTGCGAGCGGAAGAAGCCGGCGAGCGCCTGAGCGAACGCGAGATTCTCCAACAGTGCAACCTTCTGCTGATCGCCGGGAACGTGACGACCACCGACTTGATCGGGAACAGCGTCAAGGCCCTGATCGACTTCCCCGATGAGGCGTCGAAGTTGCGCCGGCGTCCGGAGCTTCTCGCAAACGCGATCGAGGAAACGCTTCGCTTCGATTCGCCGGTCGTCAACTCGGGTCGCGTCGCGAGTTCGGACACCGAGATCGGTGGTGTTCCGATCGCGAAAGGCGAATCCCTGAGTGTTTCCCTCGCCGCAGCGAATCGGGACCCGCGTGTGCATGCCGAACCGGATCGCTTCGACGTCGAGCGCCAGGGCATCCAACACTTGTCGTTCGGCGGCGGGCGCCACTTCTGCCTGGGTGCACACCTGGCGCGGATCGAGGCCCAGGAGGCGGTGCGCGCCATCTTGGACCGCTTCGGGAAACTGACACTGGCAGAAGCCGGCTACCGCTACGGCGCCACACCGTCGTTCCGCGGCTTCGAAGTACTCTGGGTGGCCCCCGAACACGGGTAGACACCACTCGACGGTCCCGCTGCGAGTGATATCCATTGCCCATGCCCGAAGCCGCGGCGGACGCCACCGCCCACCAGCTCCTGACGCGCGTCTTCGGCTACGCGGACTACCGCCCGGGACAGGCCGAAGCGATCGACGCGGTCGTAGCAGGCCAGGACGCCGTCGTGTTGCTTCCGACCGGGTCGGGGAAGTCGCTCTGCTACCAGGTCCCCGCCCTCGTCGCGAGTCGAAGTGGAGCCGGCACCACGATCGTGATCTCGCCCCTGATCGCGTTGATGCACGATCAGGTGACGGCGCTCCAGGCACGCGGTGTGAAGGCAGACGCCATCCACAGTCACCAGGATGCCGAAGAGCAGCGCCGCGTTGTCAGCGCATTCCTCCGCGGCGAACTCGAACTGCTCTACGTCTCGCCCGAACGCGCCGCCAAGGACAGCTTCCGGCGGATGCTGGCGCGCACACCGATCGCGCTCCTCGCGGTCGACGAGGCCCACTGCGTAAGCCAATGGGGCCACGACTTTCGACCCGACTACATGCGCATCGCCGAGCTGCGCGAGATCGTCGAGGCACCCTTGATCGCACTCACGGCCACGGCCACCGCGCGTGTCCTCGCCGAGATCGAAACGCGCTTGAACCTGCGCACGCCGCTCTGCGTGCAAACAGGCTTTGACCGACCGAACCTGCGCTTCTCGGTGCGTGCCCTGCGCACGCACGATGTTCGCCAGCGCGTCCTGGAGCAGGAACTCGAAGGCGTCGGGCTCCGGGGACGACGTGGTCCGGGAAGGGCCATCGTCTACTGCAGTACCCGCAAGGTCACCGAGAAGGTGGCCAAGGCGCTGCGGAGCGCTGGCTTCGCCGCCGGGCATTATCACGCCGGCCGCACCAAGCTCGCCCGCGAACGGGCGCAACAGGCCTTCGAGGCGGGGCGAACCCGCGTGCTGGTCGCCACCAACGCCTTCGGCATGGGGATCGACCTACCGGACATCCGTTCGATCGTTCACTTCCAGACGCCCGGGAGCGTCGAGGCCTACTACCAGGAAGCCGGCCGCGCAGGCCGTGACGGCGCGCCTTCGCGCTGCGTCCTGTTCTTCGGCGCGGCGGATCTGGCGACCCAACGGCGGCTGTCTTCGGGCGTCGCAAGTGCGACCGTCGAGGAGCGACGAGAGGCATCGATCCGCGCGATCGAATCCTATGCCACGGAACCGAGCTGCCGACAGCGCGCCTTCCTGCTCCATTTCACCGGCGCCGGAGACGCCACGGCTTGCGGGCATTGCGACGTGTGCGAAGCGGGCCCTGAACTCCTCGAGACAGACTCGGCCGAGATCGATTCTGCAGCGGCCATCGCGACGCTACCCGCTGAAGCCCTCGATACAATCGTGGCCGCAGTCGATCGCTTGAGCCGGCCCGTTGGAAAAACCAATCTGGCCCGGGCGCTGCGAGGCAGCCGCGCCAAATCGATCTCCCGTGGTGGGCTCCTGACAATGCCCGAATACGGCAATCTCCAAGGCTTCGACGAGCCGTCCGTGGTGGCCGGGATCGAATCCCTGCTCCGGGACGGTCGACTCAGCCGCGCCGGTCGCAAGTTCCCGACGGTTTGGATCCCGGGCAAACCCATTCGCGGCCAGGCACCATCCGACCGCAGAAGTGGGAGCCGTGCGCCCGGTTCGCGCGCGCGACCGCGTGCCGGCAGGGTCGCCTGGGCCCTCGACAACTATCGGAAGCGCCAGGCACGAAAGCTCAAGTGGAAGAGCTACATGGTCTTCCAGCGTGCCGTGATCCTGGCCATCGATCGCGAGGAGCCCGACTCACACGCCGCTCTCGCGCGGATTCCGGGGCTGGGGCCGGCGAAGATCCAGCGCTTCGGCGATGACATCCTGGCGCTGGTGCGCGAACACGGGGGCAGCGCGAAGCAAGGGGAGTGAGCCGAGGCAGCCGCGCGAAAGCCCGCGCCAGGCTTCCGCTCAGCTCAAACCCTGCTGCCGTCCGATCTCCTTGCCGAGGCGTTTCAGCGCCGCCGAGCAATCGAGCGGATCGAGCTGCACCTCGACGAAGTAGAGCCGGTCCGGAACCGCCTCGATGCGCGCGAGAACCTCCTCGAGTTCCCCTTCGGTGCGGACCACGGCACTCTCGGCGCCGCCGAAGGCATCGGGGAGCCGATGATAGGCCCAGTTCTGGATGTCGTTGTAGGGGCCATCGTGGATCACGCGCTCGACGGTGTAGCCCTGGTTGTTCATCAGGAAGACGACGCCGTGGACGCGCTGACGGATCAGCGAGGACAACTCCTGTGCCGTCATCTGGAAGGCCCCATCCCCGATGAAGACGACGGGTCGCAGGCTGCGATCGGCCATGCCCACCCCCAGCGCTCCGGGCAACGTGAAGCCGATCGAGCAATAGAACGCCTGACAGATGAAGCCGACCTTCTCCTGCATGATCAGGTCGCCGGCGCACAGGAACGAATCGCCGGCGTCGGCCAACACCACGTGATCTTCCGTCAGGAAGAAATTCATGCGCTCGAAGAAGCGCGCAATGCGGATTTCGTCTGCAGGATTCGCCTCGAAGTTCTGATCGAGCACCCGGGTGGCAGGTTCGATGTCGCGGGGCCCGCCGGCCCCAGCCGGGAGCGCCTCCCGCAATTCGACCAGGAAGTCTCCGAGCTGCACGCCATCGAAGTAGTGATGCTTGATCCGCACCTGGTCCGCGCTCGCGTGGACCAGAGAGAGCGGATCGATGGCTGCGGTGTAGATGCCGAGATTGATATCGCTCATCCAGGCTCCGAGGCTCAGCACGCAATCGGAATCCTCGACGGTGGCGCGCACGTACTCTTCACTGAGTGCGCCGCAGTAGAGGCCGATGTACTTGGGGTGGGTCTCGGCGATGACCGATTTCCCCATCAGGGCCGTCGCCACCGGAATGTCGGCGTGGTCGATCAGCGCCTCGAGTTCGCGCCGGAGCCCGAAGCGGTGGACCTCGACACCTCCGAGAATCACCGGCTTCTTGGCTTCGCTGAGCATTCGGACAGCCTCTTGAACCGCCTCGCGCGTGGCGTCCACGTCGCTTTCCAGAAGTTCCGGCTCGGGCAGTGGCTGCGGCGCGACGCACGCCTGGCTCGCGATATCGGCGGGGAGTTCGAGGAAGACCGGGCGGCGGGCCCGCAGCGCGCGCGTGATGGCCTCGTCGATCTGTCCCGGCGCCTCTTCGGGATCCTGCAACAAGACCGACATCTCGGTCACGTGCTTGAAGACTTCGACCTGGATGTCGTAGTCGCCTAGCGTGTGATGCAGCAGGCGGCGCTGCTCGCGATCCCGTTGATTGGGACCGCCACAGACCGCGATCACGGGAACGCGCTCGGCATAGGCCCCCGCAATCGCGTTCAGCAGGCTGAAGCCGCCAACGGCGTAGGTGACACAGACAGCCCCGACCCCATTGAGCCGGGCGTAGGCGTCAGCCGCGTATCCGGCGTTCAGTTCATTGCAGGTCCCGACGAGTTCGATCGGGCTCTCGAGGATCTGGTCCATGAAGCCCAGCACGTAGTCACCGGGAACCCCGAAGACGTGGCGGACACCCACCTCATGTAGTCGGCTCACCAGATAGGCACCGACCGTGGTCTTCGTCATGGCTTCGCCTCCCGAACGTTCGCTTCACGCAGCCTATGCGACGGATCGGCCGACCGGCGCCGGAGCTGGAACCGCCCGGGCCGTTCCCCATGCGACGAGTCTAGCGATTCGACCCCGGCGAGGGCGAGACCCTGCGGCCACCCCGCCACTTGCGGAGTGCCGGGCGCCTAACGTCGGTCGCGAGGCTTCGAGCGGCCGTCGTGCCTGGGAGATTCCTCGCGAGCCCGCTGGCCTCGGCCCGCATGGCCTCCCGGGCTCGGGCGACCACCGGCACGGAAGATGCGCAGCTTGGGATCGCGTGCGTCCGGCTTTCGGACCAGCTTCTCGAAGCGGCCGGCGACGCGTGAATCCACGTCGAAGGTCGAATCTTCGTAGCCGATCTCGATCTCGCCGATCTGGTGCCCGCGAACGTCACCGCGGCGGCAGATGTGGCCCATCAGGCGGTTCGTCGCGGCGCCGCCGCGCTCGCCCCAATTGATCGTGAAACGATCGAAACCGGGGGCGGCTTCGCGCTCCGCCGGAGCCGTGTGCAGCACGGGTTCGGAGAGCGCCATCGGCTCGCGAGCCGGTGTCGGCTGGGCGATCTCGAGCAGCATGGCCACGACCGCACCGGGATCGCGCCCGTCGAGCAGCTGCTTCGCGTAGTCGATCTGCTGCTGGGTGGGCGCTTCTTCGACGGCGAGCCGTTCGTGAAGCTGGCGGCGGAATCGCTTTCGCAGCTGCTTTCGCACCTTGCCCGCGCTCGGCACCGGCTTCCATTCCGCCTCGATGCGCGACATGCCGAGAAGTCTGGCGATGCGCCGTTGCGCTCGCGGCTGCACCAGCATGACGCTGCGACCGGCCTGCCCCGCTCGACCCGTCCGTCCGCTCCGGTGAACGTAGGTATCGGCGTCCTGGGGCGGATCGACGTGGATCACGAGTTCGATATCGGGCACGTCGATGCCACGCGCGGCGACGTCGGTCGAGACCAGGATCTTGATCGTCCCGTCCCGGAAAGCCTTCAGCGTGCGCGTCCGCTGGGTCTGCGGTAGCTCGCCACTGAAGGCCTGCACCGGGAAGCCGTCCCCGGAAAGCTCCGCAGCGAGGTCGCTGACGTCGACCCGCCGTTCGACGAAGATCAGACAGCGTCCACCTTCGTTCAGCAGCAACAGGTTCACGAGGGCCGCGTAGGTCTCTTTGCGCTCGACGATGTGGGCCACGTGCTCGATGTCGCTATTCGCCTCGCCCAGACGCGTCCCCTCGATGTGGAGCGCGTCGTTCTGGAAGCGGTTCGCGAGCTTTCGTACCGGGGCCGGAAACGTCGCCGAGATCAGATGCGTGCGGCGCTCTTCCGGCATGTTTTCGAGGATCGCCTCGAGTTCCTCCCGGAAGCCCAGATCGAGCATGCGATCCGACTCGTCGAGGACGACGTGCTCGACGGACTCACTCGTGAGGGCGCCATTCTGAAGATGATCGAGTGCGCGCCCCGGCGTCCCCACCACGATGCTGGGGCCGCGCGAGAGGGCTCGCCGTTCTACGCCGAGCGATGTCCCGCCCATCACGACTTCGATACCCAAGCCGCGAACGCCTTCGAACAGCCAGCGGAGTTCCTGGCCAACCTGCATCGCCAACTCGCGTGTCGGCACCAACATCAGGACGCTCGGGCCCCGGCGCTTTCGGCCGACGGGTTCGCGCTTCCGGGTGAGGTCGTTTGCCAGAGCCAGCCCGATCGCCACGGTCTTGCCCGAACCCGTCTGCGAGGAAATCCGCAGGTCGCGGCCTTCGGACTCGGTCTCCAGAACCGCGCGTTGGACCGAGGTCAGATCGGCAAAGCCCCGGCGCCGAATGGCTTCGGCGAGCGGCTCGGGAATCCCGGCAAGGACGTCGATCGGCACTTCGAGTTCGATCGCGGCGGCAGCCTCGGAGAGGACATCGTCAGGCAAGGGCATCGGGGTCGGGTCGGTCATGAAGGTCGATCGTTCCTTGCGCTGCCGCGAAGCACGCGTCGGCGCTGGATGGACTCGTCTCGACGATCGTCCCGAAGCAGGGGAGTTTCCGGCGTGACGGATGATGCGGTGGCGAGGCCGGGTGGCAGCGCCAGGACCGCGAGGGCCTGCAACATATCAAGTTTCCAGGCGAAACCCTAGTTTCGCCGATTCGGGGCCTGGGATGGCTCGACGGGCGGCAAGCCACCGGCAACCGCGCACGGGCGGAAGCGAGTGCCTAGTCTCCGCGCCATGCCGGTCATCGACGCGAGCGGAATCGAACGATCCTATGGGGTGCGGAGCGTCCTGTCCGGTGTGGATCTCACGATTCGCAGCCAGGAGCGCGTGGGGCTGGTGGGGCGCAATGGCTGCGGCAAGAGCACCCTGGGGCGGATCCTGGCAGGAATCGAGAGCCCCGACAGCGGCCGAATCGCGCGCCGCCGGGGCGCCACGGTCGAATTCCTCAGCCAGGAACCGGAGCTGCCGGCGGAGCGAAGCCTGCGCGAAATCGTCCTCGCGAGCCTCGACGGCTGGACCCGGGCCAAGCAGCGCTACGACGATCTCACCGCTCGCCTCGCCGAGGCGCAGGGCGACACCCATGCATTGGTCAGCGAGCAGGGCGAAGC
This sequence comes from Deltaproteobacteria bacterium, assembly GCA_029261795.1. Taxonomy (GTDB): domain Bacteria; phylum Myxococcota_A; class UBA9160; order UBA9160; family UBA6930; genus JAJDAP01. The sequence continues at coordinate 36,063 of JAJDAP010000080.1, forward strand.
CGGGGACGACCTCGAACGTCTCGGCGGCTGGGATCGGCTCCACGAGGCCGAGGCCATCATCAGCCATCTGGGCATTTCCGATCCCGGACGACTCGCGGGCTCCTTGAGCGGGGGCGAACGGCGACGCGTTGCGCTGGCTCGCGTCCTGGTCGGCTCGCCTTCGCTCGCCATCCTCGACGAGCCCACCAACCATCTCGATGTCGCCACGATCGAATGGCTCGAGGAATATCTGCGCACCCGGTTTCGCGGTGCGCTGCTGCTGATCACGCATGATCGTTATGTGCTCGACCGGGTTGCAACCCGAACCCTCGACCTCGAAGACGGCCAGGTCACCAGCCACGATGGCGGCTATGCGAGCTATCTCGCTTCCCGCGCCGAACGCCAGGCGCACGCGGAACGATCCGAGCGAAACCGCCAGAACTTCCTCCGCAAGGAACTCGAGTGGCTGCGGCGACAGCCCAAGGCGCGCGGCACGAAGCAGAAGGCGCGCACGGACCGTGCCATCGAGGTACTGGAACGGAGCGCACCGAGAATCGAGCGCGAGACCGAACTGCGCGTGGCCGGTCAGCGCCAGGGGAAGACGGTGCTCGAGTTCGACAAGGTCAGCATCGACCGTGGTGGCGCACGCCTCGTCAACGAACTCGAGCTGAGTATCGCGGCGGGCCAGCGCATTGGCGTGGTCGGCCCCAATGGCAGCGGCAAGACGACGCTCCTGCTGGCGATCCTGGGCGAGCTCGAACCCGGCAGTGGTGCGGTGAAACGCGGTGCGAACACGCACATCGGCTACCTCGACCAGCAAAGAAGCGGCCTCGACCCCGAACTCTCCGTGCGCGAGTCCCTCGGAGATCGAAGCCACGTAGAAAACGGCGACGAGAAGATGGCGGTGGCGTCCTACCTCGAACGCTTCCTGTTCGATCGCGCCTCCCAGCGCGTGAAGGTCGGACAGCTCTCGGGCGGAGAACGCGCGCGGGTCTGCCTGGCACGCTTGCTGGCGGAGAAGATCAACCTGCTCCTCCTCGACGAACCCACGAACGACCTCGATGTCTCTACCCTGGCCGCCCTCGAAACCATGCTGACCGATTACACGGGCAGCGCGATCATGGTGAGCCACGATCGCTGGTTCCTCGACCGGGTCGCAACCTCGATCCTGGCCTTCGAAGGCGATGGACGGATCGAACTCCATGCCGGCAACTACTCGGAATACCGGGAACGAACCGCGGCGCGGCGCAAGGCCGAGGGAAACCGAAGCCAGCGCGGCGCTCCGACTTTCGCATTCGCGAGCCCCAAGCCGCCAAGCCCGACCGCCAGCGCGAAGAAGCTGAGTTTCAAGGAGCGCCGCGAGCTCGATGGCCTGCTCGATCAGGTCGATGCCGCCGAAGACGAGGCGACGCGGCTCGAATCGCTGCTTGCGGACCCGGCCACCTATCGGGGCGATGACAACGGCAACGAGGTCGCCGCCCTGGGTCGCGCGCTCGACGGCGCCCGGACCGAGGTCGCGCGGCTCACCGAGCGCTGGGAAGAACTCGAAGCCCGCCGCGACGGCTAGTAGTCGGGGACGTAGATCTCGCAGGCGCCCTTGTGCCCGCCCGCGATCACCAGCAGACGCCCGAATGACAGGTACTGGCCGATCATCATGCCCAGCTCGGCGATCTCCGCGTCATTGAAGTGCTCGCGCAGTTCCGCCTTGAAGGCGTCGTCGATGGTCCGGAAGTCCGCGGCGAACTTCTCGGCAAAGCGAACCGCCAACGCGTCCCGGGGATCGAGGCTTCGCTCCGCTTCCGGCAGGTGGATCTGGGCAATCGTCTCTTCATCGAGTCCTTCACGCGTCGCCGACGCGTAGCGAGCGAAGAGTCAGGTATCGCACTCGTTGAGCGCGGCGACCTTGAGTCGCGCAAGCTCCTTGATTCGCGCGGGAACGATTCCCTCGGTGTGCCCGGGCCGGAAGAACGCGAAATAGCGTTCGAAGGCGTCGGGCAGGAGTTCCATCAGGTTGAGCGGTTTCGATTCCATGATCGCCTTCCCTCCTAGGACTCGAGATCCGAGCCGTACTTGGCCAGGTGGTGGGTCGAGAGGGGCAGCTTCCCTTCGATCTTCTCGTTGAGTTCGTAGATCCGCCGGTACTTCGTGTCGCGAATCAGCCAGCGACCGCCCTGCTTTTCGTATCGATCCCAGTAGACGGCGGTTCCGGTGGTGAAGAACGAATGGTTCAGCACCCACATGTTGTCCGAGAGGTACCAGATGCCGGTCGCCTCGGTCTCGCTCAACATCTGGATCTCGGGGTGATGGCCGTTGTGGTGCCCGACCGACTCCTTGTGGAACGATTTCGTCACGGACTCGAGGTATTCGGCCTTTCCCTTCAGCGTCCATTCATAGGTGCCGCCGATGAAGTGCACGGACACTTCGTCGTGGAATAGCGTCGCCAACTCCTCGAAGTTCGCCGTATCGATGCAGCGAAAGTAGGCGTGCTTGAGCTGCTTGATCGCCTCGATGTCCATCAACCGCTGGATGTCCCGGCGGAGATCCTCGATGCCGCCCTGCGAAGCTTGCAACGGCAAGCCCGCCACGATCCCGAGATCGGCCTTGGTAAGTCCGTCGCTCATGCGAATCCTCCTCTCATGCGGATCTTCCTCTCTACAGGGTCGAGGATGCTAGGCGAGATAGCGGTTCGAGGTCGCCGCGGCGGCGAAGTTCTCCCGAAGGTGCGCAAACGTCGACATGTCGGCGTTCACAGCGTCGAGCCCGTGTTCGAGGACGAAGGCGTAGCTGCGCTGGAATGCCGAGAGTTCCGAGGCCATCAGCTTCTCGCCGTAGTGCTCGTCGAAGGCGTCCGCCTTGCCCCACCCCAGGAATTTCCGGCCGGCGAGGTAGCGGCCGGCCTTCATCCCGACGAGGCCGATGCCGGCTTCTCGCGCCCGCTCGAGCTGCGGCGCCAATTGCTTCATCGGTGCGCTGCCGGACAGGATTCCCTTGTCCTCCCAGTCATACCAACCGGCCGGCGTGATCGCGAGCGTCGCCAGACTGAAGGCGCCCGACTCGATCGCGGTCTCCAGCACCTTCGCCGCGTTCTGGTGGGTACTGAGACCGAGGTGCGAGACCTTGCCGGCGGCCTTGGCCGCCTCGAAGGCGCCGAGCACTTCGTCACTCCCGACGACCGTTGGATTGTTCGAAGCCATCAGGTAGTAGGCATCGACATGATCGACCTCGAGTTCGCGCAGGCTCTCGTCCAGAGCCGCGCCCCATCCGCGAGCGCCCAACTTGGCCTGGGCAACGCTGATGACCTCGTCGGGCTCCACATCGAGCGGCACCATCGCCTTCGAGATCAAGAAGATCCGGTCGCGCACCTTCTTCAGGAACGGTGCCAGGTTCTTCTCCGCGTCGCGGTAGTACGGTCGAAAGCCGACATCGAAGACGTTCACACCGGATTCGAAGGCCCGTTCGAGCAGCGCATCCTTGCGGCCGCGGGAGAGGGCAGCACCGCAGCCGAAGACCAGCCGACTCGCCTCGAAACCGGTTCGACCCAGCCTCCGGTACCGCATCTCGGGCCAGCTTTCGCCGTCCGCTTCATCGCGAGCGGCATCCACGGCCGCCCACGCATCTCCAGAGCGCAGGAGCGTCTGCGCTCCGACACCTGCCGCCGCCAGGTAGCCGAGAAAGCGTCGTCGAGTCGTCGCGTCGTGCGTCATCGGGCCTCCTACCCGCCGCAAGTCTAGGTGCCTCGGGATCGGAATCCAGTGCCAGCCGGAGGAGGAGGCCGAAGCGCCCATCCGTCCGTCCTTCGAGAAGACCTTGGCCGCTCGTTAGGCTCCGGCTGTGACGGTCCTGGCGGAGCCTCGAGCGATGTCCATCAGGGCTCGGCCTCTGCCCGGTGCATCGAGTGTCACATGTTTCGATTCTGGGGAGCGCAGACTAGGATCCTGCCATGACGAAGCGAAACTACGACCCCGCCTTCGAGGCCGTGATCCCGATGCTCCCGGTGGAATCGGATTTCTCGACGCCGGAGAAGGTCCAGGCGATGCGCGAGGCCCGCGGTGAACTGTTCAATGCCGGCGCTGCCGACCGCGATGACGTCAGCAAGGAGGATCGGAGCGTCCCTGGGCCGGCCGGCGCGCCCGACGTCCCGGTGCGGATCTACCGGCCACGCGCCAGCGCCGACGGCCTGAGACCGGGCGTCTTCGAGATCCACGGCGGTGGTTTCGTGATGGGCAGTATCGAGATGATGGACCCCTGGTGTCAGACCATCGCCGGCGACCTCGGGACCATCGTCGTCTCGGTCGAGTACCGGCTCGCGCCGGAGAACCCCTTTCCCGCCGGCGTCGAAGACTGTTATGCCGCGCTCTCTTGGATGGCCGGGAACGCCAGCGGACTGGAGATCGATCCGGCGCGCATCGCGATCAGCGGGCAGAGCGCGGGCGGCGGCCTCGCTGCGGGTACCGCGTTGATGGCCCGGGATCGCGGCGGGCCCGAGCTGCGCTTCCAGGTCCTCGAGATTCCCGAACTCGACGACCGGCTCGACACCCCCTCGATGCGCCAATTCACGGATACGCCGCTCTGGAACCGGCCGAACGCGGTCTGGAGTTGGCGCCACTACCTGGGCGCCGACCATGAGGGAGAGGTCTCTCCCTCTGGAGTTGGCGCCACTACCTGGGCGCCGACCATGAGGGAGAGGTCTCTCCCTATGCGGCGCCAGCTCGTTCCGGCGACCTCGCGGGGCTGCCGCCGGCCTACATCTCGACCATGGAGTTCGATCCGCTTCGTGACGAGGGCATCCTCTTTGCCATGCGCCTGCTCGAGGCCAGCGTATCGGTCGAACTGCACTCGTTCCCGGGAACCTTCCACGGCTCGGCGCTGGTGGCGAACGCCGAGGTTTCCCGCCGCGGCAGCCGGGAAGTCAAGGACGCCATCCGACGCGCGTTGGAATGACACCCGCTGATCATTCGCCGCTGAAGATCGGCTTGCGCTTCTCGAGAAAGGCGCGCATGCCCTCTTGTTGGTCCTTGGTTCCCATCGTCTGCATCACCGCTCGGCGCTCGGCGGCGAGCCCCTCCTCCAGGGGTGCGTCGCCGAAGCCGACCACGGCGCGCAGCACGCCGGCGACCGCGATCGGAGGCTGAGCCGCCAATTCCTGGGCCAGAGCTTGGGCACGCGTCTTGAGTTCGGCGATGGGCCAGACTTCGTGGACCAGCCCGATCCGCAACGCCTCGGGCCCCGAGATCTTCTTCGCGCGCAGGATCAGGTCGAGCGCGTGGTCGCGACCGACGCAACGGGTGAGGCGCGCGCTGCCGCCCCAGGCCGGAACGCTGCCGAGATCCATCTCGGGCAGGCCGATCCTGGCGCCCTCCTCCGCGGCCAGCCGGAAGTGACATCCCAAAGGCAATTCCAGGCCACCGCCCAGGCAGTAGCCGAACATCACGGCGATGACGGGCTTGCCCAGGTTCTCGATGGCCGCGATCACCCGAAGGCGCTGATCGAACACGGCCTCTATGCTGCCCTTCTGCTTCACACCGGTCGGCAGCTGCTTCAAATCCATGCCGACGGAAAAGTGCTCGTCGCCCACCGCGGACAAGACGATCGCGCGGACGGAGGGGTCGCTTCCCAGTTCTTCGATGGCGGCCTCGAGGGCGTCCATGTAGGCCAGGCTCATCCGGTTCCGCGGTGCGTCGTTGTTGAGGAGCGTCACGACCGCGCCGTCGCGCTCGATCAGGAGCGGTACCGTCTCACCAGAATCCGTCATCGGTCGAGCCTCCGTGGGTGGGTCCGCAGGCTACTGCAACCTTGGAATCCCGGCCGCGGCCTCTGCCCTATCGTCCCGGCATGCGCGCCCTGACGGTCTGGATCGTGATCTCGCTCGGCAGCCTCGGCTGCCACCTCGACGAGTACCTCGGCCCCGGCAGCGAGGAGTGGTCGCCACCAAGCGCGGCAGCTGCGCCCTCTGCCTTGCTCGCGCGCGCGGCCTGCGAGAACCGGACACCCGGCGGCCGCGCCTTCTTCGGCGACATCCACGTCCACACCGCACTCTCGATGGATACCGTGATCCGGGCCGGCATCTCCACCCCAGACATGGCCTATCGCTTCGCGCGCGGCGAACGCATCGGCCTGCCACCGCTCGACGAAGCGGGCGAGCCGACCCGCAGCATCCAGCTCGCTCGCCCGCTCGATTTCGCAGCCGTCACCGATCACGCCGAATGGCTCGGAGAGACGTCGCTCTGCAAGCGGCCCGGATCGGAAGTGTATGAGAGCGAAGGCTGCCGGCAATTTCGCGGCGAAACGAAGAGCTGGCTCGGCGATGGCCTGTTTGCCCGCATCATTCCCCTGGTCGGCCTGTTCGGGCGCAACACCGAACTGTGTGGCCCCGACGGAAACCGCTGCCGAAGTGAACTGCTGCGCGCCTGGGATCAGACCCGGGCCGCCGCTGAGCGTTGGTACGATCGATCGAGCGCTTGCTCTTTCACCACGTTCCATGCCTGGGAGTACAGTGCCAGCCCGAGGCGAAGCAAGGTCCATCGCAACGTGATCCTGCGCAACGAGATCGCACCGGAGCTGCCGATCTCATCGATCGACGAGCCGTCCGCGGAAGGACTCTGGCGGAAACTCGACGAGCGCTGCAACGCGACGGGCAGCGGCTGCGAGGCCATCGCGATCCCGCACAACCCGAACGTCTCGAACGGCCAGATGTTCGTGCCCGACCGCTCTGGCAGTGCTGAAGAACGACGCGCGCGTGCCGCGTTGCGGGCGCGGCTCGAACCGCTGGTCGAGATGGTGCAGGCGAAGGGCGAGAGCGAGTGCAGGAACGGTTTCGAGGGGATCCTGGGCGTCGACGAGATCTGCCAACTCGACAAGGTCCGCTTCATCGACGGCGCGGCCCCGCCCGACTGCGGGAATGAATCCGGCAGCGGCGCGATGGCGGCCCGGGGCTGCCAATCCCGCTACGACTTCGCTCGCTACACGCTGCTCGAAGGACTGCGAGAAGAAGCCCTGCTCGGCGTGAACCCGTACCGCCATGGCTGGATCGGCGGAACCGACACCCACAACGGCACCCCGGGCGCTACCGACGAGGCGGGCTACCCAGGACACAACGGCGTTACCGACGCGACACTGGCGCTACGCATCGGAGGTGATTCCGGCGGAGGCTATGTCCCGAATTCCTTGCGCAGCCCCGGCGGGCTCGCTGGCATCTGGGCCGAAGAGAACACCCGCGACGCGCTGTTCGATGCCATGAAGCGACGCGAGACGTTCGCTACGAGCGGCACCCGCATCGTCCCCCGGTTGTTCGCAAGCGAGCAGCGCCCGGACAGCTTCTGCGGCGAGGCCGTCGCCGTCGACGGCGTGCCGATGGGGGGCGTTCTGGAAATCGCAGACGAGGCCGGAAGCCCCTGGTTCGCGGTTTCCGCGCTACGCGATCCCGGCACCGACGGAGCCCCCGGCACCCTGCTCCAGCGAATCCAGCTCGTGAAGGGATGGATCGGGGACGACGGCGCCCTCCACCAGCAGGTCTTCGATGTCGCTGGCCACGAGCCGGGCCTCGCGAGCGTCGACCGCGCGACCTGCCAGACCAGCGGGCCCGGCAGCACCGCGCTGTGCGCCATATGGTCCGACCCGGCATTCGATCCTGGGCGCCCGGCGATCTACTACGCGCGAGTGCTCGAGAATCCGACCTGCCGCTGGACCGGCTACCAATGCGCGACGGCCTCCCCCGACGCGCGCCCGGCGGAGTGCGACGACCCAACGATCCCGTGGCAGAGCCAGGAACGGGCCTGGACCTCGGCGATCTGGGTGACGCCGCCTAACGAACGTTCGCGAGGGCCGCGATGACCATCTCTGGATGCAACCAGAGGTGATAGTCCTCGCGGACATCGACATAACGAACCACGCCGCCTCGATCGAGTAGATAGGTCGCCGGGTGCGGAACCCCTGCTTCGATCGTTTCCGCGTTCTCGCGCCGAATGCCGAGTCGATCGATCGCCGCGCTGCTCGGGTCCTTGGCGAAATGGATCCGATCGCGAAGGCCCATCCCATCGATGTAGTTCAGCGATTTCTCGTTGACCTGGTTGTCTGCCATCACCCAGACGATCTGCACGTCCGGGTGCTTCTCGAATTCATCCCGCAGCTGGACCAGCCGCGCCTTGGTGAAGGGTCACCAATCGACGCTGCGCTCGAAGGTCACCAGCACCCGGTGGCCCAGCAGGCTCGAGAGATCGAAAGGGGTGCCGTCGAGCTGCTGAAGGGCCAGCGCGGGGAAGGCGTCGCCGACCGCGAGCACGGCCCCAGACACGTCGGCGCGCGTCTGCATCTCGCTTCCGCGGCGCCCCAGCGGGGTACTCTGTACGCCGATCACCAAGGCGATCAACGCGCCGATGGCCAGCGTCGAGATCCAGCGAATCATGCAGCACCTCCAGGCAGGGCCTTCGCAGGCCGAAGCCATACGAATGCAATGGCAAGGGAAAGAAAGATCACGGCTTCGATGCGCGGGAGCTCACCGAGGTGCGCAAAATCTCCGAGAAACCATCCTGCGAAGCGATACAGGCCCATTACGACCATGGCCCAGGCGCTGAAGGTCCCGACGATGCGGCTCGTCGCCGGATGCTTCGAGGCGCCGATCAGCCCGCCGCCCCAGCCGATCAACCCACAGGCGGTAAAGGCCACGAAATAGAGGCCGTTCGGTCCCATCGGCGAGAGCGGTCCGGTCATCGCGCCGCCCGGACCGAGCGCACCAAAGAAGCCGAGGAGCAGCATGATGCCGCCCAGCACGAGGCCAGCGCCGAGCAGGCCACACAGGATTCGGTATGCCAAGGAAACCTCGCTGATTGCCGGCCGTTTGGGGGCCTTCGGGAGGGGACCGCAGCCGCGACGTTACGTCAAGCCGCGAATCCCTGCGGTGACTACTTGCAGAGTCCGCCGCCCAGGAGTTCGTACGGCTCGCAATCATAGATCAAGCGGCCGGCTTCTCCGTGTTGCCAGTCGAGCATGGGAAGTGCGAACTCGGGCGGCATGCCCGGCGCGGGCGTCTCGTTCAAGTCTTCGATGGGCACCGGATACGTCGACCAATCCTTCGGCGCACGCCAGCCCGGGGGCGGAACCAGCTGTGCCCGTGTTCCCGAATTCGGATGGAGATGACGCCACCGATGGATCGCCTTGGCCAGCCGCGCCACGACATCGGGGTGGGCGCCTGCGAGGTTGTTGTACTCGTTCGGATCCTCCGAGATGCGAAACAGGTGCTGCGTGACGTCGGCCGAGAGCAGCCCCTGTTTCACCTCCTGCACCAGCTTCCACTCGTCGTCGAATGCGGTCAGATTGAAGTGACCCGAGATCGGGGTCTCCGAGGCGAAGAACAGCAGCTCCTCGCGGGCCAGCGGCTTCCCTTCGGCGATCGCGGGCCAGAGGCTGCGACCGTCGAGCTTACGCTCGTTCAGGAGCGGTACGCCGGCGGCCTCGGCCAGTGTCGGGAAGACGTCCATCGCCGACATGATGCTCGTCATCTTCGAGCCCGCCTCGATCTTGCCCGGCAGCCGCAAGGTCGCGACGACGCGGATGCCCCCCTCGAAGGTCTCGCCTTTCCCGCCCCGTAGCGGCACGTTGTCTGCACCGCCTGTCGCGTAGGCGGCGCCACCGTTGTCAGAAAAGAAGAGGACCAGGGTCTCGCTCGTCAGTCCCTCGCGATCGAGCGCGTCGAGCACGCGCCCGATCGACTGGTCCATGGCATCGACGACGGCGGCGTAGACGGGCCGAGCACTGGGCTGGAGCATGAGCTTTCGTGTCCGCCGCGTGAAATCCGTCTGTTCGCTGCGCGCGGGTTCGCGTTCGTCCTCGATGTCCGCGTACTTCTCCTTCAGATCGTCCGGCGCATCCAGGGGCGTGTGCGGTGCGATGAAGGGCATGTAGAGGAAGAACGGGCGCTCCTTGTCCCGGGCTTCGATCCAGCGGACGGCCTCGTCGGCCAGCAGGTAGGTCTCGTAGCCCTCTCCCGAGATGGACTTTCCGTTCAGCTGGAAATCCTTGCCGCCCTGGTTCCCGAAGGGCGGGAAGTAGCCGACCTCGGTGTGAAGGTGGCCGTAGAAATGGTCGAAGCCGCGTTCGTTCGGATGATAGGTCTGCTGTGCGTGCCCCAGATGCCACTTGCCGACCATCGCCGTCTGATAGCCCGCCGCTTTGAAGCTCTGCGGCATGAAGTGTTCGTCCGGATGGATCCCGTTGTTATGCCAGGGCATGATCACCCCGTAGGCGACACCCAGCCGCATCGGATCGCGCCCGGTCATCAATGCCGCACGGGTCGGAGAACAGATAGGCGTCGAGTAGAAACGGTCCAGCTGGGCGCCCTCGGCCGCCAGGCGATCCAGGGCGGGTGTGTCGATCTGGTCGCCGCCGTGGAAGCCCACGTCATTCCAACCCAGATCGTCCGCCAGGAAGATCACCACGTTGGGTCGATCAGCGGCAGCCGCGCCGACGGCGAAGCCGAAGCTGAGACCCAGGACGAGAAACATTCGGAGCATCGGGTTCTCCCTTTCGTTGCGATGGAACCAGTCGAAGCCGGCTCAGATCGCCGTCAGACCGCCGTCCACGAGCATGGCGCTACCGGTCACGAACGAAGCTTCGTCCGAAAGCAGGAAGGCGACCACCGCGGCCTGCTCGGCCGGGTCCGAGGCGCGCGGGATCGCGGTCTTGATGAGACTGCGCGGCAATCGCCCACCCTCGGGAACCGGCGTCGAGTGGTCGCGTTGGTCCTCGCGAACGTTGCGGCCGAGGCGCGTCTTCACGGCCCCCGGGCAAAGACAATTGGCGCGAATCCCCTGTGGCCCGTAGTCGACGGCGATCTGCTTGGTCAGTTGCAGGATGCCCCCTTTCGACGCGGCATAACTTGCGGCGGAACCCCCGGGGCCCACCACGAACGACGCGATCGATCCCGTCGTAACGACGGCGCCGCCGCCGGCCTCGATCAGGTGTGGAATCGTGTGTTTCGCTGTCAGGAAGGCGCCGGTCAGGTTGACGCGCAGCACGGCCTCCCAATCCGCCAGCGCGGTTTCGTGGATCCATCCCGAGCCCGCGGTTCCCGCATTCGCGAAGACGCCGTCGAGTCCGCCGAGCCCATCGACGGCCTGGGAGACCGCGACTTCCAACTGCCCCTCGTCGCCCACATCGGCGGGCGTCGCCACCGCCTGGCCGCCGCTTGCCAGGATCTGCTCGACCAGCGCGTGAGCGCTATCGGATCGCTTGTCGCAGATCGCGACCCCGGCGCCCTCTGCCGCGAAACGAACGGCCGCGGCTGCTCCGATACCACTGCCGCCGCCGGTAATGAAGATGCGTCTGCCGTCCAGCCGTTCCTTCACGCCGCACCTCGCATGAACGTGACCGAGATTCGACGATCCGCGATCCGCCAACCTTCGGGCGTGCGGACGAAACGGTCGCGGTATTCGCCCACGAGTTCGGGGCCCTCGAGCGGTGAGAGCTTGCGATCCGCGTCACCATCGTGGCGATAAAGGGTCAGGTACACGACGCCGGTGGCATGGTCCGCGTCTTCCACCTCGCAGAGGAAGTTGTTGCAGACGTGCCGCGACATGCGTTCTTTCTGGGCCTGTCGCTGGCCGAAGCCTGCGCCGAGTTCGGCGCGGCCCGTCATCTTGGTCCCGGGCCCGGCCCACACGCCGTCTTCGGTGAAGAGTTCAGCGATCCGGGCCGCTTCGCCGTGGTCGACGTAATGGCAGTAGGCCGTCACCAGGCGCTCACAGGCGCGTTCGATCTCGAGCTTCTCGACGTCGTTCATGGCCCGACGGTACGGCGGCTTCCCGGCTCGGGCCAGTGACGGGCTGGCCGCGTTGGCCGCGTGCGTCTCCGTCCCCGGAGAACCGCCTCGACCTGGAGCGGGCAACCGAGGCCGGCCTCTCCTGAGCCTCAGCCCGCGGTCGATTCGGGCTCCAGGCCACGCGGCGTGCGAACCCGTTCGCGGTTGGCGATCAGCAGCCCGCGAACGCTAGGCCCACGTTTCCGGACGACCTCGGGCCGGGTGCGCGGCGGGTCGAGACCGTGGTCGAGGTGGCAGACGAATGCACGGTTCCAGAGGCTCGTTCCTCGTGCGCCCCAGTTGTTAAGCCGGTTGCGAATGTCGGAATCCTCGCCGGAGAAACCGTCGAAACCCTCGTCGAATCCGTTGACGGCAAAGAGCGCATCGCGCGCGATCGAGAGATTGCCGCCGAGAATCTTGGGCTTCCGGCGCTTGCCAGTCAGGCGATAGAGGCGATTGCGGAGGTGGACGCCCCAGAGCCGTGCTCGTTCCGCCGGCGTCAACAGCAAGAGATGCCCACCCGCTCTCACCTGGGCCCGGTCGAGCGACTGGGCCGTAGCGAGCGACGTCCAGATGTAGCCCCCGACGCAGTAGTGACCGGGCCGATAGGCCGCGGCGTGGCGGCGAATGAAATCCGGGAACGGCACACAATCGCCGTCGAGAAACACGATCTGATCGCCGCGCGTCTTCTTGATCGCCTGGTTCACGGCTTTCGACTTGCGAAAGCCCTCGTCGGGTTGGGTCACCACGTCGAGGGCGAGACCCGCCCCCTGGAACTCCTCGAGCAACGCGAAGGTGTCGGTATCGGAGCCATCGTCGGCCACGATGATCTCGAAGTCGCCTGTGTCCTGAGCCCGCAATCCCTCGAGGACGAGCGCGAGCGCTCTCGGATGGTCGTACGAGGACACGATCACGCTGATCCGATGCATTGGAGCCAACCCTCGCCATCCGCCCGCTGTGTCAATCATCCCGGCCACTGCTCGCGCCTAGCACCCGCGCGACGGATCGATGCCGAGTCGCTCAGCGCGTTTCGACGACCCCGATCCCGTATCCGCATTGCTCCGGGTCTTCGATCAACTCGCGCACGCACTCCGGCGGAAGCTCGGCCCGCAGCTTCTGCCAGAAGTGATGCACCTGGTTCCCGGGAATGGGCTGGTCGGCCACGATGTCGTGGAATGCGATCAAGCCGCCGGACCGGACCAGATCGTGGTACATCTCGTAGTCGTGTTGCACGCCCTCGGCACTATGGTCTCCGTCGATGAACAGGAAATCCACCGGCCCGCCGACCGCGTCTGCTGCGCGGGCACGAAATTCATCGGTGTGGCTATCGCCTTGCAGGATCTCGACACTGCATGCCGAATCCGGAGGCGGGAACTGGTGGTAGAGCGGAACCATGTGGGCGGGCACCTCGAGATCGCATGTCACCACGCGCTTCGAGGCGAGCTGGGTCCAGAGCAGGAGCGTTCCGGCGCGGTAGGTTCCGATCTCGAGGATTCGCTCGGGCTTCAGCTCCGCCACCGCCCGGACCAGTCCCACGATCTCGCTCGGCCGTTGGACGGTGCGTACCTTGACGCTGCCCTGACTCGGAAAATCGAGGGCCAGCTCGACCCATTCCTCGAGGCTGGCTGCGCGGGCCTGGTGCTCGCGGATGATCCCCAGCGCATCCCGCAGATGACGAGGCTGGCGGAGCCGGCGAGACAGGCGCTTGAACACGGAGAGCTCCTTCGCGTGAGCGGGGAAACCGCCCGGGGGCCCATATCGTGACGCCCAACGCGCCGGATGTCAGCGTCATCATTCCCGCCTACGCCGAACCCGAGTTCCTGCGTGAAGCGGCCGCATCCGTGGCGGCACAGCAGAACGTCAGGTTCGAGCTGATCGTGGTGGACGACGGCTCACCCGAATCCGTCGAACCCGCCCTCGCCGATGTGCGGGCGCAGTTGGGCGAGCGCCTCCAGTTCGTGCGCCAGGAGAACGCGGGCGGCGCCGCGGCGCGCAACCGCGGTGTCGCGTTGGCGAGGGCGCCCTGGGTGGCCTTCCTCGACCACGACGACGTCTGGCTGCCGGACAAACTGGCCCGGCAACTCGCCGCGGCACGCGAACATCCGGAAGCCGCCCTGGTCTATTGCGCGCTGGAACGCTTCGGAGGATCCGGCAAGGAGCGTCCGATCTTCCCGATCGATGCGCCCAGTGGCGACATCCTCGACGCACTGCTGGAGGACACCTGGATTCGCACGCTCTCGGTCGTGATGATTCGACGAGACGCGCTCGGCAACGAGCGCTGGTTCGATCCGGCCTATCGATACGCCAACGATATCGACCTCTACTACCGGATCGCCGAACGGCACGCCGCGGTCTTCCTGGACGAGGTCCAGGTGCGCAAGCGTTCCCATACACGCCAGGCCTCGGGGAACACCCTCGAATCACACGAGGAATACGCGGCGATCGTCGAGCGGCTGGCCGAGCGTCTACGGCCCGAACCCGGCGCACCCCGCGCCCGGCGAATTCGTGAGCGGTTGGCGCGGCACCACCGAGGCGCCGGCAAGGCCGCGCTCGCGATCGGCCGCTTCGAGCTCAGCCGCGACCGCTACCGCGAATCGCTACGGCTGCGCCCCTTTCAACCGCGAGCATGGCGGGGTTGGCTTGCGGCAAGCCTGGCGGCGCGCCGCTCTTAACCTTTCCAGTGTGATACCAGCACGGCGTCATCGAGTTCCGAGTATTCGATGTGGGCTTCGATGAAGGTGCTTTCGAAATCCGCGCGCGCTTGCATCCAAGGGAGATACGGATTGTCTCCGAAGAACTTCCCGAGGTTGTCGGCTACGACCACGGCACCGGGCCGCAGCAGACCGTGCGCCAGGATCCGTTCCATGTCGGCCTGATACAGGCCCTTCCAGTGATCGAGGAAGACGATGTCGAAAGGTTCCTCGAGCGTTGGAATCACCGCCTCGGAGCCGCCATCGTGAAATTCCGTGCGGTCGGCGAGGCCCGCGAAGGCGGCCATGGCGGTCGCCACGCGCCGCGCCGTCGGATCGTTGTCGATCGAGACCACGAGACCGGGCACTTCCAGGTGCTGGGCCATCAGCACCGCCGAGTAACCGACGAAGCTGCCCAGTTCGAGGACCCTGGCCGTCGGACCCGCCTTCTTGACAAGGTCCTCGAGCATCGGCCCTTTCTCGTCGCCCACGTTCATCAAGAACCGCCGGTTCCGGCCGAACTCGTCCAGCGTCCTGAGCACCGACGCCGGATCATCGCGCGTCGCCTGGCTCTCGACCGCGGCGAGCGCAGCCTCGCGCCGACCGCGCTCCCCGCGGAACAGCGCTCGAAGCTCTCCGCGCAGGAAGTTCGCCGCGAAGGACAGTCGGTCGCGCCAGGGAGAAGCTTGTTCCGGCATTCGTGGATTGTACGCGATCGGCCCGACGCAACCGAAGCGCAACGAACCGACTATGCTCTGGGCCGCGGGAGTCAAGCCCGCTGGAGGAGTTGGAATGGATCTGGGACTGAAGGGCCGCAAGGCCATCGTGACGGGTGGCAGCCGCGGCATCGGACGGGCGATCGCAGAAACCCTGGTCGGCGAAGGTTGTGACGTCGCCATCTGCTCGCGCGGTGCCGAGGGCGTCGAGGCCGCTGTGAAAGCACTGGAATCTGGCGGAACCCGCGTGATCGGTCGCGCCGTCGACGTGGGCGACAAGGACGCCCTCGAAGGGTTCATCCAGGAGGCGATCACCGAACTCGGTGGCCTCGACATCCTGGTCTCCAACCCGAGTGGCGGCAACGGTGTCGACGAAGCCTCCTGGAAGGGCAACTTCGACGTCGACCTGATGGGTGCCGTGCGCACGGTCAATGCAGCAGTCCCCGCCCTCGCCGAGAGCGATGCTGCGAGCGTAACCTTCATCAGCTCGACCGCCGCCCTCGAGACGTTCATGGGTCCGACCTCGTACAACGCGATCAAGGCCGCCCTGATCACGCACTCGAATGGGCTCTCCCAGGCGCTCGCGCCCCAGGGCATCCGCGTGAACACCATTGCACCCGGGCCGATCCTGATCGAGGGTGGAGCCTGGGACATGATCAAGACGCATAACACGGCCATGTACGATGGCGCGCTAGCGCAGATCCCGACCGGACGGATGGGCAGCGCCCAGGAAGTCGCCGACGCCGTCACGTTCCTCGCGAGCGGCCGCTCGGGCTTCACCACCGGCGTCAACCTCGTGATCGACGGCGGCTTCACCAAGCGCGTCAACTTCTAGCTCCCAGGGTTCGCCGATGACGGAGACGCACAAGTCGTTCTGTCGCTTCTGCCACGTCTTCTGCGGGGTCGAAGTCGACGTCGAAGACGGGCGCATCACCGAGGTGCGCGGCGACTTCGAGAATGAGGTCACGAACGGCTACACCTGCGCGAAGGGACGCGCCGAGGTCGAGCGGATCTACCATCCGGACCGGTTGCTCGGCCCGATGAAGCGCGGGCCCCGGGGCTTCGCGCCTATCGCGCCGGACCGGGCCCTCGACGAGATCGCGGAGAAGCTGGGCGACATCATCGCGCGTCACGGACCCGATTCCGTGGCCGTGTACGTCGGCTGCGGGGGCCATCGAACCTCGGCAGGAGGCCCCTGGTTCATTGCGCGTTGGCTCCAGGCCCTGGGTTCGAAGCGGCTCTACACTTCCTTCACGATCGATTCGCCGAGCCTGAATATCGCCGGCAATCGCTTCTTCGGCGGCCCGGTGCCGGCCAACCTGCTCGACGTGGAGCGCGCCGAGGCCGTGATGTTCGTCGGCACCAACCCGCTGGCCTCACACCAGCTGAACATGCCGCAATCGAACCCGGCCAGCCGGGTGCGCAACGCTCAGCGGCGCGGGGCCAAGCTGATCGTGGTCGACCCGCGCCGTTCGGATGCGGCGCGGCGCGCGGACATCCACCTCCAGGTCAAACCCGGCGAGGATGCGACGCTACTCGCTGGCATGGTGAAGGTCATCCTCGATCGGGGCCTCCAGGACCACGCCTACGTCGGCGATTTCGTCAGCGGCATCGACGCCCTGCACGAAGCCGTCGGCGACTTCGACCTCGACTACGTCGAACTGCGCACCGGGGTGCAGCGGGAACTCGTCGAAGAAGCGGCTGTGGTGTTCGCGACGGCGCGAACCGGCGGCGCCACCAGCGGCACCGGCATGCACATGGCGCCGCATCACAACCTGGCCACCCAGTTGGTGATGACGCTCAACGGACTCTGCGGCCGCTACGACAAGCCGGGCGGCATGAACCGCTGCGAGGGTCCATTGGGTCGCGAGTTCGGTCCGGGCAACGGGCCGATCCCGTTGCCGGAGCCGCCGAAATCCCGCATCCGTGGGATCTCCGCAATGAACGGTCTGTTTGGCGGCTATTTCGAGATGCCGACGAACACGCTGACGGACGAGATGCTGACCCCGGGCGACGGCCAGATCCGCGCGCTCATCGTGAACGGGGGCAACCCGGCCCTCGTGTTCTCGGAAGAAGCCTCCACCGTGAAGGCGCTCAAGGGGCTCGAACTGCTCGTCGTCAACGATCTCTTCCAGTCCGCGACCGCCGAATATGCCGACTACGTGATGGCGGTGAAGCATCCCTTCGAGCGCGTCGACGTTCCGAAGCTGATGGACGCGATGTATCCGTTCCCGTTCTCACAATACGCGGACAAGATCGTCGACGGCCCGGAAGATTGCCTCGAGGAATGGCAGATCTTCTGGCACCTCGCGATGCGACTCGGTCTTCCGCTGCGCGTCGGACCGCTCACGGCCGAGCGAATGCCCACCACCGACGAGCTGCTCGACGCCCAGAACCGCCATGGACGCATCTCCATGGACGAGATCCGCCAGCATCCCGGCGGGAAGGTCTTCGGCGATCGCCACACCCAGAGCGGCGGGGTGATCCCCAACATGATCGGGCACGCCGACCAGCGCATGGCGGCTGGCCATCCCGAGGTGCTCGCGGAGCTTCGCCAGGTACGCGCCGAGCCGCTGCCCAACGCCGGCGAATACGGTGGCGAAGGCGATGCCCGCTTCGAGTTCCGCATGATCACCTACCGCATGAAGGAGGTGTATTGCACACAGGGCCAGAACCTTCCTTCGCTGCGAAAACGTCGTTCCTACAATCCCGTGCTGATGCATCCGGACGTGATGCGGGCGAGAGGCCTCGCGGACGGGGACATGGTGAACGTGCAGAGCGCCTACGGCGAGGTCGAAGGCATCGTCGAAGCCAGCGATACCGTGCGCCGCGATGTAATCGCTTTCGCATTCGGTTGGGGCAACCCGGCCGATCCGCGGCCAGCCGCCGAGAAGGGCAGCAATGTGCAGCGCTTGATCCCGGACGACGAGCTCTACGATTCCGTGACCGGCCTCGCGCGCCAGAGCGCACTTCCCGTCAACGTTTCGGCGGTGGTTTGAGCGCCCGGGTCGATGACACGCTGTCGATCCGAGCAGGCCGCGACGCCTATTTCTCCGCCAACGGTTTCCCTGCGGGCGGCGGCTACGATGCAAAGTGGGTCAAGCTGAAGGCCTTCGGAATTCCCTTCGCGTTCCCGAATACCGAGGCTCGCAAGCGTCAGGTTCCCGCCCACGACATCCACCACGTCCTGACCGGCTACGGCACGGACCTGGTCGGCGAAGCCGAGATCGGTGCCTGGGAAATCGGTTCCGTCTGCGATGGACCAGCCCGTCATCTGGGTTTGCGCGTGATGGGAATGGCCAACCTGTGGGCACCGGGGCGGGTGTTCCGCGCATTCGTTCGCGGGCGCCATTGCAAGAACTTCTATCAGACCGAGATCGACGACGGCATGCTTGCTCGGGTCGTGGGCGAAGCGCGCAAGGAACTCGGTCTCGATCTCGACCCTCCGCCGGCCACTGTCGCGGAACGGGTGGCATTCCTCGGCTTCAGTACCCTGGCTGCCGCGATCACCTGGGGCCCGCTTCCCGTACTTGCCGCACTCTGGTGGTGGCTCTCGTGAAGCGTCGATTCCCCAACCCGAAGGAGAACTGATGTCCGAATTCCTGAAGCTGCCGCGGGGGATCCTGAAGCGGATCCTGTTGTTCTTGCTGGCGCTGATGTACGTCGCCATCGGCGTGCAGCACTTCACCGCGCCCGAGGGGTTTGTCGCCATCGTGCCGCCCTACCTTCCGGCAGCACTCCTGCTCGTCTACATCAGCGGTGTGGCCGAGATCCTTGGGGGTCTTGGCGTGATCCCATTCGCCACCCGCAAGTGGGCCGGTTGGGGAATCATCGCGTTGTTGGTCGCCGTCTTCCCGGCGAACCTCCACATGGCCTTGAACCCCCAGGACTTTCCGGAAGTAGCCACGGGGTTCATCTACGGCCGCCTTCCGTTCCAGCTGGTCTTCGCCGTCTGGGCCTGGTGGGTAACGCAGCCGGACGCCGAAGCGACCGACTGACGACGGGGGCGAAGCACGATGCCCGACGACTGGAACGCGCTTCGAGATCCCCTCGCTGCATGGCTCCTGCCGAGGCTCGATGGGGCGAATGCCATCGAGATCGGCGATCTCGGAAGCCACGGCAGTGGTTATTCGGCGGAAACCGTCGTCGTTCCCATGCGGGTGACGCGCGGAGGAGACACCTCGGACGAGAAGGTCGTGCTCCGAAAGGAAGTCGACGAACCCGCGATCTATCCGCAACAAGCACCTGGGCTGGATGTGGAAGTCGAGATCCAATACCGCGCCATGGACGGGCTGCGGAAGGCATCGAAGCTGCCCCTTGCGCCCTTGCTCGGCTACGAGTCCGATCCCTCGGTACTCGGTACACCCTTCTTCGTGATGGGCTTCGTCGACGGCGAGGTGCCCGTACTCGACCCGCCCTACACCAAGGAGGGCTACTTCTTCGACGCAACTCCGGAGCAACGGCATCGCATGCTGGCCACGGGCCTCGCCAGCCTGGCGGATCTCCACCGGATCGATTGGCAAGCAGCCGGCTTCGAGTGGCTCGTGCCACCCGGAACCACGCCCGGAGCCTCCGCACAGACCGAGCTGTGGGCAGCCTTCGGCGAGCGCGAACTGCGAGGGCGGGTCCACCTCATTTTCGAAGCAGGCGTTGCCCATTTGCGTGCGCAGCTCCCAGCCGCTGAAACGTTATGCGTCAGCTGGGGCGACGCGAGGCCCGGCAACATCATCTGGCAGGATTTCCGCCCGGCCTGTCTGACCGACTTCGAGAACATCGCCATCGGCACCCCGGAACTCGACCTGGGCTGGTGGTTGATGTTCGATCGCACCTGCCACGAGGGCGTCGGTGCACCACGGCTAGCCGGCGAGCGGACCCGCGAAGAGCAGCGGGATCTCTACTGCGAAGCCTCCGGCCGGGATGTCGGCGACCTGCACTACTGGGAGGTCCTGGCCGCCACCCGCTACTGCGCCATCGTGGCCCGGGTGATGAACCGCTACGAAGAACGCGGATTGTTGCCGGCGGATCACACGGTCTGGCGCAACAACCCGCCCTCGACCGTGCTCGCCGGGCTCCTCGAACTCGATCCCGGGGCCGGCTGAGGCTCCGTTGACTGCCGAGAGGCCGAGCCCTAGTTTCGGCCGCCTGCGGTGGGTATAGCTCAGCTGGTTAGAGCGCCGGATTGTGATTCCGGAGGCCGGGGGTTCGAGTCCCCTTACCCACCCCAGCCGCCCTCCTCGGGATGCGCGCACGGACCTTGTCCGCACGGACCTTGTCCGCACGGACCTCGTCCGCACGGACCTTGCCTCACCGGGTTTGGCCGCCGTGGGCCGGGATCCGGGTTTGGCCGGGATCAGCGCTAGGTTCCGCGCCATGGAGAGACGACCTGATGAGCGATGATCTTGGCTTCGATCCGGAACGGACCTGGCTTGCCGTCGAAGCACGCATGGAGCAGGAAGAGGACCCGATCGTGAAGGCCCTGCTCGGCCAGGTTCGCGATCACATGCGAAGCGAGATCCGCGGCGAGTTCGACGCCTTGATGGCAACGCTGGTAGACGAGCCGCAATACCATCTCTGGGGATTGCCGACGGAAGGCGGCCCGAAGGGGCGCGAGGCCGTCGCGAGCTTCTACCGCGACATGTTCGAGGGCGGCGGCAACCGCTTCCACTTCGAAGTCGAGCGGGTGTTCGCGGATCGCGCCGGCGTCGTTACCGAGGGCGCCATGCGTCAACCGATGGCAGGCACCATCCTGGCAGCCTCCGGCGTCACCGAAGTGTCGGGCGAACCGCTGGACCTCGAAGCCAGCTACCTGGCGGTCTGGCAGCTGCTGACGGTGTGGCCCGCCGGCGAGGGCGGACGCCTGCTCGGAGAGGACATCTACTTCGGGAGCCCGCCGATGGCACGGCTCACGCGCTTGCCTTAGGGCCCAGTGACACGGTCGCAATACTTGCGACTTTCTTGGCATGTATCGCCTCTTCTCCTGGGAACTCAGCTATTTCTCCGGCAAGGTGCGCGCCTACCTGCGTTACAAGCAACGCATGGGCGGCCTTGGCCCGGGCTTCGAGGACATCCTCGCCACGCCGGAACTCATCCAGGGGTTGCTGGTGCCGAAGTCCGGTAGTCCGGCGGTGCCGCAGCTGATGACCCCCGATGGCCGCTGGGTGCAGGATTCGAGTGAGATCATCGATACCTGCGAAGCGGCTCATCCCACGCCGCTCGTCTCTCCCGATCCTGGCACGCACCCACGCCAGGCCGTAGCCTCGTATCTGATCGAACTGCTGGCCGACGAGTGGATGGTCGTTCCTGGCTTCTGGGAGCGTTGGTACTTCAGCGAAGACGGTCGCAACCCCAGCCATCGCGCTTTCAACGAACAGCAATGGGGAGCAGTCTTCGCGCCAGATGCCTCGGGTGCGGAGCGCCGCGCCGCAGGAGCGATGTTATTCGAGCAAGCCTTTGGGATCTCGCACTCTCGCGAGGAGCCGCAGGGCGTCTACGCGGGGCTGGTCCACCTCGGCGTGACCAAAGAGACCGAGCATGCGTGGCAGGCCAGCCAGCATCGCCTGTTGGGCCATCTCGAAACGCACTTCTCGGCCCACGATTACGTGCTGGGCGGTCGCCCTTCCCTCGGCGATTTCGGACTTCTCGGACCGCTCTACGCGCACCTGTACCGCGACGCCGTTTCCGGTTTCGCGCTGCGCACGCACTTCCCGATCGTGTGCGAATGGGTCGAGCGGACCAACGGCGAAGGTGCCCTCAGCGCTCGCAGCTACGACCAGCAGCTCTACTCCCTCGGTGCAGACGGCAAACTCGTCGGACGCCCAGCCAACAGCGACGGCGCACAGTGGCTGCCCGACGACGAGATTCCCGAGACCCTGCTGCCCGTGCTCGACACCTTCTTCGCCGAGATGTGGCCGGTGCTCACCGTGGCCATGGAGCGTCTGAGCTCCTTCATTGCCAGCGATGCCCACACGGCCGGCGCGGAGTTGCCCGGCAAGACGTTCTTCGCGACGCCGGGCTTCGAGGCCTACCAGACCGGCGACGGCGCCCTCACCCAGCCGTTCACGCTGGGCGATAGCAGCGGACGACGCATGGTGGTGCCATATCAGATGTGGATGCTAGGCCGCCTCGAGGAAATTCTGGATCGAGCCCGGGCGAGCGACGGCGGCAAGTCCGTCGACGAGCTGTTCGCGCGCACCAGTGGCGGCGAGGACCTGCTTTCCCTCGGCAGCCGTCTCGGTGGCTGCCGGGTTCGCAAGGAGGGCGGACGCCTCCACTCGGTCGCCTGATTCCCGGGCTCCTGGCCGGACGCTATTCCGAGGAAGCGGCGGCCTTCTTGGCGCGGTAGGCGCTGAGCGCCGTGTTGAACTCCTCGGCCACCGCGCTCATCTGGTCGACCATGGCGTTGTGCGCGGTGATCAGCGCCGAGGCCTCTTCGTCCGCGATTTCGTCGCCAAGGCTCTCCTCGTGATCGTCCAGGCAATCGGTGTACTCGGTGCCCGCTGCCATGAAGGCCTTCACGCCGGCATTGGCAGCCTTCAGCTCGCTGGCGGCCGCTGTCTCCCCATCCGGGATGGTCGGTGCCTCGGGCGGTGTGCATGAACCAATGAGCGGCGGCGCGGGAGCGTCGTCGGCCTGGGCCACGAGGGCGGCCAAAGAGACGACAGCGAACAGAATGACGGAGACGGGACGCATCGGATTCCTCCTGTGAAGCGGCTGGCATTGTAACCACGGCCGGCGGCAGATGGCCAGCAGGCTCCGGCGTGCACTTCGACGCAAGGCGCGGCAGAGTGATTCAATCGAGCATCAGAAACGCGAGCCCTGCCGGGACATCCCGGAAGTGTGAGCCAGGAGAGCCATGAGCGAGCGCCCGGACGACATCCGCATCAAAGATCTCGGCAACCCCGTGCTCGAGGACGGTCAGCGCGCGGCCATCGAATGGGCGGGCTCCCAGACCTACGATTTCTCCGTCGACGCCGTCACGGCCAAGGCCATCGAACGGACCGGCCTCGATGATTTCGGAGCCGACGATTTCCGCGAGCGCCTCGCGATCTGGCTCCAGTCGCTCGACGAAGACGACGGCCTGAATCCGCTGGGGCGCATGCTGGTACACCAGCACGCGACCCGCGTGCTCTCCAATCGCCTGCGGCTCGAGGCTTTGCTGAAGCAGCATCCGGAAATCCTCGATGAGCCGATTCGCGAGCCGATCATCGTTGCCGGACTCCCGCGTTCGGGAACCACCCATCTGCTCAACCTGATGTCTGCAGATACGCGGCTCCGCTCGCTCCCGTATTGGGAGAGCCTGGAACCGATCCCGGCCCCCGGCGAAGGACCTGGAAGGGACGGGCGCGACCCCCGATACGTGCGCTGCCTCAACGCCTATCAAGCGCAGGTCGCGCAAATGCCGTTGATCCGGGCGATGCACGACATGCCGCCCGAACACATCCACGAAGAGATCGAGCTGCTCGAAATGGACATCGCCAGCTACAACATCGAGTGGCTGGCGCGTGTCCCGCGCTGGCGCGACCACTACCTCGGGCTCGATATGGCGGGCCATTTCGAGTACCTGCGAAAGGCCCTCCAGGCCCTTCAGTGGATGCGTGGACCGAAGCGCTGGGTGCTGAAGTGCCCGCAACACCTCGAATGGTTGCCGCAGCTAGCGACGGTGTTTCCGGATGCGACCATCGCGGTGACCCACCGGGATCCGGTTTCGGTGATCCGCTCGACGATCACGATGCTCGCCTACGGCGATCGCACGCGACGGGTCGATGTCGACCTCGATGAGCTCGCCGAATATTGGATCGATCGTGTCCAGAAGCTGTTGGCCGCTTGTGTGCGGGATCGCGACAGGCTGCCGGCCGAGCGCAGCGTCGACATCCTGTTCCATGAATTCATGGCAGACGACATCGGCACGGTGCGCGGAATCTACGAGAAAGCGGGTCTCGAGATGAGCGACCGAGCGGCCTCGGAACTCGCGAGCCACATGGACCACAATCCCCGCGGCAAGTTCGGCCGCGTCAGCTACGACCTGAAGGCCGACTTCGGCCTCGATCCCGCCGACGTGCGCAAGCGCTTCGACTTCTATTTCGAGCGTTTCCCCGTCCAGGTCGAAACCTAGAGCGGGGACGGGCAACAAAGGTTAAAATTTTGGAGTTTTTAAAGTTGACACGTGTTACAGTGTGGTGCGTGGCCGC
>JAJDAP010000081.1 GCA_029261795.1 Deltaproteobacteria bacterium
GGACGGACTCCTCTAGTTTCAACGATGCCAGTTCCCCTGCGGGGAAACTTGCAACTTTGAAACTTGAGGAGTCCGTCCCCGCTCTAGGCTGAGCCGAGTAGCGTGAGGGTGTTGCCTTCGGGGTCGCGGAAGTGGGCGAGCGTGCCGCCCCAGGGCTGGGGTTCGGGGGGGCCTTCGAAGCCTACGCCGGCGGCGAGGAGTTCGTCGTACACCTTCGCGATGTCGGCGACCTGAAGCGACACCCCGACGAATCGACCGACCAGGGCGGCGCGTTCGGCGTCGTCGGCGTCGATTCGCTCGAGGCAGAGATGGGCGTCACCGGTATCGAACTCGGCCCAACCCATACCCGCGTCTCCGAACAGCATCGTGAGACCGAGATTCTCGGAATAGAAGCGGAGCGCAGCGTCGAAATCCTGAACGAATACACGAGTGCCATAGAGTCGCGCCTTCATGCTTCTCCCCCTTTCACGAATGTCACGAAGGCCATCGCCGGGCGCTTCGAGGAATCTCGCATAGCGAACTGCATCATGTCGAGTCGCCAGCCCTCGGCCGTCCACTCGTTGAGGATGCGCTCGAGTTCGAGGTCGGTCACGTCGCTGGTCTCAACCACTTTGTACTGCGTCAACCTGCCTTCTCCGTCAGTCGAGAGTGGGCGCCAGATCCTTGGCGGCGTAACTCAAGATCCAGTCCGCGCCGGCGCGCTTGATACCGACCAGCGCCTCGCGCATGGCGCGATCGCCGTCGATCCAACCTCGCTCCGAAGCGGCATGAATCATCGCGTATTCGCCGGACACATGATAGGCGGCGAGCGGAACGTCGAACTCGGCGCGCGCCTGGGACAGGATGTCGAGGTAGGGGAGCGCAGGCTTCACCATCAGCGCGTCGGCACCCTCTTCCAGATCCAACCGCATCTCCCGCAATGCTTCGCGCCCGTTCGCCGGATCCATTTGATAGGCGCGGCGGTCCCCGAACGCGGGCGTCGATTCTGCGGCCTCACGGAACGGCCCGTAGTAGGCGCTGGCGAACTTTGCAGCGTAGGAGAGGATCGGGATCTCCTCGAAGCCGTTCTCGTCGAGGACGGTCCTCATCGCGGCCACGCGGCCGTCCATCATGTCCGAGGGCGCCACGATATCGGCGCCGGCCCGTGCGTGCGAAAGCGCGGTCGCGGCGAGACGCGCTACCGACGCATCGTTCACCACCTCTTCGCCCTCGACCACACCGCAGTGGCCGTGATCGGTGTACTCGCACAAGCACACGTCGGTCATCACGATCAGATCGGGCACCTGCTGCTTGATCGCTTCGACCGCGCGCTGGGTGATTCCGCCGGAGGCATCGGCGCCGCTGCCACGGGCATCCTTTTCATCGGGAACGCCGAAGAGGATCACGCAGGGAACACCGACATCGGCGACCTCCTTGCATTCGGTGACGAGCTGGTCGACCGAAAAGCGATGGACGCCCGGCATCGAAGAGATCGGTGAGCGGACGCCGTGCCCTTCCACCACGAAAAGCGGCAAGATCAGATCGTCGCGGTGGAGCCGGGTTTCCCGCACCATGCCTCGGAGTCGCTCGGTTCGGCGCAGCCGCCGCATCCGGGTTCGCGGGAACGTCATCGTCGATCCTCCCTGGGTCTGGCGTCGAAATGGCTTTCGAGGGCCGCAACGAGTGCTTCGGCGTCCGGCCGTTCTGCCTGGAGACTCGGCGGCAGCCCCGCCTCGTCGCAGGCCCTCGCCGTCACCGGGCCGATCGCGGCCACCGGCACCCGCTTCGCTGCCTCGAGACCTCTTGCATCCAGGCCCGCCGTGAAGTTTCGCACGGCAGAGGGGCTGGCAAAAGTCAGCGCGTCGATCCGCCCTGCGCTGAGTTCAGCGGCGAGGGAGGCGGCATCGAAGGGCGCCGGTTCGGTCCGGTACACGGGCACTTCGTCCACCAGAGCGCCCGACTCGCGAAGTCCGCGGCCGAGGATCTCGCGGCCACGCTCGGCGCGCGGCAACAGGACCCGACAACCCTCGAGCTCGCCGCGCTCGCGCAGTGCGGCGAGCATGGCCTCCGCGTGAGGCCCCGCGGTCCGAACCCGTTCGACTGGAAGGCCGGCGTCGAGCGCCGCCTGCGCGGTAGCGTCGCCAACGGCTACGACACGACCGCGCACGTCGAGCGCTATGGAAGCCTCGCTGGCTCTCGCGGCCAGCTCCCGGGCCGCATTGCCGCTGGTGAGAAGAATCAATTCGTACTGATCGAACTGCGCCAGTGCGGCCTCGATCTCACGGGTACCCCGGATCGGCACGATCCCGATCATCGGCAGTTGCACGGCCTCTGCGCCGACCGCCTCGAGCGCGCGAGACCAGGAACCGGCCTGCTCCGGCTGACGGGTGACGAGAATTCGTCGACCGAAGAGCGGAAGCGCTTCGAACCACTGCAGCTCATCACGCAGTTTCACGACATCCCCGATCACGATTGCGGCCGGCGCGCCCAGGCCCGCCTCGGCGACGGCCTCGGCCAGCCCCTTCAGCGTGGACACCACCGTGTGTTGGCTCGGCAGGGTCGCATGCATCACGGCGGCCGCCGGCGTCTCCGGCGAGCGACCGCCGGCTTGAAGCTTCGCTGCGATGTCTTGGAGGTTCCGCATTCCCATCAACACGATCAGGGTGTCGACCGCGGTTGCCAGGCCGGCCCAATCGATCGCTTCTCTCGCCGCCGTCGGGTCGTTGTGTCCGGTCACCACGGCGAAGCTCGCCGCGTGGCGGCGATCGGTCACCGGAATTCCCGCATACGCCAACGCTCCGGTCGAGGCCGAGACCCCGGGAACCACCTGGAACGGGATACCGGCGGCCCGGCAAGCGCTCGCCTCTTCACCGCCGCGTCCGAAGATGTACGGATCCCCACCTTTGAGGCGCACCACATGCAACCCCTGGCCGGCAAGTTCGACGATCAAGGCGTTGATGTCCTGCTGGCTCCGCGTCGGAAGTTCGTGTCCGCGTTTCCCGACGTTCACGAGGTGCGCGGTGGCGGGTGCCAGGTCGAGCAACAACGGCGATGCGAGTTCGTCATAGAGCACCGCATCCGCGGATCGCAGCGCGTGCTGGCCGCGCACCGTGATCAAGTCGGGCGCTCCGGGCCCGGCACCCACCAACGTCACCCGGCCGTCGCGCTCGGCGCGAGACATCAGGACGCAGCCAATGCCGTCAGGATCTGGGCGCCCCCAGCGGCGCGAATCTCGTCCGCCAGGGCCTGGCCACCTGCGACGGCTTCACCGCGAGCCACCTCCCCTTCGGCGCGGACGATCTGGCTACCGTCGATCGCGGCCACGAGTCCACGAATCCGCAGCCGCTGATCGGGCAAGCACTCGGCGAACGCGGCCAGGGGCACGGAGCAATCGCCTTCGAGCGCCGCGAGGAAGGCGCGTTCTGCCGCGATCGCGCAGGCCGCATCGGGCGCGTCCAACTGCGCCAGCTCGGCTGCCAGTGGATCTCCCTCGCGCGTCTCGAACGCCAGTGTTCCCTGGGCCACGGAAGGAAGCAGGATCTCGGGGGCGAGCCGCTCGGTAATCACCTCGGCTCGTCCCAACCGGTCGAGGCCCGCGCACGCCAGCACCACGGCGTCGAGCCGATCGTCCTCGAGCTTCTTCAGCCGGGTGTCGACGTTGCCGCGGATCGCCACGATCTCGAGATCGGGTCTCAGTGAAAGCAACTGGCTGGCGCGTCGCACACTGCCGGTTCCGATACGCGCGCCGCGTCCCAGCGCCCCGAACCGCAGAGCCGGGTCGCGGGTCACCAGGGCATCGCGCGGATCTGCGCGTTCGGGGAATGCCGCCAGGGTGCATCCATCGGCGATTCGTGCCGGCAGGTCCTTGGCACTGTGCACGGCCAGGTCGGTCTCTCCGGAAAGCAGCGATTCCTCGATCTCCTTGATGAAGAGACCCTTGCCACCGATCTTGGCGAGCGATTGATTCTGGATGCGGTCGCCGGTCGTGCGAATCGTGACCAACTCCACCTCGCAACCCAAGGCAGTCGCGATCCGACGAGCCATGTCTCCGGCTTGTGCCAGCGCGAGTGCGCTACCCCGTGTGGCCACGCGGAGCTTTCTCACGAGGCATCGTCTTTCGGGCCGGGCTCCTCCGACGCGTCATCCGATGTGTCCGCGCCTGCTTCGTCGAGCGCGAACAGGGCACGCGCCGCTTCGAGATGAGCGAGGCCCTCGGCGCCGTCGAGTTCCGAGCGGAGCCTCGAAACCGGCGCGTGGAGGATCTTGTTGACGACGGCCCGAGTCACCGAATCGACGAGTTCGCGCTCGCGATCGCCGAAATCGCCACCGGCGAGACCGCGCTCGATCTCGATCTGACGAATCGATTCGGCCCTGCCGCGCAACTCGCGAATCGTCGGAACCGCGGCCAGTGCGCCGAGCCAACCCTCGAAGCGTTGCTGTTCTTCGAACGCGATGGCTTCTGCCTGCTCGACCTCTTGCAACCGTTGCTCCGCGTTGGATTCGGCGACGGCCTGGAGATCGTCCAGATCGTAGACGTAGGCGCCGTCCAACGCGGCGACGTCGGGATGCACGTTGCGCGGCACACCGATATCGATTGCGAACAGTGCCCGTCCGCGTCGCCCGCGGATCGCGGCGGCCACGTCAGCGGCTCGAATGATCGGGGAATCGCCCCCGATACAGGTCAGGACGACATCCGACCGGGCCAGTAGCGCCGGAATCTCGTCGAGACCATGCGCACTGGCTTCGAAGCGCTCCGCCAGCGCAGCCGCCCGGGCCGGCGTTCGATTGGCTACCCGGACGGCAGCCAACCCCTCGCGCCGAAGCGTCTCGAGGGCCAGCTCGATCATCTCGCCGGCGCCCACCAGAAGTGCATTCTTGTCTTCGAGGGTCTCGAAGATCTGGCGCGCGAGGTCCACGGCAACACGGGCCACCGAGACCGGGCGCTCCGAGATCCGGGTCTCGTTCCGCACGCGTTTGGCGGTAGCGAACGCGCGCTGGTAGAGGCGCCCCAACATCGGCCCGCAGCTTCCCGCGTCGACGGAGGCTCGGTAGGCGTCCTTTACCTGACCGAGGATCTGGGGCTCGCCGACGACCATCGCATCGATGGCGCAAGCCACGCGAAACAGATGACGGACCGCTGCCGAGTCGTGATAGGTGTAGAGCGCCGACTCCAGCGCGACATTTCCGGGGCGGTCGCCATCCGTCGCGAGCTCCCGCTCGAATGCGCTGCGCAGTCGAAGCTGCGCCGCTTCGGGATCGGCCGTCCACACCACGGCCTCCACCCGATTGCAGGTGGAGAGCAACACGGCCTCGTCGATGTATTCCTCGCCCGTCCACTTCGTGACGATGGGAGCAGGATCATCGACGGCATAGCGTTCCCTCAACTCCAGCGGTGCGGTTCGATGGCTCATGCCCATCAGCAGCAACTTCACAGCACGGCCTCGATGCCGATCACGGCGATCACCAGGATCGCGAAGGCCGCCGTCGCGCCCGCCGCCGCGGAACGCGCGGTTCGCGGCCGGGCGAAGCGCACGGCGACGATCGAGGCGTAGACGACCCATGCCAACGCGGTGGCATTGGCATGCCAGCCCGCGGGCCAGAGTTCGCCGGTCTGTGCCTTGGTGAAAAGGATGCCTGTCACGAGACCCAGGGAGAGCAACACGAAGCCCAGGACCAGGGCGATCGAGTTGACACGATCCAGTGTTTCCAGCGATGGCAAGAACGAATGCGGAGCCGCGCGACGCTTCGATTTGAGCTGCCGGTGATGAATCAGGTAGAGCAGCCCGGCAGCACCGGCGAGGCCGAGGACAGCGAGCCCAGCGCTCGCCAGCAGGACGTGAAGATGCGACCACAGCGGTTCGCTAGAGGACGCTGCCTGACGGCTTGGATCGAAGCTGACCGAGGCGAAGAAGGTGCCGATGAACGACAGCGGCGCCACGGCGATCACCAAGCCGCGGCCCCGCACGAAGAAGAGCAACGCAAGGAAGCCGACGGTTCCGAGCCACGACATCAGCGAGACCGCAAAGGGAAGGTCGGTGAGCTGGGGAACCGGATCGAGCTCGTGCAGTTTCCACATGGCAATGCTGTGCAGGAGCGCGCCGACGCCGAGCGCGGCGACGCCGGCGTCCAGCGAGCGCCGGGTATGCGCGGTCACGCCCACCGCCGCCAGGATTGCGGCGGCGAGATAGACCAGTGCCGTAACGCTATGCAGGTCGATGGCCATTGAATCCCAGCGCCCGCCTAGCCTCGGCGGGCCTGCTCGATTTTCTCCATCTGCGCGGCCACCTTGGCCGCATCATTCACCATCTCGAAGATGCGATACGAAGGCTCGCCGAACAGCACGAACCGGATCTCCTCGAGAGGCCGCTCACCCGCCAGTTGCGCGCGTGCTTCCTCGATCAGGACCTCCGCGCAACGTTGCATCGAAAAGCCCCCGATCCCTGCTCCGATCGCGGGAACGGCCAGCGTCCTGCAGCCCTTCTCGCAGGCAAGCTCGAGGCTCCGACGCATCGAGTCGCGCACGCTCTGTTCGGTCGCAAGGCCACCTGGCGCCATTCCGGCTGCGTGGATCACGTATCGCGCAGCGAGCCCTCCGGCCCCGGTCACGGCAGCCTCGCCAACTTCGATCGGACCATGGGCGTCGCACTCCGCCTGGATCTCGGGGCCGCCCTTCGCCGCGATCGCGCCGGCGACGCCGGCTCCCAGCACCAACGCGCTGTTCGCGGCATTCACGATCGCGTCGACTTCGTGCTCGGTAAGGTCTCCCTCGTGGAGCGTGATCCGTCCACTCATCGCGCTCGCCTCTTCGCTGGCGCTTCGAGCTGCTCGATGATGCCGGCCGCGATCAACGGGACCAGGATCTCATGGTGACCGACGATCGAGTAGCCACGCCCACTTCCGCGCGTCGGCCGCTCGACCACGTTCACGGTCGGCCGATACTGCCGAATGAAGTCGAGATTGACCGTGGTGAAACCGTCGACCTTGTAGCCGAGGTTCCGCGCCAGGGCCAACGCCTTCAAGAACACCTCGGGAAGGATCACAGCGGAGCCGATGTTGAAGAGCACGCCGCCCTTCAAGGCCGCGACGAGCGACGTCAGCTTCTCGAAGTCGCGGTAGCTGGTGGCACCCAAGGCCGCGCCGTCTGCGCTCGGATGCATGTGATGGATATCGGTGCCGATCGCGGCGTGGACCGTGACCGGGATCTCCAGACGGGCTGCCGTCGCGAGCACTGAGCGATCCTTGTGCGGGAATCGACCCGCCAGGATGTGCCGTCCGACGGCGGCACCCATGCCGAGGCCGGCAACGTCGCCGGCCGAGATCGCGGCATTGAGCTCCTCCGCGGTTTCCTTCGCCATGCCGAAGCTTCCATCATCGAGCGCCGGCCCTACGTCCTCGCTGGTCCGCCCCATCATGGCCAACTCGAGATCGTGCACGCAGCCGGCGCCGTTCATCAGCAGGCCGTCGATCAGCCCGCGCTCCATCAGGTCGACCACGATCGGCGCCAATCCGACCTTGATGAGATGGGCTCCGAAGCCCCAGAGAATGACCTTGTTGCGTTGCTTGGCCCGCGTCGCGGCATTGATGACGGCGCGAAGGTCAGCGGCACCGAGAATCCCCGGAAGCGTGTCGAGGAAGTCCTGGAAACTGGCTCCGACGACGTGGGGGCTGCCCTCTTCGGTTCGCTTCACCTTGCTAGGCCGACGGCGAGCAGGCACCGTCGAAACCTTCGATCGGTCGATCTTGGGCAAACGTCGAGTCAAGGGGTCTGGGTCTCCGGAAAGAGTGCGGCATCGACGAGTTCGGCGATCGCATGGCCAATGGCGATGTGCGCCTCCTGGATGCGTTGGGTGTTGTCGGACGGGACAACCAACGGGATATCGACGCGATCCGCCAGCTTTCCACCCCCCTTGCCGAGCAGGGCGATCGTCAAGAGCCCGCGCGAGCGCGCCTCATCGACAGCGGCCAGAACGTTAGGCGAGTTCCCCGAGGTCGAGAACGCGAGCGCGATGTCGCCGGCCTGACCATGCGCTTCGATCCCTCGCGCGAAGACGCGGTCGTATCCATAGTCGTTGGCGATCGCGGTCAGCTCGGCCACGTTGGCAGGCAATGCGATCGCGGGCAGTGCTGGGCGATCCGGCCCGAGCTTGCCGGTCCATTCGCCGGCGATGTGCAGGGCGTCCGAGGCCGAGCCCCCATTTCCGAAGAGCAGCGCCTTGCGCCCGCTGCGGAACGCTTCGGCCACCCTCTCGGCGGCCTCGGCAATGGCCTCGGACAGTTCGTCGGCGACCGCGATCTTCACGCGCGCACTCTCCTCGAAGAGAGCGCGTACCCGGTCGACGGGCGTCGGGAATTCTGTCGGCATCTTCGAATCCTCGGTCGGGGCGCCCGAGAAAGGATGGGCTCGGGACTAGAAAAAGCCCAATGAAATCAGGGGGATTCGGGCCGACTGAGCGTACCCGGCGGCCCCCGGAGCGTCAAATTGAAAGGCTTTCGGCCACTCGGGCCTCCCCAGGTAACTCGCCGGTGGCAGCGGCATCCAAGATCCGACACCTTGACCGCTCCCGCGAACCCGATGGAGACCAATCCCAGATGGCCGAGATCCGAGACCTTACCGACGCCCAATTCGACCAGGAAGTCCTTCAGTCGGAGACCCCGACCATCATCGACTTCTGGGCTGAGTGGTGCGCCCCGTGCCGTGCGATTTCGCCCATCGTGAAGGATCTCGCCGAGCAGTACGACGGCAAGGTCAACGTGGTGAAGATGAACATCGACGAGAACCCGCAGACGCCCGGCAAGTACGGCGTCCGCGCGATCCCGACCGTGCTCGCCTTCAAGGGTGGCCAGGTCGTCGAGCAGATTACGGGGGCCCGGCCGAAGAGCGCGTTCGTCGACATGGCGCAGAAGCTGGTCTGACCGCGGGCCGGCGCTCGACCCGCTGGCTCCCGGCGATTCGTCGCCTTCCGGAGCGGTGTTAGGCCGTCGGTGGTTCGAAGAGGCGGACGGGCCATTGGCGCCGGGCCGCTTCCCGATAGAGGCGCGGGTCCGGATTGACCACGACCGGATGCCCGACGAGTTCGAGGACCGGGACGTCGGTAATGGAGTCCGAGTAGAAGTAGCTCCGAGCGAGGTCGACCTGCTGCTCCTCGACCAGCTGGCTGAGCCAGTGGATCTTGCCCTCTTCGAAGCACACCGGCTTGACCACCGCGCCGGTCAAGCGTCCCTCCTTCTCTTCCAGCCGGGTCCCGAGGACGTGGTCGATGCCCAGGTGCCGCGCCAGGGGCGCGACGACGAAGGTCGCTGAACCGGAGACGATGGCGACCAGATGGCCCTCGTCCTGGTGGTACTCCACCAATTCGCGCGCTTCGGGGTAGACGTGGGCGATCAGCTGTTCTGCCATCCAGGCCTCGGCTTCGCCTTCGACATCGGCGACGCGCTGTCCGGCGAACTCCCGCATCATCTCCTGGGTCCAGGCCACGATGTCCAACACGCCGGCCTTGTAGCGCAGGTACGCGCCCAGGCCCTTGGCGAGTTCGAGCGCTCCGATCTCACCCTGCTCGTAGCGGCGCTTCATGTAGAGCGAGCCCGAGTTCTCGTCGATCAGGGTCTTGTCCATGTCGAAGAATGCGCCGATTCGTCCCATGGTCAGAACATGTAGCGTCTCATCGAGACGTTCATGAGCAGACCCAGGGCGATCAGGTTCGCCAGCAGCTGGGATCCGCCGTAGGAAACGAGTGGCAGCGGCACACCGATGACCGGCGCCAGGCCGAGCACCATCGCGACGTTGATGGCCGCCGGCCAGAAGAGCATGCCGACCACGCCGACCGCAAGCATCGCGCCGAAGCCATCCTTCGAGTTGCTGGCGACGACGATCCCCCAGAGCAACATCGCCAGGTAGCTGCCGAGCAGGATCATGCAGCCGACGAATCCCCACTCTTCGGCGACGACCGAGAAGGCGAAGTCCGAATGTTGGGTCGGCAGGAACTGGAGCTGGGTCTGGGAGCCCTGGAGATAGCCCTGACCGAAGAGACCGCCGGAACCGACGGCGATACGGGATTGGATCGCCTGATATCCCGACGCCAGGGGATCTCGCGTCGGATCGATGAAATCGAGGATCCGTTCGCGCTGATAGTCTTTGAAGACGAAGGTCCAGAGCCCGGCGAGTGCGGCAGCGGCCATGCCCGCCACGACGGCCCAGGCTCGGGCGGGAATTCGCACGAATAACAAATAGGTCGTCCCGATCAGCAGCGTCAGCACGGCGACACCCATATCGCGCTGCAGCACGATCAGACCCACAGGACCGGCCAGGATCAGACCGGGCAGGATGAGATCTCGCAGCCTTCGTACCTCGGCTGCGGGATGGCGTTGGAAGTGGCGCGCCATCATCACGATCAGCCCGATCTTGGCGAGCTCGGCAGGCTGGAACGAGAGGGGCCCGTAGACGAGCCAGCTTCGGTTGCCGCGCGTGACCGGTGCGAAGATCAGCGTCGATGCCAGCAGCAGGAGCGTGCCGGCGTAGATCGCTGGCGCCCAGCGCTCGAGACGCCGGTAGTCGACGATCAGGGCCAGGGTCCCGGCCAGCGCGCCAACGCCGAGCGCGAGCAGTTGGCGCCGGAACTCGCTCGGCATCCCGGAGACGGTTCCGGGATGCGCGGCCGAATAGAGATTCGCGAGCCCGATCCCCAACACCGTCCCGATCAGCGCAAGCAACAGCCAATCGAAATGCTGAAGGGAGCGACGATCAATCGCCGGCATGGCTGCCTTCTCCTTCCGCAGCGGCCACTCGGGTGGCTCCGCCAGCGTCGTCGTTGCCACCGTTCTTGCGGTACCACGCCTCGATGATGCGACGAGCGATGGGCCCAGCGCTGCTACTGCCGTGCATTCCATGTTCCACGAAGACACCGACGGCAATGCGCGGGTCGTCGGCTGGCGCGAAGGCGCCGAACCACGCGTGATCCCGGAACTTCACCGGGATCTCGTCATCGGCGAGCCCCTCGTACTGCTCGATCCGGACCACCTGCGCTGTACCCGTCTTTCCGGCCACCCGAATGCCGGGCACCCGCGCGCGGCCGCCGGTCCCGCCGGGTTCCTCCACCACAGCGATCATCCCTGCCCGGACCCGTGCCAGATGTCTCGCTGAAACCGACACCTTCCCGCGTTCCTTGACGGGATAGTGCCGCTCGGCGACGCCGCGCTCGTCCTCCAGGCGCAGGACCAGGCGCGGTTGCAACAGCGTTCCCCCGTTCGCGATGGCCGCGTAGGCGACCGCCAGCTGGAGGGGTGTGTAGAGGTTGTAGCCCTGCCCGATCGCGGCGGAGACCGTCTCGCCGGGATACCAGACCTGGTGGAAGCGGCGCTCCTTCCAGGCCGAGTCCGGCAACAGGCCCGGCTGCTCACCAGCGAGGTCGATGCCGCTCTTGCTGCCGAGGCCGAAGCTCGCCCCCAGCGCCGCCAGTCGGTCGATCCCCAGCTGGACACCGTAGGTGTAGAAGAAGACGTCGCAGGAGCGTTTGATCGCGGTCTGGAGATTCACCACGCCGTGGCCAGAGCGCTTCCAACATCGATAGGTGCGGTTGCCGAACCTGAAGCCGCCGGTGCAGGTCACGGTGCTGTTCTCGTCGATCACGCCCGCTTCGAGCAGCGCTGCCGCGACGATGGGCTTGTGTGTCGAACCCGGTGGGTAGTGATTCTGGATCGCGCGGTTCCGCAGCGGCTTCCACTCGTCGGCGAGGAGCCCCTCCCAGGTGACACTGTCGATCCCGCCGGCGAAGGCGTTCGGGTCGAAACCGGGGAATGATGCCATCGCGAGCACGTCACCGGTGACCACGTCGAGGGCCACGGCCGACCCCATCCGCGGCGATTCGCCCTCGGGCACGTCACGAAAACCGTCTTCGGCGGCGCGCTGCATGTCCAGATCGAGGGCAAGAACAACGCGTCCGCCGGGCACGGGCGCGACCTCGTCGAGCTTCTCGAACTCGCGGCCGACCGCATCGACGACGACATTGCGGCCGCCATCCCGGCCACGCAAATGCGATTCGAAACGCGATTCGATCCCTGTCTGCCCGACTTCGTCGCCGCCGCGATAGCCCTGGAACTCGGGGCGTTCCAGCTGGTCGCCCTGAATCTCGCCTAACGTCCCGAGCAGGTGAGCGGCCAGCGCTCCCTCGATGTAGTGGCGGCGAGGGACCTCCACGGTCGCGACACCGGGCATCGCCCAACCGTGGGCGGAGACCCGGGCCAGTTCCTCGAAACCGAGATCTCCCTTGAGGGTCACTGCGCTGAATCGCCGAGAACCCGTCGCCTCGCCGACGCGCCGCTCGAAGTCGGCCGCTTCGCCGTCGAGCAACTGCGCCAGGGCCGCATACGTCACCCCGGGATGCGTGAGATCGTTCGGCGTCACGCGAAGCTCCCGGGCGGGCCGGAACGATGCCAGCAGCCGCCCCTCCCGGTCAAGGATTTCGCCGCGCGGCGCCGTCACCCGAATGGTGCGGACGGAGTTGCGCTGCGAACGCGCCACCAGATCGTCTCTCTCCACGATCTGTAGCTGGAACAGGCGGACCCCGAAGATCGCGAAGACCAGCACGATGAGCGTGGCCGACAGCCGCAAACGACCATCGATCGAAGGAGCGTTTCCGCCTAGCTGATCCACAGGCGTTCCTACAACACCGGCCGACGGGTCTCGAGGCGCATCTCACGGCGCGCCTCGGTCTCCGACAACCACGCGGTGGTCGCGCGCGCCAGTTGGCCGACGGCGGGCGCCGCCGCCCCGGTCAGCAGCGCGCGAGCCAGCAGGCCGCCGATCTCGTTCCACGCCACGGTGAACGCGGAGACGAAGAGCAGCGAAACGCCGCCCATCAGCGCGGCGTCGACCAACGAGAGAACGAAGCCGACGGCGACCTGCGGCACGAAGCGGCGCAGATCGAGCTGACTGGCAAAGCCTCGCACCATGACGAACTCGATCACACGGACGAAGGCATGTTGGCCCAGCAGCGAGCCCGAAACCATGTCCGAGCCAAGGCCCAGCGTGAAGGCGACGATCATGCCTTCCGCCGGGCCGAGCACCAGAGCCGCTGCCAGAGCTGCCAGCAATGAGAGATCCGGGACCAACTGCGCCGAGAACGCGTCGGCGGCGATTGCCTGAATGGCGACACCGAACAGGCCCAATCCGCACCAGGCGATGGCACTTCGCATCAGCCGCCGGCCTCGGGTTCGGAAGCGCTCGGCGGCGCGTGCTGATCGCCATCTGCGCCGAATAACAAATCGAGTGTCGGTCCACGCTCGAGCATCACGAAGACCTGCTCGAGGCGACCGAAGTCCACGGCCGGGCGAACCTCGGCGGTGTGAAGAATCTCGGAGCGCTCGGTCTGTACACCGGTCACGACACCGATCCGCAGGCCCTTCGGATAGACCCCGCTCACGCCGGACGTGATGATCTCGTCGCCCTCCCGGACGTCATCGCCTCGAACCATGAAGATGAACTCGATCTCTCCGGAGCCGGTTCCGCGCACGATGCCCCGCGCTCTGCTGCGCTGGACGATGGCATCCACGGCGCTGCGTCGATCGAGCATCATCATCGCTCTCGACGCATTGGGCGAGGTCGCCGTCACGAGCCCGACCAGACCTCCGGCAGAGACGACGGGCATTCCGCTTCGCACCGCCTCGTCGCGCCCGCGGTCGAGCAGCACCGAGCGGAACCAGGGCGAGACGTCCTGACCGACCACCTGACTCGGCAACAGCGGCACTTCGAAATCCACACGCATCCGGGCGATGCGCGCGAGGTGGCCACTCGCGACCAGGGCCTCGCGGTACTGGAGGTTCTCCTCCTCCAGCAGGGCGAGCTGCTCCAGCAGCCGCTCGTTCTCCTGGTTCACATCGACGAGGGCGATATACCCGGTCCAGACTTCACCGAGCCACTCGGCGGGACGGGTGAACAGGCTCTGGATCGGCCCGGTGATCTCGAGCATCACACTCTGCAGCCACGGTGCCTCTTCACCCGGGGCCGGCTCGCGATCCCCCAGCATGAAGATCAGTGTCAGAAGCAGCAGCCCGGCAAAGAGGAGCGGTAGCCGAATCGTGCGCAGGAAGTCGTTCATGGCCTCGCTCCAGGCGCTTTCAGGAACCGCGCATGCCGCTCCCGCACGGCCTTGCCGCACGCCGCCTTTCCCCGCGGGGGCAAAGCTAGTTCCGGATCGAGACTTCCTTCAGCAACGCCAGCTCGTCCAGGGTGCGGCCGGTCCCGAGGGCGACCGCCGTCAGCGGATCCTCGGCCAGCATCACCGGGAGGCCCGTCGCCTCTCGCAGGAGCACGTCCAGATTCTTCAGCAGAGCACCGCCGCCCACCATGACGATGCCCTTGTCGACGATATCGGCAGCCAGCTCCGGTGGGGTGCGCTCCAGCGCCACCTTCACCGCCTCGACGACCGCATTCACGGGCTCCTGGAGCGCTTCGAGCACCTCGTCGCTCTTGATCTCGAGCGTTTTCGGAACGCCGGCAACGAGGTCGCGGCCCTTCACTTCCATCACCCGCAGATCCTGTTCGGGGTAGGCGGTTCCGATCTGGATCTTGATCAGCTCGGCGGTGCGCTCACCGATCAGTAAGTTGTACTTGCGCTTGACGTAGTTGATGATGGCGTCGTCCATCTTGTCACCGCCCACGCGGGTCGAGTTCGAGTAGACGACGCCCGAGAGCGAGATGACGGCCACCTCGGTCGTGCCGCCACCGATGTCGACGATCATGTTGCCGCTCGGCTCGGTGACCGGGAGCCCCGCGCCGATCGCGGCGGCCATGGGTTCCTCGATCAGATAGACCTCGCGCGCGCCGGCGGAGAGCGCGGCCTCGCGCACCGCGCGTTGCTCGACGGAGGTGATTCCCGAGGGAACCGCGACGACGATTCGCGGCCTAACAAGCGCTGAGGAACGATTGTGCACCTTCGCGATGAAGTGGCGCAGCATCGCCTCGGTCACGTCGAAGTCGGCGATGACGCCGTCCTTCATCGGGCGAATAGCAACGATGTTTCCGGGGGTGCGCCCCAACATCTCCTTCGCTTCTTCACCGACGGCCTTGACCTTGTCGGGACCGCGGCCGTCCTTGACGACGGCGACCACCGAAGGCTCGGACACGACGATGCCCTTGCCCTTCGCGTACACCAACGTGTTGGCCGTACCGAGGTCGATGGCCAGGTCGCTCGAGAACCAACCGAGGATTCGCTTGAGGGGCACCGCTTCTCCCATCGCTTCGGTCGGCGGCGGCCGCCGAGTCCATCTTTGAGGATGGACGCCGATGGGCCCGCAACCGTTCTCTGAAGATCCGATCCACCGAGCCCGAGGTCGATTTCCGCGATCGGAAGCCACCCGGGCCCGCCTGTCATCTGTCCCGCTAACCCATTGATCGCGTTGAATCTTTTGGGCGCGCCGAACGAGCGTCGATGCTATCAGCCCCCCCGGGAGCGAGCAAGAGAGAAACAACGTTCCGTTTGCTCTTCCGAGACACGCTCCGTACCCTGCGCCGTCTCGGAGCCCCATCGTGAGTGCCCGAGAAGCTGAGAGGTATCCCGATGCTGCGCATCCTGCGCCAGGGTCAGAAATGGATCGTTGGATTCGTCGTAATTGGCGTCGGGTTCGTGTTCGCCTTCGTCTTCGGCTCCGGCGGCGGAACGTTCGGCACACCGCAGGGCGGGCCGGGCGTGGTTCTCCAGGTGGAGGACCGCGTCTACTACACCCGCGACGTCCAACTGCTCGTCGACCAGATCAGCGAGAGCCAGCGCCAGGCCCTTGGCGCCGGCTTCGACGTTGCTGCGGCGCGCGATCAGATCGTCGACCAGGCCGCCAACCTGCTGCTTCGTACGACCCTGCTCGCGCGTGAAGCCGAACGCCAGGGCATCGCCGCATCGAGCGACGAGGTACGCGGCATCATTCGCGCGATTCCTGGCGTCGCCGGTGCCAACGGCGGCTTCGATCCCGGCTTCAAGTCCAGCGTCGAGAGCCGCTACGGGAGCGCCGCCCGCTTCGAGTTCGTGATTCGCGACGAGCTGCTGGCGCTAAAGGCGCAACGCCTGATCCAGGCCCTCGCCCAGGTCACCGAGGCCGAGGCCCGGGCGGCCATGCTGTATCGCCTCGAAACGACCCAGCTCGCCATCGTGCGGCTCGATGGGACCACGGCGGCGGACGAGAGCGAGATTACCGACGAGGCCGTCGAGGCCCTGCTCGCCGATGCCCCGGAGCGGATCCAGGAGGCTTACGACGCCCGCCTGGCCGAATTCGACAAGCCCGAGCGCCTGCGAGCGCGCCATATCCTGTTGCGCGTGCCCGCCTCCGCCGACGATGCCACCAAGGCCGAGGTTCGCAGCCGCCTCGGGGCCACCCGCGCCCGAATCGAGGCCGGTGAGAGCTTCGAGGCTGTCGCGACCGAGGTCAGCGAGGATGGCTCCGCCGACCAGGGTGGGGACCTGGGGGAGTTTCCCCGAGGCGCCATGGTCAGCGCCTTCGAGGAGGCCGCGTTCTCGCTCGAAGTCGGCGTGCTGAGCGACATCGTCGAGACCCCGTTCGGGCTCCACCTGATCCGGGTGGACGAGAAGCTGGCTCCGGAGACGATCTCCTTCCAGGAAGCCAGGGAGCAGATCGCGCGCGAAGAAGTCGCCGAGGAGCGGGCCCTCACGCAAGCGCGGGCGGTCGGCGAAGAGATCGCAGAGCGGATTCGAGCCGGTAGTTCCCTGGTCGACGCCGCTCGCGAGCGGGAACTGGCGATCTCGCGTCCGAGTCCGATCACCAGACGGCCCGATGGCTACCTTCCCGAACTCGGCTTCGCCCGGGAAGTTCTCGATGCCGCGTTCTCTCGCGAGTCCGGCGCAGACCCGACCCTCTACGAGATCCAGGATGGCGAGGCGTTCGTGCTGATCGAGGTTCTCGCGCGCACGACGCCGAGTGACGAGGAGATCGCGGCACAGCTCGAACTCGAACGCGACCGGATGCTCGAGGTCAGGCGTTTCGAGATCGAAGCGGCTTGGCTCGAATCGCGCCGCAAGGAACTCGAGGAAGCCGGCCTCCTGACCTTCGACCTATCGAGCCTTCGTTAGTCGAGGCAGGTCGCCCCTCTACCGAAGCGAAACCTCAAGGTCCGAACGGCCCCCGTGCCCAGGTCTCGGCGCTGATCAGGGCCTGCCCCTGGACCGAGGGATGGAAGCAATCGATGGAAGAGATGTCGTCGCCGCGGAAGGGCACCGATTCGATCTCGATGAACCGATAGTAGACCCGCCGGCTGGTGGCGTTCCGGGCGATGACGACATTCTGGATGGCGTCGTTGTAGGCGAAATTCATCGCCTGCACGAACAAGCGATCCGCTTCGCTATTCGTCGGCGAGAGCATGGAGCCACAAGGAAAGCCCAGCGCGGTCGTTTGCCAGATCAGCTGGCAGTCGATCCCGAGCGCGCCCTTTTCCGAGAGCGCCACCTCGTAGAGGTTCTTGACGTCGGGGATGCCGACCACCACGACGCTGGCGCCGCCCGGCAGGTTGGCATCGAGGAAGTCGAGCGTCGCGCGGACATGGCCCTCGATTTCGAGAACGGTCGGAAGCGCGCTGATGCTATTCCGGCAGACGTCATTGCCGCCGAGCGCCACGGTCAGGTAACTCGGCTGCTCTCCGAGCACGCCCTGGGCCTGGCCCAGAGCGTCGTCCCAACGCCCGCCATTCTGCGCCTCCATCACGTTCGTCCGACCAGCGCTTCCGTAGCTGGCCGTGATGCGTT
This sequence comes from Deltaproteobacteria bacterium, assembly GCA_029261795.1. Lineage (GTDB taxonomy): Bacteria > Myxococcota_A > UBA9160 > UBA9160 > UBA6930 > JAJDAP01. The sequence goes on from JAJDAP010000081.1 coordinate 17,718, forward strand.
GGTTGTGGCTCGAGATGTCGGGAACCCCGAGCAGTTGCTCCAGGAAGCCGTGGAAGCCGTTCACCCAGGAAACCGCCGGATTGTCGCCAATGAAATGGGAATCGAAGCCGGTCGTGATCGAGTCCCCGATCGAATAGAGCCGGAGCGGCGCCAGGCGCGCAGGCTTGGCTGGTGCCGGGCTACAGGCCGCACCACCCGCGAGCCAGAGCGCCACGCTCGAGAACAGCACGATCCGTGTGCGCATGATCGATCCGGGCATCTGGCGACACCTCCGCACAGGCAGAGACGAGCGAGTAGCCGCTCGAATTCAGCAAGAGGATGAGACCGCGGACCGCAACCGGCAAGCTCGGAGCCGGCTGAGCCTCGGTCGCTTCGGCGAGCCAGGCCGAAAAGGAAACGCCCCGCCCCCTCATGGAGGGGACGGGGCGCCGTTTCGGTCGCCGCTCGGGTGGACTTCTCAGTCCGCTTTCACGGACTTCTAGTCCGCCGTCACGTACGGGTCCATGGCGAAGGCTTCGAGCCGCTCGCGGTTCTCCGAGTTGCGGAGCTTCGCGAGCGCCCGGGCCTCGAGCTGACGCACGCGCTCGCGCGAGAGCCCGAGCTTGCCGCCGATCTCCTCCAGTGTGTGCTCGCGCTCGCCCTTGAGACCGAAGCGCCAGCGCAGGATGTTGCGCTCGCGCTCGCACAGCTGTGCGATCGACGTGTCGCTGGCCTTCTCGAGCCGCGCGTGATCGAGCCCCGCCTGGGGCGAGATCGGGTTCGTGTCGGCCACGATGTCCTTGACCTTCTTGGAGTCCGTGCCGGGCACGTCCTTCTCGAGGCTCACCGGCTCCCGCACCATGCGCTGCAGCTGCTCGGCGCGCTCGACCTCGATCTCCATCGTCTCCGCGATCTCGCGGGTCGTGGGCTCGCGGCCAAGCTTCTTCTCGAGCGCGTTGAACGCCCGGTAGTACTTGAGCAGCGTGTCGTGCACGTGGCTGGGAATGCGGATCGTCCGCGAGTGGTTCTGGATGGCGCGGATCAGCGCCTGCCGGATCCACCACACCGCGTAGGTCGAGAACTTGTGCCCGCGCTCGTACTCGAACTTCTCCACCGCACGGATCAGGCCGATGTTGCCCTCCTGGATGAGGTCCTGGAATGGGATCCCCATGTTGCGGAAGTCCTTGGCGATTGCGACCACGAGCTTCAGGTTGTGCTGGACGAAGACGTTCTTGACGTCGTTCAGCCGTTCCCACTCGTCATCGATCTTGTGCATCTGCTCGAGGAACGCCTTGGGCTCGAGACCGACTTCGAGTTCGATCTGAACGAGCCGCGCGCGCCACTTCTCGAGTTCGGCCAGGCGACGTGCCTTGCCGGATTCGGTCGTGGGCGGCCGCTTGTTGGCCTCGAGGGCCGCGATGCGGCGCAGGCCGCGGGCGGTCTCACCGCGCAGGTCGACGATGCCCTTGCGCATGCGCGCCAGCAGCTGCATCGACAGGTCAGCTTTCTTGAGGTGCTTGGCAGCCAGCTTCTCGTGACGCTCCACGGTGTCGAGCTTGTGCTCGTTCAGCGCCTTCTCGCGCCGCTCGAGCTGCACTTCGATCTTGCCGAGGATGCCGTCGATCACGGCGCCGAGATCCTGGCCTTCGGGCGAGCCCGAGCCGAAGCTCTCGCACATCTTGCCGGTCGCCCGGTTCTCGCTCTTCAAGCCGCGCCAGATGCGGACGGCTTCCATCGACGTCCACGGCACGGCGACCATGCCTTCGCGGAACGCGAGAACGGCCGCTTCGATCTCCTTGGCGAGAAGGACTTCTTCTTCCTTCTTCAGCGTCGGGATCTCGGCGATGTCACGGAAATACGAGACCAGCGCGCCGCGCTCGCTCGAGCGCTGCGATTCGGTCGTCGTGTTGAGTCGCTTCGGGTCGACGCGAACGCCACCGATGCTGCGCGGGTTCTTGAGCGTCGCAGCATCCGTTTCGGCGCCGAGTTCGTGGCCGGGAGCGATCTTGCGCCAGGTTGCACGCCGCTTCTCTTCGATCGAGAGGTCTTGGTTGGGATCCTTCTGGGACACCTCTAACCCTCCTTGCAGTGCGGATATCCATCCAGGAAGGGTCAACCCTCCGTTCCGGTCTCCGGCTTCTCCGATGGTCCCGCCGCGCCTTCCGTTCCCGGTATCTCCGGGTCGGAGGCCTCGTGCAGGCCCTCGGGATGCTTTTTTCTTTTCTCTTGGTGGCGACACCCGGTCCCGACGTTCGCTTTCGCTCTGCCAGGCCCGTTGGGCGCGCGACGGCTCCGTTCCGGCCTACCCCCGATCCGGACGGTTCCGCAAGGTATGTGTCCCCGCTCTCGATGTGCCGGTTCCCAGTTCATAGGTGTCGACCTACTCCGACCGATCCATTGTGATCTCGATTCGACTGAATCGACTGAATCGACTCGACCTGCCGCCTGAACGGTCCGGCCGATGGACGGGGCTGCGACGCAGTGCAGCAGAACCAGAAAACTCTCATCTCAAGAGCGCATTTGGGCTTGGAACGGCCTGGAGGGAGCCGAACCCATACCTCTTTGCCTCCAACGGGCACCAAGGTATGACGGATCGAGAGGGGATACAACCCCTAATTTGACGCCGTGTAAAAAATGTGAATCAGTTGAATTTCCAGAGAGTTGCAGAGACTCTTGCGAATCTCAGCTGACGCACCGCGCCAATCCGGTCGGTCGGGACCTTGAAACGGTGCGTCATGCCCCGGCCTTGAGCCCATCATCAGCCACCTGTGCAGATACTGGCACAGGGGTAGACCGGCCCGCGACCGAGCCTCCCTCCCCTACCACCAGAGCGGCCCGCTAGGCGAACGATTGCTTCTGGTGGCGGATCAGCTCCATGAACTCACTGCGCGTCTTCGAGTCTTCCTGGAAGGCGCCCTTGAGCGAGCTGGTGATGGCGAAGGCATTCTGCTGCTCGACGCCGCGCATCTTCATGCAGAGGTGGATCGACTCGGCCACCACCGCGACCCCCTTCGGCTGGAGGTGCTCCTCGATCGTCTCGGCGATCTGCATGGTGAGCCGCTCCTGGACCTGGAGGCGCCGCGCGAACATTCCGACCAACCGCGGGATCTTGGAAAGCCCCACGACCCTGCCGTTCGGGATGTAGGCCACGTGGATCCGGCCAAAGAAGGGAAGCATGTGGTGCTCACACAGGCTGTAGAAATCGATGTCCTTGACCAGGACCATCTCGTCGTAGGTCACGTCGAACAGGGCGCCATTGAGCAGGGCCACGGGGTCCTGCTGATAGCCGCTCGTCAGGAAGCGCATCGACTTGGCCACGCGCAACGGGGTCCGCTCGAGGCCGTCACGGCCGGGATCCTCTCCCAGCTCCTTCAACATGCTCTCGACGTGGCTCTCGAGCGGATCGGCAGGATCGGACAAGGGAGGGGCTCCTGATGGCGGGCACATGGGACGCTTGAGGCTAGCCACGGGCCTCGCCCGGGGCCAACCGCCCCACGATCCCTCGCCCGCGATCAGTTGCTGGCTGGTGCCGTGGCCGGTTGGCCAACCTCGTAGAAGACCTCGGACTCGAGCCGCCCGATCTCGTCCCAGTTGCGCATCCAGCCGTGCTGTTCGCCGTTGGCGAACTCGGCCCGCACCTTGGCGCCGCCGGTCTTCCAGTAGCGGGACCAGGTGCCGTGCTCCTGGCCGGCCTTGTAGCTGCCCTCGGATTCGACGCTGCCGTCGTCGAACCACTTGCGCATGGGTCCGTGGCGTTGCCACTCGCCGCCGATCAGTGCCTCGCACCACCAGTGCTTGCCTGCCGGTGGACGGCTTCCGCCGTCGCGAGCGTCGTTGGGACAGACGTCCGCGGGAGCCTCATAGGCCGGAATCGCCCGGACGACCGCAGCCGCGATCTCCACATCGGCCGGCTCGATTCCGAAGTCCGCCCAGAGATCTTCCTCTTCCCCAGCTTCGGCTGCTTCGCCGGACCGTGCCGAAGCGAGCCCGGTTTCGAACCCTTTCTGGAACTCGGCGGCGAAGTCCGGATCTTCCGCCATGCGGTCGGCGAACATCAACATCGGGATGCCGATCATGGCGGCCATGATCGTGGTCACCAGGTAGCCGACGAAATGCGGAGACTCTTGCGGGGTGCCGTCGTAGAAGACCAGGTACGCGTATGCGCAGAGGGAGGCGATCCAGCTCGCGAGCGTCAGCAGGCCCATGGTCGGCACCACCACTTCGAGCAGCGGCACGAAGTTGGGCAGCACGATCAGCAGGCCGACACCCTGGGACAGGCCACGTCGCTCGGCGATGCGGAGCCAGAGACCGAAGCTGATGATCACGGTCGCGATCCCGAGCGGCAGACCCAGGATCATGGCCAGCATCGGTGAGACTGCCGCGGCAACGCCGGCCAGGACCCAGCCCGCGATCAGCGCGCCGAACCAGCCTCCCCAGCCGGCCAGACGAAAGACCAGGTAGCCATTCGCGATCGGTACCCACGCCATCCAGCGCGGCTCGTCGAGCTTCTGCGCCAGGATCTCGAGCAGGTAGCAGGCGACGAAATAAAAGCCGCAGACGATCGCCACGATGCCCCAGACCATGCCCAGCACCAGTTCGATGGCTTCCGTGCTCTCCATATCTCCCCCCGAAACGGGCGCGCAGAGCGCAGCCCAGCGGAAGGCAGATCGACCGCCCGGCCCCCGAACTGAACCACTCGCCGGCCGGAGCGCGATCGACGCGGTCGGAGCGTTCTGCACCGTGTTTTCGCGGGCCGTTAGACCGTGGGAACTGGGTGGCAGATACACGGATGTGTGTCGCTGATCTGGCCCCAGCTGCGAGCACTCAAGTTTCTACCTATTTGTACGAAAAGACTGATTGACAATTACGCATTTTTGCATATTGTACGAAATGCCAGCCAGTGGCACCTACTACCCACCTAGCTCGAATCAAACCAAACTCAAACCACACTACACCGAGACCCCAGGCAAAAATCCCACATGTCCAACCCCAACGACCTCACCGCAAGCGAAGCCCGCAGCGATTTCGGGCCGACTCTGGAACGCGTCTACCACAAGCATGAACGCGTCCGCATCGTGAAGCACGGGCGGCCAATGGCCGCACTCGTGCCCGTCGAAGACCTCGAACTGCTGGAGCGGCTCGAGGACCTGGCGGATATCGAAGCGGCACGCGTAGCCCTCGCGGAAGGCGGGGAACCGATCGGCATGGAAGAGCTGTGGAAAGAGCTGGAGCAGCAGGAGTAGTTTTCCGTGCCCTACTCGATCCTTATCACGCCCGCAGCCTCACGCGAGATTCGCGGCCTCGATCGGCCTGTACAACGCCGCATCAAAGCGAAGCTCGAAGAGCTGGCGCACGAGCCCCGCCCCGATGGTGTGCGGAAGCTGCAAGGTGCCGAGGCCGACCTCTATCGCGTGCGGTTGGGCGACTACCGCATCGTCTACAAGATCAGCGACAAAGAGCTTTCCGTGCTCGTCGTGCGCGTCCGGCACCGGAGCGCCGCGTACCGCTAGCGCCAAACGAGGAAGGGACAGACGCCGGCTCCGAGAGGTCGACTAGTACTGGCGAAGCAACCCGCGCACCACGCCGCGGACCTGGACGTCCGCCGCTGCCACTTCGATGGGGCGCAGCGCCCGGTTGGCCGGTTCCAGAACCACCTTCGGCCCGCGCTGAAAGAACTTCTTGAGGGTCGCTTCCTCGCCGCGGACCAGGGCCACCACGGTCTCGCCGTTGCGGGCCTCCTCGCGCCGTTCGACGACGACGAAGTCGCCGTCCTGGATGTGGTCCTCGATCATCGAGTCGCCGCGGACCTGGAGCACGTAGGATTCGCCGCGGCCAACCATTTCGCGGGGGACCGTGACCGACTCGCCCGTCTGCTCGATCGCCTCGTGCAGGGCGCCCGCGGCGACGGTACCGAGCAGCGGCAGCTCGAGAGCGTTCCCATCGCTGCTCTCTTCGGGCATCGGCTCTACCGACCGCGAGCGATTCCATCCCTTGCGAAGAAAGCCCTTCTCGACCAGATGCTGAACGTGCTTGTGCACGGTGGCCACCGACGACAAGCCGAAGTGCGCGCAGATCTCCTCGAGACTGGGCGAGTAGCCCTTCTCGCCCACGAAGGCCTTGATGAATTCGAAGACCTCGCGCTGCCGCTTGGTGAGTGCCATGTCCGTGTCCGCCCCCGTCCCAGTTTCGCCATAGATTCGCGAATCGCGGGCGAAAAGCAAGCAAAAACGGTGAGGCGTCGGGAGACGCACGGGTGCCTTGGACCGCGTTGCACGCGCTTCCGACCCGGGCGGCTAGCGGGAGCGTGCCGCTCGCGATAGCTTGCGGCCGCTTGGCAGTCGCAACCGGCGAGTGCCAAGAATCAGGCCGGCCGCCCCGGAACGCTCGCGAGTCTGGAGGCCACGGTCGAATTCCCCCAACAAAGGCGCGGCGCGCTCCTCCACAGCGTTGCAGGGCTCCGCATTTCCCAACCCTGAATCACAGCCTACGAGCAACCCGCTCGGCCAGGCATGGAGGTCTCGGATCCATGAGCATCCGTCCCCTTGGTGACCGCATTCTCGTCCAGCGTGTCGAGGAAGAATCAACGACGGCCGGTGGAATCATCATTCCCGACTCGGCCAAGGAAAAGCCCCAGGAGGGCAAGGTGAAGGCCGTCGGCTCCGGTCGTGTGACCGAAGACGGCAAGGTCCAGGCGCTCGACGTGAAGAAGGGCGACAAGGTCCTCTTCAGCAAGTACGCCGGCACCGAGGTCAACCTCGACGGCAACGAGCATCTCATCATCCGCGAGGACGACGTCCTCGGCATCATCGAGTAGCGGAGTCTCAACTAACATGTCCAAGGAAATCAAGTTCGAACAAGACGCCCGCGCCAAGCTGCTCGCAGGCGTGAATGGCCTCGCCAACGCCGTGCGCGTAACGCTCGGCCCGAAGGGTCGCAACGTCATCATCGAGAAGAGCTTCGGCTCCCCGACCGTGACCAAGGACGGCGTCACCGTCGCCAAGGAGATCGAGTTCGAGGACAAGTTCGAGAACATGGGCGCGCAGATGGTCAAGCAGGTCGCCTCCAAGACCTCGGACGTCGCCGGTGACGGCACCACGACGGCCACGGTTCTCGCCCAGGCGATCTACCGCGAAGGCTCGAAGCTCGTGGTGGCAGGCATGAACCCGATGGACCTGAAGCGCGGCATCGACAAGGCCGTCGAAGCCATCGTCGATAACCTCGCCAAGATGGCGAAGCCCACCCGCGACGCCGACGAGATCGCCCAGGTCGGCGCCATCTCGGCGAACAACGACGAGACCATCGGCAAGATGCTCGCCGAAGCCAACCAGAAGGTCGGCAACGAAGGCGTCATCACCGTCGAAGAAGCCAAGTCGATGGAGTCGGTGCTCGAAGTGGTCGAAGGCATGCAGTTCGACCGCGGCTATCTCTCGCCGTACTTCGTGACCGATCCCGACAACATGGTGGCCGACGTCGAGGAGCCGCTGATCCTGCTCAACGAGAAGAAGATCGCCAACATGAAGGATCTCCTCCCCGTGCTCGAGCAGGTCGCCCGCGCGGGCAAGCCCCTCGTGATCGTGGCCGAGGACATCGAGGGTGAGGCGCTCGCCACGCTCGTGGTGAACAAGATCCGCGGCACGCTGAACGTCGCCGCAGTGAAGGCGCCCGGCTTCGGCGATCGTCGCAAGGCGATGCTCCAGGACATGGCGATCCTCACTGGTGGCCAGGTCATCAGCGAAGAACTCGGGCTCAAGCTCGAGAACGTCACGCTGAAGGATCTCGGCAAGGCGAAGAAGATCGTCATCGACAAGGACAACACGACCGTGATCGATGGCGCCGGTGCCAAGAAGGACATCCAGGGCCGCTGCCAGGAGATCCGCAACCAGATCGAGGGCACGAGTAGCGACTACGATCGGGAGAAGCTCCAGGAGCGGCTGGCCAAGCTCGCGGGCGGCGTTGCCGTGCTCAAGGTCGGGGCCGCCACCGAATCCGAGATGAAGGAGAAGAAGGCGCGCGTAGAAGACGCGCTCCACGCCACGCGCGCAGCCATCGAGGAGGGCATCGTCCCCGGTGGAGGAGTGGCACTGCTCCGCGCCCAGAGCGCACTCGACGGCGTCGAGACCGTGAACGATGAGGAGGCGGCCGGCGTCTCGATCATCCGCCGCGCCATCGAAGAACCGCTTCGCCAGATCGCGGAGAACGCGGGCATCGAAGGCTCGATCGTGGTCGACAAGGTGAAGGGTCAGAAGGGTGCGAACGGCTTCAACGCGCGCACCGAGGTTTACGAGGACCTGCTGAAGGCCGGCGTCATCGACCCGGCCAAGGTGGTGCGCTCAGCGCTCCAGAACGCGGCCAGCGTCAGCGGCCTGCTGCTGACCACCGAGGCCATGATCGCCGACAAGCCGGAAGAGCCCGGCGCGGGCGGTGGTGGTGGCGGGATGCCGGGCGGAATGCCCGGAGGCATGCCCGGCATGATGTAGCGCTCTCCCACGGAGAGTCGAACACAACGAACGCCCCGGAGCCCCAGGCTCCGGGGCGTTTTCTGGTCTGGAACCCGGATGATGCGATCCGTCACACAACCCACGGCCCCGTCCGGCCGAAACGATGGATGGACGCAATCGTCCGGAGGCGACCTTGGACGAGGCCAACGAGCAGCGCGCACAGAAGCTTCTGGCAAGCCGGCTCGAGGCGATGGGGATCGAGATGACGCCGTTGCCCGGAGGGCGCTGCGCCGAGGGCGAACTGCGTCTTCGCTCGGCAAGCTTTCCCGGGCTCTCGGGCGACCTCCAGTTCTCGCGCCTGCGCTTCGCGACGGTGGGCGGCGGACACTTGAAGTGCCTCTCGCCCGAAGCCTTCTTCCAGCTGCCCTTGATCGCGATCGGGAGCTGCAGCGATTCCCGGCAAGTCGAGGATCGAATCCGCGCTAGCTGGTCGCGTCACATCCAGGCCCTTCGCGAAACCGCCAAGGAGTTGCGGCGCCTCGGCGTGACCACACACGAGGAGATCGGCGGCAGCGCCCTCGCTTTCTCTCTGGATCTCGAGGCCGAGGACGCCCTGGCCCGCTGTCTGGACGCGCGGCATCTCGTCTTCCCGGGAAGCGGTCCGCTCAGCGGTCTGCCGCTCAGGTCCCCCAAGCAGCGCATCGCGCGGCTCGATCTCACCGCAGAATCGGCCGCGGACCTGGAGATCGGACTCACCAGCCAGATCGAAGCCATCGTCCGGGGTGCCGAACGTGCCGAGGCCGAGCGCCGGCTCCTGGCGGCGAGCCCCAGCCGTGAAAACGCGCAGGCGAAGGCGCCGATTCCGATCGAGACCGCTCAACCCCGTGCGCCCGTCCGCGTGCTCCTGGTGGGCGGGATCCTGGGACGGGACCAATCGCTACGCCAGGCGCTGCATGGTCTGGGTTTGCGGACGCGCATCGAGTACTCGAGCGCCGACGCCCTGGCCGCGTTCCGGGAGCAGAGCTTCGACCTGGTGCTGACCGACGCGCACCTGGGACGGTCAGAGGGCATCGAGTTGATCGCCGAGATCGGCTCGCTGCCGGGCATCGATCGGCTGCCGATCGTTCTCGTCGACGAACACGCGCGAAGCACGTTGAAGCAGGCGGCCCGATCACTCGGCGCCGCCGGCTATCTGGTTCACCCGATCGGTTCGGACAAGGTCCTCTCCGGCCTGGGGCGGATGGCCAGCGGCCAACGCGGCCGACGCTTCAGCCGCCTGGACCATCGGCTCCACGTAGCCTGGCAGGCTGACCACCATGGCTTCACTCGTTCGATCGGGCGCGGTGGCTTGTTCGTGCGCTCCGAGAGCGGCGTCGTCGTGCCGGAGTACGAAACGCTCGAGATCGCACTTCCCGAGTTCGGCGAGCAGATCCTGATCGAGACGCGCGCCGTCTTCCGAGTGGACGCTGCGGGCACGCCGGATCCTGGCGTGGGTCTGCGGTTCCACGGTTTTCCGAATCGGGACGAAGCGCGCTGGATCGCCTACCTGACAGCGATGATGCATCCGGACACCAGGCGATAGCCCACCCCGGCGTGGAACGGTCGATGCCGATCACGCCTCTCGTGGCCCTGGATCCTGGTCGCCGAGACCCCTCCATTTGGGAGGGGTCCGACCTCAGACATCAGCCCAGCTTGGTGCGGGCCTTGTCGATGTCGGCTTCCATGATCGTCTTGCGCTTGTCGGCCACGGCAGAGGCGTGCGCCTCGCGCGCCAATCGGCCGACGTAGTCTTCGGCCGCCGCCACGGCAACCGAGATTGCGCCCCCGGAGACCCGCATCCCGTCGCTGTACTTCGCAATCAGTCTCTTGACGACTGCGTTGGGTAGATCCGCCATGATCCCTCCTCACCCCTGATGGCCAGAAACGTAGGAGCGAAGCTCCTGGGTTGTCAATCGCGAGGACGCTCAAGCGCGAGCGGCTTCCTCGGCTGCGCGGATCACATCTCGTAGTGGAATCCCCGCACGCTTCGCGGCGCGCCGGCAATCATCGAACTCGGCGGAGTGGTCGAGTGCGCCGTCCGGGCGGGTCGAGATCTTGACCGCGATCCGCCCGTAGGGTGTCTCGACCCGGCGGATCTCGCGCGGCAGGATCAAACGATCCAGCTCCTGGATCCGCACGCCGAGGCTGGTCGTCTCGGCAACGATCCGTGCGGCGAGTTCCGTCCTGCAGTGCGGGGGCGCCACGACGCGGAGCAGGAAGCCCGGGCGACTCTTCTTCATCTGGATGTGCTGGAGCGAGACATCGAGAGCGCCCGCTGCTGTCAGCCGCTCGAGCACATGGTCGAAGTGCTCGGGAACGAAGTCGTCGAGATTCGCCTCGAGGCAGACCACGCGATCCGTCTCCATGGCGTTCTCGTGCCCGAGGATGACGCGCAGGACGTTCGGCATGGGGCCGGGCCGATCGTTGCCGGCGCCATGGCCAATGGCGTCGACGGTCATGGCCGGAAGCGTGCAGAAATCGTCGACGACAGTGCGTAGGATCGCGGCGCCGGTTGGCGTCACCGTCTCCCAGGCCACCTCGGCCGGGACCGTCGGAATCCCCTTCAACAATTCGAGGGTCGCCGGCGCCGGCAGCGGTAGCCGCCCGTGCTCGGTCTCCACCGTGCCATGGCCGAGCGCTACAGGCGTCGCGGTCACCCGGCCGACCCCCAACAGATCGAGTGCGATCGCGGCACCGGTCACGTCCACGATCGCGTCCACGGCGCCGACCTCGTGGAAGTGCACCTTCTCGATGGGGATCCCGTGAACCCGCGCTTCGGCCAACGCCAGGTTCCGGAAGATCGCATGCGCCCGATCGCGCACCGTCGGTGCAAGCTCCGCGTCGTCGAGGATCTTGCAGATGTGCGCGTAGTGCCTGTGGTGGTGGTGGCCATGGCCCGGCTTGGGCTTGCCATGGGCTTTGGCCTTGGGCACCCGGACATCGAGGTATCTGGCTGCGATGGCAGCGCGCTTCACGTTGCGAACGACCAACCGATGCGGGACACCGAGCCCTTGCAACTGTGCGGTCAGCGCCTTGCGCGAAAGACCCGCATCGAGCAGCGCGCCCAGGAACATGTTGCCGGCGATACCCGAAAAGGTGTCGAGGTGAAGCACGGCACCGTGCCTCGGTGCAGGGCGTCGGCGACGTTCCGTCATTTCAGCTGCGGTTGATCATGGTGGCGACAGTGGCCGCGCCGAAACCATTGTCGATGTTGACGACCGCCACGTTCGAAGCGCAGCTGTTGAGCATGCCGAGGAGCGCCGCAATGCCGCCAAACGAGGCGCCGTAGCCGACACTGGTCGGCACGGCGATCACGGGCTTGTCCACCAATCCACCGACCACCGACGGCAGCGCACCTTCCATGCCGGCAACCACGATCAAGACCCGCGCGCTGCGAAGGACCTCGGTGGTCGCAAGCAACCGGTGCAGCCCGGCGACACCGACATCTACGACGAGTTCTACCTTGTTGCCGAATCGCCGTGCGACTTCGGCCGCTTCCTTCGCCACCGGGAGATCCGAGGTGCCGGCACAGACGACCGCAATCGTGCCGAGACCCGTCGGGGGGACCTCGTCGGGCCCGAACCACAAGATTCGCGCGTCGGCGACGTAGCTGCCGTGCGGAAGCGCAGCGAGCACCTCGCCCGCGGCCTCGGCCTCGACCCGGGTCGCGAGTGCCGTCTGGCCTGCCGCCTGCAGGGTCCGCACGATCTCGATGATCTGGGGCGCGGTCTTGCCCGGGCCGTAGATCACCTCCGGTAGACCCTGGCGCAGGGCACGGTGGAGGTCGACGCGCCCGTCGCCGCTGTCGGTGTCCTGGAAGGGCAGCCGGGCGAGTTCCTCGAGTGCGTCTTCCGGTGCGGCGTCGCCGCGTTGCACCGCTTCCAGGAGTTCACGCATCGCTTCGCGATTCACCCGGCGAGGCTACCAGACCCACGCGGTGTAAAGCAGGCCGGCGCCTCAGAAGCCGGACGCGTGGACCGGATCGTCGAAACGATCCGGCACGAAGACCATCACCCCGCGAACGCTGCGGCTGCGATCGGAGATCTCGGCCTCGATCCGAAGGGCGGGCCCGGTCGCCGCTCGGGTCGCCAGCAGGGAGCCGAAGGCCTCGTCCGCGTGCTCCATGGCGAGCACTGGCGTCGATGGCAGCACCGTCACACCGAGGACTCCTGCGATGGCATTGGCCACGTGGGAGACCAGGATGTTGCCCACTTCCCGTAGCGCTGATTCCACGGTTTCGAGCGAGCTCTCTTCCGGTGTCGAACCGGTCAGGATCGTGATCAGCCTTTGGCACGTCGAAGCCGAAAAGAGCAGGCCGACGACGCCGCCGTAGCCTCCCTCGATATCGAAGAAGATGCCGATCGTGCGGCCGTCTCCGTCGGACGGGTCGACCACCAACGGCGCCTTGATTCGCTCGGGCGTGAGAAGCCTCACGTGGGGCACACGCATCTCGCAGACGTCGCCGACCAGCGATGCCAACGCGCTCGCGGCGTGCCCGGCGCCAATGCTCGTGATCTCGCGAACGCGGTCGACGTCGGCATCACTGAGGTCAGCGAGGATGGCACTCATGCCAACTGCCCCAGGTCGAGGAGGAAGACCGGGCGACCGTCGCCCAACACCGTCAGCCCGGAGATTCCGCGCGCGTTGGCCAGGATGCGCGGCGGCGGCTTGACGTAGATCTCCTGTTGACCGTCGAGGCGATCGACCAGCAGGGCCACGCGCTCGCCGCGCACCTCCGCCAGGACGAGCGGGACGATGCCTTCAGGTGCGGGCTTCGACAGACCGAGGCGCGCGCCGAGATCGATCACGAGCACCGGCTCGTCATCGACCAGCGTGAACTTTTCGCTGCCGGCATTCTCGATCGTGGCGGCATCGAGTTCGATCACACGCTCGACCTTGGCGATCGGCACGGCCACCGTCTCGTTACTCAAGCCGACGAGGAGCACCCTTTGCACCGCTGCCGTGATCGGAACGTAGAGAACTGTGGTAGTGCCGAGCCCGGGCCGCGACTCGAGCTCGACCCGGCCCCCGAGTGATTCGATCGTGGCCTTCACCGCATCCATGCCGACGCCGCGGCCGGAAACCTTCGAGACCTCTTCTGCCGTCGACAGACCGGCCCGAAAGACGAGGGCCGCGATCTCGTCCGGCGGTAGATCTTCCGCCAGATCGGGATGCAGAACGCCTGCTTCGACCGCGCGGTTGCGAACACGTTCGAGGTCGATGCCACGACCGTCGTCGGAAACGGCCACGCGCACATGGTCCTTCTCGCGCCGTGCGTCGATGACGAGGTTGCCGGCCGGAGACTTGCCGGCATCGCGACGATCAGCGACCGCTTCGAGACCGTGGTCGACGGCATTGCGGACCAGGTGCGTCAGGGGATCCGCGAGGCGGTCGAGGATCGCGCGATCGAGTTCGAGCTCCGCGCCGCGAATTTCCAGATCCACTTCCTTGCCGAGGTCGCGCGCCAGTTCGCGAACCACACGCGGAAGCGACTCCAGGATTCTCAGCAGCGGCGCGGTTCGCAGATGGAGTGCCCGGCGTTGAAGATCGCCGACCACGCGGTCCATCCGGTCGAGTCCGGCGTCGAAGCCGGCATTCGTGTCGCTCGTGCTCGCTTCGGTTCGAAGGTGCGACGAGGTCAACACCACTTCGCCCACCGACGATAGAAAACGGTCCAGCGTCTCGGTGCGAATGCGCAGGGTCGGAGAAGCCGGAGCCTTGCGGTTCGGCGGCCGGTTCGGCGACGGTGCGGATTCTTCCGCGGCGATCAGTGTTCCGGATTCTTCCGACGCGACAGGGGATTCCGGTACCGGGGCCGCGTCTAGATTTTTTTTGGCGGCTCACCCTCGTTCTCGGGAACTGCGGCAGCCGCACCCAGGAGCGCCACCAGCCCGTCGTCCAACGCGGGCGCTACACCGTTCTCCCGCACACCTTCGACCATGCGCTCCAGGCCATCGAGGCTGCGGAAGAGCAGTGCGATGCCCTCGGTGGCATCCACTCTCCCAGCAGCGCGATAGCCATCCATCAGGTCCTCGAGGCGATGCGATAGCTCGGTCACCGAGTCCATCTCGAGAGAGGCGGCCATCCCCTTGATGCTATGCGCCATCCGGAACACGACATCGATCGCTTCGCCGTCTCCAGGCTCCTTCTCGAGGGCAAGGAGCGCCGTGCTCATCTCGGCGAGATGCTCGGTGGCTTCCTCGAGGAAGAGGGCGGTGTACTTCTCAAGATCCAATTTCGTGGTCCCGGCGCCGGCGAAGCCGGACGCCACCCCGGCTACGTTCGCCTGCGGCTCACTGCGCGCGCCTTGCGGCGCTTGCTTGTGGGCATAGACCTGCGCGTAGCGATGGGACTGGACCGCGCCAACGGTGGCGCGGAGGTGGTTACTCGCCTTTTTCGATGGTCTTGGCGAGGGTCGTGATGACGGCGTCGGGTTTGAAGGGCTTCACGATGAAGTCCTTGGCGCCGGCCTGGATCGCCTCCATGACGAGGGTCTCCTGGCCCAGGGCGCTGCACATCACGACCGCGGCGGTCGGATCCTCGGCCTTGATCGCCTTCACGGCATCTATACCGGAGCGCTTTGGCATGACGATATCCATCATCACCAGATCGGGATGAAGTTCGCGGAACTTCTCCACCACCTCGACGCCGTCGGACGCCTCTCCCACCACCTCGTAGCCCTCGGGCTCGATGATGTCCCGAATCATCTGACGCATGAACGAAGCGTCGTCCGCAATCAGCACGGTCTTCATGACTCTTCCCCTCGAGATTGACCTTCTCCGGTCATTGATTGCTCGATCACGGACACTGCTCGATCGAACAGCTCCCGAGGATCGAGGACATTGATCAGCCGGTCGCCCAGAGGACGACGTTCGGCAACGACGCAGCCAGGCTCGATTGAACGCGCCGCGGGGCCGTCCACGAGTCCATGGATGCGATCGACGGGCAGCGCATAACGACTGGGATCATCGAGATCGCGCGCAAGAACCAGCAGATGTGCCTGCTTCGAGGCCGAAGAATACTCGAAGAGCGCAGAGCCGAACACGACGGGAAGTGCGTCCCCGTGGTGGTTTACGACGCCACCAACTTCACGATCGAGCATCGGCACCGCAGCGATGGCGGGGACATCCGTCACTTCAGCGACGTCCGTGATCGGAAGGGCGTAGAGCGTCCCGGAGAGTTCGAACGCCAGCAGTCGATCGCTACCCAGCACACCGGTCATGAGCCGGCCTCGTCTCCGGTACGAAACCGGTCGGTCAGGCCCCGGAGATCTCGGGAGATCTCCTGCAGGTCGTCGGCAGACGCAGAGATCTCGGCCATCGTGTCCTGCTGCTGCCGGGAGGCGTCGGTCACCTCGTCGACGGCGGTCGCATTGGCCAGCGAGACCTTGGCCACTTCATCCATCGAGTGGACCATTCGCTCTGCGTCGCGAGCCTGGGTATCGGCCTTCTGGAAGATCTCTTCAGCGCGGCTGGCGGCCTCCCCGACGGCGCCACGGATGTCTTCGAGAGACTCCGCGATGGTATTCACGTCGTCGCGACCTTCGGTGATCACCTGACTGGACTCCCGCATTTCGTCGGCAACGCGGCGCGTGTCGTTCTCGATCTCGCCGATCCGTTGAGAGATCTCGTCGGCACTCTTGGCCGCGCTCTCCGCGAGTTTTCGAATCTCGTCGGCCACGACGGCAAAGCCGCGCCCAGCCTCTCCGGCGCGAGCCGCCTCGATGGACGCGTTCAGCGAAAGTAGATTCGTTCGCGACGCGACGCTGGTGATCAGCTCGGTGATCTCCTGCACGTCGCGCGTCCGCGCTTCGAGCTCGAACACCATGACTCCGCCCTGCTCGACCCGCTCGAAAACGTTCCGCATCTTTTCGATCGCGAGCTTCGAGACTGCAACGCCCGCGTTGGCCTTCTGGTTCGCCTCGGCGGCAAAACCGAAGGCTTCGTGAGCACGAGCGGCGTTGTCCTCGATGGCGGATGCGATCTCGGAGACGAGTCGCGTGACGTCGCCTAGCAAGGATTGCTGATGCGCCGCGCTCCGAGAAACCTCGGCGATGGTGAGGGAGATGTCCTGGGCCTTGGTATTGGCACCGCTCACGGCGCTGGCGAAACTCTCGGTGGAAGAGGCGATCTGGGCCGCACGTTGCCGGGTCTGGCCGACCAGTTGGCGCAGTTCCTCGACCATGGTGGCGAGCCCCTCGGTGAGCTCACTCGTCTCGTCAGGGAAGCGCGATTTCTCGGCAACGAGGGCGACCGGTGCGAGGTCGCCCTTCCCTGCCCGTCGCGCCAGGTCGAGTAGCGGCCCGTAACGGCCCACGACGTGGCGCGACATCAGTACGCCGACGGCGCCGCCGGCCCCGAGGGCCAGAAACGGGGTCACCCAGGGCGCCACTTGGAACCCTGCGGACTTCACCACCTCGGGGACGAGAACGACCACGGCCGCCACCGCCAACGAGGCGAGGATCAACTTGTGCGAGAGTGATAGACGCACGCTCTCATATCGGCGCACGGCAGCGGCAGCTTGACGTCCGAAAGCTCGGGTCGCGGGCCGAATCCCCGCTTTCTTCGGCGGAGTCGGCCGGAGCCGAGCGGCGCTCAGAAATGGCGCCAGCCGCCCGTTCCAACGGCGGCCGGGGCCGCAACGCCTCCCACCTCGACCCCGGCCCCAGCGCAGATCGTGCCGATTTCGGAGACCGGAACGCGAAGCCGTCGCTTCAGCAGCCGGGCACCGGGCCCCGATGGGCGCACGCTGAACAGGAGTTCCAGATCCTCGCCGCCCGCCAGGGCGAGCGCCTCGGGGCAGCCGCGCGGGCGGGGCACATCGCCGGCGCGGAGGACGGCGCCCACGCCGGAGGCCGCGGCAAGGTGACCGAGGTCGGCGATCAGCCCGTCGGAGACGTCGATGCAGGCTCCCATCGTGCCCATCCGGGCGAGCGCACGGCCGGCCTCGATCCGCGCGCTGGGTACGGCACGGACCCGGCCGCGCGCACGCTCGAGGGCGGATCGGCCCAGGCTCCCGGTGACGAACAAACGGTCGCCGGGTCGTGCCTGGTCCCGGCGCAACGCTCGCCCGCGCCGAACGCTGCCATGGGCCGTGACGACCAATGAAATCTCGCTGGCCCGCGTAACGTTGCCTCCGACGAGGGCACAGCCAAATGCGTCCGCCTCGCGCAAGAGACCCCGCACCAGCGCGAGTGCCGTGCGGACTTCCGTCTGTGCCGGCAGCGCGAGCGCCAGGGTGAACGCCAGCGGCCGCGCTCCCATGGCAGCGAGGTCCGAGAGATTTGCGGCCATGGCGCGGCGCCCCGCCGTCGTCCCCTGCTCATGATCGAAGCGGAAGTGCACGCCTTCGACGGCAGCGTCGGTCGTCACCACGAGATCCTGGCCCTTCGGCACCCGGAGGATTGCGGCGTCGTCGCCGATTCCGAGCACGACCCCGCGCCCGGTCTCCCGTGCGGCGAGTCGCTCGATGCGTCGAATCAGCTCGAACTCGCCCAACGCTCCGACGTTCATCGCCCGAGCTTACCCTGTGGATCCACCGCTTGCGGAGGCCGGGCTATGAGCGGGCCTTCGCCGTTGCAGCCGCACGCGTGGTACGACCGGGAGCCCGGGGGACGCGGCGACGTCGGCCGGCCGGCGGTCGCTCGAGAGCGTGGAGCAGCACCTCGTCCATGTGGGATACGCCGATGAACTCGACGCGGCGAGCCAGCTCCGGCGGAATTTCGCGAAGGTCGACCAGATTCTTCTCGGGAATCAGCACCGTCGTAACGCCGGCACGAAGCGCCGCCAAGGCCTTGTCCCGCACGCCGCCCACCGGCAACACGTTGCCTCGAAGCGTCACCTCGCCGGTCATTGCCACGTCGGGGCGAACCGGGATTCCGGTGGCCAACGATGCCAACGCTGTCGCCATCGTCACGCCGGCGGAGGGTCCGTCCTTGGGAATGGCACCAGCCGGCACGTGGACGTGCACCTCGCGACGAGCGAAGAACGTTTCGTCGAGCCCGAAGTCGGCGAGCTTCGAACGCACCCAGGTCAACGCGGCCTGGCCCGACTCCTTCATCACGTCGCCCAACTGCCCGGTCAACACGATGCCGCGGCCGCGCGTGACAGCAGCCTCGATGCGCAGCACATCACCCCCGGCCTCGGTCCACGCCAGGCCGTTGCTGACACCGATCTCGGGATTCTCCGATACCATCTCGGCCGCGTGACGCGGCGGGCCCAGGTACTTGTCGAGCGTTCGGCGATCGACGCGGAGTGTCTTGGTGTCACCCTCTGCGGCGCGGCGCGCGGCCTTGCGGCAGATCGAGCCGACCTGGCGTTCGAGATCACGCACACCGGCCTCGAACGTGTAGTCGGTAATCATCGTGCGCACCGCAGCGTCGGACCAACGGATCCGATCCTGGGGAAGTCCCGAATCTTCGAGCTGACGCGGGATCAGGTAGGAGCGGCTGATCTCGACCTTCTCCTCCGGCGTGTAGCCGGGCACGCGAATGACTTCCATCCGGTCGCGAAGCGGCCCGGGCACCTGTTCGATCAGGTTCGCCGTGGCGACGAAGAACACGCTCGACAGATCGAATGGCACATTCAGATAGTGATCGCTGAAGTGGCAGTTCTGCTCCGGGTCGAGAACTTCGAGCAGTGCCGACGAGGGATCTCCTCGATAGTCGGCGCCTAACTTGTCGATCTCGTCCAGGACGAAGACGGGGTTTCGCGTCCCGGCCTGCTTCAGGCTCTGGATGATTCGACCGGGCATGGCACCGACATAGGTGCGGCGATGACCGCGCACCTCGGCTTCGTCGCGCATGCCACCGAGCGAGATGCGAACGAACTCGCGACCCATCGCCCGTGCGATCGAACGTCCGAGCGAGGTCTTGCCCACGCCGGGCGGCCCGGTAAAGCAGAGAATCGAGCCGCGCGAATCCTCGCGGAGCTTGCGCACGCCCAGGAACTCGAGGATACGCTCCTTGATCGAATCCAGATGGGCGTGATCGTCGTCGAGAATGGCTCGCGCGTTCACGAGATCGAGGCGATCCGGTGAGGTTCGCGACCAGGGCAGATCCGTCATCCACTCGAGATAGCTGCGCACGACCTGGGCTTCGGGGCCGTCCGGGTGCATGCGTTCGAGACGCCCGAGCTGCTTGATCGATTCTTCGTAGGCCTCATGCGGAAGGCCGACTTCTTCGATCTTGTCGCGGTACTCGACGAGTTCCTCGGCGCGAGAATCCACCTCGCCGAGTTCAGCCTGGATCGCGCGGAGCTGTTCGCGCAGGTAGTGCTCGCGCTGGCCGCGAGACATCTCTTCCTTCGCCTGCGATTGGATCTCGGCTTGCATCGTCGAGACGTCGAGCTCCCGGCGCAGCAGCGAATCGACCTTGCGGAGCCGCGCGATCGGGTCGATGACCTCGAGAACCTCCTGGGCCTCGTTGATGCGCAGCTTGAGATTCGATGCCACCAGGTCAGCGAGCCGGCCCGGCTCGTGCACGTTCGCTGTGATCGAGAGCACTTCGGGCGGGAGGTTCTTCAGCGGCAGCAGTTCTTCGACACGGCCTCGGACCGTGCGCATCAGCGCCTCGGCCTCGACACACCAGTCTTCTTCTTCGTCCGGCGGAATGCCCGATACCTGCGCCCAGATCGCCGGCTCGTTCTCCACGAACGTTTCGATGCGTGCCTTCGAGAGACCTTGCACCAGCGCCTTCACGCGGCCGTCCGGAAGCCGGAGGATTCGCATGACCATGGCCACGGTTCCGACCGCGTGCAGATCGTCGGGATCCGGTTCTTCGAGTTCCGCGTTGCGTTGCGCCGTCAGCAACAGCAGGCGATCACCGGCCAGTGCGTCTTCCACGGCAGCGATCGAACGCTCTCGGGAGATGAACAGTGGCAGGACCATGTAGGGAAAGATCACGAACTCCCGGAGCGGGAGAACGGGCATCTCGTCGGGAATGGCGAAATCCAGGGGGGCGTCAGCTGATGTCACCCTGTGCGTTTCGACGCCGCGCACCCCTCACTTGAGGCAGGACCGGCGTTCAGCGGCTCGTTTTCTGCGTGGCCGGTTCGCTGCCATCGCCCATGCCGGCATCGTCGCCTTCGATCGTTTCGGGCACACACACTTCTTCGCCATCGGGACCGGGCTCGCACACGAGAGGCGGCCCTGGGATGTGCAGGAATGGCGGCTCTCCGCGTTCGTCCACCGAGACGAACGCGCCGCGCTCGACACCGAGCAGGTGCGGCCGCTTCCAGGGAGTACCGTCACGATCGAACCCGATCGTGCCGGATACACCGGCCCAGCGCCCGAGACTCCGCAAGCTTCGCAACAGACCCGCCCGGTCCGTTCCCGCCCGCGCCAGGCCGACGACGGCGAGATTGGCGGCGTCGAATGCGGCGGCGGCGAGGTCGCCGGGCGCGCGGTCGAATCGCTCGCTGAAGCGTCGCTCGTACTCGGCCATGTGCGGCCGCTGACTGGCGCCGAACGAGCCGGCCGTAAAGACGGCTCCGTCGACATGGCGACCGCCCAATCGCAGCAGCTCCGGATCGTTCCAGGGACTCGTCCCGAGCAGCCGGACCCCCCGTACCGAGTGGAATGCAAGATGTGGCGCGATCAAGCCGACCGTTTCGTGGCTGTCCGGAATGAACAACGCCTCGAAATCGATGAAGGGCGGAAGCGCTGAGTCCATTGGCCCTGTGGTCTCGCGGGCGCTCTTGCGTAGCTCTGCCGCAGCCTCCGGGGGTAGCCGCTTGGCGCGCTTCAGCAGGCGGTCACGTTCGCGGATCGCTTCGACCTGCCCGTTGGTCAAGAGTTCGTAGCCGATCAGGCGACGCACGGGCTTCGAGAAATCCGTCGCCTCCGGCTCGTAGCGGGCGACCCCGACCACTTCCCCGCCACGCGCCTCGACGGCGTCCCAGAAGGCAGCGCGAAGCCCGCGTCCGAATTCGAGGTCGGGGTAGAGGATCGCGAAACGCTTCAGCCCCAACGTCTCCACGGCGTAGGCAGCCATCAGTTCGGCTTCCAGCCGCGGCGTCTCGCCCAGGCGAAGCACGCGATCCCGGCCCTCGTCAACGGATTCTCGCCGGGAGAAGGTCAGCAGCGGGATGCCGAGTTCCTGAGCCACCGCGGCGGCGGCCTCACTTTCAGCGGCGAGCATCGGCCCGAGAATCGCGCTGACCTCCGAGCGCCCGGCCAGCTCGCGGATAGCCGCCGCCGCGCGAGCCGGATCGCCGCCGGTGTCGCGGACAAGCAGCCGAATGTCACTGGGGCGCCCCTGGCGACTCGCATCGAAGTGGCCGGTCGCGAGCAGGATGCCCTGAAAGGTGGCTTCGCCATAACTCGCATAGCGTCCAGTGAGCGGCAACACCACGCCGAGCGTGCCACTGGCGCGGCCCAGCACCGGGGTTCCAGGCGTCGGCGCCAGCGGCGAGTAACCGAGTAGGCGCTGTGCCTCCCCTCCCGCCAGCCGTCGCTCGACCGCCGTCAGGTACGCGGCGTCCGAGCGGCCGAGCGGCAGCTGCCGGGCACGCTCGAGGGCGTCGTTGGCCGCCTCGAGTTCGCCCGCAGCGAAGGCGAGTTCTGCCTGGCGCAGCCTCACCCGGGCAGCCGGAACCCGGCGGCCCAGTTGCTCGGCCACCGCATCGAGTTCCGCCGCATCGAGGGCGTTCAAGACCGAGCGGATCTCGCTGTCGGTCGCTGCGAGCCTCGCCTCGGATTCCGCATCCGCCTGGAGCCGCGCCAGCCAGCGGAGCTGGGCGACCGTGTCGCGATTGTCTCTCGCGAGTTCGACGAGGAGCCGGAGCGTGTCGCGTCGCGCCGGCGCATCGAGCTGATCGAGGCGGATCTTGCTCGCCTGCCGATAGGCCTGTCTCGGTAGCCCCCGATCGGCCAGTAGCCGAGCCAACAGAAGACGCGCAGAATCCGTGCGGTCGCCGCTCGGCTGGCGCTTGATCACGCGTTCGAGGGTGCGGGTCGCCGCGACCCTGGCCCCAGCGGCAACCTGAAGCTCCGCGAGCCGAAGCCCGGCGTCATCCGCGAGGTCACTCTGCGGGTGGCTCCGAAGGAAGCGCTCGAGAGCGGCGCGCCCAGCCGCAGGCTCGGTCCCCGCCAGCCGAAGCGCCTCGGCGTACTCGCGCTTGACCTCGGAACCATCGAAGCGTTGAATCGGCCCGCCTGCACAGCCGAGAGCGAGAACGAGGCACAACGTCGCGGACGCGACCCAGCCATCACCCCATCGGATCAATCGAACAGGTCCCGCAACTTGTCGATGAATCCGCGGGCCATCGGCGAGATCTCGGTTCCGCTCTCGTCCGCGAACTCACCCAACAATTCGCGTTGGCGTTCGGTCAGACTCGTCGGCACCTCGACGAAGATGCGAACGATCTGATCGCCGCGCCCGCTGGCGCCCACGGCGGGAAGCCCCTTGCCGCGAAGCCGCATCATCTTGCCGCTCTGGGTTCCCTCGGGCACGCGGAGCATGACCTTGCCATCGAGTGTGGGCACCTCCACCTCTGCGCCGAGTGCCGCCTGGACGAACGGAATCGGGACTTCGAGGTGGACGTTCGGTCCCTCGCGCTCGAACAGTTCATGATCCCGAACATGGATGACGACGTAGAGATCGCCTGCTGGGCCGCCCGAGATGCCGGCTTCGCCCTGCCCGCCGACGCGCAGCCGCATGCCGTTCTCGACACCGGGCGGGATCGGCACCTTGATGGTCTTCGTGCCTTCGGTGCGGCCGCTTCCACGACAACCACTGCACGGATCTCGGACGATGGAACCTTCCCCGCGACAATCGTCACAGGGTCGGCTGATCCGGAACAACCCCTGTTGGAAGATCGCCTGGCCGGTGCCCTGGCAACGACCGCAGCGCTCGGGTTGGGTGCCGGGCTTGGCGCCGCTGCCAGAACAGGTTTCGCACGCCACGGTCTTCGCCAACTCGAGGGTGGCATCATGGCCGTCGAGAACATCTTGCAGGTCGATCGGATAGTCGTAGCGGAGATCCGCTCCGCGCTGACCTCGTCCGGCGCGTCGGCCGCGCCCGCCCATGGCGCCGCCAAACAGATCTCCGAAGAGATCGTTGAACATGTCGCCAACGTCGCCGAAACCCTGGCCACCGGGGAAACCACCCGGGCCACCGCCCACCGCCTGGTGACCGTACTGATCGTATTGGCTGCGCTTCTCGGGATCCGAAAGCACGGCGTAGGCCTCGGAGGCCTCCTTGAACTTCTCCTCGGCGACTGCGTCATCCGGGTTGCGGTCGGGATGGTGTTCCATCGCGAGCTGCCGATACGCCTTCTTCAACTCGCCGTCGTCGGCTCGGCGATCGACGCCCAGCACCTCGTAGTAGTCGCGCTTGCTCAAGGGCCCTCTTCCGGTGGCCCGGGAGTCTCGGCACGGAGCCGGGGCTTGGCAAGTCGCGTCCCCGGGGGACCCGGCTACTCCTCGTCGGTGCTGTCGCCGCCCTCGCCGAGTGCGGCGTAGAGCTGCTCGGTCATCTGGTAAGAGAGGGCCGAGAGCTCGTCGACGGCCAGGGCCAGGGCCCCGGCGTCGCTGCTGGTCATCGCGGCCCGGGTCTTTTCGATGCCCGCAAGGAGGCTCTGGCGATCCTCTTCGTCGATGTGCTCGGCGTACTCCTCGAGCGTGCGCTCGGTGGAGTAGGTGAGTCCGTCCGCCTTGTTGATCAGTTCCACGGCGTCGCGCCGCGCCTGGTCGTCGTTGGCGTTGTTCTCGGCGTCGTCGACCAGGCGATCGATCTCGTCCTGGGTCAGGCCGCCGGACGCGGTCACGCGAATCTGCTGGCTCTTGCTGGTGCCGAGATCCTTCGCCGAGACCGCGACCACGCCGTCGGTATCGATCTCGAAGCTCACTTCGATCTGCGGCACGCCGCGCGGCGCCGGCGGGACCCCGACCAGCTCGAAGCGGCCAAGGCTCTTGTTGTCGACGGCCATCTCGCGCTCGCCCTGGAGCACGTGGATGCGCACGACGTTCTGGTTGTCTTCCGTGGTCGAGAACACCTGGCCCTTGCGGGTCGGAATGGTGGTGTTCTTGTCGATGATCTTGGTGAAGACGCCGCCCTGGGTTTCGACGCCCAGGGAGAGCGGAGTGACATCGAGCAGCAGCACGTCGTCGACTTCGCCCTTCAGGACGCCGCCCTGGATGGCAGCGCCGGCGGCCACCACTTCGTCGGGATTCACACCCTTGTTGGGTTTGCGCTCGAAGATCTCGGCGACCTTCTCCTGAATGCGCGGCATGCGCGTCATGCCGCCGACCAGGATCACATCGTCGATCTGGTCGGTCGTCAGTTCCGCGTCCTCGAGGGCGGTCGTGCACGGGGCGACCAACCGATCGATCAGATCGGCGACCAGCGCCTCGAGCTTCTCGCGGCCGAGCGTGAGGTTCAGATGACGCGGTCCCTCGGCATCCGCCGCGATGAAAGGCAGGTTGATATCGGTCGATTCCGACGACGAGAGTTCGTGCTTGGCGCGCTCGGCCGCTTCCTTGAGGCGCTGGAGCGCCATGCTGTCCTCGGAGAGATCGATTCCGGTCTCCTGCTTGAACACGTCGATCAAGTGGTCGACCACGCGCACGTCGAAATCCTCGCCACCGAGGTACGTGTCGCCGTTGGTGCTCTTCACCTCGAAGACGCCATCGCCGATCTCGAGGATCGAGACGTCGAAGGTGCCGCCGCCGAGGTCGAAGACCGCCAGCGTCTTGTTCTCTTCCTCGCCGATGCCGTAGGCCAACGCCGCCGCCGTCGGCTCGTTGATGATTCGCAGCACGTTCAAACCAGCGATCTTGCCGGCATCCTTCGTGGCCTGGCGCTGGGCGTCGTTGAAGTAGGCGGGCACGGTGATCACCGCGTCGGAAACGGGCTCGCCAAGAAAGTCCGAGGCGGTGTCGCGCATCTTGGCCAGGACCGTGGCCGAGATCTCCTGGGGCGGGCAGAGGCTGTCCTCGACCTTGACCCAGGCGTCGCCATTCTCCGCCGCTTCGATCGCGAACGGTGCAGTCTCGTTGAAGCGCTCGACTTCTTCTGAATCGAAGCGACGGCCGATCAGGCGCTTGGTCGCGAAGATCGTGCGGGTCGGGTTCGTGACGGCTTGTCGCTTCGCGACCTGACCCACGAGCTTCTCGCCTTGATCGGTGTAGGCCACCATCGAGGGCGTGGTGCGCGCGCCTTCCGCGTTGGGGATCACCTGGGGATCGCCGCCCTCCATGATCGCCACGCAGGAGTTGGTGGTCCCGAGGTCGATTCCGATGACT
Source organism: Deltaproteobacteria bacterium (assembly GCA_029261795.1). Taxonomy (GTDB): domain Bacteria; phylum Myxococcota_A; class UBA9160; order UBA9160; family UBA6930; genus JAJDAP01. The sequence goes on from JAJDAP010000081.1 coordinate 43,418, forward strand.
TTGCCCATCGCTCTGCGTTCTCCCCAGCCGTGTGCGCCGGGTGCATCGCGCGGGCCCGGCTACTCGGCTTCTGATTCCTCGACCGTTTCCTCGGAGTCCGGCTTGGGCTCGGCCTCGACCGGTGCCTTGGCGACCAACACGCGGACCGGCCGAAGCAGGCGATCGCGCAGCTGATATCCCTTTTGCAGCACCTTGACGACAGCACCCGCCGGTCTCTCTGGATCCTCCACTTGCGCCATGGCTTCGTGGAGGTTCGGATCGAACATCCCCTCGGCCACATCGATCTCGCTCACGGCGTGTTGGTTCAGGGTCCCCAGGAGTTCCCGTTGCACGAGCTCAATGCCCTGCAACATGCCCTCCAAGTCCCCGCCGTCACTTTGTGAAGCGTGTTCAATGGCGCGCTCCAGATTATCGACCGTTCCCAACAGGTCCTTGACGAGATTCTCGTGGCCGTACTGGAGCGCGTCCTGGCGCTCCTTCAGGGTTCGGCGCCGGTGGTTGTCGAAATCCGCCTGGAGGCGCAGCAGCCGATCGTTCAAGGCCGCGTTCTCGGTTTCGAGTTCTTCGACGCGACCGGCGAGTTCGCCCGCATCGGCGCCAGGCTGCTGATCCGCGGCACCCTCTTCCGATCGCTCGGCCTGTATCGCCTCGACGGACTCGGTCGCCTCGCGCAGCGCGGCCTCGAGTTCGGGATCCATCGCGAGGGTGCCGCCCTCGGCCTCCTCGGATTCATCCGGCTTGTCGTTCGGTCCTTCGGGCGTCACGCCTCGAGCATCCCCGTCAGCAGCCGCGACATGTACCCCACCAGGGGGACCACGCGGGCATAGTCCATTCGATTCGGCCCGATCACGCCCAGCGCTCCTAGCGGAGCTTCGGGACGACCATAGGCTGCTGCCACCAGTGCACAGTGATCGAGCGATGCATCACTCAGATCCGCGCTGATCGCTACGCGAACGCCGGTCCCGGCGACCACTTGATCGACCAGCGTGACGAGCCGCTCCTTCTCTTCGACCGTCCGCAGCAGCGCCCGGAGTCGTTCCGGATCCTGGAACTCCGGCTGTTCGAGAATGACCAGGCGCGTGCCGAGAACCAGTCCTTCGTCGTCGGCGTCGGTCTCGGGCGAAAGCACCCGGGCCAATAGTGCGTCGGCATGGCTCCGCAGCGCGGCGGCCTCTCGCACGAACAGCTCGCGAACGGTCCGGAGCGACTGGCCGGCCACGCGCTCGTTCAGTGCCCCGGCCATGCGATCGAGCTGCGCCTGGTCGCCCTGGCCAGGCTCGTCGAGAACCCGTTGGATCGCGCGACCCCCTTGGGATACCAGAACCGCCATCACCCGCTCGCTCGAGACGCGGATGAACGAAACGTGGCGCAGCACCAGGCCGTCGAGGCGTGGCGCGCGCATGAAACCCAACTGATGCGTGCGCTCCGAAAGCACCCCGGCAGCAACCTCCGCGATGCCGGTGCCGCGCCCGGACTCGAGCCGATCCGCCAGCTCACGCTTCTCGTAGGGGCCCAGCTCCACCCGCGGCAACAGCTGATCGACGAAGCAGCGCAGGCCCAGGTCGGTGGGCACCCGACCGCTCGAGCGGTGCGGCTTCGCCACCAGGCCGAGGCGCGCCAACTCGCTCAGGGTATTGCGCACGCTCTGGGGCGAGAGTCGGACAGGCAGGACATCGGCCACGGTTTCGGAGGCGACCGGTGCCGCACCGCCAACCCACGAGGAGACGACGGCCTGGAGTACCTGGGCCTGTCGATCCGAGAGCAGGAAATTGTCGTGAACGGAACTCACGGCGATGAAACCTCAACGGAATCGCCGATCCTGAAGGATGGGCACGCCGGAGGAGTACCCCAGCCGAGGCTCCGGCGTCAATCCGCATCCGGGGAGACGAAGTGTTCGAAGACGGAATCCGCCAGTAGCCAGCCGCGCTGGGTCAGGGCGAGATCTCCGGCGGAAGACTCATCGAGGAGCCCGGCGGCAACGAGGTTCTCGATCTCGCGCGGCCAGATGTCCCGTGGCGTCGCCCGCCACTCGGCGGAAAAAGCGGCGGCCGAGATGCCCTGGCGGCGGCGGAGAGCGAGGAACGCTGCCTCCGCCCGGGCCTCGGCTGCGCTGAGCCATCCGGGTTCGGGCGACGTCATCACACCCGACTCGATGCGCGTCGACCAGCGGGCCAGATCCCGTTCGTTCGCCGGGCGCGCTCCATGCGGGTTCGCCGCTGTCGGCGGCCTATAAGAGTGGGCGCCGATGCCCACTCCGAGCACGGCACGCCGCTGCCAGTAGCGGGCGTTGTGCTGCGCCTCATTGCCCGGCCTCGCGTAGTTCGAGACCTCGTATCGCTGGAGCCCGGCGGCTTCGAGCCGATCGGCGACGGCGAGCATCATGTCGGCGGCGAGATCATCGCTCGGCAGAACCAGCCGCCCGGTTTCGACCCCGAAGGCCAGCGGCGTGCCGGGCTCTACGGTGAGGGCATACGCTGAGACGTGTTCGGGGGAATGCGCGAGTGCGGCTTCGACGTCGGCCAGGACGGCTGGCAGATCCTGTCCCTGGGCGCCGAAGATCAGATCCAGTGAGAGGTTGTCGAAGCCGGCCCGCCGCGCCGCTTCGAGGGTGGCGTGACACTCAACAGCGGTGTGGGCACGACCGAGGCGCTTCAGGGTCGCGTCGGCGAAGGATTGCACGCCGATCGAAAGGCGCGTGACGCCGACCTCCCGGAACGCCGGCAGGCGCTCTCGCTCGGTGGTGCTCGGGTTGACCTCGAGGGTCACCTCGCTCGGCGTCCCTGGGAAGGCCTTTCCGATCGCCCCGAGGATGCGGCCCAGGGATTCGGGCCGGAGCAGCGACGGGGTGCCGCCTCCCAGGTAGATCGTCGCGAGGGAGGCGGGCCGGAAGGGCTGTGCCCTGCCCTCGATCTCACGCACCAGCACCGAGACGGTTCGATCTTCACGGCCGCCGGGCAATCCGGCCACCACGGCGAAATCGCAGTAGGGGCAGATGCGGTGGCAGAACGGCACATGCACGTAGACGCCGACGTCCTCGGCGCCCGCGCGGATGGTTGCCTCGTCCTCTCTCGCCACGACGAAGGGATCGCCTGACGCCGGGGGTTTGGCAAGCGGTTCGCTACGCTGCGGGCCGTGAGCGCTGATGTGCGGGTCGAAACGCTGCCGAACGGCCTGACCGTGCTATTGCGCGAAGTCCGGGTAGCCCCGGTTGCCGAGGTCCAGATCTGGGCCCGGGTCGGCTCTGCGGACGAGCGTGATGCCGAGCGCGGTCTGGCTCATTTCCATGAGCACATGCTGTTCAAGGGAACCGAGCGCCACGGCGTCGGAGAGATCGCGGGCGCCGTCGAAGGCGCCGGGGGCCGGATCAACGCCTTCACCTCCTTCGATGTCACCTGTTACCACGCGACGCTGCCCTCGGACGTGGCCTCGCTCGGGCTCGACGTGCTCTCGGACGCGGTACGCTGTTCGCGCTTCGACCCCGAGGAAGTCAAGCGCGAAGTCGGCGTGGTGCTCGAAGAGATCAACCGTTCCGAGGATGACCCGCATAGCGTTCTTTCGGACGCGTTGTTCGCGGAAGCCTTCAAGATCCATCCCTACGGACGGCCCATCCTGGGGACCGCCGAGAGCGTGGCATCCTTCACGCGCGAAAAGGTCCGAGCATTCTACGAACGTTGGTACCGACCCGAGAACCTCGTGGTCGTCGTGGCCGGCGACATCGATGCGGCGGCCATGTTCGACCAGGTCGGCACGATCTTCGGCGACGATGTCCGGGGCTCGGCGCAGCGCGCACGCCCGGTCGAACCGTTGCAAGCGGAGCTGCGCACGGCGCTCGAAGCGCGTCCATTCGAGCGCGCCTGCGTCGATGCCTCCTGGCCGGTCGTTCCCTTCCAGCACCCGGACGCTGCACCGCTCGACCTGCTCGCCTTCATCCTCGGCGAAGGCGACAGTTCGCGATTGGTGCGCCGCGTGAAGGAAGAGTTGGGCTTCGTCGATCGCATCGACGCCTCCTGCTACACGCCGTTGGATGCCGGCCTGTTCGGCGCCACCTTCGACTGCGAAACCGATCAGATGCTGCCCGCACTCGAACAGGTCGTGCGCGAAACCGAACGCGTCCGTCGGGAGCCGGTCAGCGAAGAGGAACTCGAGAAGGCGCGGCGGAATTTCCTGGCCAGCCGTGCCTGGGAGCGCGAGAGCGTCTCGGGCATGGCGCGCAAACTCGGCTCGAGCCAGCTCCTCACCGGAAGTCCTGATCACGAGGAGCGTTACCTCGAGGAGATTCGTACCGCGACCCGCGAGGATCTCGTGCGGGTCGCAGTGGAATGGCTCGCCCCGGAGCGACTGACCGTTGCAGCGGTGCTTCCCGAAAACGAGGCAACCGCGATCGGCCACGAAGGTGTCGCCGCCGCGATCGAACGGGGCGTTGCCGGAACCGCCGGCCGTTTCCGAGCGCCGCAGGCATTCCGGTCCGAAAAGAACCCGGCGCCCCGCATTCATGACTACCAGCTCGACAACGGCGTGCGGCTGCACGTCCTGCCACGCCGCGATATTCCCGTGGTCGCCGCGCGCGCCGCATTGTTAGGTGGACAGCTGGTCGAGAACGAGCAGACTGCGGGCATGACATCGTTCCTGGCCTCCATGTGGCTCCGGGGGACCCAGGCCCAATCTGCCGCAGAGTTCGCCGGGCGCATCGAATCACTGGCATCGGATGTGGATGCCTTCGCTGGCCGAAACAGTTGTGGCGTCACCCTCGACTGCACCTCGGACCAGTTCGCACCGGTCCTCGACCTGTTTGCCGAGGCCCTGCTGGCGCCGGCTTTCTCCCTCGAAGAGATCGAACGCGAGCGACGCGAAACGCTGGCGTCACTGTCACGCCGAGAAGACCGACTGTCGGCCCGGGTATTCGACCTCTTCTCGCGCACGCACTATCTCGAACACCCCTATCGGTTCCCGGTCGTGGGCACGCCGGAGAACGTCGCGCGTTTCGAACGCGACGATCTGATCGCACATCAACGGCGACTCGTGACGGCGGACAACATTGCCATTGCCGTGGTCGGCGACGTGGATCCGGATGTCGCCGCCGCCGAAGTGTCTCGCCGGTTTGGCGAAGTCGCAGGCCCTGGAAACGTCGAGTCCCTGTTGGCTCCAGAAGAGGCCGCGCCCAGCGAAACCCGCGATCGCTTCGAGAGCAAGGACCGTTCCCAGGCGCATCTGGTCCTCGGCTTCCGCGGGCTCACGATCCGCGATCCCGACCGGGAAGTCCTCGAAGTCCTGTCGCAACTCCTCGCGGGCCAGGGAGGCCGGCTGTTCCTCGAACTCCGCGACCGCAAGAGCCTCGCCTACACAGTGAGCGCGATGAACGTCGAAGGTCTCGCGCCGGGCTTCTTTGCCGTCTACATCGGGACCTCGCCCGAGAAGTACGACGAGGCCCTGGCCGGGATTCGCGACGAGTTGCATCGTGTGCTCGACGGCGAGCCGGATGCCGCCGAGCTCGACCGCGCGCGTCGCTATTTGATCGGCAACCACGCCATCGACCAGCAGCGAAGCGCTGGACGCGCCCTCCAGATCGCCCTCGATTCGCGCTACGGCCTCGGCCCCGACGCGGACGCCGCCTACCCCGAACGCGTTGCCGCGATCACGGGCGCCGATGTGCTCCGGGTGGCACGACGGCTGCTCGATCCGGGCCGAGCAACGCTGGCAGCCATCCGGCCCTGACCAGCGCCCGCCTCAGACCCGGTCGAGGCGACGATGGGGTTCCGGCGGAAGTTCCGCCACGATCGCGTCGCCGGCGCGGACCCGGCCGCTGCGGATGACCACGGACATGATGCCGGCCTTTCGCGCCACGCGGCCCTCGGCATCGCGGCCTAGCGTCGCCTCCATCAGTCCGTCACAGATGGAATCGAGCTGAGCGCACGGGTTGCGGAGCCCCGTCACCCGAACCTGTGCCTCCGATCCGAGCCGGAGCACGGTTCCGACCGGGAGCTCCAGCAGTTCGATTCCGCGCGTGGTGATGTTCTCGCCCATCGCTCCCGGCGCCACCGCCATGCCCCCCAGCGCGAGTTCCTCGAGGAACTCTGCATGGATCAGGTGGACCTGGCGCAGGTTCGGCTGATCGGGATCGACGCGGACCCGCGAGCGGTGCTTCACGGTGACACCCTGGTGCGCGTCTCCCTCTACACCGAGGCCCGCAAGGAGCTGGATGGAAACCCGCGCGGGCTTCTCGAGCGTGTGGCCCGGGCTACAGGCGACCTGTTCGACGATTCCCAACCGTTGGCTTCCTCGCCGCTTTGTCGGCCATGGATCAGAGCCCCAGCGCGAGCCCGTCGCGTCGCGGGTCTGCGGCGCCATGGATGAGGCCGGACTCCGGATCGATCGAGATCGCTTCGACGCCGGTCACGATCTCGTCGACGCGCTTGACTTCGTGACCGCGCGCTTCGAGACCCGCCTGGATATCGGCGGGATGGGCGCCTTCGAGCTGGATCACGTCCGGTCGCCACTGATGGTGGAAGCGCGGGAACGAAACCGCCTCCATCACGTCCATCTCCCAATCGAAATGGTGCAGGAGCGTCAGCAACACCGAGGTAATGATGCGTGGCCCGCCGTTGCTGCCGGCGACGAAGCGCACCTTGCCGTTCTCGACGACGATGGTCGGCGCCATGCTCGAGAGTGGGCGTTTGCCCGCTTCGACGAGGTTCGCGCTATCGGCCCGGCCCTTCAGGCCGTAGAGGTTCGAGCCTTCGGGATCGGTCACGAAATCGTTCATCTCGTTATTCAGCAGGATTCCGAAGCCGGGAACCGTGACCAACGATCCGAACGGCCCGTTGATCGTTCCGGTGACCGCCACCGCATTCCCGGCGGCATCGACGACGGACAGGTGCGCGGTGCCCTGGTCGTCGACGGCGAGGCCCGGGCCTTCGACCGCGGCGGCCTGCTTGCCGATCAGGCCCCGTAGTTTTTCGGCGTAGGCCTTGTCGATCAGCTGCGCCGTGGGAATCGCCGCGAAGTCCGGATCTCCCAGATGCACGGCGCGATCCGCAAAGGCGAGCTTCATCGCCTCGACGATCTTGTGGATGCTCTCGGAAGAACCCGCGCCGCTCGCCGCCAGATCGAAACCTTCGAGCACGTTCAGGATTTCGAGGAGCGTGACGCCGCCCGACGACGGCGGCGGGAAGGCCAGGAACTCCCGGCCCCGGTAGTTGCCACGCACCGGTTCTCGCAAGCGCGGTCGATAGCTCGCGAGATCCTCGCGGGTGAGGATGCCCCCGTGCGCGCGCGCGGCCGCCACGATCGCCTCGGCGATCTCGCCCTCGTAGAAAGCGCGGGGCCCCTTCTCGGCGATCGCACGGAGCGTCTTCGCCAACTCCGGCTGACGTTTGATGCTCTCGGGACCCAGGCCTTCCGGGAACTGGATTCGCGCGGTTTCGGGAAAGCGCGCGACCAGTTCCGGGCGACGCAGGTAGCGGACGAATCGTCCTTGATAGGCGCCCACCCGAACGCCCTCTTCTGCGGCCCGGATGGCGGGCGCCAGAATCGCCTCGAGCGGCAGGGTTCCATACTTCTCCACTGCGAGGGCCAGGCCGGCCACCATTCCAGGCGTGCCCACCGCCAGACCGCCGAACACCGAGGCTCGCGGAGGGAGACCCTCTTCGAGGTAGAGGCCGTTGGTCGCGCCGGCCGGCGCCGTCTCGCGGGCATCGACGGCAATGGCCCGGCCGTCGGCCAACCGGATCAGCAAGAAGCTGCCACCGCCGATGCCCGTCGACATCGGTTGCGCCACACCCAACGCGAAGCTGGCGGCCACCGCCGCGTCGACCGCGTTGCCGCCGGCCTCGAGCATTTCCGCCCCGGCGCGCGAAGCGACCGCATGCGGGCTGACCACCATGGCCCGGGCGCCGCTGACGGGTTCCGGTGCCGCCGCGAATGCCGCAGAGGCCCCAACGAGCAGCAGGCCCGCGGTGAAGACCGCGAGCCTGCCAAGAAGCGATTCGAATCGTCGTCCCATCGTGGGACGTTAGCCACTCGGATCGATAGGCCTAGGCCGAGCGCTTCCGACCTGCGAACGCCAGACCTGCAACGCCGAGCAAGCCGAGCAAGAGGGGCTCGGGAACGGTGATCAGGCCATCGTCGGCGAGGAAGATTCCCACCCGGAAAGCGCCGCTGCCGATGGCGGCCGCGATGGCATCAGCGGTGACACCCTGAGCCAGCGAAGCCACGATGACGAGCTGCTCACCCGAATCGAGATAGCCCGTCTGGTCCTCGACCGTGCCGGTGGTCGAGACGATCGGCGACCAGGAGAAAGCGCCGCCACCCACGAGGGACGTCGGAACGTTGCCGTGCGGGCCGATGACGAAGGCGACATCGGTGGTGTTGGTCGCACTCACCAGGCTCGCGAGCAACGTGTTCGTCTCGAAGTAGACAGCCTGCATCTGGAACACGCTGGTTCCGACGAAGTCGAGCGTGAACACCACTTCTCCAGCACCGCCCGCGCTCACCGAGAGTTCGACATCGGCTTCGCCAGAGGGGCAGGATCGGGCACTCGTCAGGCACTCGAAGCCGAACGTGTGGGAGGTGATCGTGTTGGCCGATGCCGGCATCGCGAACAACAAGAAGGCGAAAACCGTCAGCACAGAACGCAGCATTGGCGTCTCCTCAAGAACCAGTCGTCTGCCATGTAAGTGGTGCCCACGACGGTTATGTGTCAGCCGTTTCCAGTATGCGAGCAAAATAAACTCTTCTTTGAATTCAAGTACTTGAGAGAGGACCTGCGGCCCGTTGGAGCCTCGCCTCGCCCGATTCGAACCGTCACCGGGGCGAAATGCCCATTCCGGCCGATTGCGACGCCAGTTGACGAAGGCTGCGAGGGCTGATTCGGCCCGATCCAGGGCACGAGTTCGGCCGCGGACTACCGTCGGGCTGGGAACCGAAAAGCCTCGGCCCGACACGCGCTTGGCCTGTTTCCCGGTGGCCCCCGTCAGACCCGGCGGCTAGATTCCGCCTCCCGTGTGGCCCGGTAGCTCAGTTGGTAGAGCATCGCACTGAAAATGCGGGTGTCGCCAGTTCGACTCTGGCCTGGGCCACCAATCCACGCGCGCCGACTCGCCCGCGCGGGATGGATCAGTCGCGCGCCCGCTCGGCGGCGAAGTGGTCCAGCATCTCGTCGACGCGAGGGAAGTCGTCGTCGAGCTCGGCCAGGCGGCGGTTCATGTGGGCGACGTGGTCCTGGTTCCAGACCTGCGAGGCGCGGGTCCACCACTGGGCGCCGCCCGGCGTCCGCAGGATCGAGAGCGCGAGGTTCTCGAAGCCCGTGGAGGAGGTCTCGTTGATGAAGCCGTCGTCGAGCATGTAGAGCGCCTGCTCGAGGAGCAGGAGGTAGTCGAAGGCCCAGGTGTCGAAGAGGTGCTGCTTCTCGGGCGACGCGCCATCGTAGTCCTCGAGTAGCTCTGCGATCACGGCGAAGAGCTCCGGGTGGGTGCGGCTGGAGACGTACCAGTCGCGGCCCTGCCGGAGGAGGTCCCGCTGACCCGCGGCGCGTTCCGCGCGCTGGGACTGGCGCAGCTGGTACCCGACGAACAGGAGCGACGCGACCACGGCCACCGCCGCCGCCAGCTCGCCGACGGCTCCGATCGCCTCCCAGTTCATCCCCGCCCTTCCCCGAAGTCACACACGTCTGCGACCCTACACCGATCGGAGGCGCCGCCGCGCGACCCGGAATCGACTACAGGACGGACAAGGCGACCCATCCGAAGAAGAGTCCGAACGCCAGGGTGAGTACGCCGAAGGCCCGGCGCAGATCCGGGTCCGCGAATGCGTCCCAGAACCACTCCGTGAGCCGCAGCCAGGGCCGCGGAGCAGCGATGATCCAGACCGATGTCGCGCCTACGTACCAACCGAATCCCTCGAACCAGAACGTGATGTCGCGTAGGTCGGCGCGGGCTTTGCGTGCCGCGACGATCAACGGCGTGGCGAGCAGGACCAGCAGTTGGCCCCCTCAACCCTCCCGCTTGGGCGCCAGTGCCGCCTCGAAACGCTCCTTGTCCAGCACAAACCGCTGGTGCGTCCCGTTCCCCACTTCGCCGTGATCGTCCGTCGCGGTCCAGGAGAACTCGACCTGGCGTTTGTCGATCTCTTCCAGCGTCACCGTGGCGGTTACCGTCAGTCCAGGAGGTGTCGCCGCAGTGTGGTTGATTACTAGCTGAGAACCAACGCTCATCTCGCTCTCCGCGATCTGCCCCTGAAGCCACTCGCCAGCGGTGGCCTCGACCAGCGCGCCAAGTGAGGGCGTCGAGAACACATCCGGCGCCCCCTCGAACACGTTACTGGCGAAATGCTCCTCTTCGACGATCACCGAAGCGGACGCGGTCGCGCCGACCAAAGATGTATCGAGGGCCATTACCGTTCTCCTGCCGCGCACCGTAGCACTGCATCATCGATCGAAGGCACTCGAACTCAAACCCCGGGACTCGATCCGTCTGGGCCCGGGCTTTTCCGGGTGCGGCCAGCGATGGCACCGGCCGATCCGGGATTCGATGCTACTGAGTCGTGTCCAGGTTGCGAATGCACTCCAGATCGCTGGCCCGAACGGCGCCGTTCACCGTCGCGACGATCCCGCCGATGTCCTCGGCGGTGGCGGCGTTGTCACCGGTTGCATCGATGATCGTCGGGTCGCAGTCCTCAGGCGACGCTGCGCCGTTCACGCAGAGGGCCACGGCTGCAATGCTCCTCGGCCACAGCTTGCACATCTCCGCTTTTTCTCAAGGTCTCGCAGACTGATGCCCGACGCATCCATCTGCGGTTCGGGCCGACGGGTCAATGTCGGGTCTCCCGCGAGGCCAACCAGAGCCAACAAGGGCCAACACCGAGCCGCTACCTGATTGGAAACGCTGGAAATCCAGCGAGTTGGCCGAACGCTGCCCCCTCCTGAAAATGCGGGTGTCGCCAGTTCGACTCTGGCCTGGGCCACCACCAAACCCGCGAGATCAAAGAGCTTCTCGGTCCCGGCCGCTCACCTAGTTTCGTCGGCGGCGGGTCGCCGTTCGCGTGGCCATCACTGCGCTGATCGAAACCAGTAGGACGATCGATGGTTCCGGTACCCGCGCCACCAAGAGTGCAGACCGCGTCGGGCCGAACGCTGCGCCAAACAGGATCTGTCGATCGTCGGTCAGCCCCCTGAGCGCCACCGGCTGTTCGCCCATCAAGCCGATCGTTCCGAAATCTCCGGGGCGGATCTCGATGAGGTCGCCCGACTTGGCGACCGTGAGAAGCACTCCGTCCCAGGACCGGAAGAAGATCGCCTCGCTGATCTCGTTTGTCGTGGAGTCGAAGACCTCCGCGCCGAATGCCATATCTCCGCGGGCGTTGATGTGAAGATCGAAGAAGAAGTTGACGAAACTGATGCTCGCC
>JAJDAP010000082.1 GCA_029261795.1 Deltaproteobacteria bacterium
GCGACCCCTACGCGACCGAGGGTGTAATTCCACTCCCTGTAAGTCTTCGAACCCCTCCAGGTCTTCCCAGAAAGCTTGGAGCGGGGACGGACTCCTCATGTTTCAAGTTTGCAAGTTTTTCAAACTTGCAAACTTGAAACTTGAGGAGTCCGTCCCCGCTCCTGGCTTTCTGGGAAGACCTGGAGGGTTTCGAAGACTTCCAGGGATTGGAAGTACACCCTCGGTCGCGTAGGGGTCGCTCTCGGCAAAGCCGCGGGCTTCTGCGAGTGAGGGGAACTCGAGTACGAGGACGCTGCCGCAGGCTTGCCCGGCTTCGGCGATCAGCTGCAGGTTGGCGAGGTGCGCGTCGCGTACGGCGGCACGTTTCTCCGCCACGCCCTCGCCATCCCTGCCGATCACGATGAACAGCGGCATCAGCCGACCTCGGCGTGCAGGAAGGACACCATCTGGCTCCAAGCCCGCGCCGCCGTCGCCGCGTCGTGGACGTCGGGCCGCGTGTCGTTCATGAAGGCATGGTCGACGCCTGGAAAGATCGTGAAATCGCAGCGCTTGCCGGCTTCGCGCAACTCGGATTCGAGCTTGCGCGCGGCGTCGGGTGGAACGAACCCATCGTTCTCGGCGAAGATGCCCATCACGGCGGCCTCGAGTCCGGAGAGATCCAGGGTGACGTTCGGATGGACGCCGTAGAAATCGACCACGGCGGAGACGCGCGGATTCTGCGTCGCCGCGTGGAGGGCGAGCTGGCCACCCATGCAGAATCCGATCGCGGCCAGCCGGCCGCCGTCGACGGCCGCGTTGCCGAGCAGCGCGGCCACGGCACCGTCGAGATCGCGGCTGGCGCGCGGAATCTCGAGATCCATCATCATCCGCCCGGCAGCGTCCGGGTCCGTGGTGGCCTCGCCGCGGTAGAGATCCGGCGCGAACGTCACGAAGCCTTCCCGCGCCAATCGGTCACAGACCTCGCGGATGTGGTCGACGAGCCCCCACCACTCCTGCAACACGATCACGCCCGGCCCGTGGCCGCTTGCCGGGAGCGAAAGATAGGCGCGTGCCTGCTCTTCCCCGGTCGCGAAATCGACGTGATGCCCTGCGAATGTCATGGCTCCCTCCCCGTGACCCAGGCAATGGATCGAGCGGGTTCAGGATAACCACCCCTCACGGGCTGCGCGCCAGGCGCTATTGGGCGATGCCGTTGCCGCCCGGGAAGCCGCCCCCACCCACCGGGTCGGGATCGCGGAACGTCGCCGGCGCGGATGAAGGCGGCACCCGTCCCGTGCATCCGGAGCCCGGATTGTCGCAGCCCTGCCGCGAGAACGGGCCGGCCGGTCCGATGGGCAACAGACTCGCGAGCGGCGGCGCAGCGACATCCGTGGGCAGGAAGCGACCGGCCAGACCCGCGTATTCGCGCCGGCAGTCGAGCGCCTCCTCCAACCCCAACGTCGGCGATCCATCGGCCAGCGCGTTGAGCGTGTCGCCGATGACTTCGACGCAAGCACCCGAGCCGAGCGTCTCGGCGCCCACGGCAGTCGCCACCGTCACGGGATCGGAGAAGCTGCACAGCTCTGTGCGCGCTTTGGCACCCGCGATCTCGACGCGAACTTCCGCATCGCTGCGCAAGCCTTGGCTTCGGAGCTGCTGAGTCGCCAGCTGGAAGTGGGCGGCATCCCGGGTCGAGCGGGTGTCGATCACGCGCACGATCCCACCGTGCAGATAGACATCCGCTGCCGGCGATTGGATCGTGAGGTCGGACGCACCGCCGACTTGCACGTAGACATCGTCGAGCAACAACGCGACGTGGGCGCCGTCGGAGGTGAAGACGCGGTCACATGCGCGCACCACGTCATCGCAGGCCAGCGAGCGCGGATCTTCGCCGGGCGCCTGCGCGAAGGCGGCTCCGCTTACCGACGAAACGCTGCCCGCCGGCGAACCCTCGCCCGAGCATGCGACGTCGCCGTTCTCGGCCTGGGGCGGCGGTGCCGTGGAGACATGGGGAGCCGGCTGGGCGCCGGTTCCGTCCGCCAGGGCGCCGAAGGGAATGACGAGGGCAAGACTTACAAGGATGAGAATTCGACTCGCGGATCGAGTGGTCATGGCTCACCTCCTCAGGGGGTGAGTGGCCTCTCGAAGCGATAAGTGACGTACATCCCAAAGCCCCAGCGCGAGTAATCGAAGACACCCACGTTCGAGTCGTTGTCCGACCAGGTGTAGCGGCCCATCAGCGACCATCGGTCCGCAAGGAACCACTCGAGCTCGGCAGCGGCGCGCCAGCGCTCTTCATCCTTGTCGCTCGTTCCCGGCGCGAAGACCGGCGAGATCAGCGGCAGCCGGACCGGGTAGGTCGACGGGTTGTCGTAGTCGAGATCCGACCAGGAGACGACGGTTCGGAACTCGAGATCCCAGGGAAGCTGCGTCTCGGTTGCGAGCCAGAGTTCGGGGCCGGAGTAGTCGTACTCAGTGCCGCGAGCTTCGAAGTCGTGCCAGCGCACGCCCGTGGTCAACTCTGACTCGAGCGCTCCGAGGCGCCAGAGATGTTCGAGGCCCGTCACCGTCCCCCAGCCATCGCGGTTGCGGAGCGTGGCTTCGTTCACGCCTCGCGGGCCACACGACAAGAAGTTGCAGCCTCCCGCCGACGTCGCATCGAACTCGTCGAAGGGTCGAAACTTGTAGTCGTATTTGTAGAGGCTGACGTATGCCTTGGTCCGACCGGCGTCGCCCCAATCGTGAAAGAGTGCCGGGGTCAGCTCGTGGCTCAACAGGAACGGATCGTTGTCGATCCAGGCATAGCCAAAGTCGTAGCGGAGCCGGAACGTCGTCGACTCTCCCAACCGTCGGTCGAGCCACAGTCCCAACACCGGATAGTGTTCGTCGAACTCGTCGAGTTGGAAATGCGACGAGCCGTAGTACGTGAACGTCGCGCCGCCAGACCAGTCTTCGGTGCGCAGGAGTTCGGTGCCGCCGTGAAGGACCCAGACGACCCGTCCGTCGTCGCCATTGCCGATCTCACTCGGGAGGCGTACGCCCTCGCCACGCAGGACGACGTTGTCGTCCCACTCGACGCCCAGGCGAGCCCAGCCCCAGCTGGACGGGCCTCCGCCGCCGGCGAGGCGCTTCTCGGCGCGCTCGGCTTCCGTTGCCCACACCGTTCCAGGCGCCAGTTCGCGGACCCGTCGGAATGCGGCTGCCGCTTTGTCGGCCTCGTCGGCACCGGCCCAGGCCAGGCCCGCGTAGTAGCTCGCGGTGGGCTCGACGGATTCAGGTGAGAGCTGGCGGGCGCGGTCCAACGAGCGTGCCGCGCCGGCCGAATCGGTCGCCTGCAACAGCAGCAGACCGTTGTAGAGGTGATATTCAGCCCGGTCGGCGCTGCTCGCAGTGGCCGCGTCGAGGGCCTGCCGCGCTCCGCTGAGGTCGCCCAGGTGGTAGCGCGCCATGGCGAGATCCAGATCGATCCCGGTGAGCGAGGTGTCGAGCCCGCGAGCGGATTCGAGCGCATTGATGGCTTCGGCATAGCGTGCCCGTTGGAGATGACAGCGCCCACGAAGGTGCTGGGCACCGGCGTTGCCAGAGCCGATCTCATCCGCCAGTTCCAGAGCCTCGGCACAACGTCCGGCACCCGCGAGCGCGTTCGCGCGAACCAGGCGAACGTCATCGACCTCGCTCGCCAGGACTGCTGAACCACCCGCCAACACGACGCCGATTAGCGTTGTGGCGACCCACCCCCAGACATTTCGTCTCAAAACTAGCTACTCCCGATGCCTCCGAACCCGCACTGCGCGTCCGAGGGCTCCAACCACGATTCCGAGCGCCAGCAGGCTCGGCTCCGGAACCGGGATCCCTTCCAGGTAGGCGACCTTGTACTGCGGGAACAGGAAGTCGTTGGGCGCTTGCTCGAACAACCCCTGTGCCACCCGGTACTCGATCGGCAGGACGGTGGTCGCACCCTGAGCCAAATCTCCGAGGAACACCGCGAGGTACGTGATATCGAAACCGTCCGGGGAGACGAAGCGGAGGTTCGGGTTGGAATCGTCGATCTCGATCCCGACGTTGGCCGGGTCATAGAAGCCATCTCCACTGGGTCCGTGGAGGTCGGAGTTCACGGCATGACCGACCAGGACCAGCCAGAGATCCTCGTAGTCCCGATCGTTGGCGGTAATCGACCACATGCTCGAACCCGTCGAAGGATTCGCGAAGTTGCCGCCCGGATTGTTGCTGCCCGGGATCGTCGACGGCGTCGTGATCGAGATGTCGACGTACACACCGGAGATCAGGAACATCTGCTGGTCCGAGAGTGAGCCGACACCGGTGGCGGCGGCTACGTCGGCTGGGTTGAAGCCGAATCCGTTGGCCGGGTCCCCGAACAGGTTGACCGGGGTCGCGGCCGCGCTGGCGGCGAACAGCCCGCTAGCGAGCAGAATCGCCGCCAGGCCGAGCCCCCGGCGCGCGTTCCCGTGAGTTCCGTAGGTCTGCATCTTGGCTCCCTCACCGTCCCGGACAGCACGTACGTGGCTGCGACACCGGGATCGGTTCAGGAGTGAGTGGCCGTCCAGGCAGAAATGTGTCGACTCCGAGCAGCAGGCAACCGGCAATTCCCCTGCAATATCGACACTATTCGAAGGTTGCGAGCACCCCTTCGAAGGCCGTCCCCTCCGGAAAGTCCGGCCGCCGCGGGAAATCCGATGCGGGCGGTGCGGCTTCGCAGGAAAGCAGCGTCCGACCCGTTTCACGGCTTGCCCGCTCGATGGCGGCGCGCAGGGATTTCCGTCCGCGCTGGGCGTTGCGCGTCAGCAACAGGAAGCCCTCGGGCTCGAGGCGTTCGACCAGGTCGACGAGCAACGTCTGGATCTCACGCTGGGCGTTGAAGAAGCGCCGCCCGGCGGCGGCCGCCGTCGGTGGATCGATGATGACGCCATTGAATCGCCGGGAACCCCGCGCCTCGGCCAACCACTGGCGTACGTCGCGCTGCACACTCGTGTGGGCCGGACCGGAAAGTCCCGAGCGCTCGAGATTCTCCTCGAGCCAGCTCAAGTAGCTCGCCGAGAGATCCACGCTCACCACGTCGCCCGCACCGGCGGCCAGCAACGTGGCCGAGAACGCGCCGGTGTGAGCGAACAGGTTGGCATAACGTCCGCCCGGCTGAACCCTCGCGGCCACCCGCGCACGATTCTCCCGTTGATCCATGAAGAAGCCGACACCGGGATGCGGGCGATGGGGCTCCTGCAAGCCGAGATCGGTACGGAACCGAAGCCCCCCCTCGCGAACCACGGGGCCCGTCTGCGAGGCCTCCGGCCATTCACCCTGAAGCAACCTGACGGCTTCGGTTCGGCCGGGGGGCAGATGCCGCAGATTCAGCACCTCGACCACGGGGGCATCCGTCTCGAGCCTTGCAGCGCGCTGGGCCGCGCGCCAGACCCGCTCGCGAATCGAGAACGCTGCCGGCCCGGACACCACCATGCGGAGCGCGGGCCCGAGCCGGTCGATGCTCAACCCGGGCAGCCCGTCGCTCTCTCCATGGACCAGGCGAACCGCGTCGGTCCCGTCCGCTTGCTGACTCGTCGCGGTGAGTGCGGCGCGGCGGCGGACCGCGTCGACGACCCGCGCCTCGATGCTCCGCGAGTCGTCCTCGCCTTCGCCACCGGAAGCCCAGACCCGGGCAGCCAATCTCGGTTCGGCTTCGATCCGCGCCAGCGCGATCGGTTCTTCATCCCGCACCCGCAAGCGCACCAGGGCGCCCGGGCTGAAACGCATCGGATCTCCCGTGTCCGCATCGGGCAGGACCCAGGGATGTCCGCGCCGCAGGACGTGAGCGGTCTCGCTCGAAATCCAGAGTTCCGCCTGCTCTGCCGGAAACGCGGGGACATGGACCGCGGTTTCGGGCCAGGCGAGTTCCCCTTCCGCATCAGCCAACCGGATGCCACCGCCGCAAGCAATCCCGCCGTGCTCGAGATCCCCGAGAATCGGCGCCCCGGCAGTTTCGGCCCAGCGTGCGATCGCTTCGGGATCGAGCGGTGTGTCGTCCTCGGAGCTGAAGGCAACGCGACTCGCGACGTCTCGACGGTCTTCGACCTGCCAGCGAAAGCCGGGATCCGAGACGATGCCCCGCCACCAGGGCCAGTTCGGCATCAGGGCGACGGCGCGGGGCCCCAAGCTCGGCAGCGCATAGGGTCGTTCGATGTCGAGGAAGTAGGCGCCGCCAGGCGCCACCCGCGCGCGCGGCCGCCGCAGTGGCGCACCTGCGTCCCACTTTTCGCCATTCTGGAGGGCGCGCTTCAGGCGACCCGCCCGCAGGATCGGCTCCGCCTCGACCCCGGGCAACAGGACGGCCAGCAACGCCTCGGCGTTTTGAGGGTGTCCCGGTGAGCGAAAGCGAAGGGCTGACACGGCGGGAGGGTACGCGGCGTTTCGGAACCTGCGAGGGCCACGGGCGGCTGCCCGAGGCTGGCCACGGGAGGGCGCGCGCCTGGCGACGGGAGGGTTCTCGAGATGCGTTCTAGACTGCGGCCGTGTCCGCGGCCCCGGTTCCCTCCACCATCCTCGACCTGCTGCGTGCACTCCGCGCGGCCGGCCACGATGCCATGCTCGTCGGCGGTTGCGTCCGCGACATCCTGCTTGGCGGAGCCGTGCACGATTGGGACATCGCCACATCGGCGGCTGCCGCCGAGATCCTCTCCGTCTTCCCTCGAGCGGTCCCGATCGGTGGAACCCATGGAACCATCATGGTGCCGGCGGCGCCCTACCCCGTCGATATCACGCCGTTTCGCGCAACGACCCTGGAAGGCGACCTCGCCCTCCGCGATTTCTCCGTCAACGCGATCGCGTGGGATCCGCTCGACGATTCCTGGCGCGATCCCGCGGACGGCCGCGCAGACCTGCGTGATGGCATCCTGCGCGCGACCGGGAGCGCCGAGGCGCGACTGGCAGAGGATCCGCTCCGAGCGCTGCGAGCCGCTCGTCTCGCCTCTCACCTCGCTCTCGAGCCGGACGCCGCGCTACTCGCCGCACTGCCCGGCGTCCGTCACAGGCTGGGCTCCATCGCTGCGGAGCGCGTCCGGGCGGAACTCGATCGCTTGCTCGAAGCCGCCGATTGCGCGACCGGTGTCGCGATCCTACGCGCTGCCGAAATCGAAGCCGTGTTGTTCCCGGGTGCGCGCGAGGACACACTCGCCCTGCTGCGCACACTTCCCCGAGATCGTGAGCTGCGGCTCGCTGCATGGCTGCGCGACACCCAGGCGAGCAGGCTCCTTTCGCGTTGGCGGTTCCCGAAGCAGCGCGCGAAGGAGATCAGCTGCATCCTGGGCGTTCAACCGGTGGACGAAACGTTCCAACGCGATGCCGGCGCCCGGCGGCTACGGCGCCGGGCCGGGAGCGAGGCCACCCTGGAGCGAATCCTGACGCTCAGGCGACATGAGCTGGCGCTCTCGGGTGCGGATACGCAGCCACTCGAACGGCTCGAAGCCGCGCTGCTCCGAACCGAGGGAAACGCCCTCCGCGCCGCCGACCTCGCGATCGATGGCCGCGACGTGGGTCGTCTGCTGGGCGTCGCGCCCGGCCCCCTCGTCGGGCGAGCCTTGAAGTATCTCGTCGAGTGCGTGATCGAGGATCCGGCGCAGAACGACGAAGCTCGCTTGGCCTCCCTGTTGCGGACATGGCCCGAGATGTCGGAGCGCTAGGATCCGCCGATGCCTGCCGCTGCCACCGTCGTCACGCTCATTCGCCACGGTCAAACCCGTGCCAACCTCGAGGGCATCTGGCACGGATCGACCGACACCAAGCTCACGCCGTGTGGTCGGCTCCAGGCAGAGCGCACCGCGCTCCACGTCAGTCGAACGCGACCCGATCTCGTGGCGCTGTACTCGAGCCCCCTCGAGCGCACCCGCCACACGGCCGCGCCGCTGGCCGCGCGCCTCGGCCTCGAGGTACGGCTCCACGACGACCTGCGCGAATACGATCTCGGCGCCTGGGAAGGCAAGAGCTATCGCGAACTGTCGGATGATCTCAAGCTCTTCGAGCGAATGCAGCACGAGCCCGATTGGCAACCGGGCGGCGGAGAAAGTCCGCGCGCCGTGGCCAATCGCCTGGGCGGCGCCATCCGTTCACTGGCTGCGCGTCACGCGGGCGAGCGAATCGCCATCGTCACCCATGGAGGTGCCTTGACGCTGGCACTCGGCTGGCTGCTCGATGGAGACGTCTCGACCTGGCGCCGCGTCGTCTCGAACGCTTCGGTGAGCGATCTCGTCTTCACGCCCCAGCCGGTGCTCCGCGGCTTCGATCAGGTCCGACACCTGGAGGGCATCTCGTGACCGAGCCGGAACTGCGCGAAGCCATCTACGCCTTCGTCGAGGAGCACGACTTCGTCACCTTCGCAGCGATCCACAAGGCGTTCGCAGGAGACGCGCGGGAATCCACGGAGATCTCACTCCCCGGCAATCGAATCATCTGGCTCGGGTTGCCGAAGCCCGTGATCGACGCCGTCACCGGAATGATCGCCGAAGGAATCCTCGCCGCGATTCCCGGACACGTCGCCGCCTATCGTCGCGACGGCCGGGTGCTACCGCTACCGGTCGAGAAACGTCCGCCGAAGACCCCACACAAGGAAGCGAAGTGGCTCCCCGTCCTGCTTCGCACCATGGAAGCCGCCAAGGCGGACGCACCGGAGGGGGAGGACGACTGAGCCGGGGTCCGGCCTACGGCGCGGCGCTACCTGCGGCTACTGCGTCGCTCCGACCTGTCGCGCTAGATCAGCGTGCCGAGCGCGAAGACGGCAAGGGCCAGGGCGAGGACGCCGTAGCTCGCGGGATCGCGTACGGCGAGGACGATCGGGTCGTCGGAGACCTTGCCGCGATGGGCCAGCATCCAGAAGCGGCTGATCCAGTAGACGAGCAGTGGCACCAGACCCCAGAGCACCGCTGGGGTGCGGTAGAGCATGCCGACGGCGTCGCTCTGGACGTAGAGCGCGAGTACCACCGTGGCGACGTAGCCGCTGGCGGGGCCAAGGCCAAGCAGGAGCGGCGCGTCGTCGACCCGATAGTCCCGGCCCTCCGCGGCGACCTCACCGGCCTTGGCGAGCAGGCGCAGGTCCGCATAACGTTTCAAGAACGCCAGGTTCATGAAGAAGAAGAGCGAGAAGCCCATCAGCCACGGAGAGACGACGATGCCGCAGGCGAAGCCGCCCGCGAGTACGCGCAGGCCGTAGAGCACCGACAGCAAGACGACGTCGGCGATCACGATGCGCTTCAACACGAGCGTGTAGATCGCGTTCAACGCCAGATAGACGCACAGGACCAGGGTGAATGCGGGTGGCAAACGTGTCGCGAGCGTGAACGAGGCCGCAACCAGGAGCGGGGCCGCAAGCAGTCCGGACCAGATCGGAAGCTCACCGGAGGCGAACGGTCGGTCGCGCTTGGTCGGGTGCCGGCGATCCGCGGGAAGATCGAGCAGGTCATTCAAGACATAGACCGAAGATGCAAGGGCGCCGAAGGCCAGGAAACCGGTCAGCGTTGCGACGACCAGCTCGATCTCGCTGAAGCGATGGGAGGCCAGGAGCGGCAGGAACAGCAGACCGTTCTTGACCCATTGGTGGATCCTCAGAGCCCGCACCCAACTCGCCAGGCGCGGCTGGCGCGCCTCGAAGTGTCGTCCCCCAGGCGCGATCCGCTCCAGCCGTTCCTGATCGGCGCCGGACAGCCCGACACTCGAGCCACGGGCCGCGGCTTTCCAGACTGGCCAATCTGCGTTCGAGTCACCGATATACTCGAAGCCGCCTTCACCGAAACGCTCGCATAGCAACGCCGCCTTGCGGGCACCCTTCACGTTGTCCCCGGACGAAGTCGCGATGACGTCGTCGAAGACGTCGAGGGCCTCGACGACTCCGGTAGTGACGCGTTGGTGGGACGCAGTCGCGAGCCATACCGGGCGATTCGCGGCTCGCGCCTCACGTAGGTAGGCGACGACTTCTGCTCGAAACGGCAGATCGGCGGCTTCGATCGGCGCCAGTTCGGCCAGCCGCTGCTTCAGGTGTGGACGCCCGCGGAGCAACCAGACGGGAATCAGGAGCAACCACCAGGGCCGACGTCGCGCGCAGACCAGCAACGTCTCGAACAGGGTATCCGTCGAGATCAGGGTCCCGTCGAGATCCACGCAGAGCGGCAGCATGGGCTCGCTCGCCGCGCTCATGAGGACGATTCCCGTGCGCGCCGACCCCGACCACCCTTCAAATGATGCTCGAGCCAGCAGAGAACGTAGGTGACCGCACTGTACAGGAGATGCACCTGATGAAATAACAAGGCACCGAGGGCGAAGGCCGAGCCCCGACTCCTCCGGAAGACGTCGAACAACGCCCGGTTGGCGGCCCAGGCGGCGACAGCGAGGCCGGCGGCGAACCAGGGCGAAACCCAGCCCAGCAAGGCACCCAGGAGCGCGGCGAGCAGCCCGCCGGCCAGGAACGCCTTCAGCTGCTCGGCGCTTCCGGTGTTCAGATCCATCGGCGCGTCGGGAGTGTCGAGGAGCAGCCGCGACCAGGGAATCGCGCGGCAAGTGATATCGGTGTGAACCACCCCCCAGAGCGACCACTCCTTCAGATGCGTTCCCTGCAGGCTCGGATCCGTGCGAATCCTCCCAGCCTGGCCGCGCAGCCGGTATCCGAGTTCGATGTCCTCGATGCTAGGCCGCCGGTAGCGTTCCGCATCGAAACCGCCGACGCCCAGGAATGCGTCCCGGCGCACGGCTCCACAACCGGACCAGAATGTCGACGCTTCGCCTCCGTGCTGATGATGGACGAAGTGATGGCGCAGGTTCATGTACTGCGACGCGAAGCCTTCAAAGGGCGGCGCATCGTCGTAGGAGCCGAATACGGCGACCACGCCGGGATCGTCGAATGCGCGCCGCAGGGGCTCGACGCCATCCTCGTGAACGACCACGTCGGCGTCGACGAACCACACGACATCGCCCTGGGCGGCTTTTACCGCCAGGTTCCTTGCTCGGGCCGGGCCTTCGCGGCCCCCTGTCGGCAGCACCCGCGCGCCCTGATCACGAGCCCAGGCCCCGGAGCCGTCTGTCGAGCCGTCGTCCGCCACGATCACCTCGGCGATTTCCCCCAGCGCGAGCAGACGCAGCAGCGGTGGCAAGCTCTGCTCCAGGAATCCCATTCCGTTGTAGACCGGAACGATGGCGCTGATCGAGAGTTCACTCACGATCGTCGTAGCCTCCGGAGCGCAGCTCGCGCTGAAACCCAAGCTCGGAATGTCGCGCCGCCGAAGCTCTTGTGCCAGCGGCCTTCGCGAACATAGAAGGCATCGAGCCGCGGCACGCCGGCTTCTCGCAGGACGTCGTCGCCCCGCCCATCGAGCCAAGCGAGTTCGGTGGTCACAGACCACGCATAGCGATCGCGCGCGAGCTCCCTCACGCGTTCGTCCAGGGAGCCGTAGGGATATGCGAACTGGTCGGGTCGATAACCGAACTTCGCTTCGATCGCACCGTCCGCCTGCTCCATCTCGTCGCGAATCGCGTCATCCGAGAGTTCGCGCAGGTCCGGGTGGCTCCCCGTGTGCGCTTGAACGTCCCAACCGGCAGCATGTAGCGTCTCCACCTGATCCCAATCCATCATCGGCATGCGCGGTGCCCAGGCCGGTTGAGTCGGCCAGCCGTTGTCGGCGCCCACATAGCCTGTCGTCAGGAAGAGCGTGGCGGTTGCGCCCTCCTCCCGCAAAACGGGAAGCGCTGCGTCGTGGACGGACCGGAAGCCGTCGTCGAAGCTCAAGGCCACACGGTTTCGGCCCGGGTGATCCAGCAGGTGCCGGAGCGACACGATCTCGTGTCCGGACGAGCGAATGCCTTTGACGAGCGAACGCAACTGGTCCGGGGCGATCGCGAGCACCGAGCCACTGGCGTCCACCGAATGAAAGGTCAGCACCCCGCGCACGGTCTAGCCCGAACTATTCATGAGCGCCCTACTGCGGATGCCGCTAGCGACGGATATTCGCGGCCTTCTCCCTCCTGACGCCTCGACGTACTGTCGAGTACGCCGTCGGCGTCTTCCGGTCCGAGGGCCGCGAATCTCCATCACTATCGACGTCCTCGCTACGGGCTTCATGAATAGTCCGGGCTAGCGGCAGCGAGTTCGGAAGGCTGGAAGTATCGGGCGGAACCCATGGGAATGAAAGTGAACTCACACACGAGTTGCGCACGCATTTGCGTTCTCGAAGAGGTGGAAACGACACGATCGACAAGGTTCACTTCGGCCGGCCCGAGCCGGAACTTTCGCTCCAAGGCGAAAGAGGCCTCTCCCATGTCGCGGACCACGCGACCCGGCGCCCGGCCGTTCGTGGGGAACTGGCTACTGGGATCCTGGCGCTGAGACGGAGAGCGGCGATTTCCCGCTAGCCGGCATCCTCGACCTTCCGAACCGGTGCCGGCTCGTTGATCCGGCCCACCGGTGGATTGTGCGGCGCCGTGGTCCAGGCCTCGAGTCGTGGTAGCGACCCTGCCCGGTCATCGCGCAAGAAGAGCTGCACCGGTGGATTCACCGATGGATAGGTCAAGAACGGCCGCGCCAACCTGGGCAGTAGCCGGGGCGACTGGAACTGCCCCACGAGCCGGTAGCCGGCAACACCCTCGTCGAGTTCGCGATAGAGCGACTCCGGGAGGTACGCGCTGTGGACCGAGTGTGGGCCGCTTCGCCAGTTGACCCGTTGACGAAATTCGTCGGTGTCCTCTGGCACCATCGCGATCCACTCGGGTTGTTGCGCCAACAGGGTCGGACGCGCATCCGGCGGGTACTCGACCTGGATGAAATCCACGCCGTCCGGAAACCGGGGAAGCTTGATGATTGCGCCAAAGTAGAGGACGCGGTCGCCTGGCTGCACCTGGGCCCGGAGAAACTCGCCGGCCGCGTAGCGTCCGTCGTTGCGCATATCGTGGGTGAGATCGACGGCGCGCAGCACGGGCACCACGAACAACAACACGGTGGCCGCCAACACTGGCCAGCGGCTCCGCGGACCCTCGATCCCGCGCCCGAGGAGATGACCTGCGAAGAGCAGGAGCACCGCGGCGATCGCAAGCACGTAGTGGATGCGGCTGAAGCCGACGAGCATCAGCATGTAGAAGAAGCCGATGGCGCTGAGTACGAGGATCAGTTGGCGACGTGCGCGGACGGCCGCGAAAGCGACCCCGGCGAGCGACACCAGCAGCCACGGCCAGGTCATCGCGTCGACCGTCTGATAGAAGAGATCGACCGCCTGGAGCCACCGGCCCTCGGCGCCTGGGAGATGGCGCAGATATCCCGGCCCACCGACACCGCCAGCGCCGGCGAGTACGAGGAGTTCCATGTGCCGCATGAAGCGATCCGGGTCGAGCCAGATGCCCTGCCAGACGACGAAGGTGACGGCGAAGGCAACACCGGACCAGAGCACATCGATGGCACGCGCCCGCAGGGCCCGTTCGGAACGCGTCAACAAGGCCAGACCGAGCAGGGTCGGAACGACCAGGAAGAACGACCCGAGCGCTTGTTCCTTCGATGCACTCGCCGCCGCGATGCATATGCCTAACATCACTCCCGGAATGCGATGGTATCCATCGCGCAGGATCCAGGCGGTGGCGGAGAGTCCGAGGCAGGTCCACATCATCGTGGCGGCATCGGGATTCCCGGTCCGGGCGAAGTAGAGGAATGGCCAGGCGAACAGGAGGCCGAGGGCAGAGACGAGCGCTCCGGCACGTGATCCCATCATGCGACCGGTGGCGTACATCGCGAGCAACGCAATGATTGCCATGGCAACGTTGACACCACGGCCCACCCAAGCCAGCCGTTCGAACGAACCGACCGGATCTTCGAAACCGAACGGGAAATCCGCGCTCGGTGCTTTCATCCCGCCGCTCGCGAGTTCGAAGCCCAGAACCGGGGCATAGAATGCGCTCCAGACCAGGTGCTGACCGAGCGGGTAGGCGTAGTTGCGATTCGGCGGCGAGCCGTAGATCGAGTTCTGCATCTCGGCGAGCGACGCCATCGGCACCTGGTCGTCATTTCCCCAGGCGTAGAGCCGGGCGGGATGATTGACGTGGGGAATTCCCCAACCGAGTGCCGGAACGATCACTGCGAGCGCGAACAGCACCAGTGGGAGCGTGAGCTTCAGGTCCGCAGACGCCACCCCCACGCGCCAGGCGTTTCCGAGGCGGCCGCTCACGAGCCACCCTGTGACAAGCCGCGACTCTCGACTTCCAGGCATGCGACGTGGTGCAGCCAACCGCTCGCGATCTCGGCAGGGGTTCGGCCGACCATTCCGCTCGGACGAGCCCCGGGCAAGAAGCGCGCGAGCCATGCACCCCAGCGCGGAAAGAACCGTTCGTTCATGCCGCGTACGTGATAGTCGACGACAGCCACACCTCCACTCGCGGCCACGTCCGCGAGCAACCCGCCGGCGTGGGCTTCGGGGTCGGAGATACCGCTGTCCGCGAGTCGACCATCGTAGTGGTCGTCCATCCAGGCGGGCGGAACCTCCAGGAGATCGATGACCGCACGCCGTTCCGGATGCCATGGCTTGTAGGGATGGCAGATGCCACGGCGAAAGCCCGGCATACGCTCGAAACCGAGCGAACTGTCGTAGCCGAAGCCAGCGTCGGCCAGATGGGCCAAGCTCTCGTGGGGCTTCTCGGGATCGAGCCGCCAATAGTGCTGGCGGTTGCCCGTGATCTCGGCACCGGCGGCCTCCTCCACGCGTCGCTTCTCGATCGCATAACGTTCTGTCTTTTCGGACGATCGAAAAGATGCGTGCAACCCGATCTCGCAACCGCGCTCGCGCAGGGTCGCGAGGAGGGAGCGGAAACGCGGCGAGGCGACGTCATAGAATGCGTCGGGATCGCCCGTCAGATAGCGCAGCAACGAGCCCTGCCGTGCCATGAAGTAGAAGGCCGACCGGGTCCCCAGGCTCTCGGCGAAGTCGGCCCACGCATCGAAGCACCAGAACGGATCCCCGGCGGCGAAGATGGCGCGCGCGTCCGCCGGTCGACGCAGCAATTCCACCAGCCGGACGATCTCGGGGTAGTCGACGTCATGGCTGATCGCGAGGGTACTTTCACCCCACTCGGGCACCCGTGGCTCGAGGCCTTGCGCGCGGAAGTGCTCACGCAGACGCGCAGCCCAGAGCGAGATCCACGGTTTCCCCTGGAGACCACTCTCGCCAAGGAAGCTGCCGGCGAGCGAAAGATTGTCGACGCGATCACGCCCGTAGTGCGGCTCGTGGGCACCGCTCAGCCACCAGAAGGCCGCGAAGACCAGATCACTGGCGAAACGAAGGGATCCCGCCTCGCGAATCGGCGGCTGGCTCGACTCACCTGAAAAGACCGGCCAGACAAAGGTGTCGTGGCAACGGAGCTCGGTCGGCTGGAGTTTGCCCAGACTCTCGAAGCCACGGCCGCTCCAGGGCAGGACCACCCGGGCCCCCGGTGCGCGCGTGTCGGGCTCGTTGCCGTAGTAGAGATCGAGCCCGGCCGTGCCCGGCTCGGCCCAGAGCCACTCGCGCGCATACCCTGCGGTTTCCAGCAGCGTATCCAGGGTGTACTGGACCTCGGCTAGCCACGCCGCGAGGGCAGGATCCAGGCCGATGCGCAGCCGGGCGGGTTGCTGTGAGTTCGAGTCGCCGGCCACAACACCCCCTCCGATTTCCCGCGTCAGCCCTGAGTTCGACTTCCCGAGGAGGGAATGCCGGGGCCGAGGGTGATGGTACGAAGCGACTCCGTTAACGTCGATTGCAACCCGCGACTTTCGCGCGGGGTATGCACATCGCACGTCGCACATCGGCCTGGCAGCAGCGCCGGTGAAGTGCAATCGGGTGGCGCCGCCGACGCTTCGCGACGCGCCAATCCGAAGAAATGCCCCCTAGCCCTGTACCTAGCCGTAGAGGATCACCGATGAGCGTCGCCGACGATCCCTTCCCCGGGGTCCGCATCCACGAATCGGCCGCCGTCGATGAACCCTGCGAGATCGGCGCCGGCACCGCCATCTGGCATTTCTGCCATGTCATGACCGGCGCTCGGATCGGCCGCGACTGTTCCCTCGGCCAGAACGTCAGCGTGGCAGGCAGCGTCGTGATCGGGGATGGCTGCAAGATCCAGAACAATGTGTCCCTCTATGATGGCGTGCGGCTCGAGGATTTCGTGTTCTGCGGTCCTTCCATGGTCTTCACCAACGTGATCCACCCGCGCGCCTTCGTTTCGCGAAAGGAAGAGTTCGCGCCGACCCGGATTCGCCGCGGCGCCTCGCTAGGCGCGAACTGCACGATCGTCTGCGGCAATGAAGTCGGCCGCTACGCGTTCGTAGGTGCCGGCGCCGTGGTCAATCGCGATATTCCGGCACACGCGTTGGTGGTGGGCTCGCCGGCCCGGCGGGTCGGTTGGGCCTGCCGATGCGGCGAGAGCCTGCCGAAGGCGCTGGGCGAGCTCGCCTGCACGCGCTGCGCAAGCCGCTATCGCGTGGGCGAGGGCAAACTCGAAATCCTCCAGTATCTGTTTGACGAAGCCGATGGAGATGCTGAATGAGCCGCGACCCGATCCCCCTGCTCGACCTGCAAGCACAGCACGATGCGATCCGTGGCGAGATTGCCGCTGCGATTTCCAAGGTCGTGAACGATCAGCGCTTCATTCTGGGGCCCGAGGTCGCCGCCCTCGAAGAGGAAGTCGCCCGCTACACCGAAGCTCCGTTCGCGATCGGTTGCGCCTCGGGGTCGGATGCCCTGATCCTGGCCCTGCGTGCCTTGGACATCGAGCCGGGCGACACCGTTGTGTGTCCAAGCTACACGTTCTTCGCCACCGCGGGGGCCATCCACCGACTGGGCGCGAAGATCGTCTTCACGGACATCGACCCGACGACCTACAACCTCTCCGCCGATACCCTGGCAGCCGCGATCGACGGGCTCTCGAACGTCAAGGCCGTGATCCCGGTGCACCTGTTCGGCCAGGCCTGCGACCCGAGTGTCGAGACCGTCTGCCGGGACGCCGGCGCCGCCATCCTGCACGATGCGGCGCAGGCCATCGGCAGCGGCTTCTCGGACGGTGGCAAGATGGGAAGCCGCGAGACCACCTGCTTCAGCTTCTTCCCGGCCAAGAACCTCGGCGCCTACGGCGATGGCGGCATGCTCACCACATGCGACGAGAAGATCGCGGCTCGCCTGAAGACCTTGCGCGTCCACGGGGCCGCGACCAAGTATTTCCATGATGAGGTGGGCATGAACTCGCGCCTCGACTCACTGCAGGCCGCGATCCTGCGCGTCAAGCTTCCGCATCTCGACCACTGGAACGACGCGCGGGCGACGAACGCCGCGCACTACGACGCGCTGTTCGCGAGCGCCGGCGCTGCCTCCTCGGCTACGCCGCTGTCAGACGGCGGCATCCCGGTGCGAACCCCGGAACCACCGGTGCCCGGGGCTCGACACGTCTACAACCAGTACGTCATCCGCGTACCTGCCGGAAAACGAGACCCGCTCCGCGAGCACCTGAACGACGAAGGCATCGGAAACGCCGTCTACTATCCGAAGCCGCTGCACGTACAGCCTTGCTTCGCCGAGCTCGGCTACCAGAAGGGCGATCTGCCCGAATCCGAAGCGGCCGCCCGCGAAACCCTCGCGATCCCCGTCTATCCGGAACTTCGCCGTGAGCAGCAAGAGCGCGTCGTCGAGACGGTGATCAGCTTCCTCTCCCGTTGACGGCGCTGGCGACCGCTCCCGAGGGCGTTGCGCCCGCGTTGAGCGTGGTTGTCGCGCCGGTGTCGCGGGGCGAGCATCTTGCCGCCGCTCTCGAACGACTAGCAAACCAGGAGGATCCTCCCGACTTCGAGGTGATCGTCCCCGTCGATGGCTCCGTCGCAGGTGTCGAGGCACTCGAAGCGCGCTTCCCCGAGGTCCGTTTCGTCCCGGTCAAGGGAACCGCCGAACTCGGGCGTTCCGAGGACCCCGGCCGCGCCCACCTGGCGATCGATCGCCGACGGGCCGTGGCACTGGCGGCCGCGAACGCGCCGATCGTTGCCCTGACCGACGAGTGGGCGAAGCCAAGGGCGGATTGGTGTCGGGCGCTCGTCCGTGCCCACGAAGCGCCCCACGCCGTGATCGGGGGCGCGGTCTCCTGCGGCCGCGATCGGCCCGTCAACTGGGCGCTCTTCTTCATGGATGCCGGCCGCTACCAGAACCCCCTCCCGGAAGGCCCGGCCAGCTTCGTCACCGACGTCAACGTTTCCTACAAAAGCAGCGCTCTCGAAGGAAGCGATGTCTGGCGCTTCGAGTATCACGAGACGAGGCTCCACGACGAACTCCGCGAACGCGGCGAAACGCTCTGGCTCTCACCGGACATCGTCGTCGAAGTCGACCGCGGTGCGCTGGGTCTCGCTGCCGCGTTGCGCGAGCGCTTCGCCTGGGCGCGCCTCTACGCGGGCCGCCGCGCGCAGGAGGTCAGCCAGGGCCGCCGCGCGCTCCTGACCCTCGCATCACCACTGATCTCGATCTTGTTCCTGGGCCGCCAGTGCCGGCTGGCCTGGAGCCGGGGCCAGCACCGCGCCGAGCTGGTCCGTTGCCTCCCTATCCTGGCCCTGATGGACCTGGTCTGGTCCGTCGGGGAAGGAATCGGCTACCTGACCGGGCGTGGTACGGCGGACGGCAGCGAAGGCGCGAGCCCGACCGGTTAACGCGCCTCGGCCAGCGCTCCGGCGACCCTGGTGCGTCGGACCACGATGGCGCCGCCACCCAGCGTCCCGTGAAACGCTTCTACCTCCTCGAAATCCTCCCTGAGTACTTTCCACAGCGAGGGTTCGCGCGCTTCGATGTAGCCCCCAAAGCTGTAGAGCACCCAGGTGTGTCCGCTCCGCGAGGCGACGCCGCGCAGCTCGGCCAGAGTGTCGGCCGTTTCGAAGGCCGGCGCGTAGTAACGACCGAAGGCGTCGGCAGCGAGATCCAGCGCCACGATCGCGTCTTCCTGCGCCGCCTGGGCGATCACCCACTCCCGAGCACCCGTGTAGTCCTGCTTGGGTAGCGCGTAGTTCCGCGGCACGGTGAGCGCGGAAGCGGCCACGATGATGGAGAGCACGGCCACGGGCAGCCATGCCGGAGCGCGGAGCCTTTCTCCGAGGGAGCGCGTCATGATCACGATCCCCGAGAAGCCGAGCAGCGCGATGAAGCCGAAGGAGTTGAAGAAGAAGCGCGGCCAGAGGTTTCGCTCGAGGGCCAACATGGCGGCGAAGCCGGTAAGTGCCGGAAGCGCGAACAGGAATGCGGCCGCCGAACTTCGCCGCAAGAGATCGACTCCGCCCACCGCGAACGGGACCGTGGCGGCCAACGCGACGATCCACCCGACCGCCAGCGGAACGCCGAAACTCCGGATCGATTCGTTTGCGAGCCAGAGTGGATTCTTCCACTCGACATCGGCCGTGGTCGCACCGGCGGATGGCTGCAGATAGAAATCGAACATGGCCGAGAGAGCGGGGGCAAAGAGCAGCAGTGTGAGCACGCCCCCAACGGCGAGTGCTACCAGGGAACGAAGTGCCAGCCTCCGGGTGTCGGCGCGGGCCAGCAAGGCCAGCACCACCAGCCCGTGCGCCAGCGCCACGAAGATCATCGTCAGATGGGCGCCCATCCCCAAGGCTAGAGTGGCCGCATAACCGAGCCAGAGCCGAGCTGAATCGCGACGCCAGGCGCGCAGCAACAGATCGGTCGCGAAGACCGTCGCAAACAGCAGTGCGGTATAGCCCCGCGCGTTCTGGGAGAACCACACGTGGTGGTAAGAGAACGTGAGCAGCGCCGTCGCAAAGAGGGCTTCGCGGCGCGGGAAGAGCTGGATGCCCAATCGATAGGTCGCCCAGAGGCTCCCGACGCCGAATAACAAAGCCGGAAGACGGATGGCCTCGGGGCTCTCGCCAAAGAGAACGATGCTGATGCGCCCCGCTAGCGAGTAGATGAGGTGCTGGTTGTCATCGGGGTAGCTCGCCCAGAGTTCGAGCAAGGGGAGCTTCAGGAGATCGAGCCAGGTAAAGAGCTCGTCGTGCCACAGGTCGCCGCCGAGGCCGACGAAGCGGGCCAGCGCGCCGACGACGAGAAGCACCCACAAGACGGTTCCGCCCGGCGCGCCGGCATCCGAACCCGAGACTCCCAGCGGAGATGAGCCGCTCATCTGCCACGCCTGGCGCGCAGGGCCTCGGCATCGCGAATCAGCGAGCGATCCACGAGCGGAGCGATCGCGGCATAGCCGAGCATCGCAGTGATCCCGCGGGACCAACCCGGATCGAACAGCGAGCTTGCTGCCGTGATGGCGACACCGGCAGCGAGCGCGGGCCGGAGCAATGGCGCAAGCACCGGCAATGTCGCGACGCGACGAGCCGCGAACACATGGGCCGTGGCCCAGGTGGCCATCGCACCGAGCACGAGTGCCACCGCACCCCCTTCGAAGCCGAGGGTGGAGATCGCGACGATTCCAACCAACACACCGACGATGGCACCCGCGCTGTTCGCGGCGAGTTCGGCGCGCTGTTCTCCGGCCCCGATCAAGATGAAGCGCGCATGAGAACCGAGAAGCGAGATCGGCACGGACCAGATCGCGATCGCGAACGCGGTGCCGGATTGCTCGAAGCGCTCGCCGAAGATGAGCTGACACACCGGCACGGAGAGCATCGTACCCCCGAGGCCGCCCAGTACACCCACCCAGGCCGTCAGCCGGTAGGACGTTCGTGCCAGCCCCTCGACCGCGGTGCGGCCGCTTTGAATCGCCTCGACCAGCCGCGGGTAGAGATTGAAGTGATAAAGATTCACGAAGCTGCCGAGACTCGTGGCGAGGCGGTGCGCGGCCGCGAACCAGGCGACCTCGGCGCCGCCCACGAGTTGGGCCACGAGCAGGGTCGGCACGTACTGATAGACAGCCCACAGAAAGCGGCTGGTCCCGACCGGAGACGCTTCGATGAGCAGCCGCCGCAGCTCCGCGATCGGTGAGCCGAGCGAGAGACCGCCGACCGTTCGCAGTTGGGCGGCGAGGAACCACGCACTCATCGCGAAGGCGGCGGCGACCTCGAACCAACCGACGGCGAACACATCGGCATCGCCCTCGATGAAGAGCAGCACGAGCCCTGCGAACACACCCATTCGTAGCAGCTGCGCGACCGCGACCCAGAGCATGCGGCCCAACCCCTGGAAGAGCCAGTTCATGACCCAGGGCCCGGCGAACAGGGAGAGCGCCGTGATCCGCACCAGGCGTCGCGCGGCGTCATCCAGGTCGAGGAAGGCGGAGACCAGAAAGACGAGACCGTACGCGACGAGGGCCAGCGCCAGGCGCAGTGTCGGGATCGCTGCGGCGAGCCGACGGGTGCGCGCCGGATCCATTGCGATCTCGCGGGCCCCGATCGGACCGAAGCCGAAGTCGACCATCAGCGCGAACATCATCGAGAGCTGGATCGCGAACTCGAAACGGCCGTAGATCTCGGGCGACAGGGTGCGCGCCAGCCATGCGACGGCGATGAAGCCGGCGACTTTCGAGAGCAGCTCACCACCCGAGAGCGCGAAGAAATCCCGCAACATCACCCACGGCGAACGCGCGGCGTGGGCGGCTTCGCTCATTCGGGCGGCCGCGGTGGTTCGGACAGGCGAACGACCTCACCGGATCGGCCCGACGCCATCACCGCGTTCGCGATCTCCACGGCGCGCGCGCCGTCCCAGGCGTTCGCGCCCAACGAATCCCCGCCGTCGATCTGGCGCAGGAACTGGGCGAGTTCGGCCTCGAAGGAGAGCAGACTCGTCGTCTCCCAACCCTTGAGTTTCTCGCGCAACACCACTTCGGGAAAGAAGTTGCGGGTCTTCTTGCGCGAGGAGCCGGGCCGGGTCTGCTCGATCAGCACGTTCAGCATCGGGCCGTAGGACGCGCGTACCATGCCGCCATCGCCGTACGCTTCCATCCAGACCTCGAAGCCCTTCCACTCGTTCCAGCTGGCTTCGTACTGCACGGAGACGCCCGAGGTCGCCTTCATGAGCGCGTGAGCGCGGTCCTCGCTGCCCTCGACCTTCCACACCTCGTTGCTGGTGGTGGCATAGACGGTTTCGATCTCGCCCACCATGAAGCGCGTCAGATCCGTCATGTGGATGCCGACATCCATGGTGGCGCCGCCGCCCGAGAACTCGCTCTTGTACATCCACTCCGAGCGAAAATTCGCGAGGCCATCGTGTCCGCCGAGGACCCGCAAGCTGTCGAGCTTGCCGATCCGGCCTTCGGCGATCACCTCGCGCATGAACGCGAAGGAGGGGTAGAAGCGGTGGTTGAAGCCCACGCCGACGGCGCAACCGGAACTGCGCACCGCTTCCATGATTCGCCCACAGGATTCGACCGTGTTTCCGAGCGGTTTCTCCACCAACACGTGCTTGCCGGCCGAAAGAGCATCCAGGATGATTCGTTCGTGAAGCTGGACCGGCGTCGAGACGATCACGGCGTCGCAACGGTCGCCTTCCAGGAGATCCGTGGCGTCTTGGACGAGCTTCGCACCGGAACTCCCCGCCGCGCGCGCTGCCGCTTCTGCGTTCGGATCAGCGACCGCGACGAGCGTGCAGTCGGGATGGTTGATCACGGTCCGGGCACGCATCTCGCCGATGACGCCGCCCCCGATCTGCACGAACTTCAACGCCGAACTCCTTCTTTCGAGCCGATTGCTCCGATTCGAGCCGATAGGATCGGGAGTGAGTAGGCCCGACACGACAAGATTAGGGACTCGCCCGGGGAGCCTCCATCATCGGCCGACCCTGCCGCGGGATGGAGTCCCTTGCTGCGCCCACTGGAGACGAAACCCTTGACCGAACTCAGCGTGATCATCCCGGCCGTCAACGAGCTCGACGATCTGATGGATTGTCTCGACGCCCTCGACGCCCAGCGCGCCGATGTCGACCTCGAAGTCCTGGTGATCGATCGTCTGGGCGAACACGTGCGCCACACCGCCCGGGCGCGGGCACCCTGGGCACGCGTGATCGCGGTCCCGGGAAACGAGACCATCCCGCTGATGCGCGCCCGCGGCTTCCGCGAAGCGACGGGCGAAGCCGTTGCCGTGATCGAAGACCACGTGATGGTTCCACCCGGATGGGCGCGGGCCATGCTCGATGCCCTGGCCGAGGGTCAGGACGTCGTCGGCGGCTCGGTCGAGAATGCGGCGACCGAAACACTGATCGACTGGGCAGCCTTCCTGTGCGAATACAGCCACCTCATCCCGCCGATTCCGGCCGGTGCTTCCGACGGCCTGACCGGCAACAACGTGGTCTATCGGCGCGAACTGCTCGAGCGCTACCGCGCGCTCACCGACGAAGGCCGCTGGGAAGACCGACTTCACGAACAACTGAGGGCGGACGGATACACGTTGATGTGTCGCCCCGAGATCGTGATCGGGCACAAGAAACACTACACCTTCGGCGAGTACTTCTCCCAGCGCTACCTGTTCGCGCGGGCATTCGCCGGGGCGCGGGTCACCGACGCGCCGCTGGCCAAGCGCCTGGCCTATGGTGCCGCCGCGCTCGCGCTTCCGCCGGTGCTGCTCTACCGCACGATCTCCCGAATCCTGGCCAAGGGCCGGCACAAGGAGTGGCTGTGGCGTTCGATTCCCTTGCTCGCGGCCTTCGTCACATCATGGGGTGTGGGTGAAATGGTGGGCTACCTACGTGGCCCTGGCGATGCGCTCTCGAAGGTTCGCTAGGCGCGCGCCATGAGCCAGGCACCGCGGCGTAGTGCGCGCCCCTGGAGCGGTCCGCTGCTGCTCCTGGTGACCCTGGTGGTGTTGTTCGGCGGGCTCGAGGTGGGCTTTCGCAGCTGGGAGGCGCTGCGCCCTCTCCCGCCCGACGACGAGGTGTGGGCAATCCACGACGAGGAGCTCGGCTATCGGAATCGCCCCGACTGGGCCGACCACAACGCGCACGGTCTGCGCGGGGCGCCGCTCGAAGCCCCGAAGCAGCGCTTCCGACTGCTGCTCGCGGGCGATTCGGTGATCTACTACGGCGATGACAGCGACCACACGCTTCCAGGCGAGCTGAGTGCGGCCCTCGCGGCCGATCCCGACGTCGCCCCGGTCGAGGTCTTGAACGCGGGCACTCGCGGCTACACCAACTTCCAGGAGACGCGCTGGATCGAGCGCCACGGGTTGGGGTTGGATCCCGACGCCATCGGCATCGTCCTCGTAATGAACGATCTCCACCGGTTCCTGCATCGCTTCGATGTCGTGGATGGAGAGATCGTGGGCGCCAAGTACAGGTTCTCCGAGGAAGCCGTCGAAGCGGTCCCGAGCCTGGGCTATCGCGTGGCGCGCAGGAGCCACTTCCTGGTCTGGTTGCGCCGGCGCCTGGCTGCCTTCGACGACCTGGTCGATCTCTACACCAGCGATGGCTTCCGCTTCGACTATCGGCCCGATTTCGCGCCGGCCTGGCGGGACGAACCGTGGATGGCCGTCGAAGCGCAACTGGACCGAATCGCAGAGCTGGCCCGAGTCCGAGAGATCCCCGTCTTCGTGGTCGCGATGCCCTTCGGTGATCAATTGGACCCGCGCATCGTCTCTCGAGACCCGGCGTACGTCATGCGCCCACAGCGCCGACTGGTCGAGATCTGCCACCGGTTGAAGCTGCCACTGCTCGACTTGCTCCCCCTCCTCGAACTCGAACCGGACCTGGAGGCCGACGGCGTCCACCTGTCCGCTCGAGGAAGGCACCGAAGCGCCGCGGAGCTGGCCGCGTTCTTGACCGAAAACGCGTTGGTGCCCGCCATGCCCGCGAGCACTGTGGACCGTTAGGCTCTCGCCCTACAATCGGGAGCGTCTTGAAGATCACACTTTGCCGCGTGAGTCTCTTGCTGGTCGTTTGGCTTCTCGGCTGTGCGGCAGCGGCATCGGCCGATCCGATCGAAGCACCCCAACCGAGCGAAGCCGCGCTTCGCTACTACGAGAGCGGAATTTTCTGGTGGTGGGTCGGCCGATTTCTCGCACTCGGCATTCCCGCGGCTTGGCTCGTCAGCGGCGCCGCTGCGAGGCTTCGCGTCGGAACGGATCGCGTCGGGCGGTTCTGGCCACTCTCCCTCGCGCTCTTCTTCGCCGCCTATCAATGTGTCGAATGGGTCGTACGCCTTCCCTTCCGGTACTTTGCGGGCTTCGCTCGCGATCACGCGTTCGGCCTCTCGGCCCAGACCCTGACCAAGTGGCTCACGGACTCGGCCCTGGACCTCGGCATCACTGTCGGAATCGGAATCGCACTGATCTGGATTCCCTGGTGGGCATTGAGAAGGCTCCCGCGGCGTTGGTGGTTGGCTTGGACCGCCGGCGTCGTGCCGTTTGCCATCGCCGCGGTGTGGCTCCAGCCGATATTCATCGCGCCGCTGTTCAACGATTTCGGGCCGATGAAGGACAAGGCCCTGGAGCAGAAGATCCTCGCTCTCGCCGACCGTGCCGGGATCGAAGGAAGCCGGGTCTTCGAGGTCGCCAAGAGCGAGGACACGCACAAGGTCAATGCCTACGTGACCGGCTTCGGCTCCTCCAAGCGGATCGTCCTCTGGGACACCCTGATCGCGGCGCTCGAAGAGGACGAGGTGCTCGTCGTGATGGGCCACGAAATGGGCCACTACGCCCTCGGCCACGTCCTCGTCGGAATCTCTCGTTATGTGCTGTTCGCCGCTGTCGGCTTCGCATGCCTTCACTGGATCGGGGGCGCCGCGCTTCGGCGCTGGGGCGACGCCTGGGGAATCCATGCTCTCCACGAACCCGCCGCGCTACCGCTGCTGGTGCTGATCGCGAGTGGCTACATGTTGGTCGTGGCGCCGCTCCAACTTGCCGTCTCCCGCTCGATGGAGCACGAGGCGGATCGCTTCACCCTGGAACTCGGCCGCGACAACGAGGCCTGCGCGCGCGCCTTCGTGTCACTCCAGCGATCCAATCTCTCGAATCCGCGACCCGGGCCGCTCTACACACTCTGGCGTATGAGTCACCCGCCGCTCGGCGAGCGTGTCGATTTCTGCAACGACTATCGGCCCTGGGAAGACGGGGAGCCGATCCGATACGCGCCCCTGTTTCGGGAGGAACCCTGATGCGTGCCGCGTGGCTCCTCGTAGTCGGGCTCGGTGCCATCGGCGGCCTCGGGCTGCCCGCTGCCGCCCAACACCAGGATCCGCTTTCCCAGCGGCACTTCGTCTATCCCGAGCCCGGGACGCGATCGAGTGACGTGATCGGTTGGGGCACACTCCGCGTCGAGGACTTCCGCGCCGAGCATCCACCCGTATCGGTCTGGGATCACGGCGAACGCCTGGCCGCGGTGTCCTGCGTGTTCCTCGGCACCGATGGAACCTTCCCGCTGACCGTTCGCCGCGAGCAGCCAGCCGCGGGAGCAGCCCGCTACCGGGTCCGTGTCCCCGGCGTTCGGATCATTTCGCGTTTCGATCGAGGTTGCTCGTGGTGGAACCCCGAGACCCCGGTCGATCGGGTTGCCTACACCCTCGAGCACGAACAGATTCACTTCGCGTTGACTGAACTTGCCGCGCGGCGACTCCAGACCGTCCTCGCCGAGCGCCACGAACTGCTCGAAGCCACCGCGACGACGGCCAGCCGCGCGCAGCAGCGGATCCAGATGCAACTCGACATCGCGCAGCGCAAGATCTCCGAAGCCCTGCGCGAGGAACACGCCCGTTTCGATGCCGAGACTTCGGCCCGCTACGACCCGATCGCCCAGGATCGCTGGAGGACGCTGTCCGAAGCCCGACTCGTGGGGCGTTCGAAACTGCCCTGAGCGGTGCCGCCTTCAGCGCGACGCCGTCCGAACCATCGGGCGACCGCGACCCGTCGGGCGACCGAGACGCTCGAGTGCGTCGACCCGGCACACGCCCTTGGGGCACAACGCGACCTTGAAGACCTCGGCGGCCAGTTGCGAGGCGCTCATCCAGTAGAGATCACTTTGTACCACCAGCGTGGCCACCGCGATGCGCGGCGCCTCTGCGGGTGCGACGCCCATGAACCATTCGTAGCGCCCATCGGGGTCGGTCCCGTTCAAGCTGCCCGTCTTCCCGGCGACCGTGACCTTCTGCAGTAGAGGCCTGCCGCGGCGCGTGCGAAACGCCTTTCGTGCGGTCCCGCGCTTGGTCGTATCGACGAGCATTCCGCGCAGTTGGTCCGCCATGGCCTCGGATACGACCAGCTCCGCACCGCGGCGCTCGAGGATCGGCAGGGGGCGATCTCCGGACGTCCCACCGTCGATCCAGTAGGGTTCGATCCGCTGACCGTGCGCGAGAACGGCTGCCAGCTGGACCGCGTGAAGCGGCGTGATGCGCAAGCCAGCGAGACCGCTGCCCAGTTTCCCAAGCGCCAGCGGATCCTCGTCCGGCACCTTCGCCATGCCCCGCGCGTGCCCGAACGCGGGCGCGCGGAGCAGACCGAAGCGATCGATCGCGGCGAGCATGCCGTCGCTTCCGACCCGGTCCACCGCGAGGCGCGCGAAGCAGTGGTTGTTCGAAGTTGCCAGCGCCCGCCGCAGGCTCACTTCATTCCCGCGTCGGGGCGCTTTCAGGTGGCTGCGTCGCAGCCGGTAGGGATTCCCCACATAACGACAGGTCTCGTCGGCGACCTCGGGAGATTCGCCGAGGGCCGCCGCCGCCGTGACGACCTTCACCAAGGAGGCTGCCGGGTAGAGCCCCTGCGGCGGAAACTCGCCGGGGTTCGTCGATGCATAGACATGGAGGGCACCGGTCTCGATGTCCATCACGAGCACGTGGCCGAGTGCCACACGCCCCTTGCGAAGCACTTTCCAGACCGACTCGGTGAGGACGGGATCGAGCGTGTAGTGCACACGGGCCGTGCGCGAGCCGTCGGCCAGTTCCCGGGTGTAGTGGCCGTCGTCGACCGCCATCGAAGCGGTCGCCTCGCGAGAGACCGGTGGTGCGAGCCAGGCCTGCTTCCAGACCGGCGGCTTGGGCCGTTCTGACGGCTTCGCTTCGGGCGGTGCGGAAACCGGGGGGGTGGTGTTCCGGTCGGCCTGGACGGACTGGACGAGAACGCGCGGCCGCACTTCGACTTCCTGAAGGGCCTCCGGCTTCGCAAGCGCAGCCGGATTCGGAAGCCCCGCGATCGACGCAGCGGATTCACGCACGACAGGGGAGGATGCGTTCGAGACCGGGAATACCGGCGGCGGGCCGGATTCCCGTGAGGGCGCCGGCCAGGCCGCCCAACTCGCCGTCGCCATCAGCAAGACGCCTGCCGCGACGGTGAACTTCCCTCGGCGGGTCATGCGGCGCGGCGCGCTCCGCCCCGTCCCCACTCCGGTTCCGCTCCCCGAAGGCCCGGTTCGCCCGGACACGATCCGCCCAGAAGATCGAGCGCCGTTCCACTTTCCCCGCTGCACCGATTTCCTCGCTGTCGTGGCCGACCGATGACCGATTGGCCGACGCGCGGGGGGACGCGCTGTTGCTGATTCCGTGCCTACTCGAGCGATCTCGTCGATCGCTAGACCTGGATCACCTTCGTCACCTCGGGAATCGCTTCCCGTAGTCGTGCTTCGATACCGAATCGCAGCGTAGCCGTCGAGCTGGGGCAGCCGACACATGCGCCTTGCAGCTCTACTTCGACGACCCCGTCGTGGAACCCGGCGAAGACGACATCACCGCCATCCATCGCCACGGCGGGCCGAACCTCGTTCTCGAGCACTTCCTTGATCCGGTCGACGACGACGCCCTCCGAGGCGGCGGGCTCGGCTTCGAATGCCGGCCCCAGGCCGGGGCCACCGGCAGCGACGTGGGCCTTGATGCCATCGAC
The DNA here is from genome assembly GCA_029261795.1 of Deltaproteobacteria bacterium. Classification (GTDB taxonomy): domain Bacteria; phylum Myxococcota_A; class UBA9160; order UBA9160; family UBA6930; genus JAJDAP01. Next base: position 28,748 of record JAJDAP010000082.1, read on the forward strand.
GATCGGCGGCGCGAGGTCGGCCCACTCGAGATCCTCGCGCTTGGTCACCGTGACGAAGCGCGACGCCAGGAAAACGCCCTCGACACCTTCGATCGCGAAGAGACACGCCGCTAGCGGTGAAACGTCCTCGCCGACGGCCTGCTGGAAGCTCGCCCGTGCGCCCTGCGGCACGACCTCCTCGCTGAGCACCCACTTGATGCTCTGCGGGTTCGGCGTCCGCTCCGCGTGCATTCTGAAACCGAGATCGAGGGCCATGGGCGGAGGTTAGCCGATCGACTCGCGGGCCGACGTCTAATCGCCGAACAACTGCCTGTCGAGATCCGCGAGACTCAACACCTGGAAGCCGGCCTCCCGGGCCACGGCGAACTCACGCTCGCCGTTGTACCCCCAGCCGGCCAGTAGGCAGTGCGCCCCGATCTCGGCGACGTCGATCAGGTGATTCACCTTGTCGTCGATGAAGGTGACTTCGGACACGGCACAGCCGGCGCGTGCCGCGATCGCCTCGATGTGGGCGCGCTTCGAGACGCCGGTCTCCTTGTCATGGATGAAGCCCTCTCCGAAGAGCTCGCCGATCCCGTAGCGCTCGAGCAACAGCGCCACCGAGTGGCGATCCTTGGCGGTGGCGACCGCTAGCCGCACGTCACCGGAGCGACGCCGTAGCCAGTCCCCGATCCCCGGGTAGGGTTGGATCTTGGCGAGCCACCCTCCGGGATCCGCCTGGCTCCAGGCGTTTCGGACCCGGTAGAAGCGCTTGTGGAAGGCGCGCAGCCGAACCCGTTCGAGCGTCTCGTAGAAGGCGTCGTAGGCAGCCTGGTCCGGCAGCGGCGTATCGGAATCGATCGCTGCCAACGCCACGCCGAAATCTTCCGCGCGGTTGCCGAGCGGCATGATCTCGAGGAAGCGCCGAAAGAGTTCCGCATCTTCCTCAGCGTCCGCGCCGAAACCGCACTCCGGGAATTCTTCGCGAAAGGTCCGAACCGCGACCCCGAAGGCCTCGGGGGCCGAATCTGAAATCACACCGTCGAAGTCGAGTGCCAGGGCCTTCATGAGCAACGGAAGCTAGCATCTGGACTCCTCATTGTTAGGCAGAAGCCCTTTCATGATCGAGATCTTCATCGACGGGGACGCCTGCCCGGTCAAGGACGAGACCTATGGCGTCTCTTCCCGCTACGGGCTCCCCGTCGCCGTCGTCGCCAACTCGCGCATGTACGTGCCCGAGGATCTCGGCGTCGAACTCATCCTGGTCGAGCAGGGCCCCGACGTGGCCGACGACTGGATCGCCGAGAACGTACGGCCCGGCGACGTGGTCATCACGGCCGATATCCCGTTGGCTGCGCGCTGCCTCGCGGGCGGCGCACTCGTTCTGGGAACGACGGGCCGCGAGTTCACCGAGGATTCGATCGGGGGACAGCTCGCCACGCGAGACCTGAACGCACACCTGCGCGAGGCGGGTCAGTTGGGCGGTGGCCCGCCGCCACTCGGCAACAAGGACCGCTCGCGTTTCGCATCGAAACTCGACGAGCTGGTAAACCGCAGTCTTCGCGCCCACGGCGAGGGCTAGCCCGCTCTAGAGCGCTATCCGCCTTCGCGTTCGCGGGTGCTCTCGCCACCGATGTTCAGGATCTCATTGGCGAACGAGTCGACTAGGAACTGCACGACGTCCTTCACCGAAACCATGAATGACGGGCGACCCAGGGAGTCGACCACGGGAACGTGGCGGAAACCGCCGACGCTCATCAACTGGAGCGCTTCGGCGATGGTCTGGGTGTCGAGCAGGCTTTCGGGATCCTCCGTCATCACATCAGCGATCGCGAGCGTGGCGGGATTTCGGCCGCCATCCACGATCCGGAACAGCACGTCACGCTCGGTAAAGATGCCCGTCATGCGCGTGCCGAGAGAACCGTCCTCGGTCACGATTACGGCCCCACGATGCTCGGCCTGCATGCCGCGTACCGCTTCACTCACCGAGTCTTCGCTCGAGAGCGTGATGGGCTTGCGCGATCGCAACATCGTGACCTGTTCGCGAAGTAGTCGGGAATCGAAGCTGTGGTGCGGGTCGCCTTCGTCGAAGTAGGCCTCGTCCTTGAAATCCTCGAGATCGTCTCGGATTCGCTTTCCTGCCATGGCGTCTCCTCCAATGCCGTGCCGCCACCGTCGGCAGCTCAGCCGGATGAGTATACCCTGAACTGCAACGACCCCCGGGGGAAATCGCCGCATCCTTCGAAGGAGTCAGGGCGAGCGGCGCCGGAGCGTCACCAGCGGCGCTGGCCGATCATGGCCAAGCAACTCGAGAAGCCGGCCCAGCAGCCGTTCGACATCGGGGTGATGATCTTCCGGGCGCATCGCCCGCGCGACCCGACCCAGCGGAATCGACCGGCCCAGATCACGCGCCAGCTCTCCTCGGGGTGCCAGCAGCCTCTTGGCATGAAAGCGCCGATACGCCGCTTCATCGTCTGGCTGTGGGAAGGTCTCGCGAAGATGCCGTTCGAGTTGGCCATCGTGATCCTGACGGCGCAGCGCCCGGCGAATCGCGCTCGGCACGAGCAGATAGCTCTCGATATGCCGACGACTCCAGGTGAAGATCTCGAGCCCCTCTGTTGCGGCGGGCTCGACCTCGCCCAGCACGTCGCGATCGAGGATGCAGAGGCCTCGGGCCTCGGGGTCGAGATCCTGCGCCTCCGACAGCTGAGCGCGCGCACGGTCGGGTTGGCGACCGCCAAGAATCACCGTGGCACCGCGAACGCTGCGCTCGAAGCGCGGCGAGATCGAACGCGCCCATCCTTCGATGATCGCGCGGTCTCCAGCGCCCTCGACGAACAGGGTGCCGCTCGGATGCCTCGGCGAAACGACGGGCCGTGCGGGCCGTCGGGTCCCTGAACCGGTGTGCGGCGGACGGGGCAACTTCAACTCCGCATGGGTGAATCGGTCCGGCGAATCCCTGCTCGAGCACGAACGATCGGAACGTATCTTCGATCCGCCTGGGTGTCAGGCGGAACCACGAGGACTAAGAGAAATACCCTATTCAACTCCCTGGAGGGTTTTTCCTTAGGAGAAAGGTTACGTTGCTCGACAGGTTCAGGCCTGTCGGGCCTGCGGTCGGTTGGAGAAGCGTCGTGATTCAAGTGCTGATCGCTGATGACCACGCCATCGTTCGCGAAGGCGTGCGACGCCTGCTCGAGCAGGAGGGTGACATTTCGGTTTGCGCCGAAGCATCCGACGGCCGCGAGGTCCTGGAACAGATTTCCTTCCACAAACCGGACCTCGCGATCATGGACATCACGATGCCGCGATTGGGAGGACTCGAAGCGCTCGCGCGGATCCGCGGCGATCACCCGGATGTCAAGGTCGTGCTGCTGTCGGTCCACGCGGATGCGCCGTTCGTCCAGAGCGCCGTGACGTTAGGCGCAGACGGGTACGTGTTGAAGGGTAGTCGCGTCGGCGAAGTCGTTTCGGCGGTGCGTGCGGTGCTGAAGGGCGGCAGCTACTTCAGCCCGATCGTGGCCAAGGAGATCGTGCAGCAACTGCGCTCACCTGACCGAGGCCACTCGGAGCCTTTCTCGGTGCTTTCGGGTCGCGAGCGCGAGGTTCTCCAACTGATCGCGGAGGGCCTCTCCGCCAAGGAAATCGCCGTCGATCTCGGGATCAGCCCGAAGACCGTCGAAGCGCACCGCACCAGCGTGATGCGCAAACTCGGCGCCCGCAAAGCCACCGAACTCGTCCGCTACGCCCTCCGCCACGGCCTCATCGAACCCTAAGAGCGGGGACGGACTCCTCAAGTTTCAACTATGCAAGTTTCCCCACAGGGAAACTTGCATAGTTGAAACTTGAGGAGTCCGTCCCCGCTCAACGTTCCAGGGTTGCCAGGGCTTCGGTGTGGGGGGTCTGGGGGAACAGGTCGAAGGCGTGGAGGCTTGTCAGGTGGTAGCCCGCGGTCAGTAGCCGGGCGCAGTCTCGGGCGTGGGTTGCGGGGTCGCAGGAGACGTAGACGATGCGGGGCGCGTGAAGCGCCGTGATTCGTTCTACGGCCTGGCGCTCGAGGCCCTTTCTTGGCGGGTCGAGCACGATCACCTCGGGTTCGAAGGCCGAAAGCCGTGGGCTCGCAAGCTTCCGTTCGGCGAGGCCGGTCACCACCTCGACGTTGTCCTGCCCTGCCGCCGCCAGATTCGCGGCCAGGTCGCGGGTAGCGCGGCCGTGGGACTCGACGACGAGAACCTGTTCGAATCGGCGAGCCAGACCGACCGTGAAGTAGCCGGAGCCCGAGAAGAGTTCGAGCGCCCGGCTGCCGCGACCCGCTGCCTGATGGACGGCGGCAGCCAGGTCCGAGCGCAGCAGCGCGTTCGCCTGGAAGAAGACGCCGGGCGAGACTCGGATCGGATCGTCCCCGGCAAGGATTTCGATCCCCGGGCTCTGGCGACCATCCCCGGTCACGCTCACGGATCCGTCCTCGCCCGCTGCCAGCGTCAGTTCACCGTGCCCCTTGGGTGGATCCGCATTCAGTCGGGCCAAGGCCGCATCGAGGGCGGGAACGAAGACCGGGCAATGAGCGGCCGCGATCAACGAGTGCGAGCGAAGTCGCCGAAAACCGACGACGCCATCCCTGAACCCCACCCGCGCGCGGCTCCGGTAGCCAAAGGGTGCCGGGCTCGGCGTGCATTCGACTGGGCCCGGAAGGACCAGCCCCGCGACCCGCTCGAAGGCATCGCGCACGCGCTCCGCCTTCGCGTGGCATTGCTCCGCGTAGTCCAGATGCTGCCAGGCGCAACCGCCGCATTCACCCACCAACGGACACGGCGGGTCGATTCGGCTCGGCCCGGGTTCATCGAGCGACGCCAACTCCGCTCGGGCGAAGCGCTTGCGTTCCTCGACGATGCGCACCTGGACCAGATCCCCGGGCGCTGTGTCCGGGACGAACACGACCCGGCCTGTTTCGTCCCGGCCGACGCCCTCACCGCTACCAGCGAGGCGCTCGATACGAAGCTGCACGAGCCCGCTCACGCGTCCGGATCGCCGAACCCCAGGGCGGACAGCTGCCGCCGCACGGCGCTCCCAGGTTGAAGCACGCGACGCAGCGCGACCACGCCGGGACGATCCCAGCGATCCTCCGGCACCACGAAGTCGTAGTGCTCGTTGCGAAGCGGTCGAAATCGCAAGCCCTTCTCGCGGGCCACGGTCTCGATCGTGACGCCCCAATCGGCGCGCTTCTGAACGACGGCGGCCGCCACCGCATAGTGCGAACGGGGCTCGTACGGAAAGCCCGGCGGCTTGCGATCGCCTAGCAACTCGTCGATCAAGACGCGGGTGCCAGCGCCTCGGTTCCGATTCACCATGCGCAGCGTATCGTCTGCGAGAAGCGCCTCGGTCTCGCGTGTTTCGCCGGCCCGCGTGACGACGCCTTGCATGCGTGTGTAGCCGCGCAACAAGCGCATGCCTTCCCCGAGGAAGGGTGCATTGTATTCGTTCGTCTCCGGGTCGAGCAGGTGGATCGGCGCCGCATCGCACTCACCGCGCGCCGCTGCCTGCAGGCCGCCCTGGCTACCTACGGCCAGGACCTTCAGCGTCAGGCCCTCTCGAGCGAGTGCCGACGCGACGACATCGAGCCCGGCGCAGTGGCTTCCGATCACGACCAGGTCGGCCACCGCCCCTTCGCGCCCGATGCGGGTCACCTCGACCGCGTCGCCTGAATCCAACTGTTCGGTGTTGCGCCCGATGCGCACGAATCCATCCGCGCGCGAGAATGAAGTCACCGAGCCGCTGCCCTTGCCCATCGGCCAGGCGGCCAACGACCCGTCCGCTCGCCTCACGAGACCGACGAGTAGATATTCGAGGCGCCCGCGCTCGGATTGAACGTTCGCGGCGATTCTTGCTGCCAGGGTTTCGCGACTCTCCGGAGGAAGCCCTGCCATCGCGCGCAGCAGGGGAGCCACGAACTCATGGAACGTGAAGACGGCAGAGGTGGGGAATCCCGGCAGGATGACGACGGGCTTCGCTCCATGGGCGGCGAGGCAGATGGGCTTGCCCGGCTTCAGAGCGACACCGTGCACCACGATCCCGGGCTCGAGATCGGCCACCACCTGCGCGTTCAGATCCCCCTCACCCTTGGACGTGCCGCCGGACAGGAGCACCAGGTCCGCTTCGCCGAGCGCGCGGTCGAGCGCATCCCGGAGCACCACTTCATCGTCGCGAAACGCGCCCATGAAGTGCGGCTGGCCACCAAGCTCGCGAACGGCGTCTGCGAGGATGCGACCGTTGCTGTCGTAGACCAGGCCCGGACGCATCGCCTCGCCGGGCTGGACGATCTCATCGCCGGTCGACAGAATCGCGACGACAGGGCGCCGCACGACCGAGACCCGCTGATGACCGATCGCGGCCAGCAGCCCCGTCTCCCGAGACGTTAGTCGCGTGCCTGAAAAGAGAACCGTCTCGCCCTGGCCCATGTCGGTGCCCGCGAACGCGACCGCACCCCCAGGTACACGCGGGTGTCGCACGGTGAGCACGCCCTCTTCCTCGATGTCCGTGTGCTCGACCGGAACCACGGCGTCGGCGCCGCGCGGAAGCATCCCGCCGGTGGCGATCATCGTGGCGGTGCCGCTCACCACCTCCTGCTGGGGCGCGATTCCCGTCGGGATCGTCTCCCGATTGAGTTGAAGACGAATCGGCGCCTCCTCACTGGCACCAAAGGTGTCGGCTGCACGCACGGCAAAGCCGTCCATGTTCGAGCGGTCGAAACCGGGCACGTCGACTTCGCTGCGCACGTCATCGGCCAGCACGCGCCCGTGGGCGTCTTCGAGGAAGACCTCCTCGGATCCCGCTGGCGAGGCATCGACGACGGCGCGCCAACGCTGCTCGGCCTCGTCGCGATCGAGCACTTCGAGGAACTGCCGCTGCTTCATGCGCTCCCCTCGAACGCGATGGGAGCGTCGTCGTACAGGAGAACTTCGACGTCGGCGCCCTCGGCCATCCCTTCCAGCCCGCGCGGCACGATCACGGCGCCGGCCGCGCGCACCGTCGAGGAGAGGATGGAGGCACCCGAGGTCGCGATGGGAACGACCTTGCCGTTCTCGACAGCGACACGCACGTAGTCGACGCGCCCGATCGCCGACGTGATCTTTCGAGCCAGCGGAAGCATCGCCCTGCGATGCGGCCACGCGCGGGCGCGGCCGCCCAGAGCCCGCAGCGTCGGGCCAGCGAAGAATTCGTAGGCGCAGAGACAACTAACAGGGTTCCCGGGCAGCAGAAAGACGAAACGGTCGCCGATTCGGCCCACGCCAGCCGGACTCGAGGGACGCATCGCGATGCCGTGGAAATCGAGGCTGCCGAGCTCTGTGAGCAGGAGAGGCGCGTGATCTTCCTTGCCGACCGAACTGCCGCCGGAGACGAGGACGACGTCGGCATCCTCCGTCGCCATCGCGTCGCGAATGATCTCGGGCCGGTCCGGGAGGATCTCGAACGGCAGGATCTCGGCGCCGTCTCGTCGCGCGAGCCCGCGCAGAACCACCGAGTTCGAGTCCACGATGTGGGAGCCGCCGGGAAGACTCCCGGCTGGAAGCAGTTCGTCGCCGGTCACGACCAGACGAACCCGCGGGCGCCGATAGCAGAGAACCGAGGCCACCCCGATCGACGAGAGCAGACCCGCATCCTGTGGGCGCAAGCGTCTGCCGGCCGACAGGACCAGGTCCCCCGAACGAATGTCCTCGCCGATGCCGCCGACATTCTTCTGGGGCGCAACGGCGTCAGCGACGTGCACCTGTCTGCCATCTTCGCTGCACACTTCGGCCATCACGACAGCGTCGGCGCCGTCCGGTACCGGAGCGCCCGTCATGATGCGAACCGCTTCCCCCTTGCCAACCCTGCCAACGAAGGGCCGGCCGGGCATCGCTTCTCCGACCAGCCGGAAGGGCAATGCGTCGAGTTCCGAGGCACCGAAACTGTCCTCGCCGCGCAGCGCATAACCATCCATCGCTGAACGCGGAAAGCCCGGAACATCGACGACGGCTGAAACCTCCTCGGCGAGGACGCGACCCGTGCACTCGAGCAGCGGGACCGGTTCCGCCGGCAAGACGCGCGCGTGCTCGGCGAGGAAGCCTTCAACCTCGTCTACGTCCGCGCGCTCGGCGAACCCTCTCATGCGTACGTCGCGGGGCATAAAGCGACTGACGGGCAGGGGGTCCACCCCCTGCCCGTCCATTCGATCCTATCGTCCTACCGGCTGGAACTACCCGGAAGCCTTCGCCGCGAAGAGATCTTCCTGCGCGGGAAGCTTCGTGTACATCTGGTTGATGATGTCCATCGGCACGTCGAACACCTGGCCCGCGATCGGGTCCTTCTGGAGTGCCTCCGAGAGGTAGCCGTCCTCGGCGGTCAGACCCGCCGCCTTGTTGAAGGCCCATTCATCCTCGAGGCACTGCCAGCCCTGGTCGTGGATCTGCTCGCGGCTGACTTCCTCGTCGTAGAGCGCGCCGTAGAAGTTCCGGATGTCGTCGAGGGACGGCTGCAGGAACTGGCAGAAGCCGGAGGAGTCGCAGACCGCGTTCACGATCTGGCTCTTCTGGCTCTCCCACACGTACTGATCCTGGGAGAGACCCGGGTTCACCACGAGGCCGGCCGTGTGGTCGGCGCCCATCGGGCTGGTGCAGTAGGTGACGCCGGTCGCCTTGAGCGGCCGCGGATCCCAGGCCGGGATCGTCTGGCCCAGAGCGTGCGGCACGCGGTGGTGGCCCGTGAACTTGCCGGTCGCGACGGCGCCGTTGCCGATCGCCTTGCCGCGGTCGGTGCCCTGGTCGATCTCGTTCAGCAGGGTGCGCATGCCGTCGGCATCGCCCCAGTCGAGGCCACCCGAGTCCATCAGGATCGCGATCGCGCCGCCGGTCTCGATCGTGTCGAGCCCGAGCTCGTCGCAGAGCCGGTCCATGTCGGCGACGTCTTCCCAACTAGCAACAGCACAGTTCGAGCCGAGCAGCGTCAGCGTTTCGAACTCGAGGGCCGAGGTCTTGTACTCACCCTGAGCGTCGTGCACGATGTTCGAGCACTTCACGATGCAGCCGGTCATGCAGTTGTGCATCTCGCCGCCACGGGTCTCGAAGCTCTCGACGATGCGCGCACCGTCGAGGGTCTCGACGTCGGGGCTCTGGCCTTCGACGCGGTTCTTGTAGACCAGCGTGTTCAGCATGTTCGCCATCGGAACGACCGAGGAGGTTCCGAACTGGAACATCTGCGGGCCTTCCTGGTAGTCCTTCGTGTAGGTCTTGCAGAGTTCGCCGAACCTGGCGCGATCGGCCGGGCGCCTGACACCCGAGCGGCCCGGATCGACCGCCACGAACTTCAGACCCTTCGAACCCATCACTGCACCGAGCCCACCGCGCGCCGCGTGGCGGGCGGGGTAGCGGTTGTCCTGATCGGTTGTCGCGACCGAGGCGCCCGTCAGGCGCATCTCGCCGGCGGGGCCGCAGGTGATGAAGGACGCCGTCTTCGGATACTCGCCGTGCAGATCCATGCAGAGCGCGTAGTTGCGCTTCATCTTGTGTGCGTCGGCGGCAACCACCTTCACACCGTCGGCGTTCACTTCGAGGCCGTAGCGCGCTTCAGCATCGGAAGGCTGACCCTTCACGACGATCACGCGAATGCCGAGCTTCATCAGGTGCTGACCGGGCTGACCGCCCGTGTTCGCCTCCTTGATGCCGCCGGTCAGCGGGCTCTTGCCACCGATCGAGATGCGGCCCGAGGTCGGCGCCGCCGTTCCCGAGACGACGCCGGGCGCCATCACGAGCACGTTGTCCGGGCCGAGCGGATCGCAGGTGGGATCGCACTCCGCGCTCAGGATCTTGGCCGAGAGAGCGCGACCACCCAGGAGCCGGTACTCGGCGGGGAAGTCCTCGATCGTCGCGGTCTGGTTCGTCATGTCGACGCGGATCATCTTGTCGTCGGCGGGGCCGGCCATGGGGTTCTCCTTGATGGAACTGGAAACAGGGTTGGGGTCGCGGGCTAACCGCCTGCGACGGAAGAGATGATGTCGATGGCATCGCCCGGCTCGAGCGGAGTCGAGAGGACGTCGCCGGTCAGCTTGTCACCATTGCGAAACCAGGTGGCGAACTTCCGCAAGCCGCCCTTGGCATCGAGGACCAGCGGACCGAAACCCGGATACTTTGCCTCAACGCCCTGCAAGCACTCGAGCAGGGTCGCTCCATCCACGTCGACTTCGCTGGCACCCCCGGTGGGGCCACGATAGGGCGGCGGAATCTGGATGATCGGCACTTCGCTCCTCTGGGTCGGCTATCGGGGTCGGCTGTCTCGAACTGCGCTCGTGCTCTGTTCGGGCGGGGACAGCCGGAGCGCCCGGAATTGTAGCGGCACCCCGGCGAGTTGGGGTGGATTCCGCATCCGTGCCAGGCCCGTTGCTTGGCCGCGAGGCGCCCGACCCCCGCTATGATCGGGCGCCGTGCCCGCCCGCAGCCACCACCCTTCGTGCGTCCTGGTTCCCCTGGCCGCCGCCCTGCTGCTATCAGCGACGGCGCTTGCCCAGGTTGGTCATCCGAGCGCCGGTCGGCCCCGCGCGGTCCATGAGCGCCTGGATGCCGCTGACCGGGTGGTCCGGGTCCGAATCGGCGCCGTCAGCGAGGGTCGGATCGCCGTAACCGAAGCCACGGCACTGGTGGGCCAGGCCGAGGCGCCCTTCGAGATCAAGCGTTCGCCCCTGCGTCCCCACCCGCTCGCCGAGGGCGATCGCGCCATCCTGTTCCTGCGCGGTGCGCGGCCTCCCTACGTATTGGTCGACGAACCCGGCGAGGTGATCCGCCTGGTCGACCCCGAAGCCCATCGAAACGGAGAGCGACGCTGGAGCGAAGCGATCCAGGCACTCGCAGCTACGCGGGAGGCCTCGGCCAAGCTGGCCGAGACTTATCTCGATTGGATCGACGGCGGCCCGGGTAGCTTGCGTTCGCTCGGGGCCAATGGCGTCATCGCCGTGATCGAGCAAGATGCGGCCTTGGCTGCTGGTGTCGGGGCCGAGCGGGTGCCTCACGCCGTGGATCCGGTGGCCGTGATCGAAGCACGGCGGATCTCGGCACAGCTGGCCGCGGCCAGTCCCGTCAGCGCCGGCGCGCTCTGCGAAGTCGTCGCTCATAGTGCGACGCCGCTCGATGCAGCGCTGACCGAGATCACGCTCAGGGCCTGTGGCGGGGTTCGCTCTCCGGCGGCGGTGACGCTGTTGGAACGCGCCGCGACGCACCAGGACGCCGCCCTGCGCGGGGCCGCCGCCCGCTCGCTGGCGTTGATCGCGGCGGGCGCACCCGCGCCGACCCTCGCCATCGCGAAGCGTCTGGCCGAGAACGACCCGGACAATGCCGTGCGCCGAGCGGCCGAGCGGATGCTGCGCAATGCCAGCCGACCCCACCCGCGCAAGCGCCGTGAACCCGCTGTAGAACCCGCGAAGGCGCACTGACCGGGGCGACGGCTTTCGTCAGCTGACGATCCCGGTCTCCCGCAGTTTGGCGATCTCGGCCTCACTTCGGCCGAGCCCACGGAGAACCACATCGGTGTCCTCTCCGAGCGTTCGTGCGGGATGGCGGATCTCGGCCGGTGTCTTCTCGAAGCGCGCCGGCGGCCGCGGCTCACGAATCCGACCCATCACCGGATGATCGCTCTCGACCATCGTCTCGTTGGCGACGACCTGCTCGAAGTCCGGCACCTCTTCGGGCCGCAGGATCGGACCGCAGGGGACCTGGGCTTCCGCCAGGCGTTCGATCAGTTCCGCGGTCGAGAGTTCGTCGTTGCCCTCGCTGAGCGCCTCGCGAAACTCGGTGAGGTTGGCGAGGCGCGCCTCGGTCGTCGCGAAGCGTGGATCCGCCAGCATTTCCTCGCGCCCCATCGCGATCAGCAGGCTGGTCCATTGCTGCTCGGTCACGGCGGCGACGGTGGCGAAACCGTCCGCCGTCTCCGTCGGAAGATAGGTCTGGGAGATCGGCGCCAGGATCGTGGCGTCCTCTTCCAGCAACATCGTGTTGGCATGCCCGTCGGGCCAAAGGAAGGAAATGCCCGCGTCGAGCATCGAGAGTTTGAGGTGCTGGCCACCCGTGCCGGTGTTGCGGGCGAACAGTGCCGCCGTGATCGCCTGGGCCGTCATCACCGCTGTGATCTTGTCGCACCAGGTCTGGCGCATGTATTCCGGCGGATCTGCCTGCACGTAGGCGGCCCCGGTCATCCCCTGGAGAATGTGATCGTAGGCCGGCCGCGTGGCGTAGGGACCCTGCTCACCGAAGGCGGTGAGCTAGACATAGATCAGGTCCGGGTTGTCCGTGCGCAAGACCTCCTCGCCGAGCCCCATCCGATCGATCACGCCATGTCGGAAGTTCTGGATGAAGACATCGGCATCGCGAACCAGCTCGCGCACGATCTCCTTGCCGGCTTCTTCGCGCAGGTTCACGACGACGGATTTCTTGCTGCGATTGCAGGAGGCGAACAGCGCCGTCATGCCGGCCCGATGGGAGCCGAGGAAGCGCATGATGTCGCCGATTCCCGGCGGCTCGATCTTGACGACGTCGGCCCCCTGGTCGGCCAGGATCATCGTGGCGTAGGGCCCCGTGATCATGGCCGTCAGGTCGACGATCTTGATTCCCTCGAGCGCTCCGGACATGTGAGTCCTCCTCTGCTGGGGCGCATGATGACGCAGGCGGGCGGCGCTTGCGCCCGATCGTTCGAGAGCAGAGCCTCTGGGGCATGGAGTTCATGCTGAGCCTGCTGGGCTTCGCCGCCCTGACCCTTGCCATCCTATTCGTCGGCTTGATGGCGCTCGTTTACGCGGGTTCGCACATCGCCGGCCGGATGGCGGAGTGGATCTTCGACCTCGTCGTCCCGGCGCGGCCGTCGCGGATCGGAGCCGACGGCATGATCGGGCAGCGGGCGACCGTGGCCGCTTCGTTCGCACCCTTGCCAGAAGGCGGTTCCGTGGGAACCGTACGGGTCTCGGGGGAAACCTGGAATGCCCGCTGCGAAGCGGATTCCATCGTCCCGAATGGTGCGGCGCTACGCGTCGCGGCCGTCGACGAGTTGCTCCTGCTCGTCGAGCGGGTTTGACGCGATGGCCGGAGTCGCTCTGGCTCTTCGAGGACCATTCGACCCGGGAAGCGTTCGTCTACGACGTGGCCGTCGACGAAGCCGAGCGCCGCAAGGGCCACGCAAGGGCCACGCCACGGCCGCGCTGGCACGGGTCGAAGAGAAGCTTCGCCGCGGCGGCTGCCGACGCATCGGACTGAACGTGTTCGAGCCGAACGCGGCCGCCCAGGCCCTTTACCGGAACCTCGGCTATGCGACCGCGGCTCGCTTCATGAACAAGCCCCTCTAGCCCTCCTCTAGCCCCTACGCGCCATCAGGCTGCGGCTCGTCATCCTTCGGATGCCGGCGGCCTGGAGCACGGCCCAGAGAGCCACGAACGCGGCGACCAGGAGGGCGACCATGTCCCCTGTGCCGTTCAGGACATCGCCAGCCACGATCGGAATCGTCCCGACGACCCACAGGGCATCGGCCACGACGACGCCCCAGCCAAGCGCTGGCGAGATGACGATGCAGGTCGAGAGCCACACCAGGAAGCCTGCAAAGACCAGGAGGTTCACGGCGAGCGCGGGAAGGAAGGCCGGATCCGGAATTGCGAGTGCGTTCGCCAATGAGCTCCCGCCGATCAGGGCGGCGATGGCACACGCGCTGGAGAAGCTCGCATTGGCCCGGAGTGCGAGACGTAGGAGGCGATCGTTCGGTGTCATGTGTTGGACTCCTTGGGTCGGGGTTCGGGGGGCGCGCAGGCGGCGAGCGTCGCGGCCACGGCCGCGCGGGCGCGGTCGAAGGCTGCCGGTTCGTCGAGGAGCTGATGCGACCAGTTCGCCTCGCCCACGTAGGCGTGGAGCTGGAAGCTGAGCTGATCGGGATCGACGGACGCATCCAACTCGCCCAGGCGCACCGCGAGTTCGGCCTGCTCGCGGAGCTCGGCCAACCAGAGCTTGCAGAGGCTGGCCAGCTGCTCGCGGATCCGGCCCGGGCGCGAGGCGAACTCGCTCGAGGCGGCGTCGAAGAAGCAGCCCCCCCGGTACACGCTGTGTTCGACGTGATCGATCCAATGCGCGACCAGGGCCTGGAGGCGCGGGAGACCCGCCGGAGCCTCGCTGGCCCGGGCCAGCACCGCAAGCTCGAAGGCTGCAGCGGCATGGTCGACCACTGCCGCCTGCAAGGCTTCCTTGGCCCCGAAGTGGGCGAACAGGCCGCTCTTGCTCATCTCCACGTTGGCGGCCAGGGCGCCGATCGAGAGCCGATCCAGACCCTCGGCGGAGGCGAGATCGGCAGCGGTGGCGAGGATCTCGAGGCGGCGGGGCTCAGGATGGGGACGCGGCATGGCGCTATATATAGCACGATCGTTCGTTCTTTCAAGAACGATCGTATGTGATACTTGACCATAGGTTCCGGGGCCGGCGCGTCGACTCACGGCCCAGGCAGCGGGGCCTCCCGAATAACCGGGAGGAGTTGGCCCGACTGGAGTTGGTTAGAATGCAGCGCCTGTGGGCTCCCCCTTCGGGACTGGCCTGCGGCGATGGGGATCCGATGGGTCGTCGATTCATCGTTTGCGATGGCGCCGAGCTGGCAAGGCTCTGGGCGCGCATCGGCTCGAGCGAGAGCGAAGAACTGACGTGGGTGCCGCGTGAGGACGAGACTCGTGCGCGTCCGCCCGGATTCCATGCACTCCCTGGCGGCCTCTCCGCTGACGCGATCACCAAACTCGACCCGAAGAGCGGCGACGAGTTCGCGCTGATCTCGGATGAAGGCCCGTTCGTGCGCGCTGCGGTGTCCGCCGTGCATGCGGCGGCCCCGGATGCGCCCGTCCTGGTGATGTCGGACAGGCTCGACGACGATGACCTTCCCGAGCATCCGTGCCTGCGACGGACCGGCCTGCGCACGCAGATCCGCGACGACGTGGACCACGAGTTCGCCCACCTCGGCAACCTGCACCGTGTGGTCGAACTCCGGGAACTGCTCGGCGCCCGCGACCGGATTGGCATCCTGCTCCAGCCGGACCCCGATCCCGATGGCATCGCGGCCGGTCTCGGCTTGCGCGCCGTCCTCGGTCGCAAATCCCCGACCGCGCCGCTGATCTCGTTTGGTGCGATCACCCGGCCCGAGAATCAGGCCATGGTGCAGGCGCTTGGTATCGACGTTCGCGTCGTGACGCCGGACGAACTCGACGAGTTCGACGCGTTGGCCCTCGTCGACGTGCAACCGAATGTCTTCGGCGAGAGCCCGCCGGCCCGGGTCTTGAGCGTCGAAGCCGTGATCGATCATCACCCGGAACGCACCGGCTACGACTCGATCTTCAAGGACATCCGCGTAAGCTACGGGGCCACGGCTTCCATGCTCATCGAGTACCTCGAGGCCGCCGGGCTCGAGATCCGCCCCAAGCTCGCGACGGCCCTGCTCTATGGCATCAAGAGCGATACGCAGTTGTTGGGTCGCGATACCAGTGCGGCCGACATGCGCGCTTTCGCGACGGTTCACCAGCGCCACAGCCCAGCGCTGCTCCGTCGCATCGAACGCCCGGCCCTGCCCTGGGACGGGTTGCGAGCACTCGGCCGCGCACTCGCGCGCACCAAGATCGATGAGGGCATCCATCTGCTCGTGCTCGGACGCGTTCGCGAAGACGTCATTCCCCAGGTCGCCGAGCTGGGGCTCCAAGCCGAGCACACCGAGTGGGCGATTGCCGCGGGTACCGTCGGCAGCAACCTGGTCTTCTCGGTACGCAACGTCGGGTATGTCCGCGCGGCGGGCGAAGTCGTGCGCGCCGTGGTCGAGGGCCTCGGGGTCGGCGGCGGCCATCGCTCGATGGCCAAGGGCATCATCCCGCTGAAGGCCTTCCGCGAGGTCTACGGTCGCGCCGATCAGAAGACCATCAGCACGGCACTCTTCGAGGCTTTCGTGAAGGCGATTCACGAGCCGAAGGAATGAAGTTCCCGCTCCTCGACGAGAGCGCGCTCGAGGCCGCGCTCGCCAGCCTCGATGGCTGGACGGTCGAGGCTGGCAAACTGCACAAGCAGTTCACCTTCACGGATTTCATCGAAGCGTTCGGCTTCATGACGAAAGTGGCCATCGTCGCGGAGGGCCTGAACCACCATCCCGAGTGGTTCAACGTCTACAACCGCGTCACCGTCGACCTGACGACCCACGATTCCGGCGGCATCACCGCGAACGACACGGGCCTCGCCACGCGCATGAACGAACTGGCCGGTAGCGAGTCGGCGACCGCGCAGCGATGAAGCTCCCGCCTGCGACGTTGGGAGCGCTGGAGCACAAGCGTTAGTCTCGAGGGATGCGCGGCCGCTACTCCCTGACCGATCACGTGCTGACGCGGCTGGTGGGTGTGCTCATCCTCGCCGCGACGCTGGGGCCCTGGATCCAGGACAGCAGCCTCAGCCCCGGCACGCAAATCATCGAGACCATCGCGCTCTCGTTCGGGATCGGCGTCGCGCTCCTCGGCGCGGTCGAGGGGGTCGCTCACGGAATTCGCATCTTCGTCATCCCGCGCGGTCCCGAAGATCCGCCGCGCTAACTTCGCGCGGTGACGATCCAGGATCTCGGCAGCATCGGCGAACTCATCGCGGCCCTCGCGACCGTGGCGCGCGCTTCAGACCAAGGTCAACAGATCGTGCGCTCCCGCCAGCCGCTCCTGGATCGGAATCCCCACCGGGCAGGAACCCGCGCACGGCGCGGCGCAACCGACACAGGTCGAGGCGTTCTTCTCGAGCTTCGCGTAGAGGCGCATCGCCTCTTTCTCGTCGCCGTAGTCCTCGAAGTACATGCGATGGCGCAGGATGTCGTTGATCGCGAGCTGCTCGCTGCAACTCGACAGACAGACGCCGCAGTGCGGCGCGCAGTGGGTCCCCGCGATCTGGCGGTCGTACTCGCCGAGGAGGGCCGTGTCGTCTGGCGTCAGCCGCTGACCTGAAGCCCGCAGATACTCGTCGACATGCTGGAATTCGAAGAACGAGATCACGGCGGCGGAAACGTTGGGGTTGGAAAGCACCCACTTGAGCGCAGCCTGGCTGTAGCTTGGCGCCTGCTGTTGGAAGTCCGCCAGATTCTCGTGCTTGGCGCCCTTGAGCGTCTTCATGGCGATCACGCCCATGTCCTGCTCGTCGTGCGCGCGGTCGATCAGACCCGGAATGCTAGGCCAGGCTCCGTGATGATAGGCGAGCATCATCACATCGAAGCGGCTGGACTCGACGGCCGCCGTCGCGACCGCCGTCAGGTTTGGTGTGTGCGATGAGAAGCCGAGATTTCGAACCTTGCCTTCTTCCTTCAGGCGGTCGAAGGCTTCGTGCAGATTCTCGTCCATCAATCGATCGACCGAATCGCAGGAATGCACGTGGGCGAGATCCGCATGGTCGGTTCGGAGCCGGGTGAGGCTCTCCTCGATGATGCGCTTGTAGTCGGCCACCGGGGTGCCGGCACCGAGATGGCCCCACGGCGTACAGAACTTGGTGGCCACGAAGACTTCGTCTCGACGCCCCTGGATCGCCTCACCGACGACGGTCTCGCTTCCAGTTGCCGAGTAGTCAGGCGACGTATCGATGTAGTTGACGCCACGATCCAGCGCGCGGCGGATCACATCCACGCCCTTCGATCCCTCGAGGCGACCCACTCGACCCGAGCCGAGCACGACATCCGAGATGCGCCAATCCGTGCGGCCGAGGCGCCGATAGCCGGCATCAGGATCGACACGCGCGCCCTTCCATTCATCGAGATAGTTCTCGTGATGGGTCGGCACCTTGGCCTGCACGTGCTTGTTGACTTCGATCCAGCCCGACGGCGCGCGTCCCCAACCGAACGCCCCACGCAGCACCGCGACACCACCGGCCAGAACCGAAGCGCCGACGCCCGCGCCCACGGCGAGCGCCCTGCGGCGGCCGGCATCCGGCGCCTGGTCACTGGAGCTGCTTGCGAAGCGGCCCGCGAGCACGCCGATGAAGACGAGACCGAGCACGATGTAGAAGAGCCCGGCCATCGCGTTGTTGCCCGCCAGACCCGTCGCCTCGAATAACGACTGGATCGCGCTCCCGAAGGGATAGGCCGTCCAATCGAGCCCGATGAACAACTCGTAGGCGAAGCCGCCGAGTGCGAAGAATCCGAACAGCCCGATACCCAGGACCCAGGCCGCAATTCGCAGGGATCGATTCATGGCGATGCCCTCCCGGCGGCGAGTATACGCAAGTCCCCGAAGCGCGTTCGGAGGTCAGCTCGACAGCGTATCTGCCAATCGGTGAACCTCGTCCAGCCCGTGCGGCTTCGCTGGATCGAGTTCGAGCCAGAGGTCGACCGCGACGTCCGGGTTCGTCGCAAGCTCGTTGGCGCGATCCGCCGCCTCGGCTCCGGCGCCGGTCACTGCGACGCGTGGCCGCGAACCCGCCTCGAGGGATTCGTGAAGATACGGCGACACCTCGGTTCGGACGTCGACCAGCACCCCGAGATCCAACCGCGCCGCGCGACGAAGCGCCAACTCCGCGCGTGCGCCGACCCAGAGCGGCGGCCCACCCGGCCGCGCCGGCTTGGGGAACACCTCGATCCCGTCCAGCTGGAAGTGACGACCCTCGAATTGGATCGGTCCCTCGTCCCAGGCGGCGCGCAGGATGGCGATCGCTTCCTCGAAGCGCCCGCCGCGATCCTCCGCCTCGAGTCCGAAGCCGGCGAGTTCGCCGCGGTCCGCACCCAGCCCGATCCCCAGTTCGAAGCGCCCGCCCGCGATTCCGTCCAGCGTCGCCACGTCCTCGGCCACGCGAAGAGGATGATGGAGCGGCAGCGGAAGGACCGCGGTGGCGATCACCAGCCGCTCGGTGATGGCCGCGGCAGCAGCGCAGACCAGCAGTGCTGCCGGCACGCCACCGACGCCCAGGCGTTCCGGTACAGCCAGCAGCGCGATACCGGCGGCCTCGGCCTCAGCGGCCAGTTCGACGATGCGAGCCAACGACTGCGGGTCCCGGGCGTCCGCGGGCACCACGCGAACGCCAACCCGGATTGCCCGAGCCACCCCACTACTCCTGCTCGATCCCACGTTTCCGGCCTCCAAGCCCCGCCTATACTGGCCGAGATGCTGGTTCCGCGCCGGATCACGGCGGATCTCGTTCGGGTGACGGTGGTTCAGGAGGGAGCCGACTGCGGCGTCGCGCTCGAGTTCAACCCCACCAGCCGCAACGCCCGCGACCTCGGCCCGATCGAGGAATTCGCCGACCTCGGTGCCGAGCTTACGCTCGAGACCTCCCGCGGGCTCGGAACGGTGCTGCGAGTCTTGCGGGCCGGGCGCCTCGCGACGCCGCGTCCGCCTGAGAGCTGGCTCGGCGAGCCGGAACTCGCCGCCAGGCGGCTCGGCTTCGCGATCGGTCGGGCCTTTGCCCTGGATGTGGTCGGGCGCACCCGGATGCGATTCACCGCGTGGACCGAGAATGAGACCATCGAGATTCCGAACGTGGCCGACGTAAAAAGCGACGGCGACGCGTTCCTTGTGCGGTGCATCGGGCATCGAATGCCCGTACGGATCGCACGAGAGATCGTCGTGCGACACGAGACCGATCACGAACGATGGTTCGAAGTCACCGCAATCGAACGCGCCTGAAACCGGCGCACTCGCTAGATTGGCGGCTTCCTGCAGCGCCCGGAGCCCTCACATGCCGAATCCCCGACTCGTCGACAGCATCGAGACCGCTGAGAGTCTGATCGGGAAGGATCTTGGCGCAGCCGACTGGCTCGAGATCACGCAAGAGCGGATCGACATGTTTGGCGAAGCCACCAACGACAAACAATGGATCCACTGCGACCCGGTGCGCGCCAAGACCGAGTCGCCCTATGGAACGACCATCGCCCACGGCCACCTCACCATGTCGCTCGCGCCGTTCATGCTGCAACAGATCGTCGACTTCCGGGCGAAGATGCTGGTGAACCCGGGCGTCGAACGCGTACGGCTGCGCACGCCGGTCAAATGCGGGGATCGCATCCGCATGCACGCCATGCTCAAGAACCTGCGCAGGCTCCCGGACGGCGGCGTGCGCGCCACCATCGGCATCAAGTTCGAAATCGAGGGCCAGGAACGCCCCGCCGCCTTCGGCGACGTCCTACTCGTCTACTTCCTCTGAGCGGGGACGGACTCCTCAAAGTTTCAAAGTTGCAGGTTTCCCTGTGGGTAAACTTGCAACTTTGAAACTTTGAGGAGTCCGTCCCCGCTCAGAGGAATTCCTGGCTTGCTTTCAGGAAGATGTCTAGTTGGTCGTGGTGCACCCAGTGGCCGGCGCCTTCGACGTTGACGACGCGGGCGTCGCTGAAGGCTGACATGCGGCCGTCCTTCTCGGGATCCCTGGCCCAGCTCTCGGTGCCACGCATCAACAAGACCGGGCAGCTGACGCGCGCCCAGAGCGAACGCGTGTCTTCGCTGCGGAAGCGAGCGGGCGCGAAGGCGCGCACGTAGTTATCGAACTTCCAGCTGAAGGTACCGTCTTCGTTGCGCGCCACACCGTGGACCGTGAGATGACGTGCCTGCTCGCCAGAGAGGTGAGGGTTGGCTTCCTGCATGCGCTTCGCCGCTTCGTCGATGCTCGCATAACGTCGCGGCGCGCGACCCGCGAGGCCCTGCATCGATTCGACCCAATTCCCGATTCGCTCGTGCGCCGGCGTCGCTTCGAGCCGTTTCTGCATCTCCGGCGGCGGGCCCATCCCTTCGATCGAGACCAGCTTCGAAACCCGATCGGGGAACGTGCCCGCGTAGTGCAGCACCACGGCCCCGCCTAGGGAGTGCCCGATCAGGATCACCGGCCCGCCGCCGAGGGCCTCGATCAGCTGCGCCAGATCGAGGACGAAATCCCAGATCGCGTAGGTGCCCCCCACAGCCCAGGCGCTATCGCCGTGGCCCCGGAGATCCGGCGCGACCACGTGGTAATCGTGGCGCAGTACCCGGGCCACATGGTCCCAGTTCCGGGCATGGTCCTTGCCGCCGTGAACCAGCACGACGGTAGGGGCGTCCTCGTTCCCCCAATCCACGTAGTGGAGCCGCAGGCGCTGGGAAACGTAGAAGTTCGAAGTCGGGCCGATCACGTCGAGGGCTTGGCTCATCGGCAACCAAGTTAGCGGCCGCGAGCGCCCGGGCACCGGCCCACCCCCACCCTCGAGAGCCATTGACGAGTGCGCTGGCCAGCGGGATTCTCGCGCCCGTGAAGATCGCGCTGGCACAGCTCAACCCCACCGTCGGGGATCTGGAAGGCAACCGGAAGCTCGCCGAACAGGCCGCCGACCGCGCCGCCGCGGCGGGTGCCGAGCTGGTGGTGCTCCCCGAGCTGGTGCTGACCGGCTACCCGCCCCAGGACCTGCTCGAACGCGACGGCTTCGTCCGCGATCAGCTGCGCGAGCTCGAGACCCTCACGCGCGCCTCCAAGAAGATCGCCATGAGTCTCGGCGCCGCGCTTCCGGTCGAAGGGCGGGGCAGTCGACACCTGGCCAACGCCGCACTCTTGTTGGCCGACGGGAAGGAGGTCGCCGTCCAACACAAGACGCTGCTGCCCACCTACGATGTCTTCGACGAGAACCGCTATTTCGTCTCGGCCCAGGATCGCGCGACATCGTTGCTCGGCAGCCGCCGCCTCGGCCTCACCGTTTGCGAAGACGCCTGGGTCGACGAAATCGGCTACCGGCGCGACCCGGTCGGGGACATGGCGGCCGACGGCGCCGAGTTGGTCCTGAATCTCTCGGCCTCCCCCTGGCATGTGGGAAAACCCGCCGAGCGGCGCCGCCTCTTCGGAGACCTGGCGGTGAAGCACTCGGTTCCGATCGTGTTCGTCAACCAGGTCGGCGGCAACGACGAGTTGATCTTCGACGGTGGCTCCTTCGTCGTCGATGCGGAGGGCCGCATCCGCACCGCGATGCCGCTGTTCGAGACCGGGCTCGAGATCGTGGATCTCGAAACGGCGCCGGCCGCAGCACAGGACACGATCGAAGACCTCGGCGACGTCGAACAACTCGCCGCTGGTCTCGTGCTCGGGATCCGCGACTACTTCCAGAAGCAAGGTCTCCCGCCAGCGGCCGTGATCGGGCTCTCGGGCGGAATCGATTCCGCCGTCACCGCCTGGCTCGCCGTCGAGGCCCTCGGCGCCGACAACGTCACCGGTGTCGCGATGCCAGGGCCGTTCTCCTCCGAGCACAGCGTCTCCGACGCCCACGAACTCGCACGCAACCTCGGCATTCCATGCCGCACCGTCGATATCGGCACCGTGTACGAGGGCTATCGCCAGATCTTCGCGAGCCTTTTCGGCGAACGCGACGATTACGGCCTCGCGCAGCAGAACATCCAGTCCCGTATCCGCGGTGCCGTCCTGATGGCCGTCTCGAATGCCGAGAATCGCCTGGTCCTCGCTACCGGCAACAAGAGCGAACTCTCGGTCGGCTACTGCACGCTGTACGGCGATACGGTCGGCGGGCTCGCGGTGTTAGGCGACGTCTACAAGCGCGACGTCTACGCCCTCGCGCGCCATTCGAACCGGGCTCGGCCGCAGGTTCCGGTCAACACCATCGAGAAGTCTCCCTCGGCAGAACTTGCCCCGGACCAGCTCGACAGCGACGACCTGCCGACCTACGACATCCTCGACGACGTGCTGTACCAGGCCATCGAGGGCGGCCTCGGCGTCTCCGGAATCACGGCGCCGCCAGGCGCAACGCAGGAAGTGGCCGCCAACATCGTCGGCCGACTCGACCGCAACGAATACAAGCGCCGGCAGTCGCCGCTCGTACTGCGCGTCTCGAAGAAGGCCTTCGGCACCGGCCGCCGTCTTCCGATCGTGCACCGCTACCGGCTCTGAAGCTTCAGCCGACCTCGAGGCCGGCGAGCAGCAGACCTCGCGCCACCGCGTCGACGTTTTCGTCGATGAGGAAGTAGCGCCGTAACTCCTGCCTGGGCGACTCCCACAGCGCAGGAGCGACCGCACGCAGCTTCTCGAGCGTCGCGTCGACCCCGGGCAGGCCGAGCTGCGCCTCGGCGGCCGCCTGCAACACGAGCGTCTGGATATCGTCGCGGTACTGCGAACGCGCCAGGGCATCCAACGCCTCGGCGAACTCACCTCGCAGGTAGTGGTAGAGGCCGATCGATGTGTGGAGCCAACCAGGGTGCAGCGGATTCAGCCGCGCGGTGGCCCGCGCCAGCTCCATGCCGCGATCGACCTCGCCGGCCCGGATGAGGTAGGTCGCGAACGTGGCAAGCACGACGGTGTCGTTCGGATTGAGCTCGATGGCCCGCTCCATCGCGGCCATCGCCGCGGGAAGGTCGAGCCGGCTGAAGTGGATCTGGGACAACGCGAAGTAGGCCATCGGATTGGCCCCATCCAGTTCGAGGGCGCGATCGGCAGCCGCCTGCGCCCGATCGATCGAAGCGGGCTTCACATTGAAGCCGTGGTGGAATTCTTCGCGGTACAGATAGGCGAGATGGGCCCAGGCATCCGCGTACGCCGGATCGAGCCTCACGGCACGCTCCAGGCAATCCCGCGCCGGAGCATGGACCGCAGCGGTGTGGATCTCGACGTATGCATGGCCTAGCAAGACGCAGTCGTAGGCCTCGAATCGCTCCGTGCTACGGCGCCGGGCCGTCGCACGCGAGGCACGGACGATGACCCCCGACGAATCCGCGACAGCTGAGGCCACCTGCCCAGCGATTCGATCCTGGGTTTCCAACAACGACGTCGTCTCCAGCGCCGCGTCGTAGTGGTCGCCCCAGATCTGCGAACCGCTCGCCGCGTCCAGCAACTGGACGGCGACGCGCACCTGATCCGCACCGCGACGCACGCTGCCACGCAGCAGGTAGACGATGCCGAGTTCGCTGGCCGCGACCCTCGCATCGCTGCCCGTCTCCTCGAAATGCCCGGTCGCACTGGGTGCGATGACACGGATGCCCCGGAATCGTGAGAGGGCGGTGCTGACCTCTTCACTCAATCCCGCCGCGAAGTAGCTGTGTTCGCCCTCTCCGCCAAGATCGGTGAAGCGCAGTATCGCGACCGCGGGCTCCCGCTCCGGTGCGGCTTCCTCGGCAGCCTGCGAACCCGGTGGCGGGGACACGTCCGGATCCTCGGCTCCATCCCACCAGAAACTGATGCCGGCCCCGATCGCGACGAACGCGAGCGCGGTCAGGATGGTGGCGGGCGACAGCCAGTTCTCGGTTCGCCCGGAGTCGCGTTCAGCACGGACTTCGACGGCCCATGCGACGAACAGCACCACCGGGAAGCCGGCGATCCCGATCCAGAGCACGACGTTCACCGCGCTGTCCGGAAGCCCCAACCTGGGAAACGCGATGTCGGCGAACTCGAGCATCGCGAAGGCAGCGGCCAGGTAGAGCAACGCTGCGCGAATCACGCCTCGCTTGCGAAGCTCATCCAGGAATCCGTGGGAGCCGGGCATCGCGAGATGCTAGCGACCGATTGGCAAACCCTGAGGCTAGGCGGCGGGCTCCGCCGCGATCGTCCGGACATGCTCGGCGCGAGCGCCGCGCGGGCCTTCCTGGATGACGTACTCGACGGTGTCGCCCTCGTTCATCGAGTCGTACTCGGAGCCGTTCATCCCCGAGCGGTGGAAGAAGACTTCCTTGCCATCTTCGCCGCGGATGAAGCCGAAGCCCCGGTCGCGCACCATCTTCTTGATCTTGCCCTTGGACTTGGGACCCGTGGGTGCCGCCGTGGTGGGGCCGGTGTTGCTGCGCCGGCTGCGGCCCCGGGAGCGGCCTCGGCGGGGACCGGAATAGCGGTCACCCAGCACGAATTCGCTCTGGAACATGCTGGCCGGCACCGTCAACGGCTCGTGGCCCTCGGTTTCCGCCTCGAGCAGGATCTCCTCGGTGTCGAAATCGACCTCGACCACGGTGTAACGGAAGCGCGTGTTCTTGTGGGTGCACTGGGCGCCGGATTCGATCTCTTCGAGTGCAATCATGAGAGCACCTCTGCTAGGAAGGTCCGCGCCCGCCGGACCTGGATCCGTGGCGCAGGGAGCGGCGCAAATTAGGGAATCCACCAGACAGGGTCAAACGACAGGGCCGCTACAATTCGCAGCCGTTGCACCTGAAGTGCCTGGAAAAGCAGGGAAATCCATCATCGATGCCGGTCCGCGCCGTCTTCTTCGACCTCGGAGGCACGCTGTTCTCGTATGGTTCCACGGCGCCGCACTTCGCGGCCTTGCTGGTCTCGCTGGCCGAGGGGTACGGGGTCGATGCCCCAGCGGACGAACTTCGTGCCCGCTACCGCGAGGCGATGGCCCGGGTTGGCCCTTCCATCCAGGCCCGCGCCTACTACCCCCACCGCGAGCTCTTCGGCGCCAGCTTCGTCGAATGGCTGCGCCACTATGAGATCGCCGAGGGCGTGGACGCTGGCGCGCTCTACCAGGGCCAGATGCAGCTGGGTCTCGACCACACCGTGCTGCGAGACGGTGTCCCGGAGACACTGGCGGCGCTGCGCGAGCGCGGGCTTCACCTGGGGATCGTGAGCAACATCGACAACGATCAGTTCGCTCCGCTGCTCGAGAAGCTCGGCCTCGGTCCGCTGTTCGACGCCACCACCACCAGCGAAGAAGCGCGCTCCTGCAAGCCGGACGCCGGCATCTACCGCATGGCCCTGGCGAAAGCCGGCGATCCGGCCCCGGACGAAGTGGTCTTCGTGGGCGATTCACCGCCCCATGACATGGCCGGAGCCCTGCCGCTCGGAATGCGCACGGTCCTGATCACGAGCCGCGAGGCCGAACTCCCAGCACAGCAACGGCCCCACCACGTGATCCGCACGATTCCCGAGTTGCTCGAGGTGATCCAATGAGGAACTGGCTGCTCGGGCTCTGCCTGTGCTTGCTTGCCTGCGCGGCCGGGGCCCAGGAACTGACCCCGCTCTCCGTTGGAACCAGTGGCGACTACGCGCCCTTCAGCGAACTCGCCGAGGACGGCACCCGCAGCGGCTTCGATGTCGCCTTGATCCGGGCGTTCGCCGACCAGCATGGCTACGAGATCGAGTGGGTGCCCTTCCGTTGGCCCGAACTCGCAGGCGATCTGCGTGCGGCTCGCTTCGACGTCGCTGCCAGCGGTGTCACGATGCGCGCCGATCGCTCCTTGTTGGGTAGCTTCACCGTTCCCGTCGCGGAGACCGGTGCTGTGGTCCTGGCGCGCGGCCAGTCCGAGTTGGGCGCCGAGGATCTGATGCGGCCTGGGCTCCGGATGGCCGTCAACGCCGGCGGACACCTCGAACGCGTCGCGCGCCTGCTATTCCCGGCCGCCGAGCTTCGCGCGATCCCGAACAACGCGGCGGTCCTCGCCGCGCTCGAGGCGAACGAGGTGGACGCCATCGTGACGGATTCCGCGGAAGCCGTTCGCTGGGGAGAGAGCCCGACCCGACCGGTCCGCTTCGGTCCCTTCACGCGCGACCGCAAAGCATGGCTGCTTGCCGGCGACCAGACCGAACTCGCGAGGCAGATGAATGCCTGGCTCGTAGACCAGGAAGCCGACGGAACCCTCGCGCGTCTACGCAAGGCACACGCGCTGCCGGACGCGGGGCGGCCGGCCCTGGCCCTGAATGCCCTGGTAACGGCGATCGCAGAGCGTCTTTCCCTGATGCCCGCCGTCGCTGAGTCGAAACGCTTGAGCGGTGCGCCGATTCAAGTGCCCGAGCGCGAAGCACTCGTGCTGGCCCGCGCCGTACAGGATGCCCGTGCCGCCGCCCTGGCCGCGGGGCTGCCAGGCTCCGAGGAAGCCGCCGTGGAAGCGTTCTTCGGTGAACTGATCGCCGCCGCACGTTCCATCCAGGAAGCTTCCCTGGCTGGGCCAGCAGCGGATCCGGAGGAAGTCCCCGATCTCCAGACGGAGCTGCGGCCGGCCTTGCTACGCATCGGTGCCCGGGTCGGGACGCTACTCCCGCGCTTGCCGGCCGCCATCGCCGTAGAAGCCGTCGATGCGGAACTCGCC
Source organism: Deltaproteobacteria bacterium (assembly GCA_029261795.1). Lineage (GTDB taxonomy): Bacteria > Myxococcota_A > UBA9160 > UBA9160 > UBA6930 > JAJDAP01. The sequence goes on from JAJDAP010000082.1 coordinate 55,719, forward strand.
CGCAGCCTCGATCTTCCTGGGTTCGATGCCAAGCAACGCAGTCGGCTGATCCAGGCGCTGGCGGAACTCGCGTCCGCGCCAAGACACTAGAGCGCATCTTGATTGATGCCAGAACGGTACAGCGGTGTTAGGCAGCAGACCTCGTACTCCGCCCATGAAACACCGCAGCAATGAAGCTCAGCGCGGCAAATCCGAGCAGAAGCAACAGCGACACAATGTATAGTGGTGACCCGCCTCGCACGGGAGAGGCGACGTTCCAGATGAGTAGGAGATTCCCAACAACAGCCGAAGCCGGCCCGGACAACAAGTACCGCGGAACTCTCACACCCGCGGGACCTGCTCGCAATTCCCGCAGGTCGCTGCGAATTCCCCAGGTTGCTGAGGCTATCCAGGCGGCCGCGAGCGATGTGCTGGCAACGCGCCAGGTGGTTGCCTGGTCGAAGGCGAAGCCGGCCATGGCAGAAGGAAGCAAGGCTCCCGCCAGGCAAAGGAGCGACACGAACGCAACTGCGCGCAGGGAAAGGAGCCGGTGCGCCTCACGGGGGGCCTCGGAGAAGAGTCCCCCAACCAGCGAGAAGCCTACGAAGGCCGCGGCGACCTCCGCGATGGTGTGAAGAAGTGCTTCTTGCGGAAGTTCTTGCACGGTGCCCCTCGTGCCGCCTTCTAGCGAATCCGCTTCAGTGCGTGGCGGAGAGCAACTGCGCGCAGGTCGGAGCCCGTGCTGTCGTCTCCGGACTTCCGCGGCTTGCTCGCTGCCTTCTTCGCCGGCTTCTTGGCAGCCGCCGTCTTGCGCACGGATTTCTTCGCCGCTTTCTTCGGAGCCTTCTTTGCAGCCTTCCTGGCCACCTTCTTCTTCGCAGTCTTCTTCTTTGCCGCCATGTCGCCTTGAACTCCTCGCGGTTTTCCGCCTTGGGGGGTCGCAGCTTAGCTGAGGTTTCGCCCCAAGATCAGGATGGAACCAGGAAGCGCTTGAATCCCTGGGCGGCGAGTCCGGCCGCGATCGGGAGCAGCAGGCAGAGCCCCCAGCGGATCAGCGCGAAACGAAGGCCGAGGATCGGAACTTCCCACACCACGAGTCGATGGAGTGCCAACAGCGACCAGGCACTGACATAGGCCACTACGGCGCCGGGCGAGGCACCGGATTTGAGCAGTGTTGCCGCGATCGGAAGCGATACGAAGGGGCCCGACGGTGTGAGCATCCCGGCGAGGGCGGCCAGACCGATGCCAGAGAGCCCCGCCTGATCCCCGAGCACTCCCTCGACCGCGTCGTGCGGAATCAACACCTGCGCGATTCCCGCGGCGAGGAAGGCGACCGCAATCAACAGGCTGTAACGAACCAGCAGACCGAAGCCGTCAGTAACGCCGGTCTGCAGCAGTTCGCTGCCTCCGCGCCACCAGGCGAGCGCGGCCAGCACCACGAGCAGGCCCAGAATCATGAAGAAAGACGAATCCAGAATGGGGGCTCTCCGTCCGGCAGCTGCGGGCATCAGTAGAAAGTACAGCGCGTTCGATGCCGAGGCGTGGCCTTGATCTTCGGGCTCTGGCCGCGCGACCAAAGCAGATGATCGAGCCGATGGGGGCTCGCGTTCCAGCCGCGCTGGCCGCAGGAGGCCGACAGGCGTTCGACCGCATGAAGGCCCACCGCACGGATCTCGATCTCGGCCTCGCTGTCGTGCTCGAGAAGCGTCTCCTTGTCGATGGGAAGCTGGAGCTTCAAGTCGTAGACGAGAACGCCTAACATTCGAAGCGTGTGGGGAACGAGATTGTCGGCGAAGAGCGTCAGCCCATCGAGATCCGAGAAATGGCCCAACCCGCGGCCAGCGAATGCCTCGGCCAGATCTGCCGCCGTGATCTGGGCGCGCTTGTAGAACGGGACTTCGAGTTCCTGGTACTGGGAGACATCCTGATAGAAGGGCATCTGCGCCAGGATGCCGGTCAGACGTTCCGCGGAGCCACGCGCCTGTTCGACGGGGCCGGCGAAACGCCCGTGGTGCTCGCGGTTCAGGAAGTGGCCCAATTGATTGAGGGCTGCTGCGTAGAGCCCCATCAATTCACCGGCGGCCCCGTCCGTCGCCTGGCCGAAAACAGCACTGCAATCGGCGGCACTCAGCCTCTCGAGATCGCTCGGCCGCCAGTGCCCCTCCTTCTCGAAACGTTCGCGAAGCGCGGTCGAAAGCGTGAGGTAGCCCGAGAGCTTTCCGCGCTTGCGGAGCTGGGGGAACCAACCAGACCCGAAATTGATCGCGTTCATCGTCATCACGTAGGCCAGCGTCGTGTCGGCGCTCGCGAAGGCGTGGTGCGTCGGATCGAGCCCGGGCTTGCGCGGACGCTCGCGAGAGAGCAACGATGCGAGCTGATCCAACGCGCGGTCATCGATTCGGACCCACTGCGCGCGCCGCGTGACCTCCTCCGCCGCATCGCGGATGCGATCGAACAGGCCGGGCGCGGTGGGATCGAAGCGCATCAGCCGGCTCCGACGATTCGCAAGGCACCGGGCACCGCTTCCGCACGAATCGGTAGCTGCCCAAGCGGTTCGCCGTCGACCTCGAAGGGAACATCGAACCCGATCGGCTGAATCTCGACCGTGCGGCCTCGGAACTGTTCGACGCCGGCAACCTCGAGATGCTCCCCGGCATAGAGCGCGGGGACCTTGCGAACCAGCTGCAGCCGCGAGAGGAATGGAATCACGATGCAATCGAGCAGGCCATCGTCCGGCGCAGCATGGGGTGCCACGTGCATCCCGCCTCCGAAGTACTGGCCGTTGGACGCCGTCGCCAGGACCAGGGGCCCTTCGTAGCGAAGTTCTCCGTCGACGGAGACGCGAGCGGCCATGGCCGGGTGCTTCATGATCGCTTTCAGCGTCGCCGTCAGGAATGCACCGCTCGCGCCGAATCGCGTCCCGCCACGCTGCACCATCTGTGCAACCACGCCGGCGAAACCGGCACTGATCTCGTTGATCAACCAGCCGTCGCGTTCGCGGCCTTCGCTCGATCGATAGCGAACCCGCCCAACGTCGATTCGGCGCTGCCTACCCGAGCGGATGCGCGCCAGCGCCCCATCCAGATCGCGCGGCAGGCCGAGTGTCCGCATCAGATCACCCCCGCTACCCAGGGGCAACAGGCCGAGTTCCACGCGCCCGGCCTCACCGCTCTCGAGCAAGCCCGAGGCCACTTCGTGCGCGGTACCGTCGCCACCTGCGACCAACAGTCGGTCGACTTCGCTCGCCACCTTCAGCACGAGTTCTTCGGCATGGCGAGGCGATTCGGTCCAGACGATCTCGAGCGGCCCGAGCGCGGCGCGGATACGCGACTCGATCCCCGGGAACGAGCGGCCGTTGGCACCCCCGCGGCTCGCCGGGTTCACGATGAGCAGGGTTCGCGGTGACACGGACGGGATCGTAACGGTTGCAGGGCGGGAAGGGTCGCGAGCCTCGCTGAACAGCTGCTCCGCAAGGCCGTGGGCAACCGCTACGCTGGGCGCCTCATGGACCAGCCCCGCTTCCGATTCGACCGCCGTTTCTGGATCCGGTTCGGCGTCGTCCTAGCGATCGTGCTGGCGGTCCAGTTCTCGCGCAACGTACTCGAACTGGAGTGGAGCCTCGAGTCGATTCGCGAAACCGTCGAGAGGATGGGCGTATGGGGCCCCGTCGTTTTCATCGCGATGGTGTCCTTCCGACACTTCCTGTTGCTCCCCCACATGGTCGTGCTCGTCGCCGGTGGCCTGGCCTTCGGCGCCGTCGGCGGTGCCATCTATGGCGCCGTCGGAATCTGGAACGCCGCCATCGGCGTGTTCCTGTTGACCCGCTGGTTCGGAGCGGACTCACTCCGCAAGCGGCTCTCTCCGGGCCTGCAGCGCGTCCTCGAGCGCGCATCCAGTCGCGGCGGGGTCGGAACACTCGCCCTCGTCAACGCCTATCCGTTCCTGACGATCACGGTGTTCCACGCCGCCGCCGGCCTGACCACCATGCGTACCCTCTCTTTCGCCGTGGCGATCGCGCTGACTTCGCCGATCCGCACCTTTACCTACGCCTACTTCGGCAGCGCGATCATGGACGGCAGTTGGCAGCACATCGCAGGCGCCACAGCGATTGCGCTGGTGCTTCTCACCCCACTCCTGTTCCAGAGCGTGCGCTCCAGGATCCGCCGCGAGTTCGCGCTCGACGTCTAGCAGGTTGCGGAAGAACCCCGGACCGAGCCAGGTGCGCAGATTTTCGGTCCAATCAAGGCGCGGAGCCGCCGCTGGGGCGAGCCCCAGCAAGGCTTCGCAACGCAGATTGGGCCGGAAAGATGCGTGCCTGGCGACGGGAGTGGGTTTTTCCGCAGCCTGCTAGCTCGAGCGCTACCGCCTAACCGTTCTTGAGGATGTTCAGGGCGCTGCCAGCGCGGAACCAGGCCACCTGATCGTCATTCAGGGTGTGCGCCACCTCGATCGAATCTGTCGCACCGTCGGCGTGATGCAGCGTGACCTTCAGGCTCCGGTCCGGCGTCAGCTGAGCCAGACCATGGACCGAGAACTTGTCTGTCTCTTGCACCTTCTCGTAGTCGGCCGGATCGACGAAGGTCAACGGGAGGACGCCCTGCTTCTTGAGGTTCGTTTCCGCGATGCGTGCGAAGCTCCGCGTGATCACGGCGGCACAACCGAGGTGGCGCGGCTCCATGGCAGCGTGCTCACGCGAAGAGCCCTCGCCGTAGTTCTCGTCGCCAACGACGACCCACTGCAGCCCCTGCGCCTTGTAGTCGCGCGCGATGGCCGGGAAGCTCTGGCCGGTTTCGCCAGTTACCTGATTGAGCCCCTCGCCCGGCGCATCCGTGAAGGCGTTGATCGCGCCGATGTACATGTTGTCGCTGATGCGATCCAGGTGACCGCGGAAGCGCAACCAGGGGCCCGCCATCGAGATGTGGTCGGTCGTGCACTTGCCCTTGGCCTTGAGCAGCAGCGGCAACTCGGAAGGATCCTCGCCGTCCCAAGGCTCGAAGGGCTCGAGGAAGGCGAGTCGCTCCGAGTCCGCTGCGATCTCGACGGCAACCCCTGCACGCTCATCCGGCGGCGCGAGGTAGCCCTCGAAGCTCACCACGAACCCGTCCTCGGGCACCTCCGGCGCCGGAGCCGGTGCTTCGAGCCTGAACTTCGTCCCGTCGGCGGCCTCGAGTTCATCGGTCATCGGGTTGAAGGCGAGCGTTCCCGCCAGCGAATAGGCGACGCAGATCTCCGGCGAACCGATGAAGGCGAGCGTGTCCGGGTTGCCGTCGTTCCGCTTCGGGAAGTTGCGGTTGAACGAGGTCAGGATGGAATTCGCGACCCCGGCCTCGACGCCGTCACGCTTCCATTGGCCAATGCAGGGGCCACATGCGTTCGCGAGCACGACGGCGCCCACGGCTTCGAGGTCCTGCATCTGGCCGTCGCGACGGATCGTCTGATGGACCTGCTCGCTGCCGGGCGTGCACCAGAGATCCGTCTTCGCCTTGGCGCCCTTGGCGATCGCCTGACGCGCGACGTCCGCCGCACGACTGACATCTTCGTAGGACGAGTTCGTGCAGCTTCCGATCAAGCACGAGGTCAGGTTGGTGGGATAGCCCTGCTCGGCGCAGTCGCTGGCCATCGCTGAAACCGGGCGCGCCAGGTCCGGCGTGTGCGGCCCGACGATGTGCGGCTCGAGCGTCGAGAGATCGATCTCGATGATCTCATCGTAGTACTTGCCCGGATCGGCCTCGACCTCGGCATCGGCTCGCAACAGTTCGGCGTACTCGTTCGCGATCTCGGCCTGCGCTCCGCGCTCGGTCGATTTCAGATAGAGCTCCATGCGCGCGTCGTAGGGGAAGATCGATGTCGTGGCACCGAGTTCCGCCCCCATGTTGGTGATGGTCCCCTTGCCGGTACAGGAAAGCGAAGCGGTCCCCGGGCCGAAGTATTCGACCACCCGGTTCGTGCCGCCCTTTACCGTGAGCAGGTCGCAGACCTTGAGGATCACGTCCTTCGGTGCGGTCCAGCCATGGAGCGATCCTGTTAGGCGAACGCCCACGAGCTTCGGGTAGAGCACTTCCCAGGGGAAGCCGGCCATCACGTCGACGGCATCGGCACCGCCGACGCCGCAGGCAAACATGCCGAGGCCACCCGCGTTCGGCGTGTGGGAATCCGTGCCGATCATCATGCCGCCGGGGAAGGCGTACTTCTCGAGCACGACCTGATGGATGATGCCCGCCCCCGGACCCCAGAAGCCGAGGCCGTAGCGAGCGGATGCGCTGCGCAGGAAATCGTAGACCTCGCCGTTGGTGACACGCGCCGTCTCCATGTCCTTTGCCGCGCCCTGATGGGCCTGGATCAGGTGGTCGCAGTGGACCGTGGTCGGAACCGCAGTCTCGTCGCGTCCGGAAGAGATGAACTGGAGGATCGCCATCTGCGCCGTCGCGTCCTGCATGGCGACGCGGTCGGGACGGAGTTCGAGGTAGCTCTCGCCGGGTTCGAGTTCCTGATTCCGTGCGTCATTCAGGTGGCCGAGCAGGATCTTCTCGGCGTAGCCGAGGGGCCGACCCAGACGCTCGCGGACGATCGCCAGGTTCGCCTCGACCTGCTCGTAGTTGGCGCGGACCAGTTCGGGTGTGGTTTCGATGACGGGCATGGAATCCCTCCTGGGGACGCTGGCCGCACGAGGGGAGTGCGGCGGCGGGGCCTACCTTAGCAGTTGCCCCGGGCGCCTCTCCGGCCTTTGGTACGCTCCAGCCCCATGGAACCGACCTCACTCCGCCTCGCCGGCGCCGACGGCAACGAGATCCACGCCCTTCAGTGGAGCAGCGAAGGCACGCCGCTGATTCTCGTCCACGGCTTCGGAAACGACGCTCACATCTGGGACGAGTTCGCACCGTTGGTCGCGCCCCACTACCGCGTGGTCGCGATCGATCTACGCGGCCACGGCGACTCCGACCACGACCCCGAACGCCGTTACCAATGGGACGATCACGTCCGCGATCTCGAGGCCGTCACCGCAGCACTCGAGATCGAGCGCATGGTCCTGGTCGGCCATTCCCTGGGCGGACGCACCTGCTTGTTGTTCGCCGGCCGCAACGCCGAGCGCATGGCCGGCCTGGTCGTCGTCGATACCGGCCCCGAGCACGATCCGCGCGGACAGATCCGGATTCGTCAGGAAGTGGAGGGCCGCAGCTCGGACGGGGGCGACGGGAGTCTCGCGAGCATCACTGCCTACGAGCAGGTGCTTGCCCACAACTATCCGGCGGCCACACCCGATTCGATCAAGCGGATGGCGCGGAGCGAACTCAAACAGCGCGAAGACGGCCGCTGGGTCCGCAAGGCCGATCCGTACTTCATGAGTTCGCTGGCCTCGGCGTCCGCCGAGGAACAGGAAGCCTACGAAGAAGAGACCCGGAAGAAGCTCTGGCACGCCTGCGAAGTCCTGGCGTGTCCGACCCTGGTCGTGCGCGGTGCGGCCTCTGACATCCTCTCCGCCGAGACGGCGGACCAGATGGTCGACGACGTGCTCCAGAACGGGCAGTTGGCCGTCGTCGCCCAGGCCGCCCATTCGGTGATGACCGACAATCCGGAGGGCTTCAACGAAGCCGTCTCGGAGTTCGTGCTGGGCTGAGCCCGAGCCCGGGCTAGTTCTCCGGCGGCTGCTTTCCGGCCAACACCAATAGCGCTGGCAGAAAGATCAGATTCGCTGCCAGCATGACGACGACCCCCAGGCATAACAACTGCCCGAGGCTCGCCATCCCGAGATGGGTCGCGAAGCCGAGGCTGCCGAAACTCGAGATGGTGGTCAGCGCGCTCCAGAAGATCGCGCGTGAGGTGCTCGTCGAGAGCAGACCCTCGGTCCCGCGCCGATCGCCATTGCCATCGCGGTAGCGGTGAACCAGGTGGATACCACTGTCGACGCCGATGCCGAGCAACAGCGGCACCACGATCACGTCCGCGAAGTTCACCGAGAGGCCGGAGAGGACCGAGATCGCGCCGGTCACGGCGGCCGCCAGCAACAACGGCACCAGGACCAGGCTCGTGTACCGCGGGCTGCGCCAGAGCAGCAGTACCACGATTCCGACCAACACCAGCGCAGTTGCCAGCGCCTGCTTCAACGAGGCCATAATCGTACGCGAGGCCTCGAGCATGTAGACCGAGGAGCCGGTGGCATCGCTTGCGATGCCGCGCACCTCGGCGACGAATTCCGCAAGTGCCCGCTCGTCGTTGAGGTCCCGCTTCGGATAGATCTCGACCAACGCGGCACCTTCGGCCGTGATCATGCGGTCGTGCAGTGAGACCGGGAGGTCGGCCAGTTCGACCCGTTCTGCCATCAATGCGCGATCGAGCCGGCGGAGCCGATCGACGATGCCTTCGACCAGGGCCACATGCAGGGCGCGCATCATGGCTTCGTCCGGGCCGGCGCCTGCCACGAAGGCCTCGATATCCGCTGCGAGCCGGCCGGCAACGGCGTCCAACGTGGGATCCTCGCTATTCGCCTTCAGGGCGAGCAGCGCGCGCCGAAAGCTTCGGAGCGCGATCACGTTGTCGGCGAGGACCGCTGGCGCCGGCTCGCCGCCGGCCGGCACATCGAGCAGGAACGCCAGATCCTCGAGGATGAAGAGCTTTTCCTCCTGGTCGACGGGAATGAAACTCGCCAGGGTCCTGGCCTCTTCGACACTTTCGAGTGATTTCGCTTGCTCTGCGATCGCCTGCGCCGCAGCGAGGTCCGGCGCAAGGACATCGATGCTCCACGGGTTCACCACCTCGTCGGCGACCAATTCCTGGAATGCCTGCACGCTCTCGCTGGCCGGGTCCCGGACATTGAGCGGATTCGCGTCGAAGCGAATCCCCGGGAGCAGGAAGGCAGCAGCCAGTGCGATCAGACCGGCCAGCGTGACCACGAGCCGCGGCCTTTCGATCGACCAGGTCGGCAGGCTCAGTCCGCGGCTCGTCGGCGTGCGCAGAGGCGCCTCAGAATCGCCTAACGAAATCGCTGCGGGGAGAACCGTGAGGCTTGCGAACAGCGAGAACAGCATTCCGGTGCCCGAGATCAACCCTAGCTCGGCGACGCCGAGATACGGCGTCGGAACGAAGGCGTAGAAGCCGATGGCGGTGGTGACGGCACACAGCACCAGCGAACCGCCGACGCCACGAGCGGTCTCCTCCAGCGATTCGAGGTGGGCCGTTCCCGCGAGCCGGAGTTCCTGGTATCGCATCGTGAAGTGGATCGCGAAGTCGATCCCCAGACCGATGAACAACACGATGAACGTGACCGAGATCAGGTTCATGTGCCCGATGGCGAGCGCCGCGAAGCCCGTCGTCCAGGACAGGCCCATCAACAACGCGCCAATGGCGCCGAAGATCAGGCGCCACGATCCCAGCGCCAGCCACAGGATCGCGAACACCATGATGAACGAAGCGAGCCCGGCCAGGCGCGCCTGGCCCTCGACGATCGAGAACTCCTCGGCCTTGAGCGCCAGATCCCCCGTGATCGCCATCTCGATACCGCGGCCGGCGTAGTCGACCGCTTCGAAGATCTCGCGCAACCGGTCCACCGCGGCACCGCCCGGCACGAAGTCTCCGTGGTCGAGCACGGGCTTCACGATCACGAAGCGTCGGGTCCGCCCATCGTCACCGGCGCCACTCAGGACCAGATCGGAAAAGGCATCTGGATGCGGCTCCAGCTCCGCGGCATCCCGCAAGGCCGCACGAATCCCTTCGAACACGCTGGCGAGATCGAGGCCCCCTTCGATCTCCTCGCCCAGATGGCGTGTCGCACGTTCCAGCTGGCCAAAGACGCCGCGAACACTCGGGTCTCGGCGCAGTTCGGCCAGGAAGGGTTGGGCACGAGCCAATTCGTCGGCGAGGTCGTCGAGATCCGAGGGCTCGAGATACAGCAGGCCGTTCTGCTCGAAGAAGCCGCCGACGCCGGGAGCGAAGGCGGCCACGAACGGATCTCCTTCAGCGCTGATCCGCTCCACCAGATCGAGCGCCGCATCTCCGGCCGACAGGGTGCTCGGACCATCGACGACGACCAGGATCGTGTCCGCGCGCAGGGGCAACGCTTCCTCGACCTCGATCCGCAGGGCGCGAAAGCGGAGCGTGGGGTCGAAGAGCTCATCGGTGTCCGATACCACGCCGAGGCGAAGCACCGAGACGGTCAGGGCGAACAGCGTGAATGCACCCGCCCATAGCAACGTCGAACGGGGGCGGCCGGCGACGAGCCGGACCCAACGCGCGATGGCGCGCCCTACACTCTCTTCGATGGACGTCACGATGCCCCTCACTAGCAGACCGGGACGAGAGCGTCCGCGTGCCGCTAGGCTTGCTTCGATGCGAAGCCTCGCCCTTTTCTTCGTCGGTTTCCTCTTTGCCGCTCCGGCAGTGGCCCAGGCCCCCCCGCTCGAGCGCGCAGGCGAGCCCGTCGAAAAGCTCTATGAAGCGCTCCTGGCTGCGATGAAGGGTGGGGAGGCGCTGGGCGTCGAGGGGCGAACCCGGCTGGTCCGGCCCGCCGTCGACGAGGCCTACGACATCGCGTTCATGGCGTCGAAGGCGCTGGGGCGGCATTGGCGCGACCTGCCGGAGCCGCAGCGCGAAGATTGGCTCGCGACCTTCCGGCGGCTCACGGTCCATACCTATGCCACCCGCTTCGAGCGCTTCTCGGGTCAGGCCTTCGAAGTGGGCGAGATCGCGGCGGCCTCGCGGGGGACCGCTGTCGTGCACACGCGGATTCTCCTGCCGGGCGAGGAGCCGGTGGAAATCCGCTACCGCATGCGGCTGCGCCCGGGAGACGGCTGGCGCATCGTCGACGTCTATCTGAACGGGACGGTGAGCGAACTCGCCCTGCGCCGCTCGGAGTACGCCTCGGTGATCGAGCGCGAGGGCTTCGCGTACCTGACACGGAGCCTGCGCGAGAAGACCGCACCCGCCGGAACCGACTAGCGTCGCGCGCCGCGCTCAATCGATCGGCGACTCGCAGCCGAGCTCGATCAGGCGGGCCTCTACCCGGGCGTCCCGATCCATCAGATAGGCCCCGCGCATCGCCGAGTAGAAATCGACCGAAGTCTCGCGCAATGCGTCGAGGCGTTTGCGATCCATGTCGTAGGCCGAGAAACCATCGCTGGCATTCACGATGAAGACCGGCGTAGCACCGAGCAGCCAGGTATCCGGGCGCAGTAGGAGATCCACACCCTCTCCGATGGCATCGCGCCCGGTCGATGGACCGAGGAGCGGGAGCACCAGGTAGGAACCCGGAGGCACGCCATAGGCCGCGAGCGTCTCACCGAAACTCGTATCGCGATGCTCGAGGCCCAGCCGCCTGGCCGGCTCGAAGAGGCCTCCGATCCCGACGGTCGAGTTCACGCTGAACCGACCGACGGTGCGCATCGCGTCGCCGCCCGCACCCTGAAGGACCTCGTTCGTGAAGATCACGGGTTCGTGCAGATTCGCGAAGAAGTTCCGCACCGAGACACGCACGAACCTCGGGAAGGCGGCCTGATAGAACTCGGCCACGGGGTCGAGCACCCAGCGATAGACCCCGTCGTTGAACGCGAAGACCGGACGGTTCGCGCCTTCCCAGGGATCCCGTTCGCCGGGATCGGGCCCCAACTCTTCCTCGAACAACCAATCTTCTGCCGGGCCGGCCTCGACCTGGGGCAGCGGGGCGACTCCGGTGCCAACCGGATCGCGGCCGAGCTCGTCTGCACCGGCGGATAGCGGCCCGAGCGCGAAGGCCAGGGAGATCCCGAGAAGCGCCGCACCGCGAATCATCGACCCGCCTCGAGTGCGCGCTTGCCCACGAAATCGTCGACGAACTGGCGGGCGGTCCGGCCGGAGCGAGACGACCGATCGAGCGCCCAGCGCAGCGCTTCCTCTCGGACCTCTTCGGGACGGACGCCCACTCCTTCCCGGTCGAGGTGATGGGCGACGATACGCAGGTACGTGGCCTGGTCGAAACCGAAGAACCCGAGCACCAGACCGAAGCGATCCGAGAGCGCCAATTTCTCGTCGATGGCCTCGCCCAGGCGGAGTTCCCCCTGCTCGTCGACGCGGATCTGCTGGTTCTCATGGTGCCGCTCGGGAAGCAGATGCCGGCGGTTGCTCGTCGCGATGATGCGCACGTTGGCAGGAGGCCCTTCGAGACTTCCCTCGAGTGCGGCTTTCAACTCGCGGTAGCCAGAATCACCGTCGCCGAACGAAAGATCGTCGCAGAAGAGCAGGAAGCGTTGGGGCGCGCCGCGGAGCGCACCTAACACATCGGGGAGGTGGAGCAGGTCGTCGCGCCGAACTTCGACCATGCGCAGCCCTTTTTCCCCGTAGCGACTGAGCAGGCCGCGCACGGCCGACGACTTTCCGGTTCCACGTTCGCCGTAGAGCAGGACGTGATTCGAAGGATGGCCGGCGAGAAACTGCTCGGTGTTCCGGATCAGATGTTCGATCGCCGGCTCGACACCGATCAGGTCGTCGAGTTCGAAGCGCGAGTAATCCGGGACCGGCTGCAGCCGGCCCGGCGCACCGCTCGACCCGGAACCGGAGGCGACCCAACGAAATGCCATCGTCTCCCGAAACACATCGGCAGAAGCTGGCGATCCGATGCGCTCCTCGAGCAGCCGCTCGGTGAGTTCGAGGATTCGCCTCAGTCGTTGGAGAATGGAGCGGCGCTCGGACACGGGCGCCGAGTGTAGGACGCTGGGTCGAATCCCTCCTCCATCTTCGCCAGCCCCTAGACTGGAGCGGTGCGCGAACCGACACCGGCGGACCCAGGCCTATGCGGCCGTTGCCGGCACGCAGGGTGCCAGAAGAGCGCCAAGGGCAGCAGCTTCCTTCGCTGCGGGCTCGCGGACGAGCGCGAGGAATTCCGGCGCTACCCCCCGCTTCCCGTCCTGCGCTGCGCCGGATTCGCGCCCGACGAATCCCCGGACGCCGACGACCCGGACATCGGTTAGGCTCGCATCTCTCAGGAGGCCTCATGCAGCGTTGGCACATCCTCTCCGCGATCGGTCGTGATCGACCCGGACTCGTCTCGGAACTCGCCCGGCTCGTGCTCGATTGCGATGCGAACCTCGAGGACTCGCGGATGACGATCCTGGGATCCGACTTTGCCGTGATCCTGCTCTGCTCGTCTTCGGCCGCGGAAACCGCGGACCAGCTCACCCTCGGCGCCAAGCGACTGGAGCGTGACCACGGGCTGACGATCCTGATCCGTACCCTGGAGGACGGTCCGCGGCCTGCGGTCCCGGCTCCGGGCACGAAGCTCTATCGGGTCGAGGCCGCGGGCGAGGACCGCGCCGGAATCGTGGCCGGCGTATGCGGCGTCCTCGCCGAGCACGCCGTGAACATCACCGAGCTCACGAGCCGCAGCCAACCGGGTCCGGGCGGATCACCGCACTACGAGATGACGATTGCGGCCGAGGTACCCGTCGCGGTCGAAGCGCGCACCTTGCGAGAGGCGCTCGAAGCCGAAGCAGACCGACTCGTTCTCGACGTCTCGCTGATGCCGGCCTGACAACGGCTCTAGCGCTCAGCCTCCGAAGACGCTCGAATTGCCCGGGCCATCGGACCAGTTGCTCGGGAAGGGCCGCGCCACTGCGGCGTAGAACACCTCGATGAAGCGGTAGGTGAGACCCCAGACCACGTGACGGTCGGAATCACCGACCATGATGCCCGGAAACTCCCAATCGCCCGTCTGGTGGAAGGCGCGGCGCACGTGGCGGTCGGGGTTCGCTAGTTCCCAGAGCGGGAAATAGAAGGCGTGCTGCACCTCGCTCTCCTGGAGCACCAGGTCTCCGGGCGGTTCGGTGAGCTGATAGACGAAGGCGGAGATGACCATGCTGTTCGGCTGTCCGGCGTTGCGTCCCTGCAGATCGTCGATGCGTCCGAGCGTCCTGGCGCCATCGAGCGGGACGCCGACTTCTTCGAGCGTTTCACGGCGCGCTGCATGGTCGAGGCTCTGGTCGTCCGGATCGACGCGACCACCGGGAAACGCCATGTGGCCCGACCAGGGGTCGCCGTCCTTGTCGGCACGATGGATCAGCAGCACCTCGGGCTGGCCGCGATCTTCCCGCAACACGAGGGCCACGGCGGCGCGCCGCGCCGCTTCCTGCTCGACGAGGGTGGGCTGATAACCCTCGAGGGCCCCTCGGATCAATTTGATCGTCATGATGGACCAGTCTAGCGACCCGTCAGCGTCGGATGTCCTGGCGGCAGTCGAGATCGATGCGAAGCAACCTCTCAGCGCCGTCCGGGCGCCGCTGACCGAGGACAAGCCAATCGGCCTCGGGCGCCAGACCCACGCCGGTTGGCTCTCCCCATCGGGCGACCTCGTCAGAGATTCTCAGCGGAAGTAGCTCGCCGTCGGCCGGGCCGAGGCGCAATGCAGTGCCCGAGGTCAAGCCCGACCGCGCTCCGGCGGTCATCGTTGACAGCCTCGCCACCGCAAAGCCGAGGCTCTCCGGGAACAAAGCCGCGGCTCGGATCGTCGATGTCTCGGCAACCAGCAGCAATGCGCCGTCGGCCGAGAAAGCTGCGGCGCCGCCGGCTCCGATGCTTCCACCGAGCGAACGACGCACGCCGGTCGCGGGGTCGAGAACCTCACCGCGCCTGGGACCGAGACCATGTCCCCTGGCCGCGACGAGGGCCCGCGCGTCCGGCGACCAAGCCAGCGGCACCACCCAGCCCGCTCCGGCGCGAAGCAGTGGTTGTTCATTGGCGAGCAGGATCCCGCCGTGACCCGCCTGCAGCGTGGCTCGTCGTACCGACGCTCGCCCCCGCTCGCCGCGCAACCAGACCAGCCCGCGACCGGTGGGATCGTAGAATGCGTTCTCGTCGGGACCCGAGTGGAAGGTGACGCGACGTGCACCGCGCTCCGGCCCTGCTTTGCCGCGAGCGCTGATGACGAGCACCTCTGTATCTCCCGGGGTGCGCCAGCTCGCATAACGATCGGAATCGAACAGCACGACGTTCCCGGAGACGTGCGGCGACGGTCGGCGATTGTTGCCCGGCTCGTTGCAGGTCCAGCAAGCCGTCGTACCCGTCTCGAGCGAGAGCCGTTGGACCTGACTGCGGCCGTCGGGTTCGATCGCCTCGAACCAGACAGTCTGACCCCGGTCCGCGAGGCGCGGGGAGGCGCCGCGATCGGACAGCACCACGGCCGCTCGCTTCGAGACGGAGCAGACCCGCTCGGGACCGAGTGCCAGCCGCGAGTCGATATCCAATGCCGCGGACCGGGTCCGCTCATCCGGGTCGATCCGACCGCCGTCGGTCGCCGCCCAGAGCCCGCCGATCAGCAGCACCAGGAGGATGCCGAGCGCAAACTCGGTGCCCCAGCGAACCAGATGCTTGCCCGGGCCGGGAGCGGGTTCAGCGCTCCGAACGTGCCGCCAGAACGCATAGGCCACCCAGCCCACACCAACGGCGGCATACGGCCAGGCGCCAGGGCCGATGTCGAGCCGGACGGCGGCCACCGCGGGCCAGGCGAGCCAACCGGCGGTGGCCGCGCGCATGGCATGACCGGCACCGGCGCGCTCGCGGGCATGTCGGCGCCGCACCACCCAGTTGGTGGCCAGCATCATCAGCGACCCACCGGCGAGGGCGGCGGCATAGACCGCCGGGCGGCCAGCAGCCGATCGAACGGTCCAGAGGAGCAGAATCCCAAGCGGCGCGCCGGAAAGGAATGCCCAGATCCGCCAGATCAACCGCTGCCTCCACTCGTCTTCTGCGCTCGTCGCAAACCACCGGGGCGCATGCGAACTCCCTATGGTGGGAAGGCCATCGAGCGTAACGGGCGGCGAGGAGCCGCGCCGGTTAGTCTTCGGCTGCCGATGGCCCACCTCCCGGTTCTTCCTCCCGAGGCCCGTCGCATTCTCGAGCTTGCGCGCAGCGATCGCGGCGCGGCCCGCGAAGCGCTGGCCCAGCTCAGTGCGCAAGCGCAGACAGCGCTGCTGCTCGAGACGCCGGTCTCGCGGCGTGCGGCGCTGCTCGACCTCGTCGATCAGCCGGAGTCGGTGGTGCCGGGCCTACCGGCAGCCGATCTCTGCTTGCTGGCGCGCTCGATCGGGCTCGAGGAAGCCGGTTGGTTGCTTTCGTGTGCCACGAACGAGCAGCTCGTGGCATCGATCGACCTCGATGCGTGGGACGGCGCCCTGCCCGATCGCGTGCGCTTTGGGGAGTGGCTGGCAGCACTAGCCGACGCCGGTGAAGAAACCCTGCTGCGCGCGACCCACGCCATCGATTTCGAGATGCTCGTGCTCCAGGTCCGCGCGCGCAGTCACGTCGTGCTCAAAACGAATGAGGATGACTGGGAGCCCCCGGCCGGTGGCGTCACCGTCGACGGCGTATTCTATTTCGTACCGCGGGCCGAGGCCGACGACCTTTCGGATTTCATGGAACTCATCCAGGCGCTGTTCTCGAACGACTACTGGATGTACTTCCGACTTGCTCAGGGTGGCATCTGGGAACTCGACATCGAGACGGAGGAGTGGGCACTTCGCTGGCGGCGCGGACGCCTCGAAGATCTCGGATTCCCGAACTTCGATGATGCGATGCGCATCTACTCCTTCCTGCGCCCGGACCGTCGCTCGGAGATTCCGACGCGTCCGCCTGCTTCGACGCTCGAAGCCCACACGAACCTGCCGGTCTCCGTCCCGCCACTGCCCATCGTGTCCGATGCGGAACACGCGTTGTTCCGTGCGATGGCAGGATTGGAAGAAGCCGAACGTGCGCCGGTTCGTGCTGCATTCCTCGAACTCGCCAACCGCGTGGCGATGGCCGACCGGCTTCCCCTCGGCGAACCGGAAACCCTCGAGAAGGCCTTGGAGAAGGCCGCCAGGGTCTCCAGCCGCGGAATCGTGCATCTCGCGGAAGCGCACGGGCTCGACGCGGCTGATGTCTTGCGGCGGGTAACGGTCGAGCGCCTGTTCCAGGTCGGGCACAACCTTGCGCCCGAACCGCGCAAGGAACGCGCCACCGAATCAGAAACCGACCCGGAAACCGCGTCGGAGTTTCCCAACTAACAAATAGGGAACGTCACGCGCCTGCGTTTTTTGTTGGTCCCCCGGAATGCAAGGAGCCCGCGAGGGCACAGGCTCTCGCGGGCTCCGATGACCAGAGATCTCTCCTAGAGGTCGACGGCCTTGAGCGTCTTGCGCTTGTTGCCGATGGCGCGGCCTTCAGCACCCTTGATCAGGTCACGAACGACCTTGTCGAGGGCCTCGTAGAACTCACCACCAACGTTGCACTTCTTGACGGCGTTCTTGGTGCGCGCCTTCGAGATGATCAGATCGCCGCCGGACTTCTTCTTCGCGGCCTTCTTCTTTGCTGCCATGAACTCGAACCTCCCAATTGCTGAGCCCGCGCTCGCGGTGCTCGGCAAATCCCCCACGTCCATTCGTGGAGCAAGGCGTCGATGGTACGGATTCGTCCGACGGAGTCAAAGGAAAACCGCACGGAGACGGCGTCTCCCGGCCGATTTCGAGGGGCTGGCCGACGAACGCCAATGGGGCATCAAGCCTCTAGCGCGAGCCGAACGATCTCGGGCAGCACTTCGTCGAGCGGTCGGGTGCTTCGGAAATGCGCGAGGTCGTCGAATGGCGTCTCAGAAGCGGTCAAGATCGCGACGCGGGCGCCACCCCGGATGGCGGCGGGAAGCATCTGATTGATCGGCGACACCACGAGGGAAGTTCCCACGGCCACGATCAGATCCGCATCGGCGGCGGCTTCAAAGGCGCGTTCTAGATCCGACTCGATCAGATTCTGACCGAACGAGATGGTGGCGGGCTTGAGAACGCCTCCACACGGACAGCCGGGAACGGCACTGCCCGCTTCCCAGGCAAGCTGTGCGGCCTCGCGCGGCGTCCGCTCCCCGCAGGTCAGGCAGATGACCGACGCATCGGTCCCGTGGATACAGATCTGGCGGTCCGGCGGGAAACCGCTGCGTTCGTGGAGCCCATCGACGTTCTGGGTCACGAGCAGAGCGATCCGATCCGCATGGCCGAGTTCGCTCAATGCCTGGTGCGCCCGGTTCGGCTCGGATTGCTGGATGACCTGCCAGGTCTCGCCCTTGTATCGCCAATACGCCTCGCGAGCGGCCTGGGAGGCGACGAAGTCCTGGAACGGAATGGGCGTGTAGCTCGACCAGCGGCCTCCGGGAGAGCGGAAATCGGGAATTCCGGAGGCGGTAGAGATTCCGGCGCCGGTCAACACGACGGTGGATCGCGAGGCACGCCAGGCTTCCGCGAGGTCCCGAAGCGCCGCGCTCGCATCTCCGCTGCCCATGCCGCGGAGGGTAGGCGAACCTATCCTCCTGCGGTGAGCACCATCGACCTGCGCAGTGACACCGTAACCCGCCCCTGCGCCGCGATGCGCCGAGCCATGGCCGAAGCACCGGTAGGCGATGACGTCTACGGCGACGATCCGAGCGTGCTGCGGCTACAGGCGATCTTCGCCGAGAGACTCGGCAAGGAAGCGAGTCTCTTCTTCCCATCGGGGACGATGGCCAACCAGGCCTGTCTGCGCACCCACACACGTCCCGGCGACGTCGTGCTCGCCTCGGTCGATTGCCACATCCTCAAGGCGGAAACCGGTGCTGCCGCCGCGCTCTCGGGCCTTCAGATCAAGAGCCTGGGACAGGCCGGCGAGATCAGCGGCGCCGAGGTTCTCGAGGGCATCCACCCGGACGAGCTGCACCATCCGGCGACGACGCTGTTGGCCATCGAGAACACCCACAATTTCGCGGGCGGGCGGGTCGTACCCCAGGCCACGATCGAAGACGCAGTGGCGGTGGCGCGCGCAGCCGGGCTCGCGACCCACCTCGACGGGGCACGACTCTTCAATGCAGCGGTGGCCTCGGGCCACAGCGCGGCCTCGCTGGCTGCACCCTTCGACACCGTCTCGGTCTGCCTCTCGAAGGGGCTCGGAGCGCCGGTCGGTTCCCTGGTCGCCGGGCAGCGCGAGCTGATCGCGATGATGCACCGTACCCGGAAGATGCTCGGCGGCGGCATGCGGCAGGCAGGAATCCTGGCCGCTGCGGGCATCCACGCGCTCGAGCATCACGTCGATCGTCTCGCCGAGGATCACGCGAACGCGGGGCGGCTCGCCGACGGACTGCGCGGGCTCGGCGCCGAGGTCGAGGCGTCGCCCGAGACCAATATCGTGATGTTCAGCGTGCCCGAGATCGGCTCATTCTTGAAGCGCGCCGGCGAGGCGGAGCTCTGGATCGGCATCGCCGGCCCCGGGAGACTCCGCGCGGTGACACATCTCGATGTCAGCGCTGCCGACATCGAGGACGCCTTGAATCGTGTTCAGCTGTCGCTCACCTAGCGATGGAACACCCTAGGCGTAAGCTCTCGGGCTTGCCGAGCCGGAAACGCCCCGGTATACGCTTCATTGTGACGGTCGATCGCGAAGGCGTTCCAGCTCACCGCTGAAACACATTCGTGTGTCTTCTCCGTCATCCCGGGGGGCGAGCGTTTCTTGATCACGCTGGCGATGGCCACGGAGATCTCGGCACCGCGAAGAGCGGTGTGGGAGGCCATCACGGATCCCGAACAGGAACGCCACTGGCGGCCCGGCGTTTCGGATCGGCTCGACGACAGCCCCGGCGACGAGCAGGGACGGCACCGCTACCGGCTCCGGCTCCACGATGTCCCGGTCGTCCTCGACAAGCTGCTCATCGAAAGCACGGTCCAGGAGCAGTTGCGCTCGGAGCTCCGGTTCGGGTTGTTCCGCTTCGAGGAATCGTTCTCGCTCTTCCCCGCTGCACACGCACACACCCGCCTGGGCTTGAAGGTGATCGCGCCCAACCAGATGCCCGTGGTCGGGGGGCAGTTGGACCGCTTCGATGTGCGTCGCTTCGCGACGGATCTGGCCTCCGTCACGCTCCAGGCCGTGCGTGATTGGTGCGAAAGGGGCGAAGCTCCGGAACTCGAACTTCCCAGACTCCCGATGGTTGGCGACAATAGGCGCGCCTGACACCCGATGGCGTCAGGCAGCGGGCTCGACCTCCTCGCCTTCCGGAGGCTTCGCCACCAGCGGCAATTCGATGCGGAAGCGGGTCCCCCCTTTCGGCGGACACTCGACCGAGAGGTCCCCGCCGTGCCGCTCGACGATGCTATGCGAGATCGACAGCCCGAGGCCGGTCCCCTGCCCGACGGGCTTGGTGGTGAAGAACGGCTCGAAGACCCGCTCTCGGACCTGCGTCGGAATTCCAGGGCCATCGTCCGCGATCTCCAGCAAGACGCCATTCGCTGACGGTCGCGTTCGCAGATGGATCGTGCCCTTCCCTTCGAGCGCATCGCACGCGTTCATCACGAGGTTCATGAATACCTGATTCAGCTGCGCCGGGTAACAACGCACCAGCGGAAGTGTTCCGAAATCCTTGTCGAGAACGATCCCACCTTTCAGCCGCGGCTCCATCAGGCCGAGCGTGCGCTCCAGTTCCTCGTTCAAGTTGGCGTCCGAGAGTTCTGCCTGATCCATTCGCGAGAACGCGCGCAGGTTGAGCACGATGCCCTTGACCCGCTCGGTACCCTCGCGGCTGCGTTCGAGGAGCTTGCGAATGGTCTCGCGCGGCTTTGCCGCGTCGCCGCCGTTCTCCTGGGCTGCGACGAGTTTCTCGATGTAACCGTCGAGAAGCTGGAGATTGGCGTGGACGAAACCGATCGGGTTGTTCAGTTCGTGGGCGACACCTGCAACGAGTTGACCTAACGAGCGCATCTTCTCGCTCTGCATCAGCTGCGCCTGGGTGTCCTGCAATTCACGCGTACGTTCTTCGACCCGGGCTTCGAGGGTCTCGTTCAACTTCGCGATCTCGTCGAAAGCCTGGGCATTCTCGATGGCGATCGCGCTCTGGTTCGCCAGGGTGCGCAGCAACTGGCGATCGTCCGGCCCGAGCCGCTCGCCGGAAAGCTTGGCGCCCACAGCGATGACACCGAGCAGGTCGACGCCGAACAAGATCGGAACCAATAGCCGCACATCGAGAGCGTCGAAGACATCCCAGCACTTCTCCCGTGTGTCGGGATCCGTCGCATCGTCGAAATCGGAGCGAGAGAGTTCTTGCCGGCGCATCCACAGGTGCTTCCCGATCGGGTGGTCGACAGGGAGGAGGAAATCGCGGCCATCCTCATCCCAATCGCCTCGCCAGGCGCTCGGCCGCAGGGTGCGCTCTTCATCGTCCATCAACAACACCATGGCGCGCTCGACACCCATCGTGTCGGTCACGGCCAACAGCAGACGCTCGCTGATCTCGTTGAGCGAGAGCATCGAAACCATCGCTTCTGAGATTTCGCGGACGGCGTCGCGGTAGCCCGAGCGATCGCGATCGAAGAGACGGTCGACCAGGGTCTGCAAGCGATTGCGCAGCGGATTGAATGCCAGGATGGCCAGGAACAGGAAGGTCCCCTGGAAGAAGGGCGAACTCGCGTTCACGTTGAACTGGCCGAAGGCGGTATCCGCGAAGGCGATCAGGGAGGCGAAGAGCGCCGTGATCACCAGCGTTGCTGCCCCGTAGGCAGCCGACGAACGGGCGGCTCCTCGAATGTCGAACAGGTTGCCGCGCACGATTCCGTAGCCGACGGCCACCGGGAACGCGATGAACCAGATCAACGCCACCGAGTACGGCCAATTGATCGGCAGGAACACCACGTAGGCCGTCGTCATGAGGGCGACCGGGAGGAAGCTCACCAGCGTGCCGGTCAAGACCAGATCGGCACTCGACGTGTCGGCGCCCGTTCCACGCATCCGGAACCGTTCATGGATCAGCACGCCAATCGCGAAGATCGCGCAGACGGCGCTCACCGCATAGCTCGCGATCGAGAGCCCTGGGATCCGTACGTCCGCGAGACGTTCTGCCGCGACGAGCAGAGCCACGATGGCGACCAATCCGTAGGGCGCATAACGCACCCGGCGACGCCGGGCGATCCAGGACGGCTCGGTCGGAAAGGTGGTGAACAGATGGAACATGGTCGCACCGATGAGGGGCAGGTTGGTGACCATGCGCTCATAGCCAAGCGGCGCGTCGTACGGGTTCACGGTGCTGAAGAGCGCCGTCGCCATCGCGCAGGAGAAGAGCAGGAACGCCCAGGCCTCGGCTCGGTCGGGGCGGAGCCGCCAAACGAACAAGCCGACCATCAAGAAGACCATGCCGACGACGGCGAGCGCCGCGTAGACCGGAACCAACAACCATTCGTAGAGCGAGCGCCGTTCGTGTGGGAAGAGCACGATCTCGAACTCGTGGTCTTCTTCGCCGAGAATCCGGTAGTGGACGGGCTTTCCGGCGGCGATGCTCTCCCAGCCGCGGCTGCGATACCACTCCTGGATCGGCTGCCCGTCGACGGCGAGCACGCGATGGCCGAGCTCGACCCCTGCGGCGCGCGCCTCGGCGTTGGCCGACCCGACCACGGCCACGCTGCCGACCGACGTCGTGTGGATCGGCGGCTCCACGGTTCGTGGCGAGGAAGCCTGCCCGTAGACCGAGAGCACCAGCGCGGCGAACGCCCAGAGAATGGCCAGCCAAGCGGTGCGCTTGCGAAGTTTCTCGGTTCCTTCGGGTGTCACGTCAGGTTGCCTCGGGCGCTCTGCTCCAACACCTCCGGCGGCGGCTCCAACGGCAACCGGATCGCGAAGGTCGTGCCCTGGCCGACGACGGAGCGTACTTCCATCTCGCCACCGTGACTCGCCACGATCCCGTGGGAGATCGAGAGGCCGAGGCCGGTGCCCTGGCCAACCGGCTTGGTGGTGTAGAACGGATCGAAGATCCGATCACGAATCGCTTCGGGCATCCCGGGCCCATCGTCTTCGAACTCGAGGAACACGGTGTCTCCCTCGGCGCGCGTTCGGATGCGGATCGTACCGCGTCCATCCAGAGCGTCGCAGGCGTTCATCAACAGATTCGTGAAGACCTGATTCAGCTGGCCGGCGAAGCATCGAACCATCGGCAGGTCGCCGTAATCGCGCTCGATTTCGACGCCCCCCTTGAGCCGGGGTTCCATCAATCCGAGGGTGCGATCGATCTCCTCGTTGAGGGAAGCCCGCTGCAGGTCCGCCTGGTCCGTCCGCGAGAAATCGCGCAGGTTCTGCACGATCTCCTTCACCCGGGTCGTGCCTTCGACGCTCCGGCTGAGGAGCTTGCCGATCGCCTCCTGGGCGCGGGCGCGCTTGGCAGCCGGTACGTCCGGGGCGAGCCGATCGACGTACTCATCGAGCAGCGCCAGGTTGGCGTGGACGAACCCGATCGGGTTGTTCAGCTCGTGCGCGACCCCGGCGACCAGCTGCCCTAACGAGCGCATCTTCTCACTCTGCATCAACTGCGCCTGGGTCTCGCGCAGTTCGCGCGTGCGATCGTCCACGCGGGCCTCGAGCGTCCGATTGAGCTGGGCAATCTCGTCGAAGGCGCGTGCGTTCTCGATGGCGATCGCACTCTGGTTGGCGAGTGTCCGCAGCAGCTGCCGCTCGTCGGTTCCGAGTCGCTCACCGGTGAGCTTCCTCCCCACGGCAATGACGCCCAACAGATCGACACCGAACAGGATGGGCACCAGGAGTTCGACATCGAGGGTGTCGAAGACGTCCCGGCTCAGCTCTCGCATCTCCGGGTCGGGTTCTTCATCGAAATCGTCGCGGGAGAGTTCGCGACGGCGCGTCCACAGGCTCCGACAGATTGGATGATCGGGAACCAGGGAGAATTCCTCGGCCTCTTCATCCCAATCGCCCCGAGTGGCTTCTACGCGAAGGACATCCTCTTCCTCCTCGTCGATCAGCAGAACCAGCGCGCGTTCGATCCCCATGGTCGCGGTCAACGCCACCAGGATCCGGTCCACGATCTCGCGGGCCGAGAGCATCGAGACCATCGCCTCCGAGATCTCGCGCACGGCGCGGCGATAGGCGGCACGGTCGCGATCGAAGAAGCGATCGACGAACGCCTGCAAACGCTCGCGAACCGGATTGAACGCCAGGATCGCGAGGAACACGAACGGCACCGAGAAGACCGGCGACGGCTCGTCGCCACTGAGCTGGCGGAACGCCTCGGTGGCCGATGTGATGAACAGGGCAAACAGACCCGTGATCGCCAGGGTTGCCGCGCCATAGGCTGCAGAACTTCGCGCCGCGAGCCGAACGTCGAACAACTCGCGCCGAACGATCCCGTAGCCCACCGCCAATGGGAACACGAAGAAGCTGAGGAAGCCCGCCATCCAAGGGAAACGCGTTCCCCAGAGCGCGTGCCAACCCAGGATGAAGATGACCGGCAGGAAGCTCGCTGCCGCGCCCAACAACATGACATCCGCACGCGAAGCCGAGGGATGGCGCCGATTCTCGATGCGGCCGCTCAAGACGATGCCGAGGCAGACCAGCGTGATCAGCGAAGGGAACGCGGTAATCGCCGGCTCGACCCAGGGATCCACTGGTCCCAGCCAGGGCTGGACCAACGTCGCGACACCAAGAAGCGTCGCAGCGACGTACAGACTCGTGCGCCACCCGGGCTGGCGGATGATCCAGCCCGGCTCGATCGGATAGGTCGTGAACAAGTGGAAGGCCGTGGCTCCGACGAACGGAACCGTGACGCCCACGAGCAGACCCACCAGCGGTGTGACGGGACCCGCCAGGAACAGCAACGCGCCGGTGACGGAGGTGAACAGGAGCAACGCCCAGGATTCGCGACGCTCGCGCTTCAAGCGCCAGACCACGAAGCCGATCAACAGGTAGGCGAGCCCGACGACCGGAACCGCCCAGCTGACGACCCACTCCGCCGGGAATGGACGCACGCCCGGCGCAAGTGGCCGCACCGCGATGACCACGATCTGCCCGCCGGGTTTCTCGAACTCGATCTCGATGGGCGCGTCGGGCCGCAACTGCAGCATCCCACCCATCCGCAACCAACTCGGGAAGGGCTCGCCATGCACGGCGAGAATCCGGTCGAGGGGCTCGACACCCGCGTCGCCGGCGAGCGGGGTCGCCTGCTGAACCACGGCGATGCCGGCCGCGTTCGAGTAGGCCAGGGGGAGCGAAGGCTGCGAAGCGAGTTCGATCCGCGCGCGCAAGCCGACGATCCCTGCGAGGACGGCCCAGGCGAGTGCGGCGATGGCCGTCCATTGCCGAAAGCGGCTCGATGCCGAGGGGCTCATTCCTTCTCCGGCACGGAGAAAGAGAATAAGGAAGCTATCGGCCGCGCGTCAAAGCGCGGTTCTGAGCACCCGGCCTGCCGGGCTCGTGCTGGGTTCCGGCTGGCTCGCTAGCGGGTCGCCCGCTGCCCTCTCGCGGCTTCTCGTTGGATCCGCTCGAGATGGACGATCGGGTTGCGATTGGTGGCGTACCCGTAGCCGTTCGGAAGGGCGCGGCCCGGGCCATTGCCATCGTCCATGAGCATCAGCTTGGAGAGCCGAGCCGCCACTTCCTGGCGCTGTGCCTTGGCCGCTTCCACCGCGGCGGGATTGCAGGCAGCCCCGCTCGGTAGGCTCAGCTGCCGTGCGCTACCGCCGAACAACTCGCTGGCCGTGGGCGCCAGGCCCGTCTCGGCCTCGGCCGCCACGACCCCGGGGCTCGACAGCCCGAAGACCGCGGCCAGCGCGAAGGCGACGACGAATCTCGAATGGAAAGCTCTGAGTCGCATACCGGCTCCTCCGATCAGTGCAGAATGCTCAAAGCCACTCATCGGTCGCGCCGCCCGACGGCTTGACCTGCCAAACAGGATTCTCGCTTGGTTTGCACCAACCTTGCCCCGAAGCTGCCACCCAACGATGCACACTTGCCGCCTGAGCGGGGACGGACTCCTCAAAGCTTCAAAGTTGCAAGTTTCCCCACAGGGAAACTTGCAACTTTGAAGCTTTGAGGAGTCCGTCCCCGCTCAGGCGAGGTGTGTAGCGGAGGATCACGCGTTCGTGGCTGGCGAAGCCGCTGCGCATGTCGGGCTCCCAGTCGGCGAATTCATCGGGGTACTTCTTGGCGTAGACCGCCATCAAGCGCTCGAGCAGGGCCGGATCCGGATCGATCCGCGCCTGGGCGTCGAAGTTCGGCGCCCTGCGGAAATCCTCGTTGTCCGAGAACCAGCCCTTTACCCGGCCGTGGCTGCCGACCCAGATTCGCGCACGGTCGAGGCCACGGGCAAGCGCACGGCCCTTCCAGGTCGAGCGCGCGGTAATCAGGACGACGGTGCCATCGAGCCACGCATACCAGACCTCCCCGTGGCAGCGGCTCTCGCCGCCCTTGCGGCCGAGGGGCGAGACGTAGACGAACTCGCTCTGCTCGAGCAGACGTTGGATCGGCTCGGCCGGCGATGCCCGAACGCCCCGAGCGGGCCAGAGTAGCGCTGCAGCCGAGAGCACCGCGCCCTTCAGAAAGAGACGCCTAGATGCCCGAGCCGCCCTGCTCTTCACCGACATGCAGCCCGCACTCCTTGTCCTCGGGATTCTCCCACCACCAACGGCCAGCGCGGATGTCCTCGCCGGGTTCGATGGCGCGCGTGCACGGGGCGCATCCGACGGTGGGGAAGCCGCGTTGGTGTAGCCGATTGACCGGCACACCATTCTCGCGCACGTACTTCATCACGTCTTCCCGGCTCCAGTCGACCAACGGGTTGACCTTCACGAGACGCCCCTCGATCTCGACCTTGGCCACATCGGTGCGGGTGACGTTCTGCTCGCGGCGAAGACCGGTCACATGGGCGTCCAGCTGGGCGAGGTAGCGGCGGTTCGGCTCGACCTTGCGCAGGCGACAGCAGAGCTTCCGCTTCTCGAGGGATTCGTAGAAGAGGTTCTGCCCATGCTGGCGGACCATCTTCTGGACGGGCTCGGCCTCTGGGAATACCACCTCGACCTCGACGCCGTAGCGGTCGCGGACCCGGTCCACGAGATCGTGGGTTTCCTGAGGCAGCCGGCCGGTATCCAACATGTACACGCGCGCGCCTGGCTCAAGGCGGGTGAGCATATGGAGCAGCACCAGGCCCTCGGGATTTCCGAAGGAGCAGGAGAGCGACATCCGAGGGTGAAAATTACCCAGTGCCCAAGTAAGGATTTCCTCGGCCGCCAGATTCTCCAGCCGGCCCGATCGGATCTCTTCCAAGATGCTGGAATTCAAAGAGTTTCCAGTCTCTCGGGAGGTATGAGAGAGTGCGGCGGTCATCGCGAAGACCTTCTCGACAGGGGGCGCAGGCGTCTGGAGAGCCAAATCCATAGCACAGAGATGCAGAATGCGGCGGCCGGTTACAGGACCCGCCCACCCGAGCCGATTTCGGAACGGCTTGGGTTCACTCGGGCGTTCGCCGATAGCGCTCCCTGTATGTCAGCCGACGCATCGGAGACGGAACTCGACGCACGCAGTGTCGCCAGCCTTGCCGCGCTGCGGCGGCTCTCGCTGGGTGCCGCCCACAGCCTCAACAACGCTTTCACGTCGGCCATCGGCGAAGCGACCTACCTGCTCGACGAACGTAAGGAAGACGCCGAACTGGTCGAATGCTGCCAGCTGATCCTGGCGGCCCTGGAACGCAGCACCCGGATCACGCGAGGCTTGCTGGCACGGCGCGATTCCATCGCCAGCGACGACGAAACCGACCTCGGGCACCTGCTCAAGGAGTTGGCCAGCTTCCTGGCCGAAACCCTCGGGCGCAGTCATCCGCTCGATATCTCCGTCCCAGCGGAGTGGATCGGGGTGAAGGCCGATCCGACCGATATCGACCTGATCCTGACGACGTTGCTCCACTACGCCGCAGACGCCTCCGGCGATCAGACGCGTCTCGCTGCCTGTCTCGAAAGGGCCGGCGGTGACGCTCGCCTAACCATATCTGCCACCGGTTGTTCCTCGGCAGGCAGAGCGGTAGACGGACTGAACGATCCCTTGCTCGCAGAAAATCCGGTCTCGCGGGCGAGCCTCCGCGCGGTGCGGGAACTGCTCACGAACGCGGGCGCCAGCCTCCATGCCGAGAGCACGGCGCCTGACGCCTGGGCCTTCGTTTTGGTCTTCCCCGCCCTCTAACCCAGACGAGAATGGGTCTCGAGAAGACTCCTAGTCCCTTGTATCGACTGATTGCGACCGTGGTGTCATTCTCTGCGAATCGCGCCCCCCGCAGCCGATCGGTCCCCGCCGTGTTGTGGGTCGATTCACGGGGAGCCCAGCATGTCGAAGAAGCGGTATCGGATCAGCCTGACGGAAGGCGAGCGGGCCGAGCTCGATGGGTTGATCAAGCGGGGCAAGCAGGTCGCTGCGCGGAAGCGGCTTCATGCGCAAGCTCTTCTCAAGGCGGATGAGGGAGGGCTTGGGCCGTCGTGGACGGACGCCCGAATTGCGGAGGCGTATGACGTTTGCACGACTACGGTGAAGAGCCTGCGGCAGCGATTCGTAGAGGAGGGGCTGGAGTCGGCCCTGAACCGGAAGAAGCAGCAGAACCCCTCGCGGCCGCGCAAGCTCGATGGCGCGGCCGAGGCCCGCCTCATTGCCACCGTGCAGGGCCCGCCGCCCGAAGGGCGGTCGAGATGGACGCTCCGGCTGCTGTCGGACCGGATCGTCGAGCTGGGGATTTCCGATGAGCCGGTGTCGCACTCGGCCATCGGTCGCGCGTTAAAAAAAACGCACTGAAGCCGCACCTGAAGAAGTACTGAGTCATTCCGCCCGACCAGAACGGGGAGTTCGTGGCCGCGATGGAGAACGTCCTCGAGGTCTACCACCGCGCGTACGACGAGCGGTTCCCGGTGGTCTGCATGGACGAGACAAGCAAGCAGCTTGTCTCGGAGACGCGCGTTCCGATCCCGCTCGCACCGGGTCATCCAGCGCGCTTTGACTATGAGTACAAGCGCAACGGGGTCGCCAATCTTTTCATGTTCACCGAGCCGCTCCAGGGCTGGCGTTGGGCCGAGGTCAGCGAGCGACGGACGCGCACCGACTGGGCTCTGGTGATCCAGCAACTCCTCGACGTTCATTACCCGAAGGCCGAGAAGGTCGTCCTCGTGATGGACAACCTCAACACCCACACGATCGGGTCGCTCTACGAAGCCTTCGAGCCGACCGAAGCCCGGCGTCTCGCTGAGCGACTCGAGATCCACTACACGCCGAAGCACGGGAGCTGGCTCAATATCGCCGAGACCGAACTCAGCGTCTTGGCGATGCAGTGTCTGGATCGTCGGATCCCTACGATGGAAGATCTGAAACGCGAAGTCCAAGCCTGGGAAGACGACCGCAACCAAACGACGAAGGGCGTGGACTGGCAGTTCACGACGCACGAAGCGCGTGTGAAGCTGCGACGCCTCTACCCCCGGCTTCTGGCGTGACAAGGGACTAG
>JAJDAP010000083.1 GCA_029261795.1 Deltaproteobacteria bacterium
CGGCTGGGACCGCCTACTCGCAATCCACCCCCGCCACCGCATCGAACGCCGCGGCCATAGCCTCTACTGGGTCTAGCGGGGAGGGCCACCTCAAGTTTAAAAGTTTGAATTTTTTAAACCTGCTGTTTTAAAATTTGAAAACTTGAAACTTGAGGAGTCCGTCCCCGCTAGACCCAGTAGAGGCTATGGCCGCGGCGTTCGATGCGGTGGCGGGGGTGGATTGCGAGTAGGCGGTCCCAGCCGGTTCCTGTGAAGGCTTGCTCGGCGCGGGTGCGTTCGGTCGGTGTGAGTGCGGCCAGCTGATCGAGGACGCGGGCCGTCATCCAGATCGAGTATGGGCGTAGGCCTGTCTGGAACTCAGCGCCGCGGAAGCTCGCCGTGGTCATGCCCACCGCGCGCTCGGTTTCATCTCCGGGCTTGGCGTTCGCGTCGGCCCAATCGTCGAGGGCCGCGAGCTGGGCTTCGAGGACCGGGACGCAGTCTGCCATCACGCGGAGGGCTTCGACGAAGGTCGGGGCCAGGCGGTCTTCTGCGAGCCAGCCCGTCTGGCGCGACGGGTTCGGGCGGTTCATCCGGTCGATCCAGGTGGTGAGGCGAAAGGCCGTGTCGCGCATCAACCGGCCCGGCACGGCGTCGCGATAGAGGTGCCCGTAGAGCGGTCCCATCAGGCCGCAATCGGCCAGGGACATGCGATCGCCGAGCAGGAACGCGTGCTCTTCGAAGTGCGCGGACAGGGCATCGAAGAGTTCGCGAACGTGGGCTTCGATGGCCGGGATGGTGGCTTCGTTGACGCCTAGCATGGGCAGCGAACCAGCCATGCGATCCGCGAAGGCGGACGAAGCCTCGAGGTTCCCGGATCCGGCGGCGAAATCCGCCCGAGCCTGGCGGACACTGTCCTCGAAACTCCAGCGGTAGTGCATCGCGGGGAGCAGGCCGCCTTCGTTGCCGTAGAGCTCTACCAGGTAGCCGGCGATTCGCTGCACCGGCGTGCTCGGGTAGAGCGCGGGCTCCGGGTGCGCGGCTTCGAGCCGGTCGAGGATGTCGCTGGAATCCTGCCAGGCTTCGCCTTCAGGCGTGAACAGGACGGGGATGAAGCTGACGCCGGTCGCCTCGCGAATCTTCCCGTAGACCGGCTGCACCTCGCGGAAGTGCACGCCCTTCTGGAGCAGCGCCGGGCGCGGGATGCCGGAGAAATAGGAGACATCGGCGCCGTGATACTCGTAGCCGTCTTTCACTTGTCGAGCTTTCGTCGTGCGCTGAAGAGCACGTCCAGGGTCTTCTTGTCCGGCTTGCCGGTCCCGATCGTGCGAATGTCGCGGCCGACGTCGTAGCCTCGTCGCAACCCCGGCCGCTCCTTGCAGCGGTCGTACCACGTGCGCACGTTGGGATAGTCCTTGGCGAGATCGAAGCCCTGGCCCTTGTTCGTCACGACCCAGGGCCAACAAGCCATGTCTGCGATCGAGTACTCGTTGCAGATGTACTCCCGCCCTTCGAGCCGGTCATTGAGAACCGCGTAGAGGCGGTTCGCTTCGTCGCCGTAGCGTTTCAAGCCGTAGGGCACGGGCTCCGGCGCATAGAGCTTGAAGTGGCCGTACTGGCCTAGCATCGGGCCGAGGCCACCCATCTGCCACATCAACCAGGCGGTAACCTCGCTCTTGCCACGCGGGTCGGAGGGCAGGAACTGGCCCGTCTTCTCGGCGAGGTAGAGCAGGATCGCACCGGTCTCGAACACCGAGATCGGCTCGCCGCCGCCCACTGGGTCGTGATCGACGATGGCGGGCATGCGATTGTTGGGCGAGATCGTCAGGAACTCCGGCTTGAACTGGTCGCCCTTGCCGATGTTCACGGGAACGACTTTGTAGTCGAGTTCCATCTCCTCGAGGCAGATGGAGACCTTCCAGCCGTTCGGCGTCGGCCAGTAGTGCAGATCGATCATCCGTCGGGGCCCCGCCTAACTCTGGAGCGCCGGGAGGCAGCCCGCGCTGGCCAGGATCGGATCGAGGCTCGACTTGTCGGCGACCGCCGCGTATTTCTCGCGGATCTTCACGAGCGATCGTGCGTGATACTTCTGCGGCTTTTGGTTCCAGCTGCCGGTGCGGACCTCGACGCTGTACGCCTCATCGCCGTTCGCGAGGGCGGTCGCGTTCGCGACGATCCAGGGACAGTAGAGCCCGCCGACCTGATCCTTCAGGATCGGTGTGAGGGTCGCTGCGAGCGTCGACCAGTCCTCGAAGTCGCCTTCGGCCTTTGGCTCCAGCATCCGCTGGATCCAGCCAACCAGATTCGGCCCAGCCGCTTCCACGATCGCTTTGCCGGTGGGGTCGGTCCAGGCGTTGTAGATCTGGCCCCAGAGTCCGAAATCGGCGAAGGCCGGCCGGCCACCGAACAGGTAGGCCCGATCCGCCAGATGCGCTTCGAGTTGAGCGCACACCTCGTGAAAGCTCGCTTCGATCTGCGGCGCGGTCTGCTCGTTGGAGCCGACGAACCAGACGCGCGGAACCATGCGCTCCTTCAAGCCGGCGGCCATTCCGGCCACCTGTTCGTCGCTGAGCCCCGGCGCCATCGAGCGCACCAGGCGTGCCGCGGCGGAATCCTGATCGATCGGGCGCGCCCAGCGGTAGTGGAACATCCACTTGTTGCCCCACTCGTCGCCGAATTCTTCGAGCAGCGCCGAGAGGAATGCGAGGGTCGGATCGCTCGGATGGATCGACGGCTCGGGGAAGCGCACCTCCATCTTCTCGATGATCGGCGTCGAATCCTGGAGGCCTTCGCCCTCTGGCGTCGCCACCACGGGAACCAGTGGCAGCTTCTGGAACTTCTTGGCTTCTTCGCCCTGGCCCTCGCACCACTCGTGGGGGATTCCCTTGTAGCGGAAGTAGGAGCGTACCTTCACGGAGTAGGGCGACATCTCGGAGCCGAAGACGCGGTAGACGTCAGGCATGCTGTTCCTTTCAGGGTGGCGTGCGGGTTCAGCGCTGGCCGAAGTCCCAACCGTCGCCGACTTCGTAGCTGCGCAGCACGCGCCGCGCGGTGTTCATGATGTGGACCTCGTCCGGCCCGTCGTAGATGCGCGCGAAGCGTGCTTCGCGATACATGCGCTCGAGCGGTGTGTCTTCCGTAACACCCTTGGCGCCGAATACCTGGATCGCGCGATCGATCACGTTGTGGAGCATCTGCGCGCCGACCACCTTGATCATGCCGATCTCGATGCGCGCCTCGGTACCCTGGTCGATCTTCTGCGCCGCGTGCAGCGTGAGCAGCCGCGAAGCCTGGATCTCGCAGAGACTGTCGAAGACGAACTTCTGGATCTGCTGGTGTTCGCCCAGGCGCTTGCCGAAGGCCACGCGATCATTGGCGCGCTCGCACATCAGATCGTAGGCCCGCTGGGCCTGGCCGAGCCAGCGCATGCAGTGGAAGATCCGCCCCGGTCCGAGCCGGCGCTGGGCGATGCGGAAGCCCGCTCCGCGTTCGCCTAGCAAGTTCTCGGCGGGAACCCGGACGTTGTCGAGATCGACTTCGCAGTGGCCGCCGTAGCGTCCCATCACGCGCACGTTGCGCAGGATGTCGTATCCGGGCGTATCGGTCGGTACCACGATCATGCTGAAGGCGGCGTGGTCCTGGGCTTCGGGCTCCGTGCGGCACATCACCGTGGTGTAGGCCGCGCGGTCGGCGCCACTGGTGAACCACTTGCGGCCATTGATGACCCATTGGCCATCGATCAACTCGCCCCGGGTCTGTAGCTGGGTCGGGTCAGAACTCGCGACATCGGGTTCGGTCATTCCGAAACTCGGGAAGATCTCGCCGGCGACCAACGGTTTCAGGTAGGCGTCTCGCCACTTCTGATCGGCGAACTCGTTCAACATGATCGAGTCCTGCAGCGAGTGCGTCCCCAGTGCGACCATGGCGACCTGGGATCGGCCGACGACTTCGTTGACGTAGGCGTAATCGAGGAACGGCATGCCCTGGCCGCCGATCTCAACCGGGTGGCCGAGCGCCCAGAGGCCCTGCTCCTTGGCCTTGCTCATCAGACCCTGGAGGATCTCCGCCGACTCGGGTGTGTCGCGGTCCTCGACGTCGGCTTCGACCGGATAGACCTCGTCCTCGACGAAGCGCAGGACCTTCTCGCGTGTGGGGCGCACGTGTTCGGGAATCTCGAAACTCATGGCTCGTCTCCTTCAGGGTGTTGGCTCTCGGGCGGCCCCGGCTCTAGAGCATTTCCTCCGCGACCAGTCGGAGTGCTTCCGGCTGACCGCCCGCGATCATCATGGTCGTGACGTCGCCGCGCTTGCCGGCGTCGCGCCAGGCACCGAGCCGGTCCTTGATGCGGTCGACCGGGCCGACCAGGTTCATCGCGTCCACGAGCTCGCCGGGAACTGCATTCATCGCGGTGCCGCGATCGCCGCTGAGGAAGGCGTCCTGGATCTTCACGGCGGCCTCTTCGTAGCCGAGGCGCTTGCAGTAATCGTTGTAGAAGTTCTTGTCGCGCGCGCCCATGCCGCCGATGTAGAGCGCCAGGTTCATCTTGATCGGCATGCGCGCCTTCTCGAGATCGTCGGAGATCACGACGCTGACGCCGGGCTGCACGGCGAAATCATCGAAGCTCTTGCCGTCGCTGCGCTTGGCGATCCCTTCCTGGAGGTGATCGCTCACGAGTCCCGTGCGTTCCGGGTTCATCCAGAGCGGGAACGCGCCGTCGGCCACTTCGCCGGCGCAGCGCAAACCGTTCGGACTGATCGAGGCGGTGTAGATCGGGATCTCGGGGTTGCCGTGCAGGATGCTCTTGAGCGGCTTGCCGAGGCCCGTCGTGCCCGGACCGGTATTCGGGATCGTGTAGTGCTCGCCCTCGTGGGTGAGCGGTGCCTCGCGTGCCAGGATCTTGCGAATGATCGAAATGTATTCCTTGGTACGCGTGAGCGGCTTTCCGTAGGGCGTTCCGTGCCAGCCCTCGGCCACCTGCGGGCCCGACGGTCCCAGGCCGAGGACGAAACGACCCCCCGAGAGGTGGTCGAGGGTCATCGCCGTCATCGCGGCCATGGCCGGCGTGCGCGCCGGCATCTGCATGATCGCGGTGCCGGCCTTGATCTTGGTGGTGTTGGCGAGGATCCAGGTCGCCATGGTGACGGCATCGTTGCCGTAGGCCTCGGCCGTCCAGGAACTGTCGAAACCGAGTTCCTCCGCGTGGTGGATGGCGTCGAGGTTGAGCGAGGCCTTGGGGCCGAAGCCGCCGGCGAGGATTCCGAGCTTCATGGGGGTCTCCTTGGGGCGCATCGCGCGATCGCGAGCGCCGCGAAAATTGGCACAGTCAGTGTCAGTTGTGCAAGTCGCCGGGTTCCGACGCCGAAGGAAGGAAGCTACCACCGATCTCGCACCGTCGTGGCCATCCGCCGTCGGTGAGCGGCTACACTGCCTTCCCTTTCACGGCTTGGAGAAAATGGATGGCGATTCCTTCCGGGGGCCTCGAGGGCCGCGCGGTTCTCGTGACTGGAGGCGGGACCGGAATCGGTCGCGCGTGCGCGGCCCGGGCGGCTGCCGATGGGGCGGCGGTAACGATCTGCGGGCGCCGGGCAGAGGTTCTCGAGGATGCGGCCAAGCGCGTCCAGGCGGTCGCCGGCCACGGCGGCTCGGTCCAGTTCCTCACTGGAGACGTCACGGACGAGGCGAGCGTCGAAGCCATCATCGCCAGGGCGCTCGAGCCGACCGGGCAGCTGAATGCCGTGATCGCGAACGCGGGCGGCGGTGGCGGGATGGGTCCGTACCACATGCAACAGACCGACGAGTTCCTGCGCGTCCTGCATCTGAACGTGTTGGGAACGATGCTATGCGTGAAGCACTCGGTGCCGCACATGGTCGCAGCCGGCGGCGGCTCCTTCGTCGGGATGTCTTCGATCGCGGGCCACGTGACGCATCCCTACTTCGGCGCCTACTGCGTGGGCAAGGCCGGGATCGAGGAGATGATGCGGAACTGCGCCGACGAGTTCGGCGCCTCGAAGCTGCGCTTCAACGCGATCCGGCCTGGCTTCATCTCCACCGAGATCATGGAAGGCGTTCCCCGCGACAGCGAGACCTACGCTTCCTACATCGAGAACACGCCCATGGATGACGTGGGCGAACCCGAGGACGTGGCGCACCTGGCGCGCTTCCTGATCGGCGACGAATCCCGCTGGGTGACCGGTACCTCGATCAACGTGGACGGTGGCCATCACCTCCGGCGCGGACCGAACTTCGGTCCATTCATCGCGCCGATGCTGGGTGACGACGTGATGAAGGGAAATCTCCCAAAGTGAGTATTCGCGATGAAGTCCGCGCGCGCCTGACCGGGCCCGGCGGCATCTTCGAGATGGTGGAAGAGGAAGTTCTCGGCGAGCAACAGCCGGTATTCAAGAATCGGGCGCGTTCGCTGCGCGATGTCCTGGCTGCTTCGGCCGCTCACGGCGAGAAGGAGTACATCGTCGACGCGGGCCGTCGGCTGACCTACGCAGACTTGCAGCCGACGGTGGCCTCGGTCGCGGTCGCGCTGCGTGAGAGCTACGACATCCAATCGGGTGATCGCGTCGCGATCCTGGCGGCGAACTGCGCGGAGTGGGCCATCGCCTTCTGGGCGACGGTTTCGCTAGGCGGCGTCGTCGCCTCGTTGAACGGTTGGTGGACCCGCGACGAGATCGAGTACGGCGTTTCCGACAGCGCCCCCAAGCTGTTGATCGGCGATCGGAAGCGGCTCGCACGCCTCGACGGTGTCGAGCTCGGTGTTCGCGTGCTCGAAATCGAATCCGAATTCGCCGGGCTCGAGGGCCACGCGGTCGGAGCGTCGCTCCCCGATGTCGAGATCGCCGAAGATGATCGCGCCGTGATCCTCTATACCAGCGGCACCACGGGGCGGCCGAAGGGCGCCGTCGCGACCCATCGCGGGATCATCGGCTTCGTCCAGGGCGCCAACGCCAACGGCCTGGCGAATGCCATGGCCGAGTTCGAAGAACGCGGCGAAGTGTTCCCGTTGGGTGCACCGAGGCCGCAGATGGTGGTGTTGGCGACCTCGCCGATGTTCCACTTGTCCGGTCTCTACGCCCAGATCGTCTTGCAGCTCGCGGGGGGAGGCAAGCTGGTGACCCATCCTGGGCGTTTCGATCCGGAATCCGTGCTGAAGCTGATGGAAGCGGAGGGCGTCAGCCAGTTCACGGCGATGGGCGCGATGGGTCCGCGCATCGCGCACCACCCGGGTCTGCTCGAGTTCGATCTCAGCTGCGTCACCAGTGTGGGGTTCGGCGGGGCACCGGCGAGTCCGGCGGTGCAGGAACTGATGCGCAAGGCGTTCCCGAATGCCAGCAACAGCGTCGGGATCGGCTACGGCTCGAGCGAGACGGTCTCGGTTCCCGCGACCTTCGGCGGTGCCGACTATCAGGCACATCCCGAGGCCACCGGTCGGATCTGTATGGGCCACGAAGTCGAGATTCGGGATGACGAGGGCAAGGTGCTGCCGCAGGGGCAGCAGGGCGAGATCTTCGTCCGCAGCGCCTGGAACATGCTCGAGTATTGGCGCAAACCCGAGGCCACCGCCGAGACGATCGGCCCGGGGCGATGGCTCGCCACCGGCGATGTCGGGCGCATCGAAGAGGGCGGCCTGCTCTACATCAACTCGCGCGCACGCGATCTGATCCTGCGCAACGCCGAAAACATCTACCCGGTCGAGATCGAGTATCGGATCGACAAACATCCGAAGGTCCGCGAGAGCGCCGTGTACGGCATCGAGCACGAAGAGTGGGGCCAGGCCGTCAAGGCCGTGGTGGTTCCGGAGCCCGGCGCCAGCCTGGATACTACCGAGTTGGGCGCCTGGGTGGGCGAGACCCTGGCGGCCTTCAAGGTTCCGACCGCCTGGGAGATCCGCGGCGAACCGCTGCCGCGCAATCCCTCCGGCAAGGTGCTCAAGAACGTGTTGATGGGGCAGGCGGCCAACGCCTTCGTCGAGGAATAGCGGTGGCTGGCGCGTCCGGCATGACGAAGGAGTTTCGATGAGTGAGTCCGACGACATCAAGCAGCAGGTCGTCGAGACCGCGCAGCGCCTGCTTCAGGCGGGCCTCGTCGAGGGAACGGCAGGAAATCTCTCCGCGCGCCTACCCGACGGGAACGTGGTGATGACGCCTTCCTCCCATCCCTACGAAGAGATGACGGTGGCCGATCTCGCGGTGCTCGATCTCGACGGCAACCTGGTCGAGGGCGAGCGCGCGCCGACTTCCGAGAAGGCGCTGCACCTCGCCTGCATGCGCGAGTACGCCGACGTCGGCGGCGTGATCCATTCGCACGCGAAGTACGCCACGATGTTCGCGATCACGCACCAGCCGATTCCCTGCGTGATCGAAGAGTTCGACATCTACGTCGGCGGCGAAGTCCCCGTGGCCGACTACAAGCTGACCGGATCCGACGAACTCGGAGAGGAATGCGCCCGCCATCTGGCCGACCGCGGTGCCGTGCTGATGGCGAACCACGGCCTGCTCACGGTCGGAAAGGACCTTGCCCAGGCCCACAAGGTCGCGAGCCTGGTCGAGCGCACGGCCGAGATCGTCTGGGGCGCCCGCGCCCTGGGCAAGATCGTTCCGCTGCCGGACGAGACGCGCAAGAAGTTCGCGCCAATCTACAAGTTCATGCGGGGGCGCTAGCCCAATCGGGAGTCCCCCCGGCTCTGTCCGGGTGGAACCAGGCTGCCAGCGTGTACTGTTACGGAGGCTCCGTGGTGGGGTCCGATAGTAGTTAGGCGGCGGGACCCGTGGCACGAGCCCTCCTCGTACTAAGCGCTCTAACCGTGTTCGCCTGCGATCCCATATGGCGCGTCTCGCGTGACCAGCGGTATCGAGAGACGCCCACGCTCGCTTGCATTGATCGCGTATTACAAGCCTATCCCGGTCTCTCAGAAGTCCAGTCTGGCCCTCATCTCAACGGTCTCCCTTCGGTGTGGTTCAACTCGAGACTCGGGTGGGGCGTGATCGACATAAAGAAATCGGAGGCAGGCCCGGATGAGCTTGAAGCATCCTTTTCCGAGGTCGGTTTCAATCCGCCATCCAATGTCAGCGACGAAGGGCCGATCTTTCTTGACGAGCTTCTCTTCCACGTTCGGTCTAGCTGTACTCGCCCCTAGCTTCAAGTTTGAAGTGCACATCTGAAAGACGGGAGAGCCCGGCGACCCCGATCGATTCCGATGCCGAGAGCGAGATGGTCTGGGAACGGATGCGTTCGCGTTGAGCCGCGGCGGTGCCGTCAGTGCCGGCCCGTCCGCTACGCTCTCTACCGACGGACGGGAGGGGGGCACATGAGCCAGCAGGACGGCGCGCGGCAACCTGATCTAGGCGTGGACCTTCCGAGCGGGCTATCCGCTTCGGCAGCTTTCCACCGGATTCTCGCTGGAGTGGTGGGGGCCCATCCCGAGGCGTTCGCCTCGGCAGGCTTTCCCGAGGATCCGGCGCTCTTCCGCAAGGGATACCCCGACGCGTTGTGTCGCCTGGAGGCGGCGCGCATCAGCAGACCCGAACGCGCCGAGCTCGCGCGCGCTTTCGCTCACGCGAGTCATGAGACGTTGGTGGTTCGCGATGAGCACGGCGAGGTTCCGTTGGTCGAGGCGCTTCGAGCCACCGCCGATCCCCTTCCTATCGAGGTCGTCGAGACTTCGGGGTCGGGGCGTTATGCGCCCGTGGTCTTCCAGGCAGCGAATTCGCTTCGCGGCGATTCGATCCGGGGCTTCGCCCGCGGGTTGGTGGCGCGCGGCGAAGCCTCCGAGGAGGTGGCCACGGCGATCGACTGGTTGCTCGACCAGGGGCTCGACGAGGCCGGCGAACTCGATCTCTCGGGGCGTCGGATCGCGGTACTGGGTGCGGGCGCCGAACTGGCGCCGACACTGCAATGGTTGGCCGCCGGGGCGGATGTTCTCTGGATCGACCTGACACCGCCGCCGGACGTCGTCGCCAAGGACAGCGCGCTTTCCGGTCGTCTCTATCACGTGCAGGGCGGCGCCGACCTGCTCGCCCAGCCGTGTGAGGTCCGCGCCACGCTCGAGGCCTTCGCGGAAGCCGGGCCGATCGACATCGGGCTCTATGGTTATGCGCCGGGCAGGGGTCGTGAGTGGCGGCTTGCGGCGGCGATGAACGCGATCGTCGATGCACTTCCCAGGGAGGCGGTTCGCACCGTGACCCTGCTGATCTCGCCGACCTCTCCGGCAGCGCGAACGGAAGCTGAGAATCAGGGAGAGCAAGAGCGGCACAAGGATCGAGGCGCCTGGCAAGCCGCGCTTTCGGCGATCGGCGTGCTCGGGTCGGGTGCTGGCGCGTCGGGTTCCGGCGCCCATGCCATCAATCGCAGCGTCGTCTCGATCCAGGGTGCCAGCTACCAGGCGGCCCAGCTTCTCGAGAAGTGGTGGACGGCCGAAGCCTGGGCGACGGACACCCAGCCGCTCCACGTCTCGGCCAATGTCGCCGGGATCACCCGGACGCGCTCGCTCGATCATCCCGTGTTCGTCGCCGCATTCGCGGGCGCTTCAGCCTTCGGTGTCGAGACCTACGCGCCGGAGACGACCCGGACGCTGATGGCCCTACTCGCGGCACGTGATTGGCTCGATCCCGGCGCTCCCGGTTCACCCACGCGGGCGCATGCGTCGCCTGCGGCGCGTGCAGTCGCGCTCTCGGCGGTGCGCGTCCATGGCGGCCTCTATGTGTTGCCGGCGCCACTCGAGCCGGCGCTGCGTGTCGCCGCCGCGATTGGAATGGCGCGAAATCCGAGACTCATCGCACGGTTGTTCGGCCGTTCCGGTCGTTAGGCGAGGGAATCGAATGAAGCGCTTCGCGGCTCTGTCGGCCCTGGTACTCGTGCTCCTGGCGCTCGGGGGCCTCTGGTGGGTCACCCAACGGCTGGATGCCAGCGTCGCCAGCGCGATCGAGCAAACCGGCAGCCAGCTGCTCGGGGTGGACGTATCGGTGGGCGGCGTCGAGATCGATCTCGCCAAGGGGAGCGCGAGCGTCCGGGCGATCCGAGTCGCGAATCCACGCGGTGAGGCCATGGCATTCTCGAAGGCGTCGGCCTTCAGTCTTGGCGAGATCACGGTCGGCATCGACTTGGAGCAGCTGGATCTGGAAAACCTCGCGACGGCCCCGATCCCGCTTACATTGGTCCGGGTCGGCAAGCCCGAGGTGAATGCCGAAGTGACGCCCGGCGGGATCAACCTCGAAGTGCTTCGTCGCAGGATCGGTACCATCGAGAGTCCTTCCGAAGAGCCGGCACATCTCCAGATCGATCGCTTTGAGTTCGCCGCCGGCTCGCTGCGGGCCGACACCAGCGCAGTCGGCGGGGAGCCGCGCGAGGTGGCGCTGCCCTCCCTGGAACTCCGCAACCTGCGCGGATCGCCGGAGGCCATTGGCGAGCGCGTGCTCGACGCGTTCCTTGCCGCCGCGCTGCGCCAGACGGCTCGGGATCGCCTCAGCGCCGAGGTGGACGAGCAGCTCGATGTCGTCAAGGAAAAGGCGTCCAAAGCGCTTCGCTCGCTGCTGGGTGTCGAGGAGACCGAGGAGTAGGGCCTGGAGCGAGAACGGGGTCGTCCGCCCACGAGTCGCCGCCGCCAAAGCCAGCGCGCCGGGTTCATGGCCGAAGCTCTCGCCGGAATTCCCAGCCCGGTCCGGGGCCTCCTGGAATCGCCGTCCGGTAGGGGAGATACCCGATCAAGCTGCCCATCCGGGGGACCGAAACTCCCGGCTGGAGGCATTTCAATGGCCCGCGGTATTTCCCGGCATTCGATCTTCTCTCAGCGTCTCGATCGCGCAGTCTTCGGCGCCTATTTCCTTGGCGGCATCGTGCCGCTGGCCGCCCTGGTGGCCGTCGTTCACCAGTGGGTCCTGCCGGCTTACGCGGAAGAGCCTGCGCGGCTCGGCTGGATCGCGGGGCTCGCGTTCGTGAGCATGCTCTCGCTCGCGCTCTACTTCGCGTTGCGGCACATCACGACCACGGCGATCGCCCGGATGGACGCCGACAATCATCGCCTGCGTACCTTGCTGACCTCTTCGAGCGAACTCGCCGAGGAGAATCATCTCGAGGCGATCCTGAGTTCGACCGCCGTCCGGACACGCGAGCTGACAGGCACGCATCGGCTTGCCGTCTACTACGCGCCCCGCGCCGACAAGGAACTCGAACTCCACGCTTCGACCGATGAAGTCGGCCAGGCCTGGGCAGCGAGCGCGGGGACCGCAATCACGGCATTGATCGACGAAGCACTCGAGAGTGGTGCTCCGACGACGGGCGCGGATGGAACCGTCGCGGTGCCGTTCGCCCGAGCAAGTGGCATGCGCGGCGCGGTGGTGTGGAAGGCCGAGAACGCGACGACCGCCGACTCGATCGATGCGGTTTCGACCATCGCCGGCATCGCGGGAACCGCCATCGAGCGCGGCGATCTGGCCGACGCCCAGCGAAATTTCTTCGCCCATGTGACGGACCTGATCGTGACGGCGCTCGACGCCCACGTCGTGGATCGCAAGGGCCACGCGATGCAGACGGCGCGTCTCTGCAATCGACTGGCCCACGAAGTCGGCCTCGCGCCGGAGCAGACCGAGCGACTCCACTGGAGTGCGCTGCTCCACGACATCGGAATGCTGAAGACGGAGCCGGGCCGACACACCGATCGGAAGGCCGTGCGTACGCACGCGGCGGTGGGCGCCCACATGCTGGAGCGGATTCGTCTCTGGGAGCCGGTGGCACCGATCGTGCTCCACCATCACGAGTGGTGGGACGGCTCCGGATACCCAGAAGGCCTGGCAGGCACCGCTATTCCGCTGGAATCGCGCATCGTCGGCCTCGCCGACGCCGTCGACGCGATGCAACGGAGTGATTCCGAAAGCGCCGGGATGTCGCTTGCCGAAGTGCTCGAAGAGGTCGAGCTGGGCTCGGGTACGCAATTCGATCCCGAACTGGTCGATGCGTTTCGTGAGCTCGTGGAGCGCGGCGAGATCCAGCTCTAGCCGAGCCGACGCCGGGCCAGGCGAGTGGTAGGCTTTGCGGCGTTTGAGTGCGCCCCCTGCTCTGGAATCGCCTTCCCCGTCCACGATGCCTCGACGGGCCTGCATGGCGGCCCTGGTGTGGATCCTGTTGCCATGCCTTCCCGCACCGGCACTCGCGACGTTATGCGGTGGTGGAAGTGTTCTCTTCGCGACGCCCGAGGTCTCCGGCGCCAGTGTCGAAGCGACCGGGCTGTTCGGCGCGATCACGGGCCTGGGCGGTCTCTGCATCGGCGGCGTGCCCGTCGCGATCGACGGTGGGACGACGGTCACCGTCGGGGGCTTGCCGAGCCGCATCGAGGCACTCCAGATCGGCCAGGTCGCCTGGGCGAGCGTTTCCGAGGATTCCGTTGCCACGCGGATCGATGTCTTCGTCGCGGCCCATGGTCCGCTGCTCGAAGTCGACCGCCCGGGCCGTCGGCTGCGCTTCGACGATACCTGGGTTCGCGTACTCGACGACGCCGTCTTCCAGGGGCCCGGCCCGCGGCCCGTTCGATGGGACAGCCTCGAAACGGGGCAGAACCTCGCGGTCAGTGCGCTTCCCGCTGGCGAGGGCTCCCTGTTCGCGACCCGAATCGAGATCATTCCTGCTGGCGCCGATGAGCGCATCGTGGCCAGGGGGATTCCCGATCTTGCCCTGCTCGCGCGCCGCGACGGGGTCGGCTTGCTACGCGTCGAGGGCTTTCTCGGCGGACGCGCGCCCGATCACTTCGATCTTGCCCGAATGCCCTGGTCGCTTCCTGGAGCTGCAGCTCCGCAACTGATTCCGGCCATGCGCCTGTGGGTACTGGGACGCGTGGGCGGCCAGGTGCTGGAGATCCGGCTGCCGCCTGCGCGAATCTCACCGCCGGCTCCACCCCTCTTCCGGTTGGTGCCGCGTTCGTCGGCGGAACCGCGGCGCTCCCGATCGGCCGATCCAGACGCAACCTCCGCTCCCTGACCCCGATCTGACCCCGACGGGACCGGGAGTCCGCGCCATCGTTCGGTTGTCCGGCGCGCGCCGGGATCACCGCAAGAAGGCTGGTAGGATTGCCAGCATCGGCGTGGAGGGGCATGGAAATACCACTCCATCGAGTTCCGGGCGCCGCCGATGAAAGCTTCAATGAACGCGATTCAGGAGGATGGCAGCGCCGACGCGAAACCCGGTTTCGCCGGTTTTGGGGCCTTGACGAGCCACCGGTTCGCGCCGGCCATCGGGCTCGCCCTACTGTGGTGCATCCCGGCACTCGTGATCGGCTTCGCCGGAGAGATCGCGCTCAACGACGATTTCGCCTACGCCTGGGCCGTACGTGCGTTGCTGGAGGACGGCCGTTTCGAGCGCCTGCCCGTGACCTGGGTGCCGGTGGTCGTCACCACCTACTGGGGTGCATTGTTCGGCGCCCTGGGTGGCTTCTCCTTCGCTGCCCTGCGTCTGTCATCGTGGGTGGCAGGTGGGCTAGGAATCTGGGCGACCCATCGACTGCTTCGCGAATGTGGCGTGGCCCGGGGAACGGCCTTCCTCGGCGCGGCCCTGCTCGCTGTGAACCCCGTCTACGTCAATCTGGCGTTCACGTTCATGACCGACGTGCCCTTCATGGCGCTGACGACCGCATCGCTGGCTGCATTCGTCCGCAATCTTCGTACCGGATCATGGCGGGCCCTGATCCTGGGCACCGTGCTGGCGATTGCGGCCATGCTGACGCGCCAGGTGGGCTTCGCCTTGCCGCTGGCCTTCGGCCTCGCCTTGTTGATCGGGACGACGCAATCCCATCGCCTGCTCCGGGCGATCGGCGTTGGCATCTCCGTCGCTCTCCCCTACGTGATCTTCGTGGCCACGCAATCGGCATCCGGGGGCCCGGAAGTCTATTCGGTCAGTGATCTGGGCCGTCAGATGGGCACCAGCACGGCGCTCTGGCACGGCGGTCGTCATACCCTACAAGGGTTGGTGTTGTTAGGTGCATTCATTGCCCCCCTCGCGCTCTGGTTCAGAACGCCGGGTCGGGGTTGGCTCTGGTTCGGCGCGGGGGTGATCGGCATCCTTGCCGGCCTCCGCTTCTTCGAACTGCCGCCGATGCCCTGGATGAACATCATTCGGCCGACCGGTCTGGGTGTCCAGGGGATGGACGGGGAGGATCTTCTGGTCCGAGTCCCGATGGCGATCCGTTGGACCGTGACCGTACTTGCGAGCGGGACCGTGGGCCTGGCCGCTGGCTCGGTGATTGGTTGGCTCGTGCACGGGCCCGCCTCGCGAGCCCGAGACCCGCGCATCTGGCTACTGATCGCGTTTTCCGGCGCGAGTCTGGCGCCCTACGTAACGCGATCGCCGTTCTTCGACCGCTATGCCTTGTCGGTCCTACCGGCGGTGATCGCGCTGTGCGCCGTCTCG
Source organism: Deltaproteobacteria bacterium (assembly GCA_029261795.1). GTDB lineage: Bacteria > Myxococcota_A > UBA9160 > UBA9160 > UBA6930 > JAJDAP01. The sequence goes on from JAJDAP010000083.1 coordinate 15,379, forward strand.
TTGCAGGGAGCAGCATTCGAGTCGGGCTCCGGCAACCGGTTCCGCGTCCCGGTCGGGTTCGCAACCGGCCTGGTCGCCTTGCTGTGCTGGCTCTCCACGGCGGGTACCTACGGTTCGATGGAATGTGCACGAGCCCAGTTGGCCGTCCTCGAAGGGCTCCAGGCGGAGGGCGTGCCCACCACGGAAATCGACGGAGGCCGGGCCTGGAATGCCTGGACCTACGATTGGGCCACCATGCCCAGGCTCTCCGGGGCCAAGCGATATTTCGTGATGGATGATGTCTGGGTCGTGAACCTGAGGGAGTCCATGGAGGGGTATCGGCGCGTTTCGACCACCGAGTACGCGCGAGGCCTCAGCTTCCAGCCTGGCAGGCTCTACCTGCATCGGCGCATCGAATCGAAAGCCGACGCGGCTTCCGACGCCGGGTCCTGATCCAGCCCATCGCCGACCGATTCGGTCGTCCGCCGGGCCGCGGCCTTTGGTGATAGTCTTCCCGACGCACAGCCGAGGGGGAGACCGATGGCCGAGGATCGAAAGTATCGCTGGGTGGGTACGCGCCCGATTCGTCACGACGGTGTCGACAAGGTGACGGGCCGCGCCAACTACGGCGCCGACTTCGCACTCCCGGGGATGCTCTGGGGAAAGATCCTGCGCAGTCCCCACGCCCACGCGCGGATCCTGCGGATCGATACCAGCCGAGCCGAGGCCATGGAGGGGGTCAAGGCCGTCGCAACGGCCGCAGACCTGCCGGAGCAAAGGCCCGGAGGCGCAACCGACCTCTCGAATAACATTCTCGCGCGCGACAAGGTCCTGTATCACGGACACGCCGTGGCGGCGGTGGCGGCAATCACCGCTGAGATCGCGGCCCAGGCGCTCGACGAGATAGAGATCGAGTATGAAGCGCTTGCTCCGGTCCTGTCGCTCGACGCGGCGCTCGCCGATGACGCTCCGATTCTCGATACGGCCCGCCGCGCCAGGGGGATGGACGACACGGGTCCCACCAACATCGCAGCGCGGGTCGATTTTTCGCGTGGCGAGCCCGACCAGGCCTTTGCTTCCTGTGACGTCGTTCTCGAGCGCAGCTACGAAACCCAGACGGTTCACCAGGGATACATCGAACCCCATGCCTGCGTGGCGGATACCAAGGCCGATGGTCTGGTCGAGATCTGGTGCTCGACCCAGGGCACATTCACGGTGCGTTCCCTGACCGCCGACGTGCTGGGTCTCGACAAGTCGCGGGTGAAGGTCACGCCGAGCGAGATCGGCGGTGGTTTCGGCGGCAAGACGACGGTCTACCTCGAACCCGTTGCCGCGCTGTTGTCTCGACAATCCGGACGGCCGGTCAAGATGGTGATGTCCAGGGACGAGGTCTTCCGCGCCACCGGGCCCGCAGCCGCGTCGCGCATCGAGCTGAAGGTCGGCGCCACCCAGCAGGGCCAGCTGGTGGCGGCGACGGCCCGCCTCTGGATGGAAGCCGGCGCCTTCCCCGGTTCGCCGGTGCAAGCCGCAGCCATGACCATTCTCGCGCCCTACAAGCTCGATCATCTGTTCATCGAGGGCTTCGATGTGGTGGTGACCAAGCCCAAGGTCGCCGCCTACCGGGCGCCGGGCGCGCCCCAGGCGGCCTTCGCCATGGAGTCCCTGCTCGACGAGTTGGCGCAGCAGCTCAAGATCGATCCCATCGACCTGCGCCTGGCCAACGCCGTTGCGGCCGGCGATCAGCTTCCTTACGGCCCGCGTTACAAGACGATCGGGATGAAGGAAACGCTCGAAGCGGCGCGGGACCATCCCCACTACAGCGCACCGCTCGGCGAAAACCAGGGGCGCGGCATCGCTCTCGGCTTCTGGTTCAACAACGGACTCAACTCGAGTGCCGAGGTCTACCTGACCGAGGACGGAACGGCCGTGGTCGTGACGGGAAACCCTGACATCGGAGGCTCCCGCGCATCGATGGCGATCCTGTGCGCCGAGGAACTCGGGATCGACGTCATGAAGGTGCGCCCGATCGTGGCCGATACGGAGACGGCGGGATACACCGACGTGACCGGCGGTAGTCGTGTCACGTTCGCCACCGGCTGGGCCGTGGTCAATGCGTGTCGCGTCATCATCGAGGATCTGCGGAGGCGGGCTGCGCAAATCTGGGAGTGCGATCTCGAACAGGTCGCGTTCGACGATGGCCGCTGTCTTCCCGTCGAAGGAAGCGGACTCAGCCACGATCCGCTCTCGGTCGCAGAGATCGCGAGAAAGATGGGAAGCACCGGTGGGCCGATCAACGGCCAGGCGCAACTCTCGGCACGCGGCGCCGGCCCAGGCTTCGCGACACACCTGTGTGACGTCGAAGTCGACCCCGAGACCGGCCACGTCGACGTTATTCGTTACACGGCCATCCAGGATGCCGGCCGCGCCATCCACCCGGCCTATGTCGAGGGGCAGATGCAGGGCGGTGCGGTGCAGGGCATCGGTTGGGCCCTGAACGAGGAGTATCTGTTCGACGACGAGGGCCGCATGGAGAACGCCAGCTTCCTCGATTACCGGATGCCCGTGGCGAGTGATCTCCCCATGATCGACACGGTCATCGTCGAGGTTCCGAACCCCATCCATCCCTATGGCGTGCGTGGCGTCGGGGAGACGCCCATCGTGCCGCCGCTCGCGGCCGTCGCCAACGCGGTCAAGCATGCCAGCGGCGTCCGGATGCAGAGCCTGCCGATCTCGCCACCGCGCCTGCTCGCGGCACTCCAGGAACAAGCGGCCGAATGACCGCTGTGGTGATTCCCAACGGGCTTCGCGCGCACTGCGAAGGCTGCGCGCGCGTCGAGGTGGAGGCCGTCAGCGTGCGCGGAGTCCTCGCGGCTCTCGAGGCACGCTTCCCAGGTTTTGGCGCGGCCCTCGGTGAGAACGTGGCCGTCGCGATCGACGGCGAAGTATTCCAAGACCCGCTCTACGAGGCCGTTGCGCCAGAGAGCGAACTGCACTTCCTGCCCGCGCTGTCGGGTGGGCGCTGATGGAGGATTCATTGCAACGCAGTTTCGAACGTCCGCAGACGTTGGAGCAGGCGATCGGCCTGCTCGAAAAGCATGGTGACGCGGCGCGTCCGCTCGCGGGAGGAACCGATCTCCTCGTGCAGATGCGCGCTGGGTTGCTGCGGCCGGCGGTGCTCGTCGATCTCAAGGGAATCGAGGAGTTGATGAGCCTCGAACTCGGCGCTGACGAGGTCGTGATCGGAGCGGCGCATTCGACGGCGAGTCTTCGCGAGAACGCCGATCTGGTGGCGCTGTTCCCGGGGCTCCTCGAGGCGGCCGAACTGATCGGCAGCGAGCAGATCCAGGGCAGGGCGAGCCTCGGTGGCAACCTCTGCAACGGATCGCCCGCGGCCGACACGGGCCCGGCCCTTGCCGTGGTGCAGGCCGTTTGTGAGATCGCGGGGCCGAACGGGCGGCGAACGTTGCCGGTTGCCGAGTTTCTCACCGGGCCGGGGGCGACGGCGCTCGGCGTTGGCGAAATCCTGGTCTCGCTGCGAATCTCGAGGCCGCCAGCGCGCGCCGCGGATGCCTACCTCCGCTTCATTCCGAGAACCGAGATGGACATTGCCGTGGTCGGCGCAGGCGCCTGGGTGCGACTCGAAGCGGATGGCTCCTGTGCAGAGGCGCGCCTCTCGCTCGGTGCCGTCGGGCCGACGGTTCTTCCGGTGGCGCTCGATGCATTGGTCGGCGGCCCGATCGACGATGCTGCCCTGGCCACGGCCGGAGAGGCGGCCAGTGCGGCGGCCCGGCCCATCGACGACAAGCGTGGCACGATCGCCTATCGAAGGCAGGTCTCGGGCGTGCTCGCCCGGCGTGCGCTCCGGATCGCGGCAGATCGCGCCGCACAGCGAAGTTAGTCGAGGAAGAGGATGTCGAAGTTACACGTAGAAACGATCATCAACGGCGAGCCCGTCGAATTCCTGTGCGAGCCGCACACGTCCCTGCTCGATGCCTTGCGCAACGAGGTCGGCCTGACTGGAACCAAGGAGGGCTGTGCCACCGGTGATTGTGGCGCCTGCTCGGTCACACTGGATGGCCGACTCGTCTGTTCCTGCCTGGTGGTGGCAGCCGAAGTCGCCGGTCACGAGGTGACGACGGTGGAGGGTGTAGCCGAGGCCGAGCAGCTGCATCCGGTCCAGCAGAAGCTGCTCGAACACGCCGGCCTCCAGTGCGGGATCTGCACGCCCGGCTTCGTGGTGGCGGCCAAGGCGCTCCTCGATCGGACGCCGGACCCGAGCGAGACCGAGGTGCGTTATTGGCTGGCAGGGAACCTTTGCCGTTGCACCGGGTACGACAAGATCGTGCGTGCGGTACTCGATGCCGCCGCGGAACTGCGTGCCTGAGGAGATCTCATGCTTCGGATCGTATTCTCGCTAACCCTGCTGACAGCAGGCCTGCTGGGCCCGCTGCCGGCGTTCGCTCACGAAGAGGAAGGTCGGGATCGCGTCGGATTCCAGGTCGAGGCGGTTCGCGAAGTCGAGAACGATTGGGCCGTAGCGCGGCTGACGGCGCTGGAAGAGGGTCGAGACGTCGCGGTGGTGGCGGCCAGTGTCAACCGCACGATGGCCAGCGCCCTCGCTCGGGCGAAGGATGAGCGTGGCATCGAAGCCGTGACGGGTTCCTACTCGACCCAACCCGTCTACGACAAGCGTCGCATTGTCAGTTGGCGCGCATTCCAGGAATTGCGCCTGATGACGAGCGATGTCGAGGCGCTCTCGGCACTCGTCGGAGATCTCCAGGGGATGGGCTTGACGCTGTCCGGAATCGAGTTCTCGGTGGCCAAGGAAACCCGCCGCTCCCTCGAGGATGAACTGATCAGCGAAGCGCTCACGGCCTTCCAGGCGCGGGCCCAGGGCATCGCCGGCACGATGGGCCGCAAGGGCTGGTCGCTGGTGGTCCTCTCGATCGGGCAGCAGGGGCATCCGCGAAACCTCCAGTTTCGGCAGGAGGGAAGGGTGTCCTCGATGAGTGCGGTCGCGCCTCCCGCCTTCGAGAGCGGTTCCAGCGAGGTGCGCATCGTCGTCGACGGGACGATCGAGATCGAATAGCGGTCGCCGGAAGGGGCTTCGCTACCTGGCTCCGGGCCATCGGCTACCGTTCATGGGAGCGCATAGCGGGAGGTCTGGCCATGCGAGCCCGCGATCGATTGATCGGCCTGATACTGCTTGTGCTCGCGGTCTCGGTGGCTTCGGGTTGTGTCACGGACCGCGAGTTCCGAACCCCGACGCCGGTCGTAAAGAAAGCCGCCGATCCGGTGACGACGGCGGATGGCTTGCGCCAATGGTGGGTTCCCGACGCCTCTGGCGTGATGTTCGTACGTCCGCCTCGGCTCCAGGCCGAGCGGTATCGCGCATATCTCCTCGAACCGCCGCTACTCCATTTCCGCCAACTATCAGCCAAGCCCTCCAGGGGTGAAGCGATCCGCCTGAGCCGGAATCTGGCCGATGTCATCCGCCGGCGGATCGAGGCAAGCTTCGGCTGGACCGAGGCCACAGAGCCTGGTCCGGAAGTGGTTCGCATCCGAGTGCAGGCGTCGAACATCGATTTCGCGTCGCCGGACTCTTCCAGCCATTCGCGAACCACCGCGCTGGTTTCAGCCGGCGGCCTGGTCTACTTCATGTTCGAGATGCAGGATTCGGAGACCCGGAATCCGCTGCTCCGCTTCGGCGTCCGCCGACGGCTCCCGGGTGGAACCTTCAACGGTCCCTCCTGGCACGAACTCGATCGTGCGCGTCAGGTGTTCCGCGCCTTCGGCTTCGACATCGGACCGAACCTCGAATCCGTGGCCCAGAACTAGCGATTCCTGAACTTGACCAGCACCGCCCGATCACGGTGGTGGCCACCGGCCTAACGTCCCTTGAAGGTGGGTTCACGCTTCTCGACGAACGCCTTGGCCGCTTCGCGGTGGTCTTCGGTGAAGCCCGTGTGGACGTGGTGGGTGGCCTCCAGGTCGAGGCAATCGAAGACCTCTGCGCCGGAGACGGCCCGGTTCAGGTTCTCCTTCATGTAGCGGTACGCCACGGTCGGCCCGTGTGCGAGTCGTGTGGCCAGTGCCTGGGTTTCCTCTTCGAGGGTCGCCGCTGAGACGACCCGATTGACGAGGCCCAGACGTTCGGCCTCCTTGGCGTCGACGCGTTCCGAGAGCAGATAGAGCTCGCGGGCCTTGGCAGCGCCGATCAATTGGCTCATGAAGTACGTGCCGCCATAGTCGCCGCTGAAGCCGACCCGCGCGAAGGCGGTGGTGAGGATGGCGTTCTCGGCGGCAATTCGGAGATCGCAGGCCAGCGCGATCGAGAGGCCCGCGCCCGCGGCGGCGCCGGGCAGGGCCGCCACCGTCGGCTTCGGCATGTTGTAGAGGCGCCCGGAAGTCCCGCGCTGGGAGAGCCGCTGGCGGTGGATTCGTTCGTCGAGGCCCAGGCCCCCACCACTTCCGCCGGCATTCGCTTCAGCCATTCCCTTGACGTCACCGCCAGCACAAAAGGCACCGCCGGCGCCCGTGATCACGACGGCTCCGACATCGGTCGCGGTTTCCGCATCGATCAGGGCGCCCTCGAGGCCTTGGAGCATTTCGTTCGAGAGCGCATTGCGCCGCTCGGGCCGATTCAGGGTGATGGTGCAGACCTTGTCCTCGACGCGGGCGTGGACGTGGTCGGTTCCGGTCTCGATCGTGCGGCTCATGGAGTCTCCTTCGCTTGGAACCGAAGGAAACGACGGACCAGCAGCCAGGTCAAGGCCGATCGAGGGCCGCGATGCATTCTTCGAAGCTCGGGCACTCGCAGCGGGTCACCGCCTTCAGCACGCGTTGCATCTGCTGCGCCTCTTCGATTCGCGCGGCGAGTTCGGTCTGCTTCGCTTCCGCTAGGGTGCGCCAACGGACCCCGGGAGGCGTCTTGCGCCCGAAGCCACCCACCAGACGCTTGATCTCGGCCATGCTGAAGCCGGCGGCCTTGGCCACCCCGATCAGTCGCAAGCGGCCGAGAACCCGTTCCTCGTAGACGCGGCGCCCGTTGAAGCGCGGGGGATCCGGCAGGATGCCCTCGGCTTCGTAGTAGCGGATCGCCGAGGCGGCGATCCCGCTGCGCTCGGCGACCTGTCCGATTCGGAGACTCATGGCCGGCAGGATACCTCTTCAAGTGAACTCGAAGTCAAGTGATCTCGACCGGGTGCGAGATGTCGCTGCGCGATGCATCCTGGGCGATCTGAACCTCCGCTTGGAGAGGAATCCGATGAATACCCTGGCCCTGATCGTGCGTCGCCCCGACCACAGCCGGGAGGCCTTCCGGGAGCACTATGAGGAGATCCACGCGCCCCTGGCGATGGAGACCGTGATGGAGGGCACCACCCGCTACGTGCGTCATCACGTCGCCGCCGAGCTCTACGGAGCGCCGTTCTTCGACGTCGTGACGGCCTTCTCGTATCGCGACGCGGCAGACGCCGCCAAGCTGATGGCGCGGCTGGAATCCGCCGAGGGAGAACGCATCATCGCCGACGAGCACACCTTCATGGACCGGGATCGCAACACATTCTTCCTGGTCGAGGAGCTGCCCGTCCTCGGAACCCGGGACCGCAGCGCCGGGTTGTCCGCGCTCGCGATGGTGAAGGCGCCGCCGGAGGCAGACCGCCAGGCCTTCCTGCGCACCTATGAAGCCGAGTCGATCCCGGCACTGCTCGACGCCAGCCGGTCGCCGGTCTGGTGTCTCCAGAATCGCGCTCTCGAAATGGGCGGCCCCCCGCCGGCCTTCGACGCCGTGACCCGGCTCCACGCCGCAGCCGACGGCGACCTCGCCGCTTGGGCCGCCGGCCTCGGCGCCCAGGGTGCCGAGGTGGTTGTCTTCAGCGTGACCGAGCACGAGACGGTGACACCCTGGGACTGACGCAGCCTCCTCATCATGAGGACCCGGCGCCGCTTCGGAGCCCGGCTAATCGAGGTCGACCAGTTTCACCACCCGCGTGGCGATCGGTGGAAATTCTGTCGCTCCCACGTAGCGGAATAGCATTGCGCCACGATCGTGGTCGCAGGTTTCGAGCCAGTTCGGAAAGGCGGCGCCCGGGTTCCGGTGGGCGAGGACGATGCGCACCGAGCCGTCGGGCTCGTAGTGGGCGGTGAACTTGTTCACGTGGATCCGGTGGTAACGGTAGTCGAGCGATTCCATCCAGTGGTTGGAGATCTGGAGGTTCCAGGTCGCGCATTCCGGTGGCGTCGCTTCGATCAGGAGTGCTTCGTCCGGAGCCAGGCGCCAGGCGCTGTTGTGGTAGTAGATGTTCGAATCGCCCCCGGCGCGTTGGCAGACGGCCTGATCGTTGGGCGGCAACGCGTTCTCGTGTTGCGAGAACCCGTTCATCCAATCGACGAACACGTTGGCTGTCCCCTTGACGAACGCGGCCGCTCGAGCGAGCGCGGGCTCCAGCGCTTCAGGCCGGAGGCTGTCCGAGGCGTCGGGGTTCAGGCACTCGATGCTGTAGCTTGCCGGCGTTTCGTTCGCGCGCAGGTTGAAGGTCTGGCGAACGACCATGGTCGAGGTGTTCTGCTGCATCGGGAGCCAGTTTCCGGGTTGCTGCTTGGCTGAGACGATGATCTCGAAGTCGCCGTTCGGCGAGCACGTCATGTCTTCGAGATCGAGCTGGCCAGTCGGCACCATCGTGCCATCGGACTCGTAACCGCCGCCCTTGGTGCCGAACGTCAGGTAGGGGACGCTGCCGCGGTTTCCGCTGATCCGATAGTCGTAGGCGCCGGTGATGTTGGCGTTGTGATACAGGTTGTCCGGGTTGTCATTTCCGATCTTGATCGTCTCGTTCGAGAGCTGGAAGAAGCGTGGGTACCGCGGGTCGCTGCTCTCGACGAAGCTCTCGAGGCCGGCGCGGACCAGTCGGGACAGGTATCGGACTCCTTCGGCGCGGTTGAACGCATCCGTCGGCGTGCCCTCTCGCAAGATCGTGTCGCCCGCCGCCTCGAGGGCTCGGCAGAAATCCCGCCAGGCGCTTCCATCCGCAATCCGTGTTTCAGTACTGCCCAATGATCCGACCTCCGAGTGGAACCGCAGTATAGAATGCAGCCGCCATTTGGCCGGGAGACCGGCACTGAGTCGGATGGCCGGGAGGATGCATGACGACTGCGTATGACCCTGGGCGCCTGGGATCGAAGCTCGTTTCTTTGCAAGAGGCCCTCGCCATCGTCAAGTCCGGCGATGTGGTGGGCGCAGCCCCGTACTCCTGTACGCCCTTCACGCTATGTCAGGGCCTCGCCGAACGTGGGCGGCGCGGGGAACTCCAACAGGTGCGGATCGACCACCCCGCTTCCTTCTTCCCATGGACCGATCCTGCCTGGGCAGGCTCGTTCGAACTGGTCGACAACTACGCGACGGCTGCGAATCGCGCGGCCTGCCATGCCGGCGAGACCGGCTACCTGCCGGTCGGCCGCTGGATGGAATACGAGGTCCCGCCCGGATGGAGCCCGGAACCGGACGTCTATCTGGTGCCGGTTTCGCCGCCGGATGCCGCCGGCTACTGCAGCTTCGGGCCCGGTGTCTGGTTCTCGGGCACGCTCACGCAGAGTGCCAAGAAGGTGATCGCCGAGATCCAGCCCGATTTCATTCGGACCGGCGGCGAGAACCACGTCCACATCAGCCAGATCGATGCCTTCGTCGAGGCCGACCAGGTGACCGGAGGTGTTCCCGGGCCGCCGCCCAACGACGAAGAGGTCGCGGCTACCGACGTGATCTGCAATCTGGTGGCTGCGGAACTCGTGAACGACGGCGATACCCTGCAGCTCGGTGTCGGCACGGTCTCGGCCTCGGTGGCGCCGTTCCTCGGCTTCCGAAACGATCTCGGCATCCAGACCGAACTGGTCACGGGTGGGATCGCGGGGTTGGTGGAGCAGGGCGTCGTCACCGGGAAGTACAAGACGATCCACAAGCACAAGGTCGTCGGCAGCGCGCTCGTCGCGTTGAGCGACGACGAGCTGAGGCGTATCGATGGCAACCCGGTCTTCGAACTCTACGATTTCGGCTACACCGACGACCTGCGCCGGCTGATCCAGATCGAGAACTTCGTCACGATCAACAACGCGATGATCGTCGACCTGACCGGACAGGTCGCGGCCGAGAGCTTCGACCACCGGCCCTACACCGGCGTCGGGGGACAGACGGTCTTCATGCTTGCCGGGGCCTACTCGCGCGGAGGCAAGAGCGTGAGCGTGTTGCCTTCGAGTTCCGTGCCGACGGCCACCGGCGAGCGCGTCAGCCGGATCGTGCCCGGTCTTCCGCCCGGAACCCCGGTGACGGTGCCGCGCACCTACGTCGACTTCGTGGTGACCGAGCACGGCATCGCCGAATTGCGTGGCAAGACGGTGGCGGAACGGGCGGCAGCCCTGATCGAGATTGCCCACCCGGATTTTCGGGAGGAACTTCGCAGCGAGGGGAAACGGCTCTACGCGCTCTGAGCTGGAAACACGAACGCCCGCCGCACCGGGAGTGCGACGGGCGTCGTACTTGCTGCTTTCGAGCTACTGGATCGGGTGGAGCTCCACGCGGCGGTTTTGCGCGCGGTCTTCATCCGTCCGGCCCGGCGCGAGCGGTCGGCTCTCGCCGAAGCCCTGGGCCGTGATCCGTCCGGCGCTCACGCCCTTGCGGGCGAGGTAGCCGCGCACCGCGTTGGCGCGACGCTCGGAGAGCTGCTTGTTGTAGTCCTCCGTTCCGATGAAGTCCGTGTGGCCTTCGACCCGGATCCGCACGTTCGAGCAGCTCGCGAGTTGGTCGGCGGCGACGTCGAGCACCACCGCGCTGTCTTCGTCGATGTCCGCCTTGTCGAAGGCGAAGTTGACGCCACGCAAGCGGATGACGGTATCGCAGGGCGAGGACCGCGTTGTCACCACCGGAGCCGCACCTAGCATCACCGTACGTACGAAGGACTGCAGGCCCGCGGCCGAGCCGAGTGCGCTCGCCGTCGTGGAGCTGCCACAACCGGTCGATAGGGCCGCCAGGCTCTGCAGGTAGGCAGCGCCGTCGGGGCTGGCGCCGGTGTGCACGGTATGAATGCAAACCTCGCCGGAGTAGCCGGCGACCAGCGCCTTGGCGGAGGCCGTGGCTTCGTCACTGTAGTCGGGCATGCCGTCGGAGATGATCACGAGTGCCGCGCGGCCACTCTTGCTCGCGAGTGCGGCCGAGGTTTCGGAGAACACGTGCCGGTAGGGCGTTTCGCCACCGCGGCCGTCGATCGACCCGAGGACCTGCAGGCTCTCTGCCGTGCTGGCGAGCCCGGCGCGATCAAAGGCGGCAAGCGCGTGGGTGATCCGCTCGGTTCCGCCGAAACCGATCGAGCCGGCCTCGTAGGGCTTGGGCAGCGACGAGCGAACCGAGCCGTCCGGGAGGGCGGCCACGAGTGCCTGTGTGATGGCCTTGGCCTCGGGGAAGGTGCCTTGGCTGTACATCGTGCCCGAGGCATCGGTGACGAGTACGAGTTGGTCGGTAACACGCTGTTCGCCACCCCCCGCTGTGATCGCGGAAACGGAGACCGGCGTCTGGCTCCTGAGCGGGGGTGCCGAGGCACAGCCCAACGCAAGGACGAGGGCTCCAGAGAGAAGAATGGTCAGGGCTCGATACACAGGTCTTCCTTTCGAGTCGGGGTCCGGCATTCTGCCGACCAGTCCATAGCGGGCACAGCCCGCAGGTCGCCAGCAGGTGGTTCGAGAGAGTAGGTCACTCCTCCACCATTTCAGGTTCCGAGAAGTTCGCATCTTGACAGAACCGGTCCGGATCGGCCCGTATTCGCAACCCGTGGCATACAAAGGCATGCTGGTCGCAGAGGATCCCACCCAAATGAAAATGACGACGAGTCTCAGCATGATCATCAGTGTGTTCTTTTCCCTGCTGGCGGGGCCGGCCTGCGCAGAAGCCCCCGGCGATTGGTTCCCAGGGCCCTTTGGCCCCGAGGATCGGATCGGCGCCGCCAACCATCTGTCGCCCGAGATCGTGAAGGCGGCTGCCGGCCTCGTGACCCACGGCAAGGCGTACTCCCTGGGGATGGAAGTGAACGGGGACACGCCGGCCTATCCGCCGCGAACGTTCCAGATGGTCGTGACGCAATCGAACGACGGCACGGGACCGATGTTGGGCGAGAACCAGGCGACGGCGAACGACGATCTGCTGATCTCGTACCTGGGGATCTCCTCCCAGATCGATGGACTCGGTCACCTCGGGATCGGTCATCGCTACTACAACGGACTCCACGCCAGTGATTTCGTGGATCCCGCTGGCGTTACCCAGCTCGGCACCGAGCAGATTCCACCCATCGTCAGTCGCGGGGTCCTGCTCGACATGGCCGCACTGAAAGGCGTCGAGACCGTGCCTGCCGGAACGGCCTACAACAGGGCCGAGATCGAGGCAGCCGTGAAGCGCCAGGGGACGCCGATTCGGCAGGGCGATGTCGTGCTCTTTCACTCGGGCTGGCATGCGATGTTGGATTCCGACCCGGACCAATGGTGGCAGATGCATCCAGGGTTGGGTGTCGAAGGGGCCAAGTACCTGGCGAGCCTCGGAGTCGTCGCGATCGGCGGCGACGCGACCGCGGTGGAGGTGATTCCCTTCGAGAATCCTGCGCGCCCGTTCGAAGTGCATCAGACCCTGCTCGCGAAGAACGGCGTCTACATCCTCGAGAACATGTGGACCAACGAGCTGGCGGCGGATGGCGTGCACGAGTTCCTGTTCGTGCTCGGCCAGCCGAAGTTCAAGGGCGCGGTCCAGATGGTGATCAACCCGATCGCCATTCGTTAGGCGGCTCTGCTAGAGTAGATGTTGGTCTTGGCCTCCGTCGACGGCGAGGGCCGTCCCCGTCACGAAGCCGGCGTGCTGGGAGCACAGGAAAGCGACCACGTGGCCGAACTCGTTGGCGTTGCCGATGCGACCGGCCGGGATCCGGCGCGCCATCGCCTTGAGTCGCTCGCTGCTGTCTCCGCCGACGCCGCGCACGCGCGGCGTGTCGTGAACCCCTGGGAGCACCGAGTTGACCGTGACACCGTTGGCCGCCACCTCGCGGGCCAGTGTCTTGAGGAAGCCCGTCAGCCCCGCACGCGCCGTGTTCGAGAGGATCAGGAAGGCCATCGGCTCGCGCACCGCGATCGAGGTGATGGCGACGACCCTTCCCCAGCCCCGCTCCTGCATCGCTGGGACCAGTTCCTTGCAGAGTGCGATCGTCGACAGGAGATTCAGGTCCAGGGCGCCCGGGTAGGCCGACAGATCCGTTGAGGCGAAGTTGCCCGGCGGCGGCCCTCCCGCGTTCGGGATCAGGATGTCGACCGATCCCAAGGCATCGCGACCGGCGCGGGCGAAGTCGAGCGCGCCGTCGACGCTCGAAAGATCGGCTTCGATCGCGATCGCGTCGCCGCCTAACTTGGCCTTCGCCTTCGCGAGCTTCTCGGGATCCCGTGCCCCGATCGCGACCCGTACGCCTTCCGCTGCCAGGGCGCGCGCGGCTCCGAGGCCGAGCCCCGAGGAGCCGCCTCCTACCAGGGCCGTGCGGCCAGAGATTCCGAGTTCCATGGCCGCAAGCGTGGCGCAGCGAATGCCTCGGCGCCGCCCCCGAGCTAGGCGCTTCGCCTCGAGCGGAACCCAAGGGCTCCGAGACCGAGCATGAGCAGGAGTCCGACACCCGGCTCGGGCACACCGAGTTCCAGCGAGAGCTTCTGGGAGATCTTGTCGCCGAGTTCCTGGGCCGTGAAGCCGTTGGCCACGATCATCAGCGGAGTGCGTGCATCGGGCGAGCCGATGACGCGGCCGTAGAAGAGTTCGAGAAGCGTGGTCGAGTCGTACCCGAGCGCGCTCAAGGCGGCGAGCCACTCCGCGCTGATATCGACCGGCAGGCCGTTGACCTGGAAAGTCGGCGAGGGGAAGAAATCGATCGCGGGAGCGCTGTCCTGCACTTCGGCAGGCTGGGTCGGCGGGATCGGGATGATCGGGAGCGCATTGATCAGGATGCCCGCGCTCAGCGCGGCCTGGCGTGCCGCGAATACCTCGCCCCATCCCGTCTGCACCGGCACTGGTGTCAGGCCGATGCCCGGGACGTTGATCTGGACCGTATCGAGCACCGAGGTCGTGCCGAAATCGAGATTCTCGGTCCCGTCTCCCGAGATATCGATCACCAGGTCAGCGCCAGCGAAATTCTGCTGCTGGAACAGACTCACGGAGAAGTTCAGCGCCCTGGCCACACCCGTGTTGGCAGCACCGGGTGCGCTGATGTCGGGCCGGCTCGTGCCCGCGATCGCGTTTGCGAAGCTGGTGGCATCCGTGGCGCTGTTGAGCGTCGTCCAGCCGACAGCCTGCTCCTGCACGCCATCGCCGCCCCAATAGACGACCGTCACCGCAACGTCGGCCCCGGCGAAGTCGGCCGCGTTGTTGGCGAAGAAGTTGACGTACGCCTGTTGCTGGAGATCGAACTCGTTCTGGTCGATCGAGCCGGAGGAATCGATGGCGACGACCAGGGCCGTCGACGTCGCACTCGCGGCTGTGGGCAGCCAAACCAGGAGCAGAACGGCAGCCAGGGCCGAAAGAGCGGCGCGGGAACGAGACATGGGTAGAACCTCCAGGTGACCCTGGGGGGTAAGTGGCCCGCCGCACTCGAATGTCGCACTACTTTCTCGGGATTTTCCCCATATCTGAGGCTTTTTGGTCAGATCACCAGGCTGCGCTCGATGCGGGCGAAGCGCCGACGTACGAATTCGAGGCTTTCCGGATGGGGGAGCAGGTAGAGGCGCCCCTCACGGATTCCCCGCACCACCAGATCTGCCACTTCTTCTACCGGCACCAGGGTTCCGGCCATCTCCGCCTCGTCTACCTCGGGATAGTCGTGGGCTTCGGGGCCGCCGTAGGCGTTCTGGCGGTTCCGCCCGGAAGCATCGATCTGGGTGGGTACGCGCATCGGGCAGAGAACCGAAGCGCCGATTCCGTGCGGTCGAAGCTCCTTCTGGAGGACTTCCATCAGCGCGACCACCCCGTATTTGGCCACGCAGTAGGCGCCCAGGCCGACATTGGGGACCAGTCCCGCGAAGGAAGCGGTCGAGAGGATGTGGCCGCCTTCCCCTTGTTCGATGATCCGGGGCACGAACACCTCGACGCCGTGGATCGGGCCCCAGAGATCGACGTCGATACACCAGCGCCAGTCGTCATGAGAGGTTTCCGCGACTGGTCCGGCGACCGCGATGCCGGCGTTGTTGAACAGGATGTGGGCCCCGCCGAAGCGTTCCCAGGTCGCGTCGGCGAGCCGTTCCAGGGCTTCGCGCTTCGTCACGTCGGTCTGGACGCCGATCACGTCCGCCCCCGACGCTCCGATCTCGGCAACGGCGCTGTCGAGCGCGCCCTTTTCGATATCGGCGAGCACCAGCTTGCATCCCTCGCGAGCCAGCGCCTTCGCCGAGGCGAACCCGATCCCGCTGGCGCCGCCGGTCACGACGGCCACCCGTCCGTTGAGTTTCTCCATTGAATCCTCCAGAGGCCGGCGCAGAATCCCGCCACCGGTCCGCTTCGAGCGGTTGTCCAGCGCAGCCTAGCGCGAGGACCGGCTGCCCCCCGAGGGGATTCTGCGGGTCGGATTTCTGCCCGGCTGCCAGGCGTCAGTGATAGGGTGGGCGCCGTTGATTTTCACAACCATCGAGGGGACTTCAGATGGGATTCTGCCGGGCGCTGATGGAACGATTCAGCTGGACGATGTTGCTCGCGCTGGCCCTGGCAATCGCCACGCCCGCCATCGCCCAGGAAGATGATGATGACGATCTCGGCGGCATCGACGCGATCATCGTGACGATCACCAAGCGATCGGAGTCGATCCAGGAAGTCGCTGCGTCGATCTCGGCTTTCAGCCGCGACCAGATCGAGAACCAGAACATCGAGAACGTCTCGGACCTGGTCACCCTGATCCCCAACGTCCAGATCAAGGGCGACGGCAACGGAGCGATCACCGTTCGGGGTATCTCCCAGTCCTTCACGACCCAGTCACCGGTCTCCCAGCACATCAACGGCGTATTCCGCTATTCGGCCAATTCCTATGCCGGGCTCTTCTACGACATCGAGGGGATCAACTTCGTGCGCGGTCCCTCGGGCGTCAAGTACGGACGAAACGCAACCGCCGGCGCCATCAACGTGGATTGGGTCCGTCCCCACGACGAATATGAGTTCTTCGCCGATGCCACGTTCGGAAAATACGATCAGCGCCAGTTCCGCGGCGGCGCGAACATCCCCCTGTTAGGCAAGGGTGACCAGAGACTGATGGCGCGGTTCTCGCTCCAGCGCGAAGTACGCGACGGATATCTCGACAACCTCCTCGACCCAGCCTCCGAGGATCACAACAACGCGGACAGCTTCACAGCCCGCTTGGCCTTGCGGTCCGAGCTCACCGAAGACCTTTCGATAGACCTCCGCGGGCGTTACTCCCAGAGCCAGGGCCAGATCCTCGGCGGACCGCTCCGGAACGGCGATGGCGGTTTTCCCGTCGGCTTCTTCGAGATCAAGACCCCCGCCATCGACCTGGGGTCGCACCCGTTCGACATCTACGATGGGCTCATCGCGTTCAGGCGCAGCCTTTTGACGAACCCGAAGTCCTCTGGCCTGATCACGCCGTTTGCGCTCGTCCAGCAGTTCACCAAGGGGCTCCCCACGATCGAAGACGGTGTCAGGGAGGTGCTTCTCGAGGGCGTTCCGGGGCTGGGCTTTCCAGCCCTGATCCGTGACGCCCAGTACTTCACACCCGCACTTGCGCAGCCCAGTGGCGAGCGGAAGCTGCGCTCGACGGCCCACAAGACCCTCGGTGGAAAGATCCAGATCTGGGGCTTCGAATCCGAAATCGACTGGCGGCTCGCCGACCTTCCCCTGCTCGGTGATGTGCGTATGGAGCTGGTCGGCGGCTTCGACAAGATAGAGGAGGAGGGAGGGGTCTCGGAATCGGACGGCTCCGAGCTCGAGATCCTCGATACGGAGGTGCCGGAAGTATCGACACTCTACACGGGCGAGCTTCGCTTCAGCTCCGACAGCGACGGTCCCGTCAACTGGATGGCTGGCTTCTTCTACTTCAAACGCCATCTCGACCTGCGTCAGTCGACGATCGTGCCCTTTGGCGTGTTCGGCTTTACCCGGGAATCCGAGGAGAGCGGGATCGGAACCTTCGTCAACGTGGCATGGGAGCCGATCGAGGCCGTCGAGCTCAGCGCAGGGGTCCGCTGGAATCGGGACAAGATCGCGAACCTGCAGAAGACCCTGCCGAACGCGCTCCAGCCGGCGGGAGAGCTGGATTCGTCCGTGATCTTCCGCGAACGCACCGGCAAGCTCGAAGCGAAGTGGCGCATCACCGACGAGAACATGCTGTACCTGAGCTGGGCGCGTGGCTACAAGGCCGGCGCCCTGGAGCTCTTGATCGATTCGGGGATCGAGAACCCGGTAGAGCCCGAGCTCATCGATGCCTGGGAGGCGGGAACCAGAAACGAGTTGCTCGACGGCACGCTCTATCTCAATTTCACGGGCTTCTACTACGAGTATTCCTCCCTCCAGGTGCCCTTCATCCTGGGCACGCAGATCATCACCGAGAACGCGGCCGAGGCGACGGTGTGGGGGCTAGAGCTGGAGGTGACCTATCAACCCACGCCTGAGTGGAACATCCGCTTTGGCGCGGGCTACCTCGATGCGACCTTCGACGAGTTCTGCGCCAACGACGCCCTCGACCTGAGGACCCTCTCCGACCCGGGCTGTAAACCAAACACGGCCTTTGCTCAGGGAGAGTCCAATCTGTCGGGAAACCGGCTGGAAGACAGCCCGAAATTGAACGCCACGCTCGCCTCCAGCTACGAATGGGAACTGGGTGAGTGGGGCAGCCTGACGGGCGTGCTCGAATCCACTTGGACGGACGAGTACTACACGCGTCCCTTCAACGTGCGGGTCGACCGGGTCGGCGCCTACACCAAGACGGACTTGCGCCTGATCTGGACCAGCGCCGACGCGCGATACAGCGTCGAAGTCTTCGGCGAGAACCTGGAGGACGAGACCGTGTACGCGCGCACGATCGTGGTGGAGTTGGCCGGCTCGGCGGCGGGCTTCGGCCTGCTGCCGCCGCGCGTCTACGGCATCCGCTTCGGCTATCACTGGGGCGGAAGAGGCTCGTGAAGGCCTCTGCCTGAGGCTCGCCTGCTGCCGGGAGGGCAAACGCTGCCTTCCGGCTCGATGTCCGAGTTCGGGTGTTATGTCGAACCTCTACGGGACCCGCAGTTGGCGACGACCCAGGTTGGCAAGATGAAGGACGGTGCTTCGGTCGGTACCGAGTCAGCGTTGCACACGGGGGAATCGCACGCCTTCGGGGACTGGCGCGTCGGGCTTGTGCAACATGTACCCGATCGCACGCGAACGTTGGTCGATGGATGGGAGCGAAGCGGTCTGGAACCCCCGCCTCGGCAAGGGGGGCGAGGTAGGGCTCGACGGCGAATCGGATCCGATGACCCGCCTACCGCGCCGCCAACGCGAGCGAAATGAGGGGCAACACGAGGCCGGCGGTGCCGTGCCCAGCCACTTCGTGTCGTCAGAGCACCTAGCGACACGAGCGCGATGAGTGGATCCAGGAAGTCGCCGGCACGATCGCGCCTTCAATTCCGAAACGATCGCGTCTGCGGACATCCGGGATGTCGGCGACCTGATCTGGCTCCTGCCTAACGTCACGGCCAAGGGACAGGCATCCAATCTCGGTATTCGTGGGGTCACGCACGCCAATATCGACGGCCAGTTGCCCGTGGCGCAACACGTCAACGGTATCTACCGCCCCACGTCGTTGGCCTACAGCGGTCTCGTTCCGTCGCCCGTTCAACAACGCCAATGAGGACCTGATCGACGACTTTACGAAGACCGATCTTCGCGTGCGCTGGGAGAACGTCGATGAGACCCTCTTTGCCGAAGTCTTCGTCGAGAACATCGAGGACAAGATCATCTACGGCCGGGTGATCGTCGTGGGCTTGACCGGCACCGCCCAGAACTTCGGTCTCTTCCAGCCGCGAACCGTCGGCGTCCGCTTCGGCTTCAACTGGGGCGGCAATAACTAGCATCACAGCCGCAGGGCTTTCAGCAACGGCCCGGGCCTCCTTGAGGCTCGGGCCGTTCTCGTTGCCGGCCTATTCGATCTCGAAGCGCACGGGCATGCGTTTGACGCCGCCGATGAGGCTGGAGCGCATGCGTTCGAAGGGGCCGTTCATTTCGATCGAGCGCAGGCGGGGCATGAGCTGCCCGAAGATCACGCGGAGTTCGAGGCGCGCCAGGTTCGCACCGAGACAGAAGTGCTCGCCGATTCCGAAGCCGATGTGCGGGTTGGGGCTGCGATCGATCTTGAAGCGGTCGGGCGCTTCGAAGCTCTCCTCGTCGCGGTTGGCACTGCCATAGAAGAGGCACAGCGTCTGGCCGGCCTTCACCCGCTGGCCGTGCAACTCGAAATCCTCGCTGGCCGTGCGAGCGAACTGGATCACCGGGGACGTCCAGCGCACGGTTTCTTCTACCGCCGTGTTCACGAAATCGGGATGCCGCTGAAGCCGTGCGCGTTCGTCGGGGTTCTCGATCAGGGCCAGTAGGCCACCGCTCGCCGCGTTCCGGGTGGTTTCGTTGCCGGCGACCACGAGCAGCACGAGGTACGAGAGCAGCTGGAAGTCCGGCATCGGCGCAGCGTCGATCTCGGCGTTGGCGAGCACGCTCACCATGTCATCGCGGGGGTCTGCGCGGCGCTGATCTGCCATCGCCAGGAAGTAGGCGAACATCTCGTCGCGAGCCTTGGCCATCGTGCCCAGCGAACTGGTCTGTTCCTTCTGGAACTCCGGATCCGCAGAACCAGCCACCTGGTTGGTCCAGGCAAACAGCTGCTGCCAATCGTCCCGGGGCGCGCCGAGCATTTCCGCGAGGACCGAGAGTGTCAGAGGCGCGGCGAAGTCGAGTACGAAGTCGGCCTCGGATTTCCCCGCCATCTGGTCGAGCAGTTCGCGGGTGATGCGTTCGACTTCCGGTCGACGGCGTGAGACCGCACGCGGCGTGAACCAGCTGCTTGCCACGTTCCTGAAGCTGGCGTGCACGGGCGGGTCCATGTTGAGCAGATGGTTCAGCAACGGCCCGTCATTGCTGATGTCCGGCGGCGGACTATCGGCGAAGACGGCGAGGCGCGGGGCATTGAGGAAGCGTCCGGGTTGCTTCGAGAGCCAGACGATGTCCGCCCGCCGCGTGACGGCCCAGAAGCCCGGTCGTTGCCCCATCTCGAACCAACGCAGGGGCGCATCGCGGCGCAACGTCCGCCACACCTCGTGTGGGTAGCCCTTTGCGGCATACCGATCGGGATCAATGATGTCGGCCGTCGTGATTTCGTCCGCGGTCTTCATGGGTGGTGGCTCTCCGCAGACGAAGTTACCCCGACAGGACCCGACTGCACGCGCGCCGCTCCGCTACGCTGCCGCCGTGGCAGGTTGGTACATCCCTTGGGTCCCTCGACCCGGCACGATGAAGCGCGTGGGGAAGCTTCACACGTTCCTGTTCCGCGCGACGGGTGGCTTGATCGGCCGCCGTGCGGATGGGCTCGACATGTTGCTCCTGACCACGACGGGCCACCGCTCGGGCATCGCGCGAACGACGCCGCTTCCGTACTTCCGCGATGGGGCTCGCCTGGTGTTGATTGCTTCCTTCGGCGGGAATGACCGCGACCCGGCCTGGCTCGGAAACCTGAGGGCGAAGGCCGCCGTCCGTATACAGCTCGGCCGCCGAGCGATCGAGGCCACCGCGAAGGTCGCCGACGAGCCGGAACGGGCTCGGCTCTGGTGGGAGATCACGGCAGACCATCCCCGCTTCCTGGTCTATCAGGCCAAGACCGATCGACAGATTCCACTCGCCATCATCGAGCCATCGGTACCGGTCTAGCCGGTCGTTGCGATTCGATCGGTTAACGTTTGCGGCCCGCAGTCGAGGAGACCCGATGCAGCCCCTGAAGTTCGAGAGTCGCGCTGGCCTTGTCGTCCTCTCGTTGTTGGCGGTTGCCGGTTGCGGTGGCGGGCCCTTTCTGGTCTTTCCCGGCGGCGTACTCACAGGCGAGCTCGTTACCGAGGCACCGGCGGATTGGTCGTTCGCCGAGGACAGCTTCGTCGATCTCGAGACCCGGCCTGATCGTCCCTACTCGGTCGAGCTGAACTACGTGGTCGATGGCGGTCAGCTGTTCATCGATCCAGCGGAAGGGCGGACCTGGCTCGACCACATCCGCGACGATCCGCGTGTTCGCGTCCGCTTTGCCGATCGCATCTACCCGGCTACCGCCGTGTTGGTCGGGAAACCCGGGGAGCTGGCGGATTTCCCGGCGGATCGTTTCGTTTACCGTCTCGACTTCCGCATTCCCTAGGAGGCTTCGATGAGCAAACCCAGGCTCTACGGGATCCCTGGTTCGCGCGCGCTGCGTTCGATCTGGGCGATCGAAGAGATCGGGATCGACTACGAGCTGGTGTCGACACATTTCATCGGGGAATCCAAGAAGCCCGAGTATCTGACCATCAACCCGAACGGCAAGGTTCCGGCGTTGGTCGATGGCGACCTGACGCTATTCGAGTCGATGGCGATCAATCTGTACCTCGCCAAGACCTACGGGGGCGCGCTCTATCCGAAGAATCCGGCAGACGAGGCTCGCGCCTGGCAATGGTCGGTCTGGGGCCTGACGGAGATCGAACCGCACCTGATGGCCATCCTGCTGAATCGGTTCATGCTCCCCGAGGACCAGCGCGAACCGGACAAGATCGCGGCAGCAGAGAAGGGCTTGAAACGCCCACTGGCGCTGCTCGATCGGCAGCTCGCCGATCAACCGCAGCTGCTAGGCGGTGATTTCACGATCGCCGACCTGAACGTGGCGGCGGTCCTTTCGATGAGCGCGATGGTCGGCTTCGACGGCGTCGCGGAGCATCCGAATACGGCCGCCTGGTTCGCTGCGGCGACGAGTCGGCCATCGTTCGCAAGGGCCCAGAAGGCCGGCGAGTAGCCGGCGCCGCCATGGCGCGTCCCTGGCAGAGCCTCGACCGGGTCGAGACGCCCGATGGCGCGCTCGAACTCCGGCGCCGAGGCCCCGAAGACTTCCTGATCCTCCAGGACGGGCGGGTGCTGATGAACAGCAGCGCGCGTCGCTCGGAGGAAGCGCTCGGCCGGCTCGCGATCGAGGCACTCGAAGACGCCAGCGTGGCTCGGGTTCTCGTCGCAGGGCTGGGAATGGGCTGCACGCTTCGAGCGGTCCTGGATTCACTGGGACCGGAAGCGCAGGTGGAGGTCGCCGAACTGAACGAGGTGGTGATCGCCTGGTGCCGCGGACCACTGGGGGAGCTGACAACCGATGCGATCACGGACCCGCGTGTGACGGTCAGGGTCGCTGATGTGAATCGGCTGATCGGAGACGCCGAAGCCCAGAACTACGACGCCATCGTGCTCGACCTCTACGAGGGACCCCCGCCGGGTGCGCCGATCGGAGACCCCGGCTTCGGCCGTGCTGCACTCGCGCGAGTGCACCGGGCGCTAGGTCCTGGCGGGGTTCTCGCGGTCTGGTCCGAAGATCCGGACCCGGCTTTCCTGCGTGCTCTCGCGAAAGCCGGACTTCCTGGCGAAACGCATCGACCCGGCCGCGGCGGCCGGAGGCACGCCGTCTATCTGGCACGCAAGCCGCTCTAGAGCGCATCTCAAAAACCCTCCCGTCGCCAGGCGCGCGCCTGGCTCGGTCCGGGCTTCTGAGATGCGCTCTAGCCTCCGCCTAACGTCCCTTGCGCGAGCCCTTTCCGCTGCCGCCTCGAGCGCCGCGGTTCTTCCCGCGCTGCCGTTGCGGCTGTTGCTTGCGCTGAGCCTGGGCGGGGTTGGCCCGACCGAAGTTCGGCGCGACCGAGCGCGCCAACGAGCTGGGCCGCGATCTGGCCCCGGCACGGCGTTCCGTCTTCGGTCCTCTCGCGCGATCAGCCTTCGCGTTTCGCGGCGGCTGCGCGTTTCGCGGCGGTTGCGCGTTTCGCGGCGGTTGCGCATTTCGCCCGGTGCGGCCCTCTCGCCGCGGGGCGGCTTGCCGGGTCACTGGCCGATTGAAACGGGGTGCGACCGAGCGCGCCAGGGAACTCGGCTTGGAGGTTCGCTTCGCGTTTCGCGGCGACTTCGCGTTTCGCGGCGACTTGCGGGTTCGGACCTCCGGTCGCGCACGCTCCGCTCGTGCTCGAGACCCACGGCGGTTGGCTTCCGCCTTCCTTGCGGCCCGGCGGCTCCTTTCGGCCTTGCGGGACCGTTCGGGCGCGCTGCGCGAAGACTCGGTCTTGTGCGCCTTGCGCCTCGCCTCCGCACGTACCCGCGCGGGCTTCCGCTTGTCAGCCCGCTCTCGGCTCCGCGTTTCTCTCCGCTCGACACCTGCGCGACGCTCGCTGCGATCGGCTCTTCGGTGCGCGCGGCGATCCCGCTCTCGGGCTGCCTCCCGCCGGGGTTGGATCGCACGATGCGGCTCTAGTCGACGTCGGCCGCCGTCGTGGCCCCTCTCCACGCGTGTCCGACGATGATTCGACTCGGCACGATCGTGGCCGTGATGTCGTCGGGTTCGCGCCCGCTCCGGCCGGAGGCCAGGGTGCGATCGGCGCTCGGTGTGCTGCCGCACAACGTGGCGGACCGAGTGGCGCGTGCCCCGGTGGGGCCGCTGGTGACGGTAGTGGTGTGCGTGGTGGCGGCGTTGGCGACGGCCATCCCAGTATCCGATGTGGCGGCTCCGTCCGAAGCCATGATGGGCCCGGTGAATCCGATGATTCGGCTGGCGGTGTCGCAGCCAATGCAGGAAGGGGAACGAAGGAGCCGCAAAGACGACGAGCGTGTGCCCGTGGCCATAGTAGAAGCCGCTATGTCCCCAGTAGCTGCGGGGGTACCAGAGGGTGTAGGCATGGGCCGAGGGGACGTAGAAATCGGCCACGTGGTGCGGATAGCCGTACCAGTACGGGTACGAGCGGGCGACCGCGTAGATGGGGGCAGCGCCGTCACTAGCATCATCCCCACCGTATTCTTCGCGCCAGGTCTCCGAGGCTTCGTCGAGTTCGGCCTGGAGTTCGGGATCGTCTTCGAGGGTCTGTGCCCATTGCGTGCCCTCGTCCTGATCCGCTCGAGCGACATCGGCTGCAAGCTGAGCGAACTCGGCTCGCACCGTCACCGGATCCCGCTCGAACGCTTCTCCAAGGGCCACTGTCAGGTTCAGGTTCTCGGCGAGCACGCTCAGTGTTGCCGGCGCATCGACCAGGTTTTCGAGTGCGTTCGCGAGCTCGGGGTCGAGGCCGTCGAGGACATCATTCAAGGCCGCGTCGGTTTCGCGCTGGAGCTGATGGATGCGAACGACCGCGTCCCAGGAATTCTGCGCTGCAGCCAGCGCCGAAGCGCGAATCTCGGCCGGATGCGCCGCGACGGTCTGCTCGAGGTTGCCTCGCACGCCCGGCGCCACCATTGCGTCGACGAGTTCCGGGTAACGGACCAGCTCCCAGAGATCGTCCCGGGCCGCTTCCGGCTGGTCGTCCAGGATCTTCTCGAAGGCTCGACTGGTCCAGGCTCGAATGCCCTCGACCTGGACCACCAGATCGGGCCGCGCGCTCACAGCGAGCACGGCATCGCGGACCGGCGCTTCGTTGCGTGCCAGCGCCTCCATGGCCTCGCGCGTGGCGCCGTCGCGGATGACCCCGTTCAGGCCCTCGGCGGCCTGGGCGCCGCCGGCGAAGAGGATGCCGGCAAGCAGGGCCAGGGCCCCAGCTTGGCAGGCCCGGAGAATCGATCGAAAGGAACCCGTACCCGTTGGCGACATGGCCGTTCGTGACATGGTAGTACTCCCGCGGTTGCCAGGTTCGACGCCGCCAACCTCGATTCGATTCGGAGTTTCGCACCCCTGAATCTGTGGTCAGTGCAGGAAGAATGTGGCAGATGGCCCCGCGGGGCTATGGTCCGTCACCCAGGAGGATCGCGAGATGACGATGAATGGACAGTGGCGGCTTCGGACTCGACCCGACGGCATGGTGAGGGAGTCCGATTTCGAATACGTCGAAGAGGAGATCGGGGGCCCCGGCGAGGGTCAACTGCTGGTTCGCAACCTCTATCTGGCCTTCGAGCCCGCGATGCGCGGTTGGTTGAACGACGTCAAGAGCTACGTACCGCCGGTCGGGATCGGCGAAGTCATGCGCGCCTCGACGGTGGGGCAGGTGGTCGAGTCGCGCCACCCGGGTTTCGCGGCCGGTGACATCGTGAGCGGAATGCTCGGCTGGCAGCAGTACGCGATCGCCGATGGCGAGCCGGGAATGATGGGGCGCCTAACGAAGGTTCCGGCTGGAATTCCGCCCTATCTGGTGCTGAGCGCGCTCGGCGGGACGGGCCTGACCGCCTACTTCGGCATGCTCGATGTGGGAGAGTTGAAGGAGGGCGACACCGTGCTCGTTTCCGGCGCAGCGGGTGCGACCGGCTCCGTGGCAGCCCAGATCGCGCGCATCAAGGGTGCCGCCAAGGTCGTAGGGATCGCGGGCGGAGCGGCGAAGTGCAAGTGGCTCGTCGACGAAGCGGGCTGCGATGCCGCCATCGACTACAAGTCCGAGGACGTGGGCCAGCAGTTGCGCCAGGAATTCCCGAAGGGCGTCGATCTGTTCTTCGACAACGTCGGCGGCGAGATCCTCGATGCAGCGTTGCTCAACATGGCGCAGAAGGGTCGCGTCGTGATCTGCGGCGGGATCTCGCAGTACAACGAGAAGGAACTGCCTGCCGGCCCGCGCAACTACATGCAGATCGTGATCCGGCGCCTGACGGTGAAGGGATTCATCCTGATCGACTACTTCCACAAGGCCCAGCAGGCGATGACCGACCTCGGGGCCTGGGTCGGCGAGGGAAAACTGAATCACGCCGAGGACATCCAGGAGGGGATCGAGAACACCCCGAAGACATTCCTGCGGCTCTTCAGTGGCGCCAATCTCGGAAAGCAGCTGCTCAAGATCGCGGACCCCGAGTAGATGGCCGCGGATCGTCAGGCTGACATGAGTGAGACGATTCAGCGTACCTTGGGCTCCGATCGGGTCGTCGATATCACGACCCGCGGGCGGAGCAGTGGTGAGGCGCGCCGCATCGAGATCTGGTTCTGGCGGGTCGCGGGCAGGCTCTATCTGACCGGCGCGCCCGGAGCGGAGCGGCACTGGTTTCGCAACCTCCAGGCGGAACCCGGATTCACGGTTCACGTCAAACAGAGCGCTCAGGGGGACCTCGCGGCGGAGGCGATCGCGCTCGTCGAGATCCGTCTCGCCGAGAACGCCTACGAGCCCTCGGTCACGTAGAGGCATTGGCCGGTGATCCAACTCGAAGCCGGCGAGGCCATGAACACGACCGCGGCGCCGATGTCGGCCGGGGTCCCGTAGCGCCCGAGCGGTAGGCCCATGCGACTTTCCAGCTTTGCCGCGCTCGCTTCATCGAGGCTCATCGATTCCAGGAAGCTCTGGGTGGGAATCGGTCCCGGCGCCACGGCATTGACGCGGATCCCGGGCGCCAGTTCGACCGAGAGGGCCTGGGTCAGGCTGTTCACGGCGGCTTTCGATGCGCCATAGGGGCCATTCTTCACCTGGGGCCCGAAGGCGACCACCGGACTCGCCCATCCGGCTCGCCGCCACCACGGCGCCACGCCAGACGGCTTTCAGGTTCAACTCGAGCTGGGCGTCGAAGTGATCCTCGTCGGTCCGGGTCAGATAGCGGGGCGTCGCGTCAGGCAGGCCGCCGGCGTTGTTCACCCAGATCGAAAGGCCGCCAAACTCGGCGACCACGCCTTCCGCGAGCTTCTCGACCGCATTTCGCTCCGTGACGTCGGTGGGAACGGCCAGGGCGCGTCGCCCGAGCGCGCGGATCTCGGAAGCCACCGCATCCAGATCCGCCGGGTTCCGCGCGGCAACGGCCACATCCGCGCCGGCCTCGGCGAGGGCGATTCCCCGACCGATCCCCTTGCCAGCGCCGGTAACGACCGCCACCTGGCCATCCAGGCGGAACCGATCGAGCACGCTCATCGGGTTTCTTTAGCCCAGGCACGGGCGTCCTGGCTCGCCACCCAGCGGATGGCGTCGCCTAGCACCGAGCGAAAGCCGGGGTTTTCGTAGGCGACGGGATCGTCGCCGGCGGCGAAGTAGACCAGCGGGCTGCGGCCCTCCCGGCGAGCCCAGGCGATCAGGTTGCTTCCGGGCGGATGTGGCCAGCCTTCGTTCGAGAACATCTGGCCGCGCAGGGCCCGGGAGGCGGAGTAGAAGTTCTCGGCCTCGAAGGCGTAGTCGCTTCGCAGCAGGGGAACCACGTCGTCTTCGAATACTTCACCGAGATACACCTCGTCGGTGATCTCGAAGCCGTCAGCGACGCTGGCGGTAACGGGATGGGTGCCGACGGGCGAGACACGATGCGTCACAGCGTGGTGATAGCCCGAGTCCGAGCAATCCCGGCCTAGTAAATTCGCGGGTTCGTAGAGGAAACGACCGCCCAGGATGCGCGCGTATTCGTCCCAGCTGGGCCAGCCGGCCAGGGCGTGGTGCAAGAAGACGAGGCCCTTGCCGGCGTCGAGCAGGTTTCGGAAACCCTCGACAAGGCGCTCCGGCGGGTCGACGAAGAGTGGCCCCTGCCCTGGGCGGAACTGGATGCCCGGCATGTCGTAGCAGACGATGGCATCGAAGCCGGCGGCGGCTTCGGGGTCGAAGAAGTACTCGGCGGCTGGTTGTTCGACGGCCGTGACGGCCATGTCGTCGAAGGCGTCGAAGACCGCATGGAAGGCATCGCGTTCGAAGGGATGGCCTTTGGTCACGAGCAGAACGTTGAGCGGCGCGTCGTAGCGGAGCAATCCCATGGCTCAGCCCAGGATTCCGCGCTCGCGAAGCGCGCTGATTTCGGCGCGACCGAGATGCAGCAGGTCGCCTAACACTTCCTCGGTGTGCTGCCCCAGGCAGGGCGCAGGGAATCGGACGCCGTTCGGTCCGTCGCGGAGCTGCCACGGGATGCCAGAGTGTTTTCGGCGGCCCACTTCCGGATGTTCGAGTTCCTCGAGATAGCCACGCGCGGCCAGGTGCGGGTCTTCGGCGAGGTCTCGCGGGTCGAGGGAGGGGAAGGCCGGAATCGAAGCATCCTGGAGCATTCGCGTGATCTCCCAACGGTCTCGGCTGGCAGTCCAGCCACCGATCGTTTCCTCGAGGGCCGGCTCGTTTCGTTTGCGCTCGGCCGCGCTGGCGAAGCGCGGGTCCGAGGCGAGGGCCGGGTCGATGATCTCGCACAACGCTCGCCACTCGGCCTCGTTCGCGCACGCGATCGATACCCAGCGGTCCTCGCCGGCGCAGGAGAACATGCCGTGTGGCGACATCAAGGGGTCGCGGTTGCCCATTCGCACGGGCTCCTGGCCGGAAATCGCGAAGGGAAGCCAGGCCTCGATCGCCAACGCCGTCGTCGATTCCCAGAGCGAGATGTCGATGTACTGGCCGATGCCGTTGCGCTCGCGGTCGACCAGAGCGGCGCAGATGGCCGCCGCCGCACTCATGCCCGCGACCGGGTCGCCGACCGAGATGCCCGTTTCGCGGGGTGGCCCGCCGGGGTAGCCCGTCGCCTGGGACAGGCCACTCAGGGGGCCCATGGCCGGCCCGTAACCCATGTAGTCGGCGAAGGGTCCGTCGCTGCCGTAGCCCGAGATCGAGGCGAACACGAGCTTCGGGTTGACTGCGCGGAGGTCCTCCCAGCCGATGCCCAGGCGATCCATCACACCCGTTGCAAAGTTCTCGATCACGACATCGCACTCGGAGACGATCCGCTTGACCAGCTCGGGCGTGTCCGGGTGCGAAAGGTCGAGCTCTACACTCTTCTTTCCCTGGTTCCATTGATTGAAGTATCCCGAGCGGTTGATGCCCGGCTCGTTGTCCGGAAACACGGCGAGCCGCCGGCCGATGTCGGTGCGCGTGGGGGATTCGAACTTGATGACCTCGGCACCCAGGTGTGCCAGCTGCATGGCGCCGAAGGGGCCCGCCCATACCCAGGTAAAGTCCGCTATGCGCACGCCTTCGAGCGGGCGTTTCGCCGCTGCGGGCGCCGGCGCGGCCAGCGGCGTCGCACGGCCCAGTTCGGCGCGAATCGCTTCGCCGTCTGCGCCGAGGGCCGGAGCCGGGCCGCGGAGCCGGCAGGCGTCATCCCGCCAGCGCGTGGCGGGCCCGGGCAGCCGGACACGGCCCGCCCCCGGCTGCTCGATTTCGCTGAAGAAGCCCCGCTCCCGAAGGTGGGAGATCTCGCCGATCCCGCGCATATCGAGGACCGGCGCAAAACAAATGCGTCGCTTCTGGCCCTGGTGGAACAGATCGTCGACCTTCCAGGTTCCGATCCATTCCTGCACGAACGTGGCCAGCGCGTCGGCGTTGCGCGCACGCGCGACGAAATCTTCGAAGATCTCGATCGACGCCCAATCGGGATTCCCCATGAATTCGACCAGACGTTCCCACTGGTCCTGTTCGATCACCGAGAGGAAGATCGGTCCGTCCGAGCACTCGAAGATGCCCCACGGGTTGAGGCCGCGGATCCCATGGCGCGTCGCGATTACGTCCATGTACGTGTAACCGATCAAGCCGATCTCGAGGATGGCGGCGACGGCTTCCTGGATCGAGACATCGATGGCTTCACCCTGGCCCGTTCGCAACGAGCGAAACAACCCGGCGAACGAGGCCGTCGCCGCCGCGAGCGCCCCGTGGAAATCCGCTTGATGGCCGAAGGTCTTGAGCGGCGGCAGCGTCGGGTCTTCGAGGGCGCCGGGAGAGAGCCAGCACCAGCCACCGGCGTTGGTGCGGTTCAGTTCCTCACTGCGCCAATCGCGGTAGGGCCCCGACGTACCGAACGCGGTGACCGAGGTTGCGACCAGGTGCGGGTGGCGACCTCCGAGCGAAGCAGCGTCGAGGCCGAGGGCTTCCGCGCGAGCCGGTTCCAGGTTGTGAAGCAAGACATGGCACTTGCCGAGCCAGTCGTCGAGGGTGGCCCGGTCGACGGGATCGTCGAGGTCGAGAACGACACTGCGTTTGCCGGCGGCGAGGTAGAAGAACAAACCACCCCGTTCGGGGTGTGCCATGCCACCGGAGAAGGGCCCGCGGCTTCGCGCGCGGTCTCCCTCGGCAGGTTCGACCTTGATGACATCGGCACCGAGGTCGGCGAACCAGCGCGCGGCAAAGGCTGCGCCAACCATCTCGCCGAGTTCGAGTACACGGATTCCTTCGAGGGGTAACGGCATCCGGAAACTCTAGCGGCGCCGAGCCGATCCCTTCACCGAAGGCGTCGATCACGCGACGGAATTCGACACCGCCGTGCTCGCAGGGAGCTAGACTGCCAGCGCTTCCCGCGAGGCTGAGGCCCGGAAGGAATCCATGACCGAACTAGGACCGCTTGCACCCCTGGTTGGAATCTGGGAAGGCAGTGATGGACTGGACGTTGCCTATCAGTACGGCCCGGATGCTTCGGTCGAGACGCCGTTCCGCGAACGGATGAGCTTCGAGCCGACCGGGTTGGTGGCAAATGGAAGCCAACGGCTCTACGGCCTCGACTATCGAACGAATGCCTGGCGGCTCGGAGAGGACGAACCGTTCCATGCAGAGGTGGGCTACTGGCTCTGGGACGCCGATGCGGCGCATCTGATGCGTTGTTTCATGGTTCCCCGTGGTGCGATGGTGCTGGCTGGCGGCGACGCGGCGGCCGATGCCCAGAGCTTCGAACTCCGGGCGGAGCGGGGCGACCCGGTCCACGGCATCTTGTCCAACCCACATCTCGAGGCAGCCGCACGCACGACCCACTACACGCTCAAGCTCCGCTTCGAAGCGGGCCAGCTCGTCTATCAGGAAGAGACCGTGCTGGCGCTCGAAGGCCAGCCCGAGCCCTTCCGGCACACCGATCGAAACCGTCTAAACAAGGTCGGTTGAGCCGTCCCCGGTGCGCCCGGTTCGGCGGGCTAGAGCAAGGTTCCGACGACGGCCCCGGTCATCAGCGTGGCGAGGGTGCCGGCCAGTACCGAGCGCAGGCCGAGTTGGGCGAGTTCGGGGCGGCGGCTCGGCACCAATCCGCCGACGCCGCCCAACAGGATCGCGATCGAGGCGAGGTTCGCGAAACCGCAGAGCGCATAGGCCGCGATCACGGCGGAGCGATCCGAGATGCCCCCGGACTGCATCAGATTCGCGAGGGCCTGGTAGGCCAGGAATTCGTTCAGCACGGTCTTGATGCCGAGCAGTGAGCCGACCTCGGTCGCCTCGGCCCAGGGAATTCCGAGCAACCATGCGACCGGTGCGAAGAGCCAGCCGAGAATCTGCTCGAAACTGAGATCGGCATAGCCGAACCACTCGCCTAGCCAACCGATCCCCGCGTTCAGCATGGCGACCAGGGCGACGAAGGCGAGCAGCAGCGCGCCCACGTTGGCCGCAAGGCGCAATGCGGTCAGCGCGCCCTCGGCGGCAGCGTCGATCACGTTCACCGTGGTGCGCTCGGTGTGCGCGGAGGTACCGACGCCGGTCTCCGGTGTCCCGGTCTCGGGGATCATGATCTTGGCGATAGCGATGGCGGCCGGAGCCGAGAGCAGGCTCGCGGTGACGAGGTGCCCCGAGAAGCTGGCCTCGCCTAACATAGATGCGTAGGCCACCAGGACGGAACCGGCGATGGTGGCCATTCCGGTCACCATCAACGTGAAGAGTTCGGAGCGGGTCATGCGCTCGATGTAGGGCCGCACCAGCAGAGGGGCTTCGGTCATGCCGACGAAAACGTTGGCGACGGCGGCCAGGCTCTCCGCGCCCGAGGTCCCCAGGGCCCGAGAGAGCAGGAAGGCGAGGGCACGCACGATCTGTTGGGCCAGGCCGATGTGGTAGAGGATCGAGAACAGACTGCCCATGAAGATGATGATGGGCAGCACGCGCAGGACGAAAGAGAAGCCTCCGTCGAGCAGGCTCCCGAAAACGAACTCGGAGCCTGCGGTCGTGAACGCCAGCAGGCCGGCGACGGCCGCGTTCATGCCGACGAAGAAGCCGTCGCCCCATGGTGTGTGGAGGACGAAGACCGCAATGGCCCATTGAATGGCCAAGGCCGCGCCGACGATTCGCCACGGCGTGTGGCGGCGATCCGATGAGCAGGCCCAGGCGATCGCGATGAACACGATCACGCCTAGCAACGAGACGAAGCGGAGCGGCAGCATCAGGTTCTTCCGGCCCTGCCGGCATCTTCGGCCTTGCCGGCGCTTTCGGCCCTGCCGGCGCTTTCGGCCCTGCCGGCGCGGATGCTCTCGACCAGCCGACAGGTGGCGTCGACGGGATCCGCCGCCGCTGCCACGGCCGAGATCACGGCGACGCCGGCGGCACCGGCCGCGATGATCGCCTGGGCTCGTTCCACGTCGATGCCACCGATCGCGACGACAGGCCGGCCCGAAGCGGCGGCCACGATCTCGCGCAATTGCCCGAGACCCCGTGCTTCGTATCCTGTTTCCTTTGATCGGGTGTCGAACACTGGGCCGTAGGCGACGTAGTCGACGGCCTCGGTGATGGCGTGATCTACCTGGTCGCGATCGTGCGTCGAGCAGCCGACACAGAGGCGCTCGCGGAACGCGCGGGGCAACGCGGTCGGCGGCAGGTCGTCCTGGCCGAGGTGCACACCGTCCGCCTCGAGGGCAAAGGCGAGATCGAAGCGATCGTTCACGATGAAACGAACGCCGGCCGCCGCCGTGGCTCGACGGATCTCTCGCCCCCACTCGAGCGCCTGCCGATCGGGGCTGCGCTTGGCGCGGAGTTGCACCACGCTCGCTCCCCCTTCGCAGGCCGCCATGGCTTGTGACACAGGATCGTGCCGCCATCCGGGGTCATCGTCGGCGAGCACGTGCAAGCCGTGGTGGGGCCCTTCGCTCATGTGCGACCCGGCACGTCGATATGAAGCTCGCTGATCTTCTTTCGCAAGGTGTTCCGATTGATCCCGAGCAGGGCGGCGGCCTTGATCTGGTTGCCCCCGGTTCGCTCCAACACCTTCTCGATCAGCGGGCGCTCGAGTTCGGCAAGGATGTTGCGGTAGATCTCCGCGCGACCCTCGGAGAGAGCCGTTTCGACCTCGTCCTGAACCAGTTCTGCCAGGGTTGCGCCGGTCGCCTCGGGGCTTCGTCGATCGTCTGCCAGGAAGCTGAAATCTTCGGGCGTGAGGACGTCGCTACTGGCCAATACCAGGGCGCGTTTGATGGCATTCTCGAGCTCCCTGACGTTGCCCGGCCAGGCGTGCGCGGCGAGTCGGTCCACCGTCTCGCGGGCGAAGGCGTGGCTGCCACCAGTGAGTTCCTCGTCGTAACGGTCGAGGAAGTGATCCATGAGGGTCGGAATGTCTTCGCGACGCTCGCGCAGCGGGGGCACCTCGACCGGCACGACCCGCAATCGGTAGAGCAGATCTTCGCGGAAGGCGTTGGTTTCGACGGCGGCAGCCAGGTCGCGATGGGTCGCCGCCACGATGCGGACATCGACCCTCTCGGATTTTCTTCCGCCGACGGGGGTGACTTCGTTGCTCTGGAGGACGCGCAGGAGTTTTGCCTGGAGGTCGATCGGCATGTCTCCGATTTCATCGAGGAAGAGTGTGCCGCCGGCGGCTTCTCGAAAGCGTCCGATGCGGGATTCCACCGCACCGGTGAAGGCTCCTCGCTCGTGGCCGAACAGCTCGCTCTCGAGCAGATCTCGCGGAATCGCTGCGGCATTCACCGCCACGAAGGGGCCGTCTCCGCGAGGGCTCGCCGCGTGGATGGCGCGCGCGATCAGTTCCTTGCCGGTGCCGCTCTCGCCGTTGACGAGCACCGGTACGTCGCTGCGCGAGACCCGACCGATCGTCTTGAAGACATCGAGCATGGCCGCGCAATGCCCGACCAGCCGTTCCCCGGTCTGCTGGCCGACCTCGCGGCGCAGGGCGCGCACCTCCGTCTCGAGTGCGCGCGCTCGAATCGCCTTCTCGACGAGGGGCAGCACCTCCTCGGTACTGAAGGGTTTCACGAGGTAGTCGAGCGCGCCACGCTTCATGGCGTCGACGGCGTTCTCGAAGGTGTTCTGTGCCGTGATGATGACGACGGAAACGTTCGAACCCATCGCCTGGATCTGATCGAGGAGTTCGAGCCCGCTGGGCCCGGGCATGCGGATGTCGAAGAAGGCGAGATCGAATGAATCACTGGCGAGGGCAGCGAGGGCATCATCTCCGCTCGCAACGTCGACGACGTGGTGCCCTTCGGCTTCGAGCGTTTCGCGCAGGACGAAGCGAATCGACGGCTCGTCGTCCGCAACCAACACTCGGGCGAGTGCGTTCATGGAGTCATTCCTTCGGGTGAGGCGGTGCTCGCATTACGCTCGGGCGCATTGCGACGGAAGGGGAGGGTGACGCGGGCGGAGGTTCCGACGCCCTTGCTGCTCTCGAGGTCCAGGATGCCCTGATGCTTGGCCACCCAATAGTCGGCGACCGCTAGACCGAGCCCGGTGCCACCGGGACGGGTCGTGAAGAACGGGAGATGCGCTTCGCGCAAGGCGCTGGCATCCATTCCGCAGCCGGTGTCCTCGATCCAGATCGCCAGCGTGGGTTGGCGCTTGCCGGCCTCGAGGGCGATGCGGTGCTCGAGGGTCATGCGCGTCTTCAAGGTGAGTCTGCCGGGGTCGCCCTCCATCGCTTGCAGCGAATTGCGGACGAGGTTCAGACAGACCTGGTGGAGCCGGTCGGCGTCCGCGAGGAGTTCGGGAAGGGAGGGATCGTAGGAGCGCTCGATGGCGATGCCTTCGGCGAGCGGATCGTGGGCGATCAACTCCAGAACGCCGTCCAGCACACGGTGGATGTTGACCAGCGAGAGGTCGAGTTCGTCGCCGCGCGCGAAGACCATGAACTCTTCGACGAGTTTCGCGATGCGCGTGCTCTCGCGCACGATCAGGTCCGCGGTCTGCTTGGCCTTGTCGCTTTCCGCGCGGCGTGCCAGAAGTTCACCGGCTCCACGGATCCCGCCGAGCGGATTCCGGATCTCGTGCGCCAGGCCCGCAGCGATCCGACCGAAGGCGAGATGTCGCTCTCGTTCGCTCTCGAGTTGTTCGAGGCGGCGCGTTGCGCCGCGATCTCGCAGCACGATCACGGCGCCATCGAGATGGCGCCCCTCGGCGAACAGCGGAGAAACCGCCACATCGACCTTGCTGTCCGCTTCGTTGCGTCGTTCGATGGCCTGGTTCGGTTCCGATACGGCAACGCCGTCCTGCAACACCATTCGCGCCAGCCGCGCGATCGCGTGGTCCGAAGTCACCAGCTGTTCGACTGGGAGCCCCAGCGCCGATTCGCGCGAGTACTCGAGCATTCGGCAGGCGACCGAGTTCAGTTCTTCCACCTGGCCGTGGGCGTCGACGACGATGACACCGGCGAGCAGGGCCTCCATGACATCCTGGGGGTCGCGGGCCATCAGGCGGCCTTCGGCTCGGAGAAGAACGTGTGCGCCAGTGAGAGCATGCGTGCGGGGTCGGTTTCGCGCAGTGCGTGCTCACGGAACCGGTTGCTCCCTGGCAGCCCCTTGGAGTAGGCGGCGACATAACGTCGAAGCTGTATCGTCTGTGCCTCGGGGTCGTCGATGGATTGACGGATCCAGTCGATGTGGCGTTCCAGCGTGGCCAGCCGGACCTGGCGTGCAGGCGCCTGCGGCCTCTCGCCCCGCGCCTGGGCCAGGGTGTGTGCGAAGAGCCAGGGGTTTCCGACCGCCGCGCGCCCGATCATGACGCCGGCGGCGCCGGTGTCGGCCAACATGGAGAAGACGTCCTCCGGTGTGGCGATGTCACCGTTCGCCAGGACCGGCAGTTCCGGTACCGCGGCGACGACGCGTGCGATTCCGCTGCGGTCCGCGCGTCCCCGGTATTGCTGCGAACGTGTGCGGCCGTGGACGCTCACGAGGTCGAAGCCCTCGGCGGCTGCCATTCTTGCGACCTCGTCGGCGACGAAGTGAGAGGCGTCGGGACCGAGCCGCAGCTTCACCGACAAGGCGCCGGGCATGTGGCGCCGCAAGGCCGCCATCAGCGCTGGAAGTTTCGCCGGCTCTTCGAGCAGTGCGGC
The DNA here is from genome assembly GCA_029261795.1 of Deltaproteobacteria bacterium. GTDB lineage: Bacteria > Myxococcota_A > UBA9160 > UBA9160 > UBA6930 > JAJDAP01. The sequence goes on from JAJDAP010000083.1 coordinate 51,476, forward strand.
CCCCGCGCCGGCCCGCAGGAACTTCTTCACGGGACACCCGAGGTTCCAATCGAGCCATTCGACGCCCCGCGCTGCCAGCAGCTGGGCGGCTTCACCGAGGAATCTGGCCTCTCCTCCAAAGAGCTGGACCGCGAGGCGCCCCTCCTGGGGGTGGCTGCGTAGCTTCCGCACGGCACTCGGGCGGGCCTCGACGAGCGCGCGCGCACTGATCGTCTCGCTGAAAACGAGGCCAGCGCCGGCTTCCCGGGCCAGCAGGCGCGCCGGCAGGTTGGAGATGCCGGACATCGGCGCGAACGCGAGCGCGCTCGAGAGCGGCTCGCCTCGGACGCGCAGCGTCGGAAGCGAAGAGGGGGGCAAGGTCGCGTGGCTCCACGGAAAACGGCCGGATTGCCTAGATCTTAGGCAGATCGGGGCAGGCTCGCCTGCCGCCGTCTGGAGGCTTCCCCGCGGGCCAGACCAGCGGTACCGTCGCCGCCATGCGGAGCGGAATCGACGTCGCGGAAGCTCGGATGCTGGTGCTCGAAGCCGCCCACCCGCTGGCGCCCGAGACCGTCAGCGCCGGGCAGGGGCAAGGCCGCGTGCTCGCGGAATCCATCCAGTCCGAGCGGACGCTGCCGCCGGCGGATTGCTCGGCGATGGACGGATACGCCGTGCGAAGAGCCGATCTCGCCGGCGCCAGCGCAGCGCGCCCGCTCGCGTTGCCCGTCGTGTTCGAGGTGCCGGCCGGGGGGCGCTCCGCACGCGCGCTCGAACCCGGGGAAGCCGCTCGCATCTTCACTGGAGCGCCGATTCCGGATGGTGCCGACAGTGTCGTTCGCCAGGAAGACACGGAGCTCGAGGGCGAGCGCGTGCGGATGCGGATCGAGCCGCGCCTGCGCGAACACATCCGGGACGCGGGCGAAGACGTTCGTGTCGGCGACGAGATCCTGGCCGCCGGCGATGCGCTCGGCCCGGCCCAGCTCGGCATGCTGGCCAGCCTTGGGCGCACCCTGGTCCGGGTCCACCGGCGGCCGCGGGTCGCCGTCCTCTCCGGCGGCGACGAGTTGGTCGAAGCTGATGGGGATCCTTCCGGCGGCCGCATCGTGGCATCGAATGCGTATTCGCTCGCCGCTCAATGCGTCGAGGCCGGAGCGATCCCGAGCAACCTGGGGATCGCTCGAGACACGCCCGAGGATCTCGAGAGAATGTTAGGCGCGGGACTCGACGCCGACGTGTTGGTCAGCTCGGCGGGCGTTTCGGTAGGAGATCACGACCACGTACGGCCGGTGCTCGAGAAGCTGGGTTGCCGCCTCGTGTTCTGGGGCGTCAACATGAAACCCGGCTATCCCATCGCGTTCGGTCGCTTCGAAGACAGAAGAGGGCCGTTGGTATTCGGGCTGCCGGGAAACCCCGTCTCCGCGATGGTCACGTTCGACCAGTTCGTGCGGCCGGTGCTGCTCCGAATGGCCGGGCGCTCCCGGATCTTCCGTCCGACCGTGCGAGCCATTCTCGAAGAGGGCTTGGAGAAGAAGCCCGGCCGCCTTCACTTCGTGCGCGTGGCGCTCGAGCGTGACGGTCACCGGATCCGCGCGCGCACCACCGGCAATCAGAGTTCCGGCGTGTTGCGATCGATGACGCTGGCCCAGGGCCTGCTGATCTTTCCGACCGAGGCTTCGTCGATCGCGGCAGGCTCCGAGGTGGATGTCCAGTTGCTCGACCCGGATTGGCTCGCTCGCGAGACGGCACCGTGAGCGGTCGGTTCGCGAATGTCAGTTCAGCCGTCCTGCTCGGCGGGGCCTCGTCACGGATGGGCAGGGACAAGGCCATGCTCGAACGCGACGGCGAGGCACTCGTGGTCCACCAGGCGAGGCTCCTCGCGGCACTCTTCGAAGAGGTGCTGCTCGTCGGGGGCGATCCGCCGGAGACCGCTCCTGGGCGTCGCGTCGCCGACGAACCCGGCGAACGCTCGGCGCTGCGCGGAATCGTCAGTGCGCTCCAGCACGCGACCGCACCCTGGGTTCTCGTCACGGCGACCGATTTGCCCGCGTTGAGTGCGGATCTCTTGCTAGGTCTGGTGGCGTCCCAGACGCCGGACATCGATGCCATCGTGCCGCGGACCGATCGGCCGGAACCCCTGTGCGCTTTGTACCGGGTAGCGTCGGTGCTCCCGGCCGCGCGCACCCGCCTGGAAGGCGGAGAGTTCATGCTGCGTGGACTCCTCGACACACTTCGTGTCACCTGGCTCGAAGCCGCCGACCTGGATCTCGTGCACGGCGTCGAGGCATTGCTGAACGTCAACACGCCGGAGGATTGGCAGAGCTTCAGCGAGCGTTCGGGATGAACTGGCTCAGGCTCCGGATCGCGAGTTTCGGCTACGCCTTGCGCGGGGTCGCGCGGCTGGTGGCGGGTGAGCCGAACGCGCAGATCCACACGCTGGCGACGGGGCTGGTGGTCCTGCTGGCGTTCCTCCTCGAGATCTCCGCTTCGGGTTGGGCGCTGCTGGTGCTGGCGATGGGTCTGGTCTGGGCCGCCGAGGCCCTGAACACGGCCATCGAACGCCTCTCGGACCGCTTCTCGGCCGAGCGCGACCCCGAGGTCGGACGGGCAAAGGATGCCGCGGCGGGTGGGGTCCTGCTCGCGGCCCTTGCGGCGGCAACCGTGGGCGTCCTCGTGCTCGGGCCGCCGCTCTGGAGCTGGCTGGCTCGTTAGGCGGTGGTCGTCGCTCTCAGAATCGGAAGGTCCAGCGAATCTTGCCGGTCCACTCCATGGTCGTCGCGCGGAAGTCGTGGTCGACCGTATCGACGCCCTGGTTCCAGACCAACAGGATCTCTTCTCCCTCACGGACAACCCAGCGCAGCCGGCTGTTCCAGCCGAGGTTCCGGCTCGCACGGTCCCACTGGATCAGGGTCTCCCAGGACAGATCGGGAGAGATCACGACATCGACGTTCCAGCGCAACAGGCGCGTGGTGAAGTCACCCGTCTCGAGCTGGATCTGGTTCTGGGTGTAGTTGATCTCGGTCTGGAAGTGCTTGGAGGGGCGCCAGCCGATCAGGATCGAGCTGCGCTTGTTGGTTCCTGAGAAGAACGTCCCCCACGAGGCCGAGACCCTGGCTGAGAGCATCCGCCGCTCCGAGGTGCCGACCGTGATGATGCCCCGGGCCCAGTCGTAGCGGCCCGGTTCGATGAAGATGCCTTCTGAGATCTCGAAGCTCTCGAACAAGCGCTCGGTCTGGAGCTGGCTCTGGATCGAGATGAAATCCTGGAGTTCGCCGACCACTTCGTAGGTGAAGATCGACTCGATCGTTTCGAGGGCGCCGTGGGTGGTCGTGACGAGCCGGCTGCGGTTCGCGAGTTCCCAGTAGCGGATCGTGTCCGACTCCGGGCGCCAGCGTCGCCGCCCCTCGGCGATGTACTCGTGGATTCCGGTGCGGTTGACGAAGCCGAGGGCCGGATTGAAATCCTCGCCGATGCGTTTGAAGCCGATCCGGCCATTCCACTTGTCGTTTGGAAATTCGAGCAGGACGCCCGCCGATTCGTCGTCTCCGCCGAAGCCCGGTGTGTCGGACTTCTGTACCCAGCCGTCGAACTGGATGATCTGGTTGCCCTGGAACTTGCTGGTGCGGAGCCGCGCATCCAGCCCGTAGGTCGAGTTGGAACTGTTGGTCAGTGGATCGCCGTGGGTGGCGATGAAGCCCACGAACGATTCCTCTCCGATGTTCCATTTGCCGCGCGCAACACTCAGGTTCTTGCCCTGGATGCGCTCGCCGTTCTCATCCGTGTAGCCGCCCATCTGCACGTCCATGACGCCGAAGTTCAGCGGACCCACGCGGCCCGTCGCTTTCAGGCCGGCGCGGAGTTCGACGATGTCGGCGTCGGCGATGCCGATTCGGCGCGAAAAGAAGGGCAGGCCGTTCGTGTTGGTGAAGGAGAAGCTGCCGGGTCTGAACCGGGAGATTCCCCCGAAATCGAAGATGCCCGCGTCTTGCAGGAAGAAGTCCCGCGTCTCGGGGAAGAACAGCGCGAACCGGTCGAGGTTGACCTGGCGCTCGTCGACGGGTGCGTCGGAGAAATCCGTGTTGATGGTGAGGGCGCCGGTCACCGACGGTGTGATCTTGTAGAAGACGTCGAGAGACGGATCGCCCTTCAAGAAGTGGCGGTCGACGCGCCGGTCCTCGGCCCGCGATAGCGTTCCGGTCGGGATCACATCGAGCCCGATGCCTTGATCGAGGTCTTGAAGGCCGGTGAGGTCGCCGGCTTCACTCACATCCATCGGGAAGCGGCTCCGCTCCCAGTTCGACCAGCGGATCTCTTCGTTCTTCCGGTTGATGTTCCGGACGATGTTGAAGCCCCAGGTACCATTGTTCGGGTCGAAGGAGACCGACTTGAACGGGATCTCGAACTCGCAGGTCCAGCCTTCGCTATCCACGCGGGACTTCACGTCCCAGATCGTGTCCCAGGGATCGCGGAAGGAGTTGCCGCCCTCGACCAGGGCGTCCTGGCGGGTGCTATTCGGGTTCGTGGTGAACCAGTAGGAGTTGCGATGGTCGTGGAAGGTGTCGAGGATGATCGCGACGCGGTCGTCGAGCCGCGTGCTCTCGTCCCTTCGCATGGTGCGTGCCACGATCTTCTCGGGTTCGCGGTCGTAGGCGCGCACCGCCACCCAGAGGGTGTCCGAGTCGTAGACCACCCAGGCGACAGTCCGCTCCGAGGGTTCGGCGCCCGGGGTCGGGTCCTGTTGCACGAAACGATCGATGCGCGCCGCGTGCTTCCAGATCTCGTCGTTCAAACGACCGTCGATCTTCGGCGGCTCGACGTCGGCCGGGCGGCGCCTGGCCTCGAGGGCCGGCGACATCTCCGGGGGCGAGTCCGCACGTACCGGGACGCCCACGCTCGCCAGGAAGGCGAGTGGAAGCGCGAAGGCGAGTATCCTCCTCGGGGTGGTGCGGCGCATTGGGGTCTCGGGCGCGAAGACGCGTTCAGTCGAGCCGTTCGATGATCGTGCCCGTGCCCAGGCCGCCGCCGCAGCACATCGTGATCAACCCGTAGCGCCCACCGGTCCGCTCGAGTTCATGGAGGGCGGTCGTGATCAGCCGGTCGCCGGTGGCGCCGGTCGGATGGCCGAGGGCAATGGCACCGCCGTTGGGGTTCACCTTCTGCGGCGGGGCGCCCGATGCCTTCTGCCAGGCCAGCACCACGCTCGCGAACGCCTCGTTCACCTCGAACACATCGAGGTCGTCGATCGAGAGCCCGGTCCGCTTCAGCAGTTTCTCCGTCGCCGGGATCGGGCCCTTGAGCATCGTCTCGGGATCGACCCCCACGATCGTGCTGTCGACGATCCGCGCACGGGCCTTCAACCCGTGGCGCTTCGCCGCGGCCTCGGAGGCGAAGATCACGGCGGAGGCGCCGTCGGTGATCTGCGAGGAGGTGCCCGCGGTGTGGACGCCGTCTTCCATCACGGCCTTCAAGCTTGCCAAGGCTTCGGCGCTGGTGTCGCGCAGGCCCTCGTCGCGGTCGACGTGGTGGGTCTCGCCCGTGGGCTTGCCGTCCTCGCCGACGATCGGTGCATCCAACCCGGCGACTTCGCGAGCGAAGCGGCCCTCGTCCCAGGCCTGCTTGGCGTTGGTCTGGCTGCGAAGCCCGAAAGCATCGGTGTCTTCGCGGGTGATGCCGTACTCCTTGGCGATCATCTCGGCGCCCTGGAACTGGCTGTTGAAGGCGTAGTTGGCGAAGTAGCTCTTGGGCACCGGCCGGCCGAGGGCCTTGTCTGCGAAGTTTGCGCCGAGCGGAACCCGGCTCATCACCTCGACGCCGCAGGAGAGAACGACCTCTTCGAGGCCCGAGCCGATCAGCCCGGCCGCGAGTGTGCTCGCCTGTTGCGATGACCCGCATTGGCTATCGACGGTGGTCGCCGGGACTTCGAGCGGGAGGCCGGCCGAGAGCCAGGCCGTGCGCGCCACGTTGTAGGATTGTTCGCCGACCTGGGAGACGCAGCCGCCCACGATCTGGTCGATGCTGGCCGCTTCGATTCCCGCCCGGGCGATGGCCGCCTTCTGGACGTGGCCGAGCAGGTCGCCGGCGTGAACGGTCGAGAGGCCGCCGCGGCGCTTGCCGAGCGGCGAACGAACGGCCTCAACGATGTAGACGTCTCCCATGGGCGCTTCCTCCGGTCCGGGCGCGACGCAGGGGCGCGTCCCGGCTGGCTTGGGTGTGGTGCAGGCGCGTGGACAATAGCCGAATCCCCGGAGGCTCGGAGCGGGCCGTTAGCGCGCGCCGGGTGCTGGTTCATGGGGGCCGATCGCGGTTCCGAGCACCCGGTCGGCCCAGTCGAAGGCCTCTACGACACGCGGCGCGAACAGGGGCCCCACGGGCACCTGGCGGGGATCCGGCGCCCATCCCAGAAAGGTTCCCGTGGTCGCCGGGCCCTGGAGCAAGGTGCTCTCGATCTCGCCCTTTGTCCGAGCGCGACGCAAACCACGCACGCCGCGCGCTAAACGATGTGCAGTCGAGGCCGTCTCCGGAATCGGCAGCAGCGCGATGCCGCGTCCCGCTCGCCGCCGGTCGGCGACGTCGAGGAGCACGCGCTCCATGCGCCGCGGCTGCCAATCGAGCTTGAGCCCCTCGATGGCAGCCAGCGAGAGCCAGGCCAGCGGGAGCGCGGGCAATCCGCCGAGCACCGAGCCGAGGGCGCCACCCTGGCGCGTGTTGATCTCGGTCGGGAGGAAACCCTCGTCCTCCGTCAGGACGCCATCGACCGTGAACGGCCCCCGGAAACCGACGCGTTCGCGCAGCGCCCCGCCCACCTTGCGGGCCAGGCGGCGCATCGCGGCGCGATCGCGCTCCGGCGGATCCCAGAAGGTTCCGACGCCGGCATAACGAAGCTCGGAACGTCCGACGGCGCGGAGTTGGATCATCTCTACCGGACGCAGGACGACGGTGTAGTCCGGCAGCACGATCCCGTGGATGCTGCACGGCGTCCCGGCGAGGAACGGCATGACCCGCACGCGCTCCACCCGGCGTGCGAGCCGGCGGCCGAGACGAGCGGCCTCGGAGCGCTCGGTGACCCAGTGCGTGCCTTCGCCGCCGCCGTGATTTCCCCGGCTCGCGTCCTCGGCCCAGACGGTGCCGGCACCCCGGTCGAGTGCCGCGGCGGCACGCAGCAAGGCGTCGGAATCGGCTGGTACCACACGGCTCGGCGCGTGCTTTACACCGACCGCTCGCCAGAAGGCTTCCACGCGGGTCTTGTCTTCGAGCGCGAGCCAGCTTCGGCGGCGGTTGCCGAAGCGTCGTCGACCGGCCGCCCGGCTGACGTGGGTCATGGTGAAGATGGCTGCGCTGTATGCACGGCCCTCTGGATCGAAGCGATCGACGGCCCGTTGGATTCGGGCAGGAGGGCTCGGGTAGCGTGTCTCGGCGTTCCAGAATTCATCCATGATCGATCGACCCCGAATGCCGAGGTGAGCGGACGGCATCTCGGCCGGGTCCGGGAGCGGCCCCGTACCGGGGCTGGCGCCGAGAAGGAACGGAGCCCCGCCGAGCTCGCGCAGTTGCGCGCCGATCCCTGCGCACGCGACGAGGGGCCCGCCGAAGATCACGAAGCGCCGACCTTCGAGGTGGTGCCGTAGTTCACGCCGAATGTGCAGAGCGAACGCGTCCGCGTCGCTTCGCCACTTCGTCGTTGCCATGTCGTTTCCTCCCGGAGCCCGCGCTCGTGTCGGAGGAACCAGACCCCTCCGCCAGAGCGGCGGGGTCCATCGTGCGGGTGCTAGGTGAGCAGACCCGGGTGAACCCCGTCCGTCGGCATGACGAAAATCGCCACAACGACGAGCCGCAGGACGCAGCCCTGGAGACAGGATCCTAGGTTCATCCCACCACCCTAACACGCTAGAGCGGGGACGGACTCCTCAAGTTTCAAGATTGCAAGTTTTTCAAACTTGCAATCTTG
>JAJDAP010000084.1 GCA_029261795.1 Deltaproteobacteria bacterium
AAGTCACTGGCCACGACTACGATCTGATGCAGCGCAGCCGCATCCTCCGAGGCCTCCGACGACGAGCCGCCTCACTCGGACTCGAACTCGTCGATACCAATACCGGTGCTGTTATGTAGGAACGTTTTCTCAGGAGACGGCTGCGGGGACATCTAAAAGGAGGATGCTCCGCGCACGTTGAGCAGCAGCGGTGTGTGGTGGTGGCCGGTATGTGCACTGAAGAGCATGCCAAACACCATGAGTTCCTTGGCCAGCGGGGGCTCTCCGAGACTCGGCTTCCAGGCGAGCTGGATCTCGCGAACGCCCATGTGGCCCGCGGAGTTCAACGGATCGTCGGGGTTCGGGTCCGTGCAGATTGATTCCGGAAGAACCAGCAATAGGACCTGTTCGGGTTCGTCTCCCTCAGCGATGCTCGTGTAGTTCGGGCGGCCTGGGAACACGCGAACCTCGATGGTCCCACGCAGGCTGACGCTGACTGGCTCGTAGGGTAGGCAACTTGACTCAGCACCGGCCGGTGAGGCTGCGATCAGTCCAAGGACTAGCACCAAGCTTCGCATTCGAGCTGCCGTCTAACTACTTATTAACCCCCGAGCGCCCATCGCCCGTGTGGAGTGCGATTCAATATTACCTACATCCTGCACTCGCGGATGTAGTTGAAATCGTTGGGGTCCTATTGGCTAGGCCGTTGGTGATATCAATATCGGGGACGTGGTGTATGCATATCGCCAATCGGGATACGAGGGCGTGAATCGGCGTTGAGGCCCGAGGCGGCCGGCTTCCCTGGGACGCATCGCTGCGGGCTGAAAACAGCCCACAGCCGCCTTCCCCGCGGGGCAGCGCTTGGCTCCCCTGCTTCGGGTCTGCTAACCCTCTCCGCCTTCGAGTCACCTCGGCCCCGATCGGCCCAATCGCCCCCCGCGGCGGCTGGCTGCTCTCACGGGACCCGGTGCTGGCCCAATTCCGGGTTGGCCCGTCCGAGAGGAGGACACACAGTGCGGGAATACGAGACGACCCTCATCGTCCAACCGGAAATCAGCGAAGAGGGCTGCGCCGAACTGCTCGGGCGCATCGACGGGATCCTGGAAAAGGCGGGCGCGAGCCGGCTGCTCCACGACGACCAGGGCAAGCGGCGCCTGGCCTATGAGATCCGCAAGTTCCAGAAGGGGCGCTACGTCACGAGCTACTACCTCTCCGAGGGCGAAGCCGTGGAACCGTTGGAGCGAGCGCTGCGCATCGAAGAATCGGTGCTGCGCTTCCTGACCGTGATGAACACGGAGCAGGTGAAGGATGTCGAGGGCCGCAAGGCCGCGGCGAAGGAAGAAGAGGCGATCCGCGCCGACCGAGCACGCGAGCGTGCCGAGCGCGAAGCCGAGGAAGATCGCGCACGGATCGAGGCGGCTCGCGAGGCCGCAGCGGCGGCTGCCGCTGCTGCGGAAGCCGCGGCGGCTGAAGCTGCAGCCGCGCCGCCGGAAGGCGAAGCCCCGGACGTGGCAGCCCCGGAAGCGGGCGCAGAAGAAACTGACGCGGCTCCGGCCGCGACCGAGGAGAGCGACCAATGAGCGATCCCAGAGATACCCCGCCGCGCGGCGGAGCAGGCGGGGGCGGCGACCGTCCCCCGCGCCGAGACTTCGACGACCGTGATGGTGGCGGCTTCGGCGGCGGTGGTGGCGGCGGAGGCGGCTTCGGCGACGACGATCGCGGTGGCTTCGGCGGTGGACGGCCCGGTGGCCGCGGACGCGACGATCGCGAACGACGCCCGATGACCGTGAAGGGTCGGCTGCGCGCCAAGGCCCGCAAGAAGGCCCGCAAGGCCGCCAAGAAGGCGGGTGGTTCCTTCCTTCGCAAGAAGGTCTGCCGTTTCTGCGCCGATTCGAACGCCGAGATCGATTACAAGGATCCGAAGGGCCTGCGCTACTTCGTGACCGAAACCGGCAAGCTGATTCCCGCACGGATCTCGGGCAATTGCGCCAAGCACCAGCGCGCGATCACCACGGCCATCAAGCGCTCGCGTCAGCTGGCCTTGATGGCCTACAGCTCGCAGCACGGAGTCTAGCCATGGCCCAGGTACGCGTGATTCTGCGAAACGATGTCAGCAACCTCGGCGTCGCCGGGGATCTGGTGAGCGTAAAGCCCGGCTACGCGCGCAACTACCTCGTGGCCCACGGCCACGCCACGTTGGCCACCGCCGCGAACGTCAAGGAACTGGAGCATCACCGTCGGGCGATCGCCGAGAAGACCGACAAGCTCGTCAAGGAACTCAAGGCCGAAAAGAGGGCCGTCGAGAAGGTGAAGCTCAGCGTCGAGGCCCAGGTCGGCGAAGAGGGCAAGCTCTTCGGTTCGGTGACGTCGGCGAACATCGCCGAGCTGTTCGCCGAGCAGGGCGTCACCGTCGACCGGCGCAAGATCGATCTCAAGGAGCCGATCAAGACGGCCGGCGAGCACGTGGTTTCCGTGAAGCTGCACCGCGAAGTCGTCGCCGAGGTCAAGCTCACCGTCACGGCCGCGGGCCTTCCCCTGGCCGACCCAGATGGGCTGGACGAAGTAGAAGAAGAGCGCGTTCCGAACGCGATGGACGACTACCGCGAGTAACCGTCGCCCTCGACTAACATTTTTGCGGTGCGCATGATCGTGGCCTGATGCGCCGGACCCCGCGGGCCAGGCTGCGTCCTCGGCACGCCGGGCTCGCACCGCGCTCGCGAGGGATCTAGACTCCGAAGGCTCGGCCACGGGGCCGGGTCAGGAGAGACCGTTGAGCACGTCGGGAGATGGGTTCGGGGGGCCCCCTCCGGAGGATTTCAGCGGGCCGCCGCTCGATGACTTCGGAGTAGCGCCTGCCAGTAGCTTCGAATCGGGGTCAGCCCCGTCGGAGCGCCGCCCCCGCCGGTCCCGGCGCGGCACTGAGACACCGGTTGATTTCGTCGGCCGAGTGCCCCCTCACGATCTCCCGGCCGAGCGATCCGTGCTCTCGGCCCTGATGCTCGACGCCCGTGCGTTCCACGACGTCTTCGACGAAGTGAAGCCGGACGATTTCTACCACCCCGCCCATCAGGTGCTCTACCAGGCGATGATCCTGCTCCACGACACCGGGCAGCCGGTCGATCTGATCACCCTTTCGGAGCACCTGACCCAGCAGAAGCAGCTCGACGGGATCGGCGGGCCGATCTTCCTGGCGGAGATCTCCGACGTCGCCGCCACCGCCGCGAACGTGACCCACCACGCCAAGATCGTGCGCGACAAGGCCGTGAAACGCCGCCTGATCGGCGTCGCCACCGAGATCGTCGAGACCGGCTACGACGAGGCGGAGACCGCCGACCTGCTGCTCGATTTCGCCGAGAGCCGCATCTTCGACGTTTCGAAGGCCCAGAGCCGTTCGAGCTTCAAGAGCATCCACGCCGAGATGCCTGCGACCTTCGACTACGTCGAAGCCATCATGAATCGCGGCGGCGATCTCACCGGCCTCCCGACCGGCTTCGGTGATCTCGATTCGATGACCGGCGGGCTCCAGCCCGGGGAACTGATCGTGCTCGCCGCGCGTCCCTCCATGGGCAAGACCGCGTTCGCGCTGAACATCGCGCGCAATGCCGCAGTGGATCACGGCAAGAAGGTCGCCGTGTTCTCGCTCGAAATGACCACGCGCTCGCTGATCATCCGCCTGCTCTCCTCCGAGGCCGCCATCGATTTCTCCAGCCTGCGCAAGGGCTTCCTGCCCATGAGCGACTACCGCCGCCTCCAGGACGCGGCGGACAAGCTCTCGAATGCCTCGATCTGGATCGACGATTCCGGCTCCGCCACCATCCTCGAAATCAAGGCCAAGAGCCGGCGCCTGCATGCCGAGGGCGGGCTCGACCTGGTGATCGTCGACTATCTGCAGCTCGCCCACGGCGAGGGCAAGGAGCAGCGCAAGGATCTCGAGATCGCCGACATCTCCCGCGGTCTGAAGGCGCTCTCGAAGGAGCTCGAACTGCCCGTGATGGCGCTCTCCCAGCTGAACCGCGGCCCGGAGCAGCGCGATCCGGACAAGCGCCGACCGATGATGGGCGACCTTCGCGAGTCCGGCGCCATCGAGCAGGATGCCGACGTCATCGCGTTCATCTACCGCGACATCGTCTACAACAAGGACACCGAAGACCCGCGCAAGGCCGAGATCATCATCGAGAAGCAGCGCAACGGACCGACCGGCACCATCAGCCTGAATTTCGAAGGACGTTATGCGCGCTTCGAGAACCGCGCGGCCGGCGATCAACAACCACCGCCCGGCCTCGCCGAGGGCGGCTTCACGGGGCCCGAGGATGGGCCGCCCGGAAGCTCCGAGTTCGGCCACTCGGGTTTCGAAGACGACGAGCCGGTCTTCTAGCTTGCTGAAACCGCTACCGGCGCGGAAGATCGGCGCGGCGCCGCGGATCGCCGTGGTGGCGCCTAGCTTCGCCGTGGATCCCGAACGTCTTGCAGCCGGTTGCGCCGTCCTCGAAGCGGCCGGCCTCGAACTGTGTCGCCGCGACGATCTGCTGGCCACCGAGGGCTATCTCGCGGGCGACGACCAACGCCGCGCCGAAGAGCTGAGCGGCTGGATCGCGGATCCCGAGATCGACGCGATCCTGTGTGCCCGTGGTGGCTACGGGGCCGCACGGATCCTCTCTCGGCTTGACCCGGCTGCCTTCAAGAGAGCGAGGAAGCCCCTCGTCGGTTTCAGCGACGTGACGGCACTCCTGCTCTGGCAGCGCGCAACTTCCGGACTCGTGGGTTTCCACGGTCCGATGTTCGACGGGCCCGAGGGCCCGACCGCCGCCGAGCTCGAGCGTCTGTTGGCCGCGCTCCGGGGCGAACCGCTCGAGCCGATGGTGGGAGAGAGCGTCGTGCCCGGGAGCGTGGAGGGCCCCATCGTCGGTGGTTCCCTGACGCTGATCGCGAACAGCCTCGGTACGCCGTGGGAAATCGATACGCGCGGCGCCATCCTGATGCTCGAGGAGATCGGCGAGCGGCCGTACGCCCTCGATCGCCACCTGCAACATCTCGCCGACGCCGGGAAGCTCGAAGCCGCCGCGGGTTTCGGTGTGGGACACCTGGTCGGCTGCAGCGATCCCAAGCGCGATCTACCGCTGGCGGAGACGGTCGTTCGCGAGTTCCTCGGCGAACTTGGCAAACCGCTCGTCACGGGCTTGCCGTCCGGCCACCAGAGCCCCAATCTCACGTGGCCAATGGGGGTGAGAGCCCGGCTCGACGCAGGATCAGGAACCGTCTCGGTCCTGGAACCCGCGGTGGCGTAGGGATTGGTCGGGTCGCGGGCCGAACGACGGCCGCAAGCCCGAAGGGTCCGCCTGAGCCGATCGCGGGCGAAGTTCATGACGAGAGAGGGGTGAGATGAGGCACGCGCTGATCGAGCGCAAGCTTGGCAAGGTGGATCGGGTGCTCGACAAGGCCATCGATTCGGCAGAGATGCCGGGCGCCGTGGTCCTGGCACGCATGCCTCGCGAGGGCGAGATCCTCGAGCACGTCTCCGTGCGCGGGGTCGCTGTGACGCGGCCCGAGCGGATCCCGATGGCGCGCAGCACGATCTTCGATCTGGCTTCGCTCACCAAGGTGATGGCGACGACCACGTCGCTGATGTTGCTCGCCGAACGCGGCGCGCTCTCCATCGACGATCCCGTGGCCAGGTTTCTTCCCTCCTTCGCCGAACGTGACAAGGCCGAGGTGACGTTGCGCCACCTGCTGACGCATTCGGCAGGCCTGAAGCCGTGGCGCGGTTATCACGAGACGCTCCTCGAGCGGGAGCGCAAGAAGGGCGAGCATTGGATCGGCACCCCCGAGGCGCGCGAGTGGATCATCGATTCGATCTGTCGATCGGCGCTGGTCCACGAACCGGGCACCGCCAGCGTCTACGGCGACCTCGACTTCATCGCGTTGGGCGCGGTCGTCGAGGCCGTTTCCGGCATGGGCCTCGACGCGTTCTGCCAGACCCAGATCTTCGAACCCCTCGGGATGAAGGACACCTTCTTTCTTCCGTTAGGCGAGGACGGTGCGCCCGAAGACCTGAAGCGCCGCATCGCGGCGACCGAGAACTGCCCGTGGCGTCAGCGGATTCTCTGGGGCGAAGTGCATGACCCCAACGCCTCGACGATGGGCGGCGTCGCTGGCCACGCCGGCCTGTTCGGTAGCGCCGATGACGTGATGCGCTTCGCCCAGGTCCTGGTGGACGTCTGGCACGGGCGCAGCGACTTGTTGCCAAAGGCGCAGCTTCGCGCGTTCGCGACGCGGCAGGATCTTCCGGCTGGCAGCGATTGGGCCCTCGGCTGGGATACACCGACGGAGGGAGGTTCGTCTTCGGGCAAGTACTTCTCGCGCAACTCGATCGGCCACCTCGGCTTCACCGGAACTTCTCTCTGGCTGGATTTCGATAGCGAGGCGATCGTGGTGATGCTCACGAATCGCGTCCACCTGGTCGCGAAGAAGAGCAAGTTCACCCTGCGCGCGCAGATCCACGATCTCGTGCGTGAAGCCTTCGACGCCTAGCGATCCCGATGCACATCCACTTCGTCGCGATCGCGGGAACCGGGATGGGCTCTCTGGCCGGGCTCCTGAAGGCACGGGGCCACGAGGTGACGGGCTCCGACGAAGGCGTCTACCCGCCAATGTCGACGGCCCTCGAGCGCTGGGGCATCCCCGTCGAAATCGGATTCCGCGGGGAGAACGTGAGCGCGCGTCCGCCGGATCTGGTCGTGATCGGGAATGCGGTGCGCCCCGAGAACCCCGAGGCGCGGGCCGCGATCGATGCGGGGATGGCGCATGCTTCCTTCCCCGACGCCTTGTTCGATCACGCGATCTCGGGGAAGCACTCGGTCGTCGTCACTGGAACCCACGGAAAGACCACGACGACCAGTCTGGTCGCGACCCTGCTCTACGAGGTCGGTCGGGATCCTTCGCTTCTGGTCGGCGGCATCACGGCGAATTTCGAGGGGAGCTTTCGCGACGGCGCCGGACCGGAGTTCGTCGTCGAGGGCGACGAGTACGACACCGCCTTCTTCGACAAGACGCCCAAGTTCCTGCACTACCACCCCGACACCCTGGTGTTGACCTCGATCGAGTTCGATCACGCCGACATCTACCGCGATCTCGAACACGTCGAGCAGGAGTTCCGCAAGCTCGTGGTGGGTCGGCCGGCCGAGGCCATCATCCTGGCCGCTTCCGGCGTGGCCGCCATCGATCGTGTGCTGGCGAACGCGCCTTGCAAGGTGGTCCGCTACGGCGTCGATGACGCGAGCGCCGATCTCGAAGCGCGCGGGCTCGAAGCTGGGCCCGAAGGAACCGACTTCCACGTCATCGAGAACGGTGTCGATGCCGGCGTTGCGCATCTCGCTGCGTTCGGTCGGATCAACGTCGAGAACGCGCTCGCCGCAATCGGCGTGCTCCGCGCCCGCGGTGTCTCGATGGAGGCTGCGCTGGCCGCACTGCCCAGCTGGCGCGGCGTGAAGCGTCGGCAAGAGGTCCGTGGAGAGGCCGGAGGTGTCACCGTCGTCGATGATTTTGCGCATCACCCGACGGCCGTGCGCGAGACCCTCGATGCCCTGGGCCAGCGCTTCCCCGGCCGAAGGATCATCGCCGTGTTCGAGCCACGCTCGAACACCAGCCGGCGCGCCACTTTCCAGGAGGCCTACGCGGCCGCCTTCGGATCCGCCGATCACGTGGTGGTCCAACGCGTGGACGACGCACCGATCTACAGCGCATTCGGTGAGGTGAGTGAACGTCTCGACGCCGCGCGCCTGGCGACCGCGATCTCCGACGGCGGCACGAGCGCCGAAGCCTGCGCCGATGTGCCCGCCATCGTCGAGCGCCTGGCCTCGTTCTGCCAACCCGGCGACGTCGTCGTCACCCTCAGCAACGGCAGCTTCGACGGAATCTGGCAAAAACTCCTCGACCGCCTTTCCTGAGCGGGGACGGACTCCTCAAAGCTTCAAACTTGCAAATTTCCCTGTGGGGAAATTTGCAAGTTTGAAGCTTTGAGGAGTCCGTCCCCGCTCATTCGATCGGGAGGCCGATGCTCTTCATCAGGGCGAGGGCGTTGCTGCGCTTCACGATGCCCTCGCGGACCTTGTAATCGAAGATCATTTCGCCGTTCTCCAGTTGGTCGGCGAAGTGGACGTTGGCGGCCCGATCTCCCAGGCGTTCGGCGATTCCGGCCAGCGCCAGATCGTGGGTGGTGACGAGGCCGATCGCGCCGCGCTCCACCAGGCTCTTCACCACCGCCTCGGCGCCGGCGGCGCGGTCGCGTGAATTCGTCCCGTGGAGGATCTCGTCGAGCAGGAAGAAGACGTGGCCGTCCTGTTCGGTGAGGTCGAGGATCGTGCGCAGGCGTTGGATCTCCGCATAGAAGTGGGAGGCGCCCTCGAGCAGCGAATCCACGATGCGGATCGAGGCGCCCACGCGCAGCGGCGAGAGCGCGAACTCGTCGGCACACACCACGCCTCCGGCTTGCCCCAACACGACGTTCACGCCCAGCGTGCGCAGCCAGGTGCTCTTGCCGGACATGTTGGAACCGCTCACCACGAACAATGGACGCTCGGGGCCGAGCGCGATGTCGTTGTGCACCCGGCTCGTCGCTTCGAGTAGCGGATGGGCGACCCCACGCCCCTGGATGCGCGGCCCTGCTTCGAGGAGTTCGGGGAAGATCGAATCCGGGTTCTCCCAGGCGTTGCCCGCGAGGGAAAACAGGGCCTCGAGTTCGCTGAGCGCGTCGATCCAATTTCGCAGCTGTGGCCCGGCGTCGGCGCGCCAGGCTTCGATCGCACCCGCAATCTGGGTGCCCCACAATAGCAGCGCCGCAATCGGTGCGAAAAGTTGATTGCGTCGGGCATCGACGAGTTCGAGCCAGCGCTTCAGACGAGCGATGCGCTTGGAAGGGGGCACGCCGGCGGTATCGAGACGGGCCCGCAGTTCCCGGAGACTCGCTGCCGAGAACGCCTCGCGTTCGATGCGCTCCAGCATCGCGGCGAGTACGCCAAGTTCCCGCACCGGCGCTTCGACCGATTGAAGGATCGCCTTCACCTGCCCCCGAAGGCCCGCCGCGAAGAGCAGCTCGAGGCTGATGAACAGCAGCAGCGGCAGCGGCCCAGCCCCCAGGATCCAGGCGAGCAGCGATGTCAGCGCGCCAGCGGCCAACACCAGAGCGGCGACACGGTGGTTGCGCGTGATGCCGACGGCGGGCGCTTCTCCCCAATTGGCCAGCACGTCGGGATGCAACCGGACGCGCACGTCCTCTGCCAGGAGGGCCAGGTCTTCGCGCAGGGCGAGCCTTTCGCGTAGCTCCAGCACGGCTGCACGGCGCGCCAGCAGCGCCTGGGACGAAGCGGGTTCGAGCAGCCACCCCGCAAGGCGCGCTTCGCCGCCGCTGGTTCGTGCGGTGCAGAGCCACTCGAAGAGCGAACCCTCGCCGAAGATGTCGAGATCGCCGGCGTAGGCATGGTGCGCAACGCCGTATTCATCGCCGGTGCTTCCGGTCCCGGCGAACGCATGATCGATGCGCGCGATGCCGCGTTCGTAGAACGTGCAAGCCCGGCGGGCATCCTCGTGGCTTCGGATCACCCGTTCGTGGACGAGGGCCAGCGCGCCGAAGCCGATCGCCGCGATCGCGAGCAGGAAGGCGCCGGAGCTTTCTCCTTGATAGGCGAGGATCGCACCGCCGGCGCCGAGGGCGAACGCGACCAGGCGCGCGGTTCCGAGCCTCTTCTCGTTCGCCGCGCAACGTGCGGCCTCGGAGCGGCGCGCTTCGAGACGCGTCGCATAGATGTCGCGAGGCGCGTCACTCACGCCTCACCCTCCGTTGGAATTCCGAGCACGCGTGCGCCGGCCCCGATCGCGACGGCGTGTTCGATCCCGGCCCGCACGTAGGCGCGTCCTCGGGCAACCGCGGCGACGATCGGGTCTCCCTGGGCCAGCCGCGCCGTGATCGCCGCGGAGAGCGCACAGCCGGTGCCGTGAACCGGATCTCCGGGAATGCGTTCACCCTCCAACCAGAGGATCTCGGTTCCTGATTCGCTCGCGATCGCCAGGCAATCGTCCGCCGCCTCGCTGGCATGGCCCCCCTTCACCAGCGCGCTCTTGGCGCCCAGTTCGCCCACGAAATAGCGGGCGGCGCGTTCGGCACCGGCGCGCGAGTCTGCATCGATCCCGGTCAGCTCGAAGGCTTCGGGTCGGTTCGGGGTGACCAGGGTCGCGCGCGCGCAAAGGCCGGCCAGCCCTGACCAGGCGCGTCGCTCGAGCAGGGGCGTGCCGTCGCTGGCCAGCAAGACGGGATCGATCACCAGGGGAGGAGGGTCGACACCGAGCGAATCGAGCGCGAGATCCACGGCCCGGAGCACGTCGTCAGAGGCGAGCATGCCGAGCTTCACGGCGTCGGGTCGGATGTCGCCGAGGAGCCGGCGCAGCTGCTCGAGGATCACCGAGGGAAAGGTCGGGAGCACCTGGTGGACCCGTACCGTGTCCTGGCTGGTCAGCGCGGTGACCACGGCGGCCCCGTGGACACCAAAGGAGCGGAAGACCTGGAGATCCATCTGGATCCCGGCGCCCCCGGTGGGATCGGAACCGGCAACGCTGAGGGCGATCCGCATCGCTCGGGATGGTAAGATCCGCGCCCGTGGCCCGCACCCGCCAGAATCGAATGATTCCGTCGCAGTCGGCGTCAGATTCCCTGGTCAACTGTTCTGTACGCGAGAGGATCGAATGAAGCGCTCAATAGGGATTTCCCTTGCTGGACTCGCCGCGGTCTGTCTCGTGGGGTTGGCGCCCGCTGCCGCCAGCGCCGAGACCTGGTATGCGCAACGCGTGACCCAGGGTGGCGGAGGCATCGGCGTGGAGCACCTGTGGTCGAGCGGCGCTTCGCTGCGATCGGAAGTCGTCGTTGGCGGGCACCCGGTACTCACCGTCATCCACGGGAATCGCTACTGGGTCGTCGATCGGCTGTCCGGTGAAGGCATCTCGATCGAGCGCCATCCAAACGCCGTCAAGGCCAGTGCTTCCGGGGCCCGGCCCTTCGCCGACGAAGCCGACCGCTTGCAGCGCGAGGGCGGAGAGTTCATCCGCGACGAGCCGCTGGGTGAGGATGTCAGTTGCCGCCTCTTCAAGCTCACCAACGAGCGCGGCCGACAAGAGGTCTGCGTGCGCAGTGATGAGACGAAGCTGCCCGTCTTCATCAAGAGCTGGGATCGCAATACCAAGCGCGAAGCCGTGATCCAATACGTGAACTGGTCGAAAGGCCTCGCGATCGCGGAAGATTTCTTCGCGCCGGATCCGCGCGCCAAGATTACGCCCTATAGCTACGGCGCCTATGTGAAGGCGACACAAGAAGGCAACGTCGGACCGGCGCCCGTCCTTTTTCCGCACCTGCTCCACGGTGAGCGCGAAGAGTAGGCCGGGCGACTCCGCCCCTGGCTGTGCGTAGCGAGCGCCCGATGCCCGACGACTATCCGCCGCAAGAACACGTGCTCCGCGACCTCGGGATCTGGACCGAGATGGGTGGGGAGGCGTCGCGCGCAGGCCTGATCGTCACCGACCAGATGCTAGGCAGGTGCGGTTCTCTCTCGACCGGCGTCCTCGGCATCCTGGTCGACGTCGTCGCCGGCGGAGCCGCGCTCGCAGCGGCCGGTGGCGGCTGGATCGCGACCTCGGATCTTGGGATCACCTGGATGGCAAAGGTCGATTCCGGGCCGATCGAGGCGCGCAGCCGGGTACTCCGCAGCGGCAAGACGACGATTGTCCTGGAGGTGAGGGTGGCCCAGGCGACGCGCGAACTGGCGCTGGCAACGCTCGCATTCTCGCGGCTCGAGGCGCGCACCGACTACCAGAGTGGTACGCGCATAGCGCCGTCCGAGCGGTTCTCGTTCGCGAACGACGAGTCGGGGCTGCGCGATCGTTTCGATCGCGTTGCGGGTTTCGAGGTGGTCGAAGAATCGCGTGGCCACGTCGAGCTACCCGTCCGCGGCTATGTGGGCAACAGCCTCGGCGCGGTCCAGGGCGGTGTCGTGACGGCCCTTGCCGCCTACGCGGGCGAGTGTGCCTGTGCCTTCGCCCAGCCCGGCGAGGTGCAGACCAAGGACATCGAAATCCACTTCCTGGCGCCGGGAAGGCGAGGTCCGCTCCGCACCGAGGCGCGCCGCTTGCGGAAGGACGAGGATGGCAGCGTCTTCCGCATAGAGGTCGTCGACGCCGCCAACGACCAGCGACTCTGCGCCATGGCAACGGCTAGCATCGGACCTTTCTGAGCCGCTGACTGGCCAAGCTGGCGCTACTTCGAATCGGACACCCAGGTGATGTTCGCGTCAGCGAGAGCGGGCGCACGTTGAGCCAGCACGGCGAGTTTTCGCGCCACCTTGCCCGCCAGTTCGCGGAAGGCCGCAGCGACCTCGCTTTCGGGTGCGTGGACCAGGATGGGGCGGCCGATGTCGCCCCCTTCGGCGACGCGGGGATCGATCGCGATCTCGCCCAGGAAATCGACGCCCAGTTCGTCGGCGACACGCTTGCCGCCGTCGCGGCCGAAGATCCAGTACTTCTTGTCGGGCGAATCAGGCGGAACGAAGTAGGCCATGTTCTCGACGACGCCGAGCACGGGAACATCGACCTTCTCGAACATTGTGAGCCCCTTGCGAGCGTCGATGACAGAGAGGTCGTTGGGTGTGGTCACGATGATGGCGCCCGAGATCGGGGCTTGTTGGGTCAACGTCAGCGCCGCGTCACCGGTACCGGGCGGCAGATCGATCACCAGATAGTCGAGGGCGCCCCATTCGACGTCGCCCAGGAACTGCCGGATCAGGCCGTGCACCATCGGTCCCCGCCAGATGACCGGCGAACTCTCGGTGATGAAGAAGCCCATCGACATGACGCGCAAGCCCTGGGCTTCGAGCGGGATGATCTTCTTGTGACCGTCCTTTTCTTCGCTCAGCGGGCGTTCGTTCACACCGAGCAGCAGCGGCAGGGAAGGTCCGTAGACGTCGGCGTCGAGAATCCCGACGCTGGCACCGGTGTCGCGCAACGCCAACGCGAGATTGACCGCGGTCGTGCTCTTGCCGACGCCGCCCTTGCCGGAAGCCACCGCAATGACGTTGCGCACCTGGGGCAACATCGCGTCCTGGCTCTGGGGAGCCACCGCGCGGCCGCGGGTATCCGCAGTCATGGTGACGTCGACGTCATCGACGCCGGCGAGTGCCGAGACGCGTTCCCTCGCACTGCGTTCGAACTCTGCCTTCACCGGGCACGCCGGCGTGGTGAGTTCGATCGAGAAGCTGACGCTCGCGCCCTCGATGCGCAGATCCTTGATGAACCCGAGTTCCACGATGCTGCGTCCGAGGTCGGGATCGATGATCGGGCGGAGCGCGTCGAGCACTTCCTGGGGGGTGGTCTGGCTCATGAGGCACTCCGGAGGGGGGAATGGGCGAGCAGGTTGAACAGGTTCGCCTCGCCTCGTTGTAGATCATGGAGGGTGACGCCGCCCAGGACGCCACGGACGGCGCTATCGAGCGTGCGCCAGAGCGCGCGCAGCGCGCAATCACCAGAACGGACGCACTCCGGCTGTTGGCCCGAGTGGCAATCGCAGAAGCTCTCGGGCAGTAGCGATCCGCCTAACACTTCGATGGCGTCCCATACGGTGATCTCTTCGGCCGAGCGCGTCAGCCGGTAACCGCCGGCCGCGCCGCGGGTGCTCGTCACCAGGCCGCCGCGGCGAAGCTCTCGCAGCAGCTTGGCGGCATAGTCGGCAGAGAGCCCCTCGGCCTCGGCGATCTCGTGGATCGTGCGGGGCCGCTCGTCTGGATGCCTCGACAGTTCGAGGAGGCACCGCAGACCGTACTCTTCCTGCGCCAGGAGCTGCATCGAGTTCTGAGCCTAGGAATCTGGACATCGGTGTCAAGATTCCGGGATCCGTCGTCGCCCGGGAGTGGCCTAGACTGCGCTCCCGAAACCCAGCTCCAACGTCTGCGGAGGACCCGATGAGCGAACCCGAGATCCTGCTCGAGATGGACGACCACGTCGCCGTCGTCACCCTGAACCGGCCCGAACGCATGAACGCGATCAGCGTGAAGATGCTGTCGCAGTTTTCGGAGGTGTTGGTCGAATGCGACCGCGATCCGAACGTGCGCGTCGTGATGATCACGGGTGCCGGCCGCGGTTTCTGTGCTGGTCTCGATCTCCAGGAGGCATCCCAGGGCACGGGCATCGGAAGCGGCGGCGGGGCGGCCGCCTCGAAGTTCGATCTCCGGGACGCACCGCCCACGGTGCTCCACAACCTCGACAAGCCGACGATCTGCGCACTGAACGGTGGCGCTGCCGGCTACGGCATGGATCTGGCGCTGGGCTGCGACATCCGGATCGCCTCGGACAAAGCGAAACTCTCGGCAGCCTTCACCAAGCGCGGCGTGCTCCCCGAGAGCGGCGGTACCTGGCTGCTGCCGCGCATCCTCGGCTGGGCGAAGGCGGCCGAGGTCGCCTTCGCGGGCCGTACGCTCTCCGCGACAGAGTGTCTCGAGATGGGCCTCGTGAACCAGGTCGTGCCCCACGAGGAGTTCCGGAAGGCCGCCTCCGAACTGGCCCACGAGATCGCCGGGAACGCACCGCTCGCCGTCCAGGCCACCAAGCGAATGATGCGCATGGCGATGGACGAGACCTTCGAGGCCAACGTCCACCACGTCTACCTCCAGTTGCTGCCGCTGTTCCGGAGCGAAGATTTCAAGGAGGGCGTCAGCTCGTTCCTCGAAAAGCGGAAGCCTGAATTCAAGGGGCGTTAGTCGTTCAACCTCTACCAAGGACACCCATGCAAGACATCCTCGTCAAAACCAGGGACGGCGTCGCCACCGTCACGTTGAACCGACCCCAGGCCATGAACGCGCTCTCGCGTCGGCTCCAGGCGGAACTCTATGAAGCCTTCGAGAAGCTCACGGCCGACGATTCCGTCGACGTGATCATCGTGACCGGGGCTGGCGAACGCGCATTCTCAGCGGGGCTCGATCTGAAGGAGCTTTCCGGCCAATCGAACGAAGCTGCGGACGGTGCCGTCTCTCGCGGCGGGGATCTCGTCAAGGCGATGGAGAGCTGCCCCAAACCGGTCATCGGCGCGATCAACGGATTCGCGATCACGGGTGGCTTCGAACTCGCCCTGGCCTGCGACGTCTTGATCGGATCCGTCAACGCGAAGTTCGCGGATACCCACGCGCGGGTCGGCATCATGCCGGGCTGGGGCCTGAGCCAGAAGCTCTCGCGCTTGATCGGAATCTCGCGGGCGAAGGAACTCTCGTTGACCGGGAACTACCTCGACGCGGATACCGCCTGCGCCTGGGGCCTGCTCAACCGGGTCGTGTCTGCGGAGGAACTCCTGCCCACCTGTGAGACTCTCGCCCGGGACATGCAGAGCTGTGATACCGAGATGGTGCGCAACTACAAGCGCGTCATCGACGAGGGCTTCGCCGCAACCTTCGCCGAAGGTCGACGCATCGAGGTCGCCGAGAACAGGGCCCACAAGAACGATGTCACCGCCGAGGGCGTCGCCCGCGTTCAACAGCGGGGTCGCTCGCAGTCGGCCGACTGACCGGCGCCGCGCGCGGTCGAAGCCAAAGGCCGGGGAGATTCGCATGAAGTTCGGCGCAATGGTTGCGACGAAGATCGATGACTGGCAACTGTTGAAGGAAGCCGAGGAGCTCGGCTACGACCACGGCTGGGTGCCGGATTCCCAGATGATCTGGTCGGATTGTTATGCGACGTTGGCCCTGGCAGCGGCGAATACGTCGCGGATCCGGCTCGGGACCGGCGTCGCGATCGCGCCGACGCGGCTGGCCCCGGTCACCGCGCACTCGATTGCCTCGATCCACAAGTTGGCGCCCGGGCGCGTGTTCCTGGGGATCGGGAGCGGCCACACCGCGATGCGCGTGATGGGCATGGATCCGATGCCCGGCCGCGCCTTTCGCGAGTACCTCCGGGTGGTCCGCGGTCTGCTCGACGGGGACGAGGTCGAGTTCACACATGGGGGCGAAACGCGAGCCATCCAGTTCGGCCACCGGGAACTCGAGTTCGTCGGCCTCGAGCCGCGCATTCCGATGTGGGTGGCATCGAACGGGCCGATCGCGCTGCGCGCGGCTGGCGAGTTCGGTGACGGTCGGATCTCGGCGGGCAACGAACCGGATGCCACCTTCGCGCGCAGCCTCTCGACGATCCGACAGGGTGCCGCCGAGGCGGGACGCGCTTTGCCCGACCCGTTCCACACGGCGGCCCTGACCTACGCCTGCGTGCTTCAGCCCGGGGAAGGGTTGGCGCCGGTGCCGGAACGCGTGGTCGACCAGGTGGGCTCGATGGTGCTGGCCTCGTTCCACTACTGGTTGGAGTTGGCCCAGAAGGCGGGCACGGACGCCTTCATTCCCGCGGATTGTCGGGACGAGTGGGACCAGTACCTGGCCTGGGTCGATGCGATGGAAACTCCGCCGGAGCGTCGCTACCAGCAGATCCACGCAGGCCATTGCACGTTCGTCGTGAAGCAGGAGCGCCGCTTCGTGACGGAGGCAACGATCCGCGCGTCCGGTGGCCTGGTTGGTACCCCCGACGACATCATCCGCCAGCTCCGAGCGCTCGAGGCGGGCGGCTTGCGGGAGGTGACGCTGTTGCCGCCCATGGAGCAGGCCCGTCAGTGCTTTCGCGAGTTCGCCGACGCGGTCATCGCGCGCTACTAGAGCGCATCGGCCTCGATCGGCAGGAACAACGAAACCCGCGGAACCGCGTCGATTGCACTGCTCTTGTGGCCACGCCCGCTGGTGTCTTCGGCCAGCAGGACATCACCGGCGTGGAGCCGGCGTGTTTCGCCGCTACCAACTTCCAGTTCCACGCCCCCGCCCGAGAGCATCACGACGAACTGGCGCCGCGGGGCCGGATGCCAATCCAGATCGTAGTCGCCGTCGGTAGTCCGGAAGATCACGCCAGAACCGGCGACCAGCGACGACATCGCGCCGATGGCACCGAGTTCTTTCAGCGGGATCTCGATCTCGCCGAAATGGGATTCGCCGTCGTCGCCCGAGTAGACGCGCGTGATCTTCATCGTCGCTTCCTCCCAGTGGATTGCCCGATCCTAGCCCCTCACGGCCTATACTCGAGACGCCCAAGAGAAGGAGCCTCCATGATCGATCTGCACTATTGGCCGACGCCGAATGGCAAGAAGGTGACGATCCTGCTCGAGGAATGCGGCCTGCCGTATCGCGTCGTGAAATGCAGCATCGGCCAGGGCGATCAGTTCACGGACGGGTTCCTGAAGATCAGCCCCAACAACCGCATGCCGGCCATGGTCGACGACGAACCCGCGGGAGGCGGTGAGCCGATCGCCATCTTCGAGTCCGGCGCGATCATGATGTACATCGCCGAGAAGGCCGGCCAGTTCTACCCACAGGACATCCGCGGCCGCTATGAAGTGAATCAATGGCTCATCTGGCAGATGGCCAACCAGGGGCCGAAGACCGGCGAACTCGGTCACTTCACGCGGCTCGACGATTCCCAGGGCGATCAGTCCTACGCACAACGTCGCTTCGGTGACGAAGTGAATCGCTTCTACGGCGTCATGAACAACCGTCTCTACGACCGGCGCTACCTCTGCGGCGACGCGTACACGATCGCCGACATGATCAGCTATCCCTGGACGGTGAACTGGGAGGCCCAGGGGCAGGATCTCGGTGAGTTCCCCTACTTCAAGCGTTGGTTCGATGAGCTGACGGCGAGGCCCGCGGTCAAGGCGGGAATGGAGGTGGGCGCCGAATTCTCGGTCGACTATTCGAAGCTCACACCGGAAGAGACCGAGCGTTTGCGCAAGATGCTCTACAACCAACGGGCGCGGCCTGCGCCGGAAGGTGGTCTCCTCTGAGCGAGGGTCTGATCGAATCGCACCGCGATCACGTCCGCCCCGAGTGGATCGACGAGAACGCCCACATGAACGTCGGCTACTACGGCGTCGTCTTTGACCTCGCGACCGATGGATTCTTCCAGCAGGTGGGTCTCGGTCGTGAAGCCAAGGACCGGGCCGGCAGCTCCACCTTCGCCCTGGAAGCGCACTTCACCTATCAGGCAGAGGTGGTGGAAGGGGAGGCCCTTCGCTTCACGACGCAGCTGCTCGCCTTCGACGAGAAGCGCATCCACTACTTCCACCGCATGTGGCGCGAGCGCGACGGCGTCCTTTCGGCAACCAATGAACTGGTTTCGCTCCACGTGAGCCAGGCCAGCCGCCGTTCGGCCCCGATGGCCCCGACGATTCTCGAGCGCCTGGCGTCGGTCCACGCGGTACATCAACAGCTCGGTCCACCCGTCGAGGTGGGTCGCGGAATGGGCCTGCGCTAGGGGTCTGAGCGGGGACGGACTCCTCAAGTTTCACTTTTGCAAGTTTCCCTTCGGGGAAACTTGCAAAAGTGAAACTTGAGGAGTCCGTCCCCGCTAGGCGCGAGTGGCCGATGAGCCGCGGTAGCATGCGCCTCAATCAGGGAGTGACATCATGGTGCAGCCGACGCTTCCGCAACCGCTTCAGACCTTCCGGGGGGTCATCCCCGAGCAGATGTCGATTGCTGCCGCTGAGGCCATGGGCGACTGGGGCGCGCCGGCGCGGGAGCTGATCGAGAAGGGTCTCGTCCCGCCCGATGTCCTGACTGGAATGACCCTGCATCTGTTGGCGACGCAACCACGCCGTCCGCGAGAGGACGGCGCGAAGGCCAAGGGTGCCATCGAGGGCGGCGTCTGGGTGCGCGAGCAGGTGACGTATCACGCGCCGATGAACCTCGGCGAAGAGATCTCGATCGCGGGGGCCTCCGTTCAGCGCTTCTCGCGCCGCGGGCGCCGCTACGGCGTCAACACCTCGGAGACCCGCGGCGAAGCCGGCCAGCTACTCGTTTCGAGCTGTACGACGGGGCTCCTGCAATACCGCAAGGAGTCCGGGTTGGCGGACGAGATCGAAGGGGAGATCGTCGCGACGCCGGTCGTCGATCTCGCGGCCGGCGCTGCGAACCCGAGCGCGGCTCGCCTGCGCCGGCTCGCGGCCCACGATCGCGTCGATGGCGGTGAGCCGCTGGTGACCCTCGAGATGATGCGCACCCGGGATGCCCATCGCGACGACAATCCCATCCACACCGATCCCGCTGTAGCAGCCCGGGAGGGCTTGGCTGCGCCCATCGCAGGCGGTTCGCACGTCCTGGCGTTCCTCCAGGCCGCGCTGATGGCAGAGTGGGGCGCCGAAGTCCTGCTCCACGGCGCCCACTTCGATGTCCAGTGGAAGGGGCAGACCTACGCCGGTGCGAGGATCCGTCCTCGTGCCACCGTCGTGAGCGTGGGCGATGCGCTGGAGCTCGATCTCGAGATACAGGGCGAAGAACGCACGGCGCTGGTCGGGCGCGCGGTGATTCCGCTCTGAGCGGCGAGGCGCCTAGCACGCGCGCCCTCGAAGGAGTGCGCGTCCTGGATCTGGCGGACGAATCCGCCGCCTTCGGGGGACGGATCCTCGCCGATCTCGGCGCCGAGGTCATCCTGGTGGAGCCACCCGAAGGCTCCTTGACGCGATGCCGCGGCCCTTTCCTCGACGATCGACCGGGTCCCGAGCGTGGCTTCGCGCATCTCGCCCTCAACGCGAACAAACGATCCGTCGTTCTCGAGCACGGCTCCGATTCCGGCGCCCGCGATTTCGCTGAACTCGCTGCGCGGTCCGACGTCATCATCGAGAGCGCCGCTGTGGCCGATCGCGAGAGCTTGGGTCTCGACGACGCACGTCTCCAAGAGATCCGTCCGGGGCTGATTCACGTCTCCGTGACACCGTTCGGGCCCGATGGTGATTGGCGGCATTGGAAGGCGACCGATGGCATCGCTACCGCCGCCAGCGGCCTCGCCTGGCTGTGCGGGGAGCGCGACGGCCCTCCGGTCCTGGGTTCAGGCCACCCCGCGCATAGCATCGCAAGCCTCGCGGCAGCGAACGGGATCATGACCGCGTTGGCGGCGCAATCGCGCCAAGGGGACGACCGGGGCGCACATCTCGAGATCTCCCTCCAGGAGGCCGCGTGCATGGCCACGATGCAGTCGGCGACGCCGACCTTCTGGTCCTGGTTCGGGCGGGTCCCTGGCCGCCCCGCACTGTCGAACGCGATCCGGTGCAAGGACGGCGGTTGGGTCGGGCTGCTGGTGCGGCCGGCAAGCTTCGAGCACTTCCGGGCCTGGGCGGCGAAAACGGGGATCCCGACCCGGCTTTCGCAAGAGGATGCGCATTGGGCCCAGCTCTACGCCCCACGCAAAGGCAATCCGGTCTCGCGTGCCGTGCTCGAACTCGCCGCGAGCCTGGGCCGGGACGAATTCGCAGATGGTGCGGCCGAGGCCCAGACGATCTGTCTGCCGGTGATGGACTTTCCGAGCATGGAGCGCCACGCGCAGTTCGTCGAGAACGACCAGTTCTTCGAAGTCTCGCACGATCCCCTTGGTGTCGAGCTCGGCTTCACGCGCAGCCCTGCGGATGCGATGGAGGGCGAAATTCCGATTCGTCGAGCCCCCCAGCTCGGCGAGGACCGGGAACGGCTGCGCACGATCATGCAGGAACCGGTGCGGGCGCCCGCAGTGACGACCGGCACCCCTGCCGAGCGCATCGATCCTGCTCGCGCACTCGAGGGCATTCGCGTCGTCGACTTCAGCTGGGTCCTGGCCGGCCCGATCGGCACCCGCTTCCTGGCGAGCATGGGCGCCGACGTGATCCGCGTAGAGTCGTCGCGCCACGCCGATGGGATGCGGAGCCAGGAGGGCCCGGACGGAAAGCCGGACCCGGACCTCGGCGGACTCTTCAACGTGGCGAATGCCGGAAAGCGCTCGATCACGGTGGATCTCACCACCGAGCGAGGTCGAGCGCTGGTGCGTGACCTGATCGCGCGATCCGACGTCGTGGCGAACAACTTTCGCCCGGGGGCGCTCGAGCGAATGGGTTTCGGTTTCGACGCCTTGCGTGCGCTGCGCGATGACATCGTGCTGTTGAACCTCCCCGGGACCCATCGCCGAGGCCCCTGGAGCGGGCGACCGACCACGGGCAATGTGGTGATGGCCGCATCCGGCCTGAACCTGCTGATGGGCTTTCCCGGCCAGCGCCCACGCGGTTATGGCGTGGCGTATCCCGATTTCACCTCCCCGTATTTTCTGGCGACCGCCGTGCTGGCTGCGCTGCGGATTCGCGATCGTACGGGTCGGGGACAAGAACTCGATCTCTCCCAACTCTCGGCCACGATCTCGATGTTGGGTCCAGAGTGGATGGCCTATCGCGCCAGCGGCGTCGCCCCGGAGCAAGCCGCAAACCGCGACCCGAACTACTGTCCACACGGCGTCTATCCGACCTCGGGAAGCGACGAATGGTGCGCCATCGCGGTGGCGGGCGACGAGGAGTGGCGAGCGATCTGCGAAGAAATGGCGCAACCGGGGCTGGCGAGGGATCCGCGCTATGCGACCCACGCCGCGCGGAAGCGGGCCGAAGATGCGGTTGACACCCTCGTGGCGGCGTGGGTGGCTCCCCAGGAACGCTTCGCCCTGGCAGAGCGTCTGCAAGGGATCGGAATCGCCGCCGCCCCGGTCGAGAACCTCCCCGACACCTACGAGCGGGATCCCCAGTTGAGGCACCACTATCCGCGGGTGCGCCATCCCTCGGCTCCGGACATCGAGCTCCCGATCGATCGCGAGGCCGTGCGCTTCGTCGGGAAAGGGCTTCCCGTGCGCCGGGGACCGATGTTAGGCGAGCACAACGAGCAGGTCGTTCGCGAGCTGCTGGGGCGCTCCGAAGAGGAATTCATCTCTCTCGTCCTGGATGAGATTCTCAACTGATTCGTGGGCCCTCTGCCGACGGGCTAGAGTCCCCTCGGGAGGACCCCCATGAACGATCTCGCGCTTCGCGTCCCGTTTGGCCAGACCGGCCTTTCCGTCAGCCGACTCGGAATCGGTTCGAGCTTCGTCGGTGACGAAGCCTTCATCGAAGAGGCCGTCGAGCGTGGCATCAACTACCTCTACTGGGGTTCGATCCGAAGGCCCGCATTCGGTCGTGCCATGCGGAATCTGGCGCGCCGAAACCGCGAGGATCTGGTCCTGACGGTTCAATCGTACTCGCGGGTGGCGGCCTTGATGGGACCCTCGGTCGAAGTGGCCCTGCGTCGCGCCCGCGTCGATTACTTCGATTTCCTGCTGCTCGGAATGTGGAACCAGCCGCCGAAACAGAGCCTGGTCGATGCCGCCCAGCGCCTGAAGGAGCAGGGGAAGGTGCGGCATCTGATGTTGAGCACGCACAATCGGCCCTCCCTCGAAGGACACTTCGCCGAATTCGCCGCGGGCACGAGCCCCTTCGACGTCTTCATGCTGCGCTACAACGCCGTCCACCGGGGCGCCGAGACCGATGTCTTCCCGCACCTGCCCAGTGGCGGGCGGCCGGGGATCGTCGCCTACACCGCGACGCGTTGGGGCCACCTGCTCGACCCCGCGAAGATGCCGCCGGGCATGAAGCCGCCCAACGCGCGTGATTGCTACCGCTTCGCCCTGACCCATCCCGACGTGACCGTTGCGCTGTGTGGCCCGGCGGATCGCGCCCAGATGCAGGAAGCGCTGCGAGCGCTCGATGACGGGCCCCTCTCCGAGGAGGAGATGGCGCACATGCGCGCGATCGGCGACCACGTGTACGGCAAATACAAGCCGCAGTTCGCCGAGCAAGGCGACAAGCGGGACGCCGCCTAGGCGAGCGTTCGAAGCAGTTCGCCCAGCGAATCCCATCGACAGGCGCCCGCGAAGTCTCCTTTAACGTGTTAAAGTCCGTGCCTCACTGATCCGGACCGAACCGGAGGAGGCACCATGGCCGACCTCGAGACCTTCCGAGCCGATACCCGAGCGTGGCTCGAAGCCAATTGTCCCGAAGAGATGCGAAAGCCGATGAAGGCGGCGGGCGACGTCCAATGGGGCGGGCGCAACCGGGAGTTCTCCAGCGACGAGCAGCGGATCTGGCTGGAGCGCATGTCGGAGAAGGGTTGGACGGTGCCGACCTGGCCCGAGGATTGCGGCGGTGCTGCGCTCTCGAACGCCGAGGCCAAGGTCTTGAAGCAGGAGATGCGCGCGCTCAACTGCCGTACGCCGCTCATGTCGTTCGGCATCATGATGCTGGGGCCGGTCGTCCTCGAGTACGGCACGGAAGCGCAGAAGCGCGAGTTCCTGCCCCCGATTGCGCGCGGTGAGATCCGCTGGTGCCAGGGCTACAGCGAGCCCGGCGCTGGCTCCGACCTCGCGAGCCTTCAGTGCCGCGCGGCGCGCGACGGCGATGAATACGTGGTGAATGGTCAGAAGTTCTGGACTTCGGAAGCCCACCTTTCGGACTGGATCTTCTGCCTGGTGCGATCCAATCCAAAAGCCTCGAAGCACGATGGCATCAGCTTCCTGTTGATCGACATGGACGACCCGGGCGTCGAGGCCACGCCGATCGAACTGATCAGCGGCGCGTCGATGTTCTGTCAGACCTTCTTCGATGACGTGCGGGTTCCGGTCAGCAACCGGATCGGCGACGAGGACGCGGGCTGGACCATCGCCAAGAAGCTCCTGCAGCACGAACGCGAGATGCTCTCGGATCCTGCCGGCGGTGGCTCTCCTACCGGCGCAAGAAAACGCGGAACCCTCGCCGACGATGCTCGCAAGTCGCTCGGCGCCGCCGAAGGGCCGCTCCCGGACGCGGATCTCCGCGACCGGATCGCTCGCGTCGAACTCGACCAGCTCTGCTACAACGCGACGCTTCGGCGCAGCGCCGACGGTGCCAAGGCCGGTCGCGGTGTCGGGCCGGAAACGTCGATGTTCAAGCTCTACCTCTCGGAGCTGAACAAACGGAAGTCGGATCTTCGGGTTCGGGTGCGTGGTGTGAATGGGCTCGGATGGAGTGGCGACTCGTTCGCCCGCGACGATCTCGCCGCGACCCGTGAGTGGTTGAACTCGAAGGCCGAATCCATCGCTGGAGGAACTTCGGAGATCCAGCGCAACATCATCGCGAAGCGTGTGCTCGGTCTGCCGGATTAGCGAAGGAGCGAAACATGAGCCTGGTATTGACGGAAGAACAGGAACTCCTGCGCGACACGGCGCGGGATTTCGTCCAGGAGAACTTCCCGGTGAAAGCCTTTCGCGAACTCCGGGACGCGCGCGATCCCGACGGTTTCGACCGCAAGCGCTGGGCAGAGCTGTGCGAGCTTGGCTGGGCGGGAATCCCCTTCGACGAAGCGTACGGCGGCGCGGGTCTTGGCTATGCGGAACTCGGCGTGGTTCTCGAGGAACTCGGCCGCACCCTTGCAGCGACGCCCCTACTGGCGACCGTGGCACTCGGCGGCGGCGCGGTCGCCCTCGCCGGAAACGAAACGCAGAAGAAGGAGATTCTCTCCGAGGTCTGTGCCGGGAAGCGGCTGCTGGCGCTGGCCTTCCAGGAGACGCTCCATTTCTCGCCGGGCGTGGTCGAGACCACGGCCGTAGCCGATGCCGGAGCGTTTCGTCTGACCGGAACGAAGCGATTCGTGCTCGACGGCCACATTGCCCATACGCTGATCGTCTCGGCAAAGAGTGAAAAGGGGGTCGGCCTCTTCCTCGTCGATGCTGGCGCCGAAGGCCTCACGATCGAGCGGACCAACAATGTCGATTCCCGCAACGCCGCGACGGTGACACTGGCTGGAGCACCGGCCCAGGCCTTGGGGGACCCGGCCCGCGGTGGCCAGGTACTCGAGGTGGTTCTAGACCAGGGTGCGATCGCCCTGTCCGCCGAGATGCTAGGCGGCATCCAGGAGAGCTTCGACCGCACCCTCATCTACTTGAAGGAGCGGGACCAGTTCGGGGCCAAGATCGGCTCGTTCCAGGCGTTGAAGCATCGCGCTGCGGATTGGTTCTGCGAAGTCGAACTGGCGCGCTCCATCGTGCTGCAGGCCCTGCGCGCCGTCGACACCGGGGGCGACGACGTCGCCAAGCTGGCGAGCGCTGCCAAGGCGCGCAGCTCCGACGTGTACCTCCACTCCGGGGAAGAGGGCGTTCAGCTCTTCGGCGGGATCGGAATGACCGACGAAGAAGACATCGGGCTCTACCTGAAGCGGGCCCGCGTCGCCGAGTTGACACTCGGAGACGGCGGCTACCACCGCGATCGGTACGCGACGCTCGAGGGCTACTGACGCCCGCCTAGTTCGGGAGCGCCCCGTGCTGCTGTGCCAGCTCCGCCAGGTAGAGGGCGCGGAGGACTTCATCCCATTGCTGGATGGCGGCATCGATGGCCACGGGTTCGGGGAGGCTTGTCGTCGGTACTTCGATCATGCCAAGGAGTCTGTGTCCCGAAAGCCCCAGGTCAAATCCAAATATCCCAGGTATTTCAGCTAGTTATCGCGTCAGCCATTCGAACTTCTGGGGTTTTCGAGCGGCCTTGGGGTCGATCATCACGTTCACGATGGTGGGCACCTTCTGCGCGAGCGCTTCCTTCAGGGCCAGCGCGAGTTCCTCGGAAGTCTCCGCGTAGTAGCCCTTGCCGCCGAAGCCCTCGATCATCTTCTCGTAACGCGCCTTCGGGGTGTAGACCGTCGGCGGCACCCGGTCGCGGTCGAAATCGTCGACGCCACCGGCGATTCCATTGTTGTTCACGATCACGAAGGTGATTGGCAGCTGGTAGCGGCAAGCGGTTTCCACCTCCATGCCGCTGAAGCCGAAGGCCGAATCCCCTTCGACGCAGACGACCTTGCGATCCGGGTGAACCACGGCGGCCGCGATCGCGAAGCCCAGGCCCACACCCATGGTTCCGAAGGTTCCGGCGTCCAGTCGTTCCCGCGCGCCGTAGTTGGGCAATACCGTGCGGCTGATGTCCATGGTATTGGACCCCTCGCAAACCAGCAGCGCATCGCGCGGCACCTGATCGCGAATCTCGGCCAGCACCCGGTAGTAACCGAGCGGCGCCGAGTGGTCCTGCTCCATCGCGAGGACGGCCGCCTTGTTCGAGGCTGCGGCCTCGGCCAGTTCTGCGCGCCACGGGGTCTCCGAGGCGTAGCTCCAGGGCTTCGCTTCGAGGGCGGCATTGAGCTGGCCCACGATGGCCTTGGCATCCCCGACCAGGCCGACCTCAGCCGGAATGTTCGTTCCGATTTCCTCCGGATGGATGTCGAGCTGGATGATCTTCACGTCGGGTCGGAAGCGCGGCGGCTTGCCGAAGTGGAGGATCCAGTTGAGCCGCGCTCCGAGCAGCAGGATGGCGTCTGCACCCTTCAGCGCATCGCTGCGGGCCGAGGCGACGGAAAGCGGGTGATCGTCCGGAACCACGCCCTTGCCCATCGGCGACGGCAGGAACGGGAGCTTCGTTGCTTCGATGAACTGACGCACCTCGTCCTCGGCACGCGCGTAGGCCGAGCCCTTGCCCACGATCACGAGCGGTCGCTCGGACCCTTTCAAGACTTCGAGCGCACGCTCGATGGCGGCCGGGTCGGCCTGGCTGCGCGGCGGGTCCGCGCACGGCGGGCACCATTCGACCGCGTCCTCATCGGCCTGGCCGACGATGATGTCGTTCGGAAGATCGAGATAGGTCGCACCGGGCCGGCCGTAGATGCTCGAGCGAACGGCTTGCTCCACGTAGTAGGGAACCCGCTCCACGCTGTCCGGCCGTGCCGCGTACTTCACGAAGGGACGCGCCGCTTCGACCTGCGGCGCCTCCTGGAAGGCACCCATCCCGTTCTGGAACGAATCGTTGGCGCCGCCTAACAGGATCATCGGCCACGCGTTCGACCAGGCGTTCGAAGCGCCCGCGATGCCGTGAATCATTCCGGGGCCGGAAACGCACAAACACGCGGCCGGCCTTCCGGTCAGGTAGCCGACGGCCCCGGCGGCGTAGCTGGCAGATTGCTCGTTCCGGAAGCCCAGGTAGCGAATCCCCTCTCGCTGGGCCGCGAACGCGATCGGAACCACCGGAAAACCCACAACGCCGAACATGTGCTCGACCCCATGCTGCTTCAGGCTGCGGACAATGAGCGTGGCGCCGTCGATCTCGGCCATGGGGACTCCCTCCTGAGAGACCCTCACGGTAGCGCGACGCGGGGGCGGGGGTTCGAGCGGGTTGAAGCTAGCGATTCGCTAGTCCCAGCCGATCACCTCATAGCCGCGGTCGTGGAGGCAACGATTCACGAAGTTCAAGACGATGGGCTTCGGGTCGTTCCAGCGGAAGGCGGCTCGGGCGACGGTACTGACGGCTCCGGCAGCAGCACCTGCTGCGGCTCCGCGGCCGGCGCTGTGCCCTCGGACGATGCCGCCCACGGCGGCACCGGTTACGCCGCCTACGACGGCTCGTTCGCCGGAGCGCTTCGCGATGTCGCCGGTCTTGTCCGAGTCGATGTAGTTCTCGGCCAACTCACGGCATTCCGCGATGTCCAGATCGCCCTGGGAGGTGCCCACGTCTTCCAGATGGGCGTTGGGATAGAGGACCGGCTGGGTCGAAGCGCAGCCCGTAGCAAGGCCCAACGCCAGGGACAGGAGCACGAAGTGGAGGGTCGCGCGGTGGATCATCGGCTTCTCCTTGCAGCAACCAGTCTACGCCGCCGGGCTCTGGATGGATCCCACGCCCTACAACGCGCCAAGGATCGCTCCGATCAGGCCACTGAGCAGCAAGGCGAGGCTGGCCAGGAAGCCCGTCACGAAACCGGCCGTGCGGCTGGACGGATCCTTCACATAGGCGGCGGCGTAGAGCAGGCGGCCGATCAGGAAGACGCCGCCGAGGCCGGCGGCCACCCCTTCGTTGACGAAGGTGGCGCAGAGCCAGAGGCTGGGCAGGAACACGATCAACTGTTCGAGCGTGTTCTGCTGTACCCGGAACA
This sequence comes from Deltaproteobacteria bacterium, assembly GCA_029261795.1. Classification (GTDB taxonomy): domain Bacteria; phylum Myxococcota_A; class UBA9160; order UBA9160; family UBA6930; genus JAJDAP01. The sequence continues at coordinate 27,834 of JAJDAP010000084.1, forward strand.
AGCGCTCCCACTCCGGGTGCCCGGTAACGGCAGGCGCATCGACACCGTACTTGCCGCGCCCCATGCCGACCCGGAAGCTGAAGAAGAGGTACTCGAAGAGGGCCAAGGCCGTAACGATGGCGACCAGTTCCATTGCGTTCCTTTCGCTGTCGAGAAGTCGGGGAGAGCGTACCAGCCGGGGTTCCGGGCTCGCCGCGGAATCGACGCCAGGCTTCTAGAGCGCCACGTCGATTCGGAGGCGAGCACCGACGCGAGGGGCCACTGGCGTCGCTGACGGATCGGCCGTCGCCCCCGGCGGGCTCTCGAGAACTTCAGTCGGACCCAGGCGGATTCGATCCGCAGCATCTCCAGCGAGTGTGGCGAGGCGATCACGCACCGTGGTCGCGCGACGCGTGGCGAGTGCTGTCCGCGCAGCCGCGTCGGGTGCCTCATCCGCATGCGCGACCCCGTGGATCTCGACACCGAGCCGTGGCCGATCGGAGAGCAGTTTCGCCCAGTCCGCGAGCCGCGCCTCACCTTCTGGGAGGATCTCGTCATGGCGCATCGCGATCTTGTTGGCCCCGAGCGCGGCAGCGTCGGAATCGTCGCTTGCGAGCGAGGCCACGCCTCCGATGAGCTTGAGCGGCGAGGCCAGCGCACCGACGATGGCGTCCTGGAGGGCACCCCGAAGCACACTCCCGAGCGCGACCTCGGAACCGGCTTCGTCGATGACGACGGGCACGGTCAGGTGGATGGCGCCGTCGAGATCGGTCAGCAGTGCCAGGGCGATGTTGAGCGGAACCCCGACGTTGCTCTCGAACGCGTCTCCTTCTGCAGCCAACTCGAGATCGCGCAGTGTGATCTCATTGTCGAGGTCGATGTTCGAGCCGCGCAAGACGACCTCGGTCTCGAGCGAAGCAGTGCCGCCCTCCAATCGGTATCCGGCGGCCGCGATCAGCGAATTGAAGGTGGCGAGCGTGATCCCATCGAGAACGCCGGTGAAGGAGCCCGAATCCGCGCTCTTCAGACTTCCGTCGAGATGGAGCGGTGCGCTCCCGTCGACCAGGGCGGCCACCGACCCGTGCTCGATCGAAGTCTCGGACGCTACGAACTCCCTCACCTGGATTTCCAGCTCCCCGAATGTCAGTTCGAGGGGGGCCGGTTCCGTCAGGGCGAGATCGACGGATCCGTTCGCCACTCGGATTTCGGCGACTCGAAGGTCCAGGCGAGCGTCTTCCTCGGAGCTGCCCGACTCCGACGCGCGCGAGGCGCCGAGCAGCGCGTCCAGTTCCGGGTCGGGGTTTCGCACCGAGATCTCCGGCTGCGAGATCGTCAGGGCGCCGATCCGGGCGACCAGCCGGTCATCGATCTCGATGCGCTCCACCGGCACGGTCAGCGCGGGAATCTCGAGGGAAAGGCCGTTGCCGCTCGGTGCTCGGAACGCGATCGCGCGCCCGCGTACTTCGCCCGACAACCGAACGTTCGCATCCGCGCCAGCTTCGATGGCGAGGTCGGCGTCGAGCGCGCCGTCGCCCCACCAAGGAGCCTGCTCGGGCAACGCGATTCCGACCAACGAGGGAATCTCGACATCGCGAATCTCGATGGAGCCCTGAACCTTGCCCGTTGTGCTGGCGGTCCCTTCGAATGTGAGCCGGCCGCCGGCGATCCCGAGATTCGCAGAAACAGGGAAGGGCGGCGCCTCGCCCGCGGCGTCTTCGAGCGCGAAGGCTTCGACCCGAAGGCTCAAGGTTCCATCGACCGGGGTGCCGTCGGCCAGGGTCAGGCCCACCTCGAGAGATTCGATCGAGGCGAGATCCAACAGGATCGGCCAAGGGGCTGCGTCTTCTTCCGCTTCACCGGTGTCAGCGGCCACCTCCGTGGGGGCCGCCCGCGCCTGGCCGGGTACGCGCAAGCCGTCGGCGTCGACGGTTCCGAGCCAGCGGCCCCGGGCCAACCGTGCGTGGGCGAGGTGGATCCTGCCGTCTAGCAGCGGTCGCCAACGGAGCTGCACGGAAGCCTGATCGGCCGTCAAGAAGGGTCGATCGATCGTGTCCGTTTCAGCGACCGAGAGGCCGGCAAGCCGCACGGTTCCCGACAGCACACCGAGCGTGAGATCGCGTACCGAGAGTTCGAGCCCGGCCTCGCGTGCGAGACCGACGAGCCGGTCCTCGAGGACCCGGGGCGCAAGGCCGCGGGTCACGACCATCAGGGCGACGGCGATGCCGAGTACGAGGAGGATCCGTCGAGAACGCATGGGCGCATTCTGACCGACTGTGCCCGTGCGCGCCGACGGGTTACCGCTCGGTTTCGGAGATGTCGAGGTGATAAGCTCGGGTAGCACCTCGCTTCAGGTGCGATCGGAAGGTCCTCCATGACCCCTCGCGGAGTCTCGCTGCTGGCACTCGCGGCCCCGTTGCTCGCCGTCGGACTCGTGGCCTGCGCAACCGCCCCGCCGATCGAGAAGCAGCGTTGGATCCGGATTCGAAGCGAACACTTCGAAGTGTTGTCGAGCGCCCCACAGCGATTCTCGATGGAGCTGGCTCGGGATCTGGAGCGGTTCCACGCCTTCCTCGCCGGCGAGGGTTTTCGCGGAATGCCGACGCTGGCTTCCCGATCTGCGCGGGTCGTCGTCTTCGGAGATGAGCCCACATTTCGAAACTTCCGTCGCCACCCGGGAATCCAGGGCTACATGACGGCCACCGGCGACGGGACATGGTTGGTCGTGAATGCGGAACCGAACGATCGCGCGGACTCCGTGGCGTTTCATGAATTCGTCCATCTCGCCGAGCAGATGGGCGGCGGCGAGACGCGTCCGCCCTGGTATCGGGAAGGACTCGCGGAGTTCCTCAGCACCACTCGCTTCGGAGGGGGAAGCGTCGAGGTCGGCCGGCCGCCACTCGCCCGCAAACGTTGGCTCGAACGCGGCAATCCGCTTCCCCTGCACAGGGTGATGCTCGCCGAAGACGTGCTGGACTGGGATGCGTCGGAGCTTCAGACCTTCTACGCCCAGGCCTGGGCCCTGGTCCACTTCTTTCGCGCCGGCCACCTCGTGGGCGAACAGGATCGTTCCGCGCAGCTCGCCGCGTATCTCCACCGTCTCGAGCGGGGTGAAGCCACGGAGGAGGCGTTCGAGGCGGCATTCGGGCAGACCTTCGAAGAGATCGAGCTCGCGTTCCTTCGCTACCTGACTGCAGGACGAATGTCGTGGCGTCGGATTCCATTCGCCGGTGTTGCGGACGCGCTCCGCTTCCAGGTCGAAGTGTTGAGTCCCAGCGAGCAGCTCTCGTTGCTTGCGGACCTGGCATTCCAGATGGGCGAGGTGGGCCTGGCCCAAGCCGAACGATTGTTACGGAAGGCCGGCCAGTTCGAAGCGAACTCGCTGCGCAATGATGCATCCCTTGCCCGCGTGCTCGCGCTACGCGGCGATCCCGAGGCGGCGGGCCGGCTGCGCGGGCTCGCTTCCCGAGAACCCCGTGAAGCGGCGGTTCTCGGCCGCATCGCCGACGGATTCAGCGCTCTGTCCCGTCAGGACCACGACGATTCGGCCTGTGAAACAGCCGTGGAACTGTACGAGCGCAGCCTCGTGTTGGAGCCGGGCCGCGTCGCCTCGTTGCACGGCTGGGCGCGTTGTCTCGGCGGGAGCCAGGAGGAGCTCGCGCGCTCCGTCGACCTGCTCGAGCGCGCCCGGGCGGTGGCCCCGCACCTGCCTGCACTGGCGGTAGCGCTGGCTTCGAGGCAGGCCTCCCTCGGCGACCTCGAGGCCGCCCGGGAGTCCGTGCGCATGGCCACGCGAAACCCTCATCTGGAGCGCGACGATCCCAAGCTGACAACCGAACTCCGCCGCGTTTCGAAATTGTTGGGTGTGGTTCCGGACGGACCGGTTTCTACGCGCCACCTGAGCGCGCGGCTCGAGGTCGAAACGCCTCGGCACCGGTCGGTGCAGCGAAGTCTGGTTCCGTTCGCTGAAGTCGCCGGCCGGGCGGGCCTCTCTAGCGCGTTGCTATTCGATGTGGTGATCGCGATCGATCAATCCGGAAGCACGCTCGCGGCATCGGGAATGGATGTGGACCGCGACGGAGTGCTCGGCACTTCTCGCCAGACCGTCTACGGCGAACTCTTCCCCTCGTCGGACCCGGGCGATGAGGTGCAAGCGGCCGAGCTCATCGCGGCGACGCGGCTGGTTCAGCAACTGCACGCGGAGAGTACACGGGTGGCCATCATCGGCTTCGGCGCCGACGCGACGGTGGAGGCGCAGCTCGGAGCGCCGAAGGAAGCACTCGCGGCGTTGGCGCGGATGCGCCTTGCCGGGCTTGCCTATCAAACCGATGGGACCAGTCTGGGCAATGCGCTGGCGGCGGCGTCGGATCAGTTCGTCGCGCATCGGGATGCGAAGAGGCGGGAGCGTGCCATCGTCCTGCTTTCGGATGGCTTCGCGACCTGGCCGGATCCGCGCCAGGGTCGCCAGCACGCCCTCGATGTGGCCGTCGAACTCCGCGAGTACGGGGTGCGCGTCCACGCGTACCTCATCGGAGCCCTCGCGCCACTGAACGACGATACCTATGCACAGATCGCTCATCTCACCAGCGGCCGCTTCGTGCCCGTGCCGGATCCGATCGATGTGATCGCGCGACTCTCGAATCTTCGGCTCACAGGCCTGCAAGACATTGCGATTCGGAACCTCGAGACCGGCGCGGAATCGCGCGCGCTGCGGATCGGGGCCGACGGGACCTTCGATGCCTGGGTCGAGTTGGCGCCGGGGATCAACGAGATCGAGGTCGTCGCGCAGGTGGCAGACCGTGCGCCGCTGCGAGAAGTGCGACGGGTGGATTACGGTGTGCCCGAGGCGGTTAGCGACCAGGATCGCAGGGAAGCCGAGGTCTTCATGGGCCGACTGAAGGACCGGGGGGAAGCGTTGGGCGCCCACGCCGAAGTCGAGCGTCGCCGCCATCTCGATCCGAGCGATCGTCGGGTGGAGATCGAGTTGAGCCCGGACGGAGCAGCTGCTCCGATCGATCCGGGCCAGCCGTGAGCTCAGGCTCGCTGCCTTCCGGCGCCCACGAGATCGACGCGGTCGTGTTGGGTCGGCTGCTGACGCCGCGGTATCCCGGGGTTCGCGTCGCGCACGTCGAGGTGCTGGGCGAGACCGAGTTGACGAACGCGCATGCGCGCCTTCGGGTTCGTTATGCGGAGGCAGCCGGTGCACCGACATCGCTCTTCCTCAAACTCCTCCCGCAGGATCCGAATCGTCGGGCAGCGATCGCCCAGACCGGGATGGGGCCGCGCGAAGTCCACTTCTACAACGAACTCGCGCCGCAGGTAGGCATGCGGGTGCCCCGGATCCACGCTGCGATCACGGACGAGTCCGATGGAACTTTCTTGTTGTTGATGGAGGATCTCGAAGCCGGCGATTGTTCGATCTCTGACGGTACGGTCGGGCTCACCCCGGATGCAGCTGCCGGTGCCCTGGCCGACCTGGCGGAACTGCATGTGCGCTTCGAGGATCCGGCGCGGCGCTGCGCCGAAGCGGGCTGGGTCATGGAACCGATGAAGAGCGACTACGGCGCCGTGCTTCTCCGCCAGGGAGTGAGCCAGCATCGCGAACGTCTGACGGAGAGCTTCGCGGAATTGTCCGAGCTCTACATCGAGCGTTTCGACGCCCTTCACGCACTCTGGGACGAGGGATCGAAGACCGTCATCCACGGCGATCCCCACATCGGCAACCTGTTCGACGACAATGGACGAACCGGGTTCCTCGACTGGGGCATCATCCACCTGGGCACGCCGCTTCGCGACGTGAGCTACCTGCTCACCATGGCGCTCGGGATCGAGGAGCGCCGAGCGCACGAGCGGGCGCTCTGGCGTCACTATCTGGAGGCCAGGGTCTCGCTCGGCGGTCGCGCCATCGGCTTCGACGAAGCGTGGCGTGGCCACCGGATCCACGCGGCCTATACCGTGCCCGCCTGCTGCCAGATCGTGACCTTCCCGGCTGGCATCAGCGCAGCGCGCGAAACCTTCTCGATGGCATTTCTGGCCCGGGCCGAGGCCGCCATCGAAGACCTGGAGGTGCGGGCAGCCTTGCGGGAGGCCGGGCTCTAGCGCCGGAGTTTTTCAGTCGCGCGCGAAGAACAGCCAGTTCGTCTCGGATTCTTCCAGCACGATGTTCTCGAAGACGACCGACTCGACCCGGACCTCCGCGAACGAAGCGCGCATCGCGTCGGCGAACGGCGAGTGCTCCGCGTAGGACCAGACGCCTAACACACCACCCGGGGCCAGATGCTGCTTGGCGCGTTCGAGCCCGGCCTCGCTGTAGAACGCGGCGTTCCCGTCACCCAACATTTCGTCGGGGGAATGGTCTACGTCGATCAGGATCAGGTCGTAGAGCGGTGTTTCGGGCTCGGGCTCCGCTGCCAGGATGGCGTAGGCGTCGCCATGGACGGCTTCGAGCCTCGGGTCCGCGTTCAGCTCGGCCGAAAGGGGGATCAGGCCACGCTCCATCCAGCCGATGACCTGGGGGACGAACTCGATCACCCGCAGCGAGCCGACCCGGTCCGAGAGCAGTACCTCGCGCGCCGTGTAGCCGAGGCCGAGGCCGCCGACGAGGACGCGCAGATCGGTCCCCTCGTGCATTTCGAGCGCGACGCTAGAAAGCGCGCGCTCGGAAGCGGTGTTGTAGCTGCTCATCAGGAACTCGTGATCGAGGGTGATCTCGGTGATCACCGTCGGTGGTTCCGTTGGCAGGGTTCGTTCGCGCAGGCAGATCATTCCGATCGTGGTCTGCTCGCAGTCGATGTACTCGATGTCCAGGAGGCTCATGGCTTCGGGGTCCGTCGTTCTAGGGGTCGGTCGTGACCGGAAATTCGACCCAGCCCGGGCGATTGTCGCCAGTGTGGATGCGCTGCTCGGCGAGCTTGGCCGTCGCCTGCTCGGCCCAGGGGCCGGCCTGGTTCGTGTGGGCGTGAAATTTGGGAAAGTCTGAAGAGGAGATGTCGACCCGGATTCTCGAGCCGGGCCGGAACCGCCACTCGATCGGCCAGAGCTTCAAGTGGATGGTCTCTTCCGTGCCGGGCGTGTAGGGCTGCGGTGTCTCGGCCCCGTTGCGATAGGCGAGCGAGGTGATGCCGTCGCGTACGTTGAGGGCGCGGTCGTCCTTCAGTACCTCGATCACGCGCGCCGTGAAGGCAGTGTCCGCGGCGTCGGACGCGATCGTGAGGGCCACTTCGATCGGGCCCGCGATCCGTATCTCCTCGTCGAGCACCTCGGACGTGAAGGTCAGGATATCGGCGCGTTCGCAGAGCCCTTTCTGCCATTGGGTTCCCGGCGGTGCGCCCTCGAAGCCCGGTAGCACGAACGCGAGCATGCCGGCGCCGCCGCGGGTGGGGACCGGATCGTCCGGATCGTAGACATAACGTCCAACGGCTCTTTCACTCGGCGCGCCGAGGCGGAGCGTGCCGCCGCTGCAATGATGCGCGACGTCGGCCTCTCCGAAGTGGAAGCGAACCGCCTGGGTCGGCGGCGGCCAGAGTGCACGGTTCCGCCAGCGGCCCTCGCGCATGCCGAACGACAGCACGCCCAGGGGTTCGTCGAGGGCTTCGCCCCGCAAGTGGTGGCCGAGCCAATCGAGGATCGCCGGCCACTGGAACAGATTCCCCTCTTCATCGAGGGTCGGAAACGCATCGCTTCCGGCCCCCACGTGGGTCCAGGGGCCGATGATGAAACGGCTGCGCTCGCGGCTGGCGAGGCGCTGCCAGTCGGCCAGCTGCGGTCCGATGAAGACGTCGTACCAGCCACCGATCATCAGGATCGGAATCTCGAGCTTCTCGGGCGTCGAGCGGAGGCGCTGGTTGTCCGGGCGTTGCCAAACCGGCGCCGACGGCGACGGGTTGCTGATCCACTCGCGGTACCAGGGGAGTCGCTCGCCGAGGATGGCTTCGTCCGCATCCAGGTGGGGCCGGTGCCGGATCGCCTTTTGATAGGCGGCGCCGGCGCCGTCGGTATCCATGCCGGCGCCCCGCATCATGGCGGCCCAGGCGGTGAAGGTTTCGTGACGGAACATGCCGTCCTGGTAGAGGACGTCGTAGTTGTTGGCCGAGTAGATCGCGGGTACCAGCGTCTTGACCTCGGGGGGCAGGTCGGCGGCCGCCGCCCACTGGACGGCAGCGAGATACGAGGGCCCGATCATGGCGAGGTTGCCGTCCTGGAAGTCCTGGTCCGCGAGCCAGTGAAGGGTCGCCGAGCCATCCTTGGGTTCGTTCACCAGTGGCCGCCACTCGCCGTCGGATTCGCCCTGGCCCCGCACGTCCTGGTAGACGCAGGCATAGCCATAACGCACGAGCCTGCGGCACCAATCGCGGACGAACAGGTCGAAGCCCTGGTATGGATTGCGGATCAACACGGTCGGCCAGGGCCCCTCGCCCTCGGGGCGGTGGATCGTGGTGGCCAATTCGACGCCGTCGGGCATCGCCACGCGTTCGAGGGATTCGGCGCCTGCCGAATGCGTGAAGGCCGGCAGGCCCTCGCTCATCCGGGTGATCTCGTGACGTCCGAACCACGAGAGCGTGGCCACGATCGCGAGGAGCGCGATTCCGCTGCCGACCCACCAGAGTATCCGCCGCACCATGCCTCCCTCGATCCCGGTTCCGTTCCAGCTTCGTTCCGGGGCCGGAGTATTCCGGGTTCCGACCCGAATCGCTCGGGCGGGGTTGCTCGCAGTTGCCGAGATCGGCACGATCCGTTCGCAACGAACCGCGAGATCTAGAATCAGGGGGCTCTGTGACCGAACCGGAACGATGGCGCGGCTGTAGCGTCTGCAAGGAGCCCATCGCGCTGGGCGCTGCCTACTGGGTCTGCAACGTCTCGACCTGCAACCGCAAACGCACCGGCCTGGTTTTTTGCAGCGTCGATTGTTGGGACGTCCACCTGCCCGAGGCCCGCCACCGGGAGAGCTGGGCGATCGAGAAGACGGCGCCCCGGGTCGCGGAATCGGTGGAGGCCGCGAAAACGTCGCTCCGGGCAGCGCAAACGTCGCCCCGGGCAGAATCGGCGGAGAAGAAGGCTGCCACACGTCGCATCATCGCAGCTCCGGCTCCGGAGCCGGCAAGCGGGACTCCGACCGAGGAAGTGCTGATCGTGGCGAGTCGGCTCAAGGACTACGTTCGTGCCAAGGCCGGCTACAACACCTCGGATCGGGCTCTGGGGCCGCTCTCGGACATCGTCCGCCGCGCCGTCGACGAGGCCATCCAGAACGCGCGCCGGGAAGGCCGCAAGACCGTGCTCGATCGGGACGTCCCCGAGCGTTAGGCGGTTCCGCCGACCCTGGGGCGCCGCGGTACACTGCTGGCCATGCGAATCTTGAAGCGGCTCGCGATCGCGACCGGGACAACCCTGCTTCTGCTGGTTCTGCTGGTCGCGATCTGGGCCCTGTTGCCCGCTTCGACGCCCCCGATCGAGGGCCCGGACGCGATCGCTTCGCTCGAGCAGGTTCGGCTCGGTGGCGTCGATCAGACGATCCTGGTGCGCGGGCGCGATCGCTCTGCACCCGTCTTGCTCTACGTCCACGGTGGGCCCGGCGGAGCACAGCTGCCGATCGCGCGTTACTACTCGGCGCTGCTGGAAGAGCAGTTCGTGGTGGTCAACTGGGACCAGCGCGGCGCGGGCGCCTCCTGCGAAGGCACGGACTGGGACGCGCTGAGCCTCGATCGGATCGTCACCGACACCATCGAACTCAGCGAGCAGCTCGCCCAGCGTTTCGGAGGGGACGGAAAGATCGTGTTGCTCGGCCATTCCTGGGGAAGCATCGTGGGCGCTCTCGCAGCGGAGCGGCGGCCGGAGCTCTATCACGCCTATGTCGGGCTCGGTCAGCTGGTTCACGGCGACCGCAACGAAGAGCTGTCCTACGACTGGGTGGTTGGCGAGGCAAACCGCCGCGGAGACGACGAGGCCCTCGCCGAGCTGGCCACGATCGCGCCGCCCTACGCGAACAACGCTGAACTCGGCCTCCAGCGCCGCTGGCTGAATGCCTACGACGGAAGTATCTACGCCTTCGATCGCGCTCGGCCCGTGTTCTGGAGTCTGCTATTCGGGCGCGAGTACACCCTGGGAACGCGACTTTCCTACCCCGAATGCTTCGCCAACAGCCTCGCAGCCCTGTGGAGCGAGGTCGGCGCGGTCGATTTTCCGAACCAGATTCCGAAGCTCGAAGTGCCGGTCGTCTTCTTGACGGGTCGCCACGACTGGAACACGCCGTACCCGTTGGTCGAAGCGTGGGCGGCCGAACTCCAGGCACCCAGCGTCGAGATCGTCTGGTTCGAAGACGCCGGCCACATGGCGCCGATCGAATCGCCCGAAGAATTCCAACGAGCCCTGCTCGACAAGGTCCTACCCCTCACCCGTTAGTGGAGAATCCCATGCTCGATGCCGGACGAATTGCAGATCCCGAGAAGCTCGGAATCGACCCGGAGAAGCTCGAGGCGTTGTTCGAACGCGCCGAGCGCGAAGTCACCGAAGGGCTGCTTCCGTCGGTGCAGATCGCGGTGGCCCGCCACGGCCAGATCGCGGGCCTGCGCAGCTTCGGCGAGGCCCAGTTCCAGGGGAAGCTGGCGCCGGCAGAAGACGAGACGCTCTACTGCATCTTCTCGTGCACCAAGGCCATCACCTCGGCCGCGGCCTGGCTGTTGATCCAGGAAGGCAAGCTGGATGTCGACGAGATCGTGGCCGATCTGGTGCCTGGCTTCGGCGAGAACGGAAAGGGCGAGATCCGCGTGGAGCAGCTCTTCCTGCACACGGCCGGCTTCCCGCACGCGCCGTTCCGGCCGCCGGAATTCCTCGATCTCGAAAGGCGGCGCGCCCGCTTCGCCAGCTGGCGGCTGAACTGGGAACCGGGTTCGCGTTTCGAGTACCACCCGAGCTCGAGCATGTACGTGATTGCCGACATCATCGAGACGCGGAGCGGACTCAGCTTCGCCGAGTTCGTTCGGGAGCGCATCGCCCAGCCGCTCGGCCTGCGCGATTTCCACTGTGGCCTCGCTGATGAACTGCACCCACGCATGGCGGACCTGGGCCTCTGCGGCGAGCCGATGACCGATGCCGACTACGAAGCGTTGGGCGTCCCTGTACCGCCGGTGACCGAAGTGACGCCTGAGGCGATCCTCAGCTTCAACCGCCCGGAAGTCCGGCGCGCCGGGATCCCGGGCGGCGGCGGCGCCTGCACCGCGGCGGACATGGCACTCTTCTACCAGGGCCTGATGCTCGACGCGGCCGGAGATTCCCGGGGGCCCGGTGTCTGGCGCCCCGAGACGTTGTCGGAGACCTTGCGTGTTCGCTCCGGAGATCTGGTCGATCCGGTGTTCGGGAAGCTCGTGCACCGCGCGCTCGGCGTGGTGGTTGCCGGCGACAAGGAGCGAAGCTACCGGGGTTTCGGCCACACGAATAGCGAGCGCGCATTCGGACACGGCGGCGCCGGCGGGCAGATCGCCTGGGCGGACCCCGACACCGGCATTTCCCTCGGCTACTGCACGAACGGCTACGACCAGCACGCGATTCGGATGGCGCGCCGCGGCGTCGGGATCTCGAGCCGGGCCGCAGCCCTGTTGTTGCCCTGAGCTACTCCGGCCACGGGTGACGGACCGCCGCTCATGGCTCCTGCCTTCAGGCGCCGGTTGGCCCGAAACTTTCGAAGTGGATCTGCTCCGCGGGGACACCGGCGGCCTCGAGCTCGGCGACCAGGGATTCGAGAAACCCGAGTGGGCCGCAGAGGTAGAAATCGGCGCCAAGGCCCGGCACGAGCTTTTCGAGCAGTGCGAGATCGACCCGCCCGGTGCTGTCGTAGCCGTCTTTCGGGCGATCTTCGTCGCGCGGTCTGCTGAAGCGCACGTGGGAGCGAAGGTTCTCTGCGCCGGCGACGAGTGTCTCCAGCTCGGAGCGGAACGGATGATGCGCGCCGTCGCGGGCGCCGTGGACGAACCACGCGGGAATCTGACGCGACTTCGCGAGCGCGTGCGCCATCGCGACCATGGGGGTGATGCCGACGCCGGCCGAGGCGAGTACGACCGGACGCTCCGGCGCATCGGGCAGCACGAATTCACCGGCGGGTAGGCCCGCATGCAGGGTGTCGCCGGCTTCGAGGTGATCGTGCAGCCGGTTCGAGGCCGCACCGTGGGGTTCGCGTTTGACGCTGATGCGGAGCACCTCCGCTGCGGCATTCCCGGATAGCGAGTAGGTCCGCTTCGCCGGTTGTTCCGGGTCGTCGAGGCCGATCGAGACGGGTAGGTGTTGGCCGGGGCGGAAGCTCGGGGTCGGCCCTCCGTCTTCCGGGACGAGTTCGAACGAGGTGACGTCGGTGCTCTCGGGGCGCTTGCTGGCGATCCGGTACACGCGGTCCCGGCCGCTCTCTCGTGCGAAGCGCAGGGGGAGGACGAAGGGCTGCTCGACCACCTGCTGGATTTCGAACTCGATTCGGCGTTCCCCGGTTCCTTCCAGGCGCGCTTCGCCCGTTAGTTGCAGCAGGCTACCGGTCTCGAAATCGACGAACACGAAACCGGCGCGGGGGTCGAGTTCGAGGTTGCCGAGGGTGTTGAAGTGGTTGTTGCCGGGGTAGTCCGGGAAGCCCAGGTGGTGGGTTCCCGAGACCGATACGAAGCCGGCCGGGCCACCACGATGGGATGCGTCCATTCCGAACGCGGCACGCGCTCCCTCACCGCGATGTCCCGTGGCGATGAACAACGTGTCTGCTCGCGTGATCCAATCGATCTGCTGCGGCGAGAGTTCCTTCGACACGCGCGCGGGCGGGAGCGTGGCCGGCCTCGGAAGCCGCCGTGTCTCCCGCTCGGTGATGTGTTGGGGGCAGTTCCCGAACGCCTGGCCGACGGCCAGCGTGAAGCCGAGCGTGTCGCGATCGAGCAGGCTGCCGTTCACGCGATTGCGGCGCCGCGTCGCCAGCTCGATGCCGAGCAATCCGATGTCGCTGGCCTGGTGCAGCGCCGTCGCCAGCGCGTCGCCTTCGGCGGGGAGTGCATCGATCCGCAGTTGACCGGGGTCCGGCGAAGAAGCGAAACCCGGTTCGCCGACGAGCAGGCTGGCCCACGGTCGATCCTGGGCGTCCCGTGCCGCCACCACGAGAAACGGAAGCTGGGCATAGAAGTCCCGGTGCTGGTCGGGCAGGTAGGGCCGAACGACCCGGCGCGCCCAGGGTTCGATCTGCTCGCGAACGCCGAGCCGTTCCTGGACGCGTGCCTCGCCTTCGTGGAACGGTGAATCCTTCATCGGATCGAGCGGGTTCGCTTCGTCGTCGTGGTGGCTCATCGAGGACTCCAGGTGGGATGCCCCTGCTAGTAGCAGAAGTCATGCCGACCTTGGAGACCGCGGCCTGTCCAATGGTCACAAGGATTCGTGACGTAACCGCCGGCGGCTCCCCGGCATCGACCGAGGCGAAACACCACCCCGTGCCGCGCCCAGGCATCCGGTCATGTCCTTCCAACGCACACGCGTACTCGTGGTCCTCTTCTCTGCCCTCGCGGGCTTCGTTCAGGGTGCCGGTCTTCTGGCTTCCCCTCCGGCAGATCCGGCCGCCCTGAGCGAACGCCCCGAGGCGATCGAGATCTCCCTGCGTGGCCGGGCCCGAGGCGCCTTCTGGCGGCCCAACGAATCGACGGCCCGGACCCCGGAACCGCTGCTGAGGGAACGCCTCTGGAACCCGTATGATCCCGGCATCGAGGTTTTGGATTCGGAGGCGACGGCCTTCTCCGATTGCACGTTGGTCGCCGTCGCCACTTGCTAGGCCACGGCGCGCAAAGGATGAATCGATGACCGAGGCAGCCCTGAACGGCGATCTCACCCGACGCGTCGCCATGCGAACCCACGAGATGGCCTGGCAACCGAGCCCGAGCCCCACGGTCGAGCGCAAACGCCTGCATCGCGTCGGTTCGGCCGAGGCCGGCCAGGTCACGTCGGTGGTGCGTTATCTGCCAGACTCGAAGTTCCCGGCCCACGATCACCCGGAAGGCGAGGAGATCCTCGTCCTCGACGGCGTCTTCTCGGACGAACACGGCGATTGGCCCACCGGCACCTACCTGCTCAACCCGGAAGGTTTTCGCCACGCGCCGTTCTCGAAAGCGGGCTGTGTGTTGTTCGTGAAGCTCCGACAGTATGCGGGCGAGGGCAGGCGGCATGTCGCCGAGCCGACGAACGCACTCCCGTGGCAGCCGGGCCGCGCCGAGGGCATCGAGCAGAAGCCACTCTACATGTCCGCCGCCTTCCCGGATGCGACGCGGCTCGAACGTTGGTCAGCTGGAGCGACCGGCGGGACCGAGGCCTATCCCTCCGGCGCCGAGATCTTCGTCCTGCGGGGCTCCCTGGAGGACGAATCCGGCGTCTATTCCGCACACAGTTGGCTCCGCCTGCCCCCGGGAGCTCGACACACGCCCAGATCCGCCGAAGGTTGCGAGCTCTACCTCAAGACTGGCGGTGTGGCCGCGCTCCGGTCTGGCTGAGGGGGCGCTTCTCGCGGTTACGCCGCTAGCTTCGGGGTCGGGCCCTCGCGATCTCTTTCGCGTTGGCCGCCGTACTCATCCGCTGGAGGGTTCGATGCATTCCAGGATCTGGCCGTGTCTTGCGGCCGCCTTCTTGTTGGCGTTCGCTTGGCCTGCTCTCGCTGCCGAGGACTCGATCGCCGAGCTCGAGAAGAAGCGCGACCGCTCGCCGCGCAGCGTCGACGCGCACCACGAGCTGGGTCAGGCCTACTATCTGAGGGCGCGAACGGCGCTCGATGAAGAGCGTTTCGGCGACTACGAGAGTGATCTCGGCCGCGCCCTGGACGAGTGGATCGAGACGCTGAGACTGGAGCCTGAATCGCCAGGCCCCCACACCTGGATGGGAATCGTTGCCGTCTACCAGGGAGACCTCGACCGGGCGCTGCGCAGCTTCGCCAATGCCCGCAGGCTGAGCCCCGACAACTGGGCCTCCTACACGAACATCGCCGAGACGATGATCTACCGCGGGAAAGTCAAGGCCGCCCGCAAGTTCCTGAAGCGGGGCGAGCAGCTGCGCGCGGATCCGGCCATCGTCGAGATCAACTTCTGCCTGCTCGAATGGCGCGAAGGCAACCTCGATGATGCGAGGTATCACTTCCAGGAGGCCTACCACCTCAGCCCCGAGACGGTGAACACCTGGAACGAGGCACCGATCACCAATCCCCTCCGGACCTTCCACGACCTGACGCGCTATTGCTGCGCCAGCCCCTCCTGCGGCCCCTACATGGGCGAGGCCTGCAAGGAGAGCAACCTCAGTGTCACTCGCCGGGTGGTGCCGGAGGAGGTCGCGCGCCAGGAGCTGGTGCTCGAGATGGAGCGCCGCCGGAAGCTCAAGGCGATCTATCAGGGCCGGCGCGACCTCGGCGTCGAGGTCGAAGACGGCGAGCCGGTGCAGGGGCGGCGGGGTCTGGAGATCGAGGTCGAGGGCGAGGAGGCGAAGTCCCCGCTCGAGTGAAGCGGCGGCCGCCATGATGCTAGGCGAGGGCTATGGTATGCCCTGAGTCATGCCCATCCTGCTGCGCCTCCTCACTGTCCTTGCCCTCGTGCTCCCTCCCGGAGCCGCATCTGCGGACCGTGCCGAGGCGCTGGATTGGCTGGAGCGTGCGATCGACGACGAGGCCAGGGTCCAGGCCGAGTTCCTCGAGGTTGCCTTCAACGGGCATTCGGGCGACCTCCCTGTCCCGGACGGGGGCGAGCGCCCCTACTACGAGTCCGTTCCCATCCGGTTCGAGGAACAACCGAGCGAGGCGGATCGGGAGGCCTGGGTCGCCACGCTCGAGCGCTCGATGGAGGTGTCCTCCCTGCGCGAGCTCGAGATCCGGATGGATCGAGGCACGCTTCGCTTCCGGGTTCCCTTCGATCGGGGCGTGCGGTTGGAGGGGCTGCCCGTCGCTGTGATCGCCACGCTCGGCCCCATCGCGAAACGGGAGCGGCGCGGCATCGAGACCGATCTCTTCGTCGCGGCCGAAGCTGGGGATCTCTCGATGAGCGCTCTGCACGAGTTGGATGGCCGGCTCGTACTTCGCTTGAGCGAGGCCGGTGCGCGGCCCCCGCCAGGCGATGCACCGGACTCGGCCGAACTCAGCAGGCGCTTCGGCATCGGTCCCCTCGTCGACGGGGATGCCCACTGGGAGCCGCAGGAGCGGGCGTCGTTGGCCATCTCCCTCGCCCAGATTCCAGCGCGGGATCTCGACGTGATCGCGGGGCTTCCGTTTCGACGTTATGTCGACCCGCCGCCTGATCTTTCGGATGCTGCGGCCTACTACCGACAGGAGGGTGTGGAGCGCAGCGTCGATCTCTTCGATGCCGCCTTTGCCCGCGACGGACAGGTGTTCGTCGGCGATCCGGCAGCGCCGTTCGACAATTCGGCGTGGGTCGTGGTTCACGAGATCGGGCACGCCGTCGCGATGGAGAAGCCATACCACGCCGTACACGGGCTCGTTGCGCGCTGGCAATCCCTGTCGCTGCTGTATGACCATCTGCGCGAGTTCAGCGTGAGCGGGATCCGTTCCGAGACGGAGCGGCTGCGCGCCATCCTCGAGCGGCTCCAGGACATGCGGCGTCCGCTCGGCCGCTTTCGGCAGGCCTCGGCCGGCGGCACGCTCCACGCGAGTCCGGTGCACACGGCTTTCGTCGCAGCGACCGGCGGGCATGGCCCGACCCCCTACGGGAAGACCAAGCTCAGCGAGGCCTTCGCCGAGAGCTACATGCTCTTCCTGCTCGACCCGCGAGCACTCGCGCGGATCGATCCGGCCGCCCTCGCATTCTTCGAATCCGGCGCCTACCAGCTCGAGCCCCTGCACGTGGAGCCCGTCCCGGAGGTTCCGCAGAGCGTGCGCGACTACCTGGCGATCCCCGAGGATCCGGAACTCCTCGACGAACTCGACGCGCTGCTCGAGGACGAGATCGGACCGCTGGAGTAGCAAAGGCGCGCTAGCGGTTTGACCGCCGTCGCCGACGCGGGGCATCATTGTCACAGAGTCCGGAACGGAGACACCCATGACCCTGTCCACGGCGAAGGGCGCGACGCAACCGCCCCTGATCGATACCACGATCGGCGCGCAGCTCGAGGCGACCGTCCGGCGCTTCCCCGATCGCGAGGCCCTGGTGGTGCCGCACCAGGGGCTGCGCCAGACCTGGGCCGAATTCGATGCCAGCGTGAACGCCGTGGCGAAAGGCCTGATGGGCCTCGGGATCGAGCCGGGCGATCGCGTCGGAATGTGGAGCCCGAACTACGCCGAGTGGATCTACGTACAGTTCGCCACGGCCAGGGTCGGCGCGATCCAGGTCAACCTGAACCCGGCCTATCGAACCAACGAACTGCAATACGCGCTCGCCCAATCTGGGGCTCGCTTGTTGGTGACACGCACCGAGTACCTCACCTCCGCCTACCGCGACATGATCGGGGAGGTCGGGCCCCAACTTCCCGGGCTCGAGCGCATCGTCTACTTCGATACCGACGACTGGGCGGCGCTGCTGGCTGCCGGCGAGGCGGTGAGCGACGCCGCGCTGCAGGAGCGCGCCGCCAACCTCTCGCCGGGCGATGCCATCAACATCCAATACACCTCCGGCACCACGGGCTTTCCCAAGGGCGCGACGCTCAGCCACCGCAACATCCTGAACAACGCCCAGTTCGTGGGCCACGCGTGCCGCTTCACCGAGAACGATCGCCTCGCGATCCCGGTGCCCTTCTACCACTGCTTCGGCATGGTGATGGGCACGCTTGCCTGCGCCGTGTTCGGCCACACCATGGTCATTCCGTGCCCCACCTTCGATGCCGGCGCGGTGCTGGAAACGGTCCAGGACGAGCGCTGCACCGCGCTCTACGGCGTGCCCACGATGTTCATCGCCGAACTCGGCCACCCGGACTTCGAGCGCTTCGAGCTGGCAAGCCTGCGCACCGGCATCATGGCCGGTTCACCGTGTCCCATCGATGTGATGCGTCGCGTGGTGGACCAGATGGGCATGGACCAGGTGACGATCGCCTACGGCATGACCGAAACCTCGCCGGTCTCCACCCAGACCAGCGTGGACGACCCGATCGAGCGCCGCGTTTCCACGGTCGGCCGGGTGCACCCTCACGTGGAAGTCAAGATCATCGATCCGGAGTCCGGCGCCACGGTCGAACGCGGAACCGGGGGCGAGTTCTGCACGCGAGGATATTCGGTGATGCTCGGCTACTGGAACGACACCGAGAAGACCGACGAGGCCATCGACGCCGACGGTTGGATGCACACCGGCGACCTCGCCACGATGGACGAAGACGGCTACGTCAACATCATCGGCCGCATCAAGGACATGATCATCCGCGGCGGCGAGAACCTCTATCCACGAGAGATCGAGGAATTCCTGCTCAGCCACCCGGCCGTGGCCGACGCCCAGGTCATCGGCGTCCCCGACGAACGATTCGGCGAAGAGCTGATGGCCTGGGTACAACTCGCCGCAGGCCAATCGGTGAGCGACGACGAGCTGCGCGACTACTGTCGCGGCAAGATCGCCCACGCAAAGGTGCCCCGTTACTTCCGCTTCGTCTCCGAGTTCCCCCTCACGGTCACCGGCAAGGTCCGCAAGATCGAGATGCGCGAACAATCGATCAAGGACCTCGGGCTGGAAGGCGCCGCGAAGATCGAGAACGCTTGATCGCCCAGAGCTGACCTGGAGCCGACGGCCGGAGTCGAACCGGCGACCTACGCATTACGAATGCGTTGCTCTACCAGCTGAGCTACGTCGGCTTGAGGTCGTGGGGCCTGGCGCTGGCAGCTGGCTGGCAGCTGAAAGGCCCATCGGGACGGGAGGTTAGCCGGCGGCCGGAGGGGCGCCAGAGGCCGCGGCTTCGGCGAACTTCTTCAGCGTCAGCAGCTGCTTTCGCATCATCACCCAGTCGCCGATGGCCAGGCCGCGGGCGAGGGCGCTGCCGATCAAGCCTGGCGGCCGCTCGAAGCGCAGCTTCGCGGCCAGTCGGGTGCCGCCCGGCTGGGCCTGAACGCGGTAGGTCACCTGGAGCGGGCCGAGTGAGAGAAAGCGGCCGGCTTCTAGGGTGAGCTGCGCGTCGGTCTCGAACTCGAGGAGCTTGAAAATCGACATCACGGTCTGGCCGGCTTCTAGCTGTTCCAGGCCGGGTGTGAGGGTGCGCGGGCTGCGGCGGCCGCGGTTGTCGATCCAGTCGTAGCTGTAGGGGGCGACGCGTAGTTGGCAGAGCCAACGGAAGGCCGTTGCGGGCGGCGTGGCGACGTCGATGGCGCGGTAGAGGGCGACTGCGTCGTCCGGGCCGTGGCGGTCGCAGGGCCAATCTCCCTCGAGGTCCTCGGGGCGGGTGTTCCAGTGGTCGGCGAGGCCCACGGGCAGTTCTCCAAGGCGCGGCGAACCCTGGAAGGGTAACGATTCCCCTTCTGTTGCATCGTACGGAGGCTTCTGGAGGGCATCGCATTGCAGCGACTTGGATTCGTTCGAAACGGGATCGCCGCGCTGGCCGGGGCGCTCACGATGCTGGTCGGCTGTACCTCTGTTCCCGGGTTCGCGCCCGACGTCGAGGAGCCCGAACTCGCCCTGATCTACAACCCGGCCGCGAACTATCACGGGCCGGATCGTAATCCGATCATCGTGATTCCCGGCCTGCTCGGGACGCGCCTTGTCGATCAGGCTACGGGCACGCTGGTCTGGGGCGCCTTCGAGGCCAGCGCGGTCGGCACGGATCCCGAAGGGCTGCGCCTGCTCGCGCTCCCGGTGCGCGACGACGTACCCGTCGATGAATTGCGCGATGGCCTCGAACCCGACGGTGTGCTCGAACGGATCCGGATTCGGCTTGCCGGGATTCCGATCGAGGTCGAGGCCTATGCGCGAATCCTCGCGACGTTGGGCGCCGGCGGCTACCGCGACGAGGCGCTCGGCCTCGCTGGCGAGATCGACTACGGCCGCGACCACTTCACCTGTTTCCAGTTCGATTACGACTGGCGCCTCGACAACATCGCCAACGCGAAGCGGCTCGGCAGCTTCATCGAAGAGAAGCGGCGTTATGTGCAGGACGAGTACCGCGAGCGCTACGGCATCGAGAACGCCGATGTAAAGTTCGATGTCGTGGCCCATTCGATGGGCGGCCTCGTGACGCGCTGGTTCCTGCGCTATGGCGCCGAGGGGCTAGGGCCGAACGGCGAGGCGCCCGAGCTCAGCTGGGCCGGCGCGCGCTACGTCGAGCGCGCCATCCTGATCGCGACGCCCAACGCCGGCTCGGTGGAAGCCTTCGAACAACTCGTGAGCGGCGACCAGCTGGCACCGCTGCTGCCCGTCTATCCGCCTGCCGTGATCGGAACCTTCCCCTCCGCCTATCAACTGCTACCGCGTTCGAGGCACCGCGCTGCGCTCTGGGACGGCGATCCGGAGCGCCCGGTGGACTTGATGGATCCGGACCTGTGGCAGCGGCTGGGTTGGGGCCTGGCTTCGCCGGATCAGGACGAAATCCTTCAGGTGCTGATCCCCGGGGCCGACACCCGGGCGGAGCGCCATCGGATCGCGGTCGCACTCCAGCGCCGCATGCTCGCCCAGGCCAGCGCCTTCCACGCCGCCCTGGATTCGCCGGCGGCACCCCCGGACGGGCTCGATCTCCATCTGGTCGCCGGGGATGCGGCACCCACCGCGAGCCTGGTTTCGGTCTCCTCTGCCAACGGACGCGCTGAAGTCATCAAGGTCGGCCCTGGCGACGGAACCGTGCTGCGCTCGAGCGCGTTGCTCGATGAGCGCGCCGCCGTCGGCTGGACGCCATGGCTCGTGACGCCGGTGGCATGGCGCCACGTGCTCTTCCTGCCCGACGATCACCTTGGCCTCACCCAGAGTGCGACGTTCCGGGACAACGTTCTCTATTGGCTGCTGGAAGCGCCGCGGCCCAGCCGCGACTAACCTGATGCACGTGAAGATCACCCACCGCAGCTTCGTGAGCTACATCGACCGCACGCGCGAGTACTACGTCGCACAGGGCTACGGGAAGCCCTATGCGTGGGCGCGTCACCAGGACGCACCCTTCACGCCGCTTCCCAAACCGCTCGCCGAATGCCGCGTCGGGCTCGTCACCACCTCGAGCCTGTGGCAGGGGCAGGAAGTCGTCGATGGCGTGCTGCGCGGCGCCAAGCAGGTGTACTCGGCGCCGACGGATCCGCTGCCGGAACGGCTCTTCACTGACGATCTCTCCTGGGACAAGGAATCGACCCACACTGACGACGTGCCGTCGTTCCTGCCGATTCCCCAACTCCGGCATTTCGCCAGCCAGGGACGCATCGGCTCGCTGGCCCCGCGCTTTCATGGCGTCCCCACCGATTACAGCCAGCGCCGCACGATCGAAACCGATGCGCCCGAGATCCTGGCGCGCCTGCACGAAGATCAGGTCGACGTTGCGCTGTTGATCCCGCTCTGACCCGTCTGTCACCAGACCGTGAGTCTGGTCGCGCGTGAACTCGAAGCCGGCGGAATTCCCACCGTCGTGGTCGGCTCCGCCCGGGACATCGTCGAGGAATGCGGCGTCCCGCGCTTCCTGTTCAACGATTTCCCGCTCGGGAACCCCTGCGGTGTTCCGTACGACACGGCCATGCAGCAGGCCATCGTCGGGCACGCCCTCGACCTGTTCGAATCCGCCCGGCTGCCCCGCACGACGGTCCAGTCCCCGTTCCTCTGGAACCCGGCCGATGAAGACTGGAAGCAGCGCTACGCGCGCGTCGACGATTCGAACCGCGCGGCGCTGCGCCGCCAGGGCGAGGCTCGCCAGGCCGCCCAGCAGCGCGCGGCCGGTGAGGGCCGGAAACGCAGCGGCTGAGTGCCTTCGGGCCTTCATCCACTCGCAACTAGGTCCGATAACTATCTGATTTATAATCAGAATAGTCAGTCGCGAGTGAGCCGTCTCCGGCCCTCGGGAGTTGCTTTTCGGAGGGATCGAACGTATGTTTCGAACGAGCGTTCGAGGCCGCCCAGCGAGCGCTCTTCCTGACACGCGTGCCCGCGCCCTCTCACCGAACCGAGCTCCCTCGAGCTTCGCGCGCGCACCCCCTGGAGTCCTCCCATGTCGCAAGCCCCTGCCCTGACGGAACCCGCCACCGGTTCCGAAGCTGCGGATACCAAGGAGCGGCTGCTCGACGCCGCCGAGCAACTGTTCGCCGAGCGCGGCTTCGGGGGTGCCTCGATGCGTGCGGTCACGAAGGCCGCGGGTTCCGCGGTTTCGGCGGCCAACTATCATTTCGGCTCGAAGGAAGAGTTGCTCGCAGCGGTGCTGCGGCGACGCCTCCAGCCCGTGAATCAAAGCCGAATCGAGGCGCTCGATCGGTTGCAGGCCGAAGCGGGCCCGGACGGTTCGGTGCCGATCGAGGCGCTGTTCGACGCGTTCTATCGCCCGAGCTTCGAGCGCATGAGCGAAGCCCGGGTCCAGGGCACCAGCGCGATGCCCCGCCAGGTCGTAGCGCGCCTCTACACGGAACCGCCGGAGTTGGTGCAACCGCTCCGCGCCGAACTGTTCGGTGAGGTGAACGAACGATTCCTGGCTGCCTTTGCCCGCACCTTCCCCGCGATGAGCGAGCGCAAGCTTCGCCTGCTCCAACACCTGGCGGTGGCCTCGATGGTGCACGTGCTGGCCGGCCAGCTCGAGGATGAACTGACGCACGAACTCGAAGCCGATGCCGCGGCGGGCGAAGCCGCACACGAACCGCTGCTCCAGGCCGTGATCGCGCATTCGGCCGCCGGCGCCCGGGCCCTCGCTGCAGCCGGGGAGGGTGCCTAGATGCCGAAGATCCCGATGAAGGTCCTGATTCCGATCGGCCTGCTGGCAGTGGGTGGCGTGGTCGTCGCACTGTTGTTCGTCCTCGCTCCGAAGCCGGAGATACAACCTCCCGGCATCATCGCGCCTTTCGTTCACGTGCAACCGATTTCGGCCGAGCCGGTGAAGCTGACGGTCGTGACCCAGGGAACCGTGGTGCCGCGCACCGAGAGCGAACTGGTGCCCCAGGTCTCGGGGGAGGTCGTCTGGGTCTCGCCCGCACTGGTTTCCGGAGGCTTCTTCGAGGAAGGCGAGGTGCTGGTGAGGATCGATACCGCCGACTATCGCGCTGCCATCGAGCGGGCGCGGGCGAGCCTGGCGCGTTCGGAAAGCGAAGAGGCCCGCGCCCGCAAGGAACTCGAACGCCAGCGCAGCCTCGCGAGCCAGAACATCACCAGTGAGGCGCGGATCGATGACGCCGAGAACGGCCAGCGCGTCGCCGAGGCGGTATTGCGAGAGGCCCGGGTCGTGCTCGAGAATGCCCGCCGGGACCTGACCCGGACGGAGCTCCAGGCACCCTATGCCGGCCGGGTTCGCAACGAGACCGTGGATGTCGGCCAGTTCGTGAACCGGGGCACCCCGATCGGGCGAATCTATGCGGTGGACTACGCAGAGGTCCGCCTGCCGGTGCCCGACCGCGAACTCGGTTTCCTGGACGTGCCGCTCACCTATCGGCCGAATCGCAGCCGGCAGGAGCGGAACGCGGGAACCCCGGCAGCCAGCGAGCCCGCGCGTACCGCGGGCGAGGGACCGAGGGTCGAACTCAGTGCGCGTTTCGCTGGCGACGAGCACAGCTGGCAGGGCCACATCGTGCGGACCGAGGGGGAGATCGACCCGAAGAGCCGGATGGTGACTTTGATCGCCCAGGTCGAGGATCCCTACCGCGAACAGGGCGACAAGCCGCCCCTCGCCGTGGGCCTGTTCGTGCGGGCCGCGATCGAAGGGAAGACCGAGGCGAATGTGTTCGTCCTGCCCCGGACCGCGCTGCAGCAGGACGATCGTGTTCTGGTTCTCGACGGCGATCGGCTCCGCTTCCGTGCCGTGGATGTGTTGCGTGTGGAGCGTGATCGCGTGCTCATCACGGGTGGGCTCGAGGCGGGTGAACGCGTCTGCGTGACGCCGCTCGCACGCGCCGTGGACGGCATGGCCGTGCGCGTGATGGATGACACGACGAGTGGTGTCGCGGGTGCGGCGGCGGCCGGCGACGAGGTCGGCACATGAAGCGCGCCATTCGCTGGTTCGCCGAAAACCCGGTGGCCGCAAATCTGCTGATGTTCATGATTCTCGTGTCCGGCCTCGCCGGCATCAGCCGAATCAATCAGAAGAGCTTCCCCGACATCCAGATCGACATGATCGCGATCAGCGTGCCCTACCTCGGTGCGGCGCCGGAGGAGGTCGAGGAGGGCGTCTGTATTCGCATCGAGGAGGAGGTTCATGGCATCGAGGGCGTCGATCGGATCACCTCGAACGCCTCGGAGGGAATCTGCGCAGTCGCGGTGGAGTTGGTGCCCGACTACTCGGTAGATCGCGCCCTCGCCGAGGTAAAGAACGCGGTCGACGCGATCACGACCTTCCCGGAGCAGACCGAGAAGCCGATCGTGAGCCACGTGGAGGTGCAGCGCAACGCGCTCAAGCTGGCGCTCTCGGGCAACGCCGAAGAACGGGCGCTACGGCTCTGGGCCGAACAGATTCGCGACGAGATCGCATCGCTCCCGGGCGTCACCCAAGTTGCCCTGATCGGGGCCCGGGATTACGAGATCTCGATCGAAGTGCCGGAAGAATCGCTGCGCCGCCACGGGTTGACCTTCGACCAGGTCGAGCGCGCCGTGCAGCGCAGTTCCGTCGATCTTCCGGGCGGTTCGATTCGCAGCTCGGGGGGCGAGATCCTGCTGCGCGCCAAGGGCCAGGCCTACACCGGCAGCGAGTTCGAGCGGATCGTGGTGATGACCCGCGAAGACGGTACGCGCCTGCTGCTCTCGGACATTGCCACCGTGGTCGACGGCTTCGAGCAGGACGAACGACGTGCCGTCTTCGACGGTGAAGACGCTGTCTTGATCCAGGTCTACCGCGTGGGCGACCAGCGCATTCTGGATCTCACCGCCACGGTGCTCGACTACGTCGAGAAGGCGCGGCTGCGGCTGCCCGAAGGCCTCGCGCTCACCGTCTGGCAGAACGACGCGACCTATCTCCAGGATCGTCTCGGAATCCTGCTCGACAACGGGTTCGCCGGCTTCGCGATGGTGCTCATCCTGCTCGCGGTCTTCTTGCGGCTGCGGCTCGCCTTCTGGGTGGCGGTCGGGGTCCCGGTTTCGATGTTAGGCGCGCTCTGGGCGTTCCCCATCGTCGGGCTCTCGATCGACGTTCTGAGCCTGTTCGCCTTCATCCTGGTGCTCGGCTTGCTCGTCGACGATGCGATCGTGATCGGCGAGAACGTCCATACCCATCAGGAGAATGCCGAGGATCCGCTCGAAGCCGCGATCGTGGGAACCCAGGAGGTCGCGGTGCCCGTGATCTTCGGCATCCTGACAACGGTCGCCGCCTTCGTGCCGATGATCCTGGCCGAAGGCATGATGGGCGATTTCTTCGGCACGATCGGTGTCGTCGTTGTCGTGTGCCTCTTCTTCTCGTTGATCGAATCGCAGTTCATCCTGCCGGCCCACCTGGGACACCACGCTGTGGGTAGCGCCAGCGACGAGCGTACGAGCGTGCCTGGACCCGTGCAGGTGCGCTGGAAGGCCATCCAGGCCACGATGGCAGGGAGCCTGACGCGCCTGGCGCGGGAGGGGTATCGGCCGCTGCTCGAACGCGCACTCGAGTGGCGTTATTCGGTGGCGGCAGGGGCGCTGGCGCTGCTGGCGATCACCATGTCGACGCTCGGCGCCGGCTACATCAAGTTCACCTTCTTCCCCGAGATCGAGAGCGATTTCATTTCGGTTTCGGTCGTGATGCCCGCGGGCACGCCGATCGAAGTGACCGAGGAAGCCGTGGCACAGCTCGAGGGCGCAGCGTTTCGGATGAAGGTGGCCCTCGATTCGGAGTACGCGTCCGATTCCGGTGGGTCCTTGGTTCATCACATGTTGGCCACCGTCGGCGAGCTTCCGGCGGCGGGCCCGTCGGGGCCGCCCCGCTCCGGGGGTTCCGCGGCCGGTCCGAACCAGGGGGGCATTGCGATCGAACTCGTCGGCGGAGACCACCGCCGTGGCGTGACGGCTGCAGAGGTGCTCGACCGCTGGCGCCGCGAAGCGCCAGCCATCCCCGGCGCCGAGGAAGTGACCTTCAAGTCTTCCTATATGGACGCCGGCGAAGCGATCTATGTCCAGCTCTCATCGCCGGACCTGGCGGGCCTGCAAGCGGCGGCCGAAGAGCTGAAGCTGGCGCTCGGGGGCTACCCGGGTGTCCATGACATCAAGGATTCCTGGGCCGACGGTAAGGAGGAGCTTCGGCTTTCGATCCGGCCCGACGCCGAATCGTTGGGCCTGAGCCTGGACGATCTCGCGCGACAGGTGCGCCAGGCCTTCTACGGTGCCGAGGCCCAGCGCATTCAGCGCGGGCGCGACGACATTCGTGTGATGGTGCGCTACCCGGAGAATCGTCGACGCTCGCTCGACGATCTCGAGGAACTTCGCATCCGCACGCCGGACGGGGGCGAGGTTCCGTTCTATGCGGTGGCCAACGCCGAACGAGGCCGAGGTTATTCGACGATCCGACGGGCCGACCGCAAACGCGTGATCGGCGTGATCGCGGACGTCGACGCCGAGCGCGCCAATGCCAACGAGATCATCGCCGCGATCCGGAAGACGGTCCTTCCCGAACTGCTCGAGCGCTATCCCGGCCTCGCCTACACCCTCGAAGGCGAGCAGAGTGAGCAACAAGAGACGGCCGTCAGCGTGGTGCGGAACTTCGGCCTCGCCTTGTTCCTGATCTACATACTGCTCGCGATTCCGCTGAAATCCTACGGCCAGCCGCTCATCATCATGATGGTGATTCCGTTCGGGCTGGTGGGGGCGATCGGCGGGCACCTGTTGCTGGGCATGAACTTCAGCATGCTCTCGGTGTTCGGCGTGGTGGCGCTCGCTGGCGTCGTGGTGAACTCCTCGCTCGTGCTGGTGCACTACATCAATACGCGCCGCGAAGCGGGCATGGCGCTCAGGGACGCGGTGCGCGAGGCCGGTGTGATGCGCTTCCGGCCCATCGTGCTGACTTCGATCACCACCTTCGTCGGGCTCTCGCCGCTGCTCCTGGAGAAGAGTATGGGTGCGCAGTTCCTGATCCCGATGGCTGCGTCGCTGGGCTTCGGAGTCATCTTCGCGACGGTCATTTCGCTGTTCCTGGTTCCCTGTGGCTACGTGATGCTGGATGACTTGTCGGGACTGTTTCGCCGCCGCCGCCGGACGCCGCCGAGCCACCTGGAATCCATTCCCTTTCCGAAGGCTGGACGTTAGGCGATGGCCGACCCCGCGATGGGAATGCGCCCCGGCGGCCCTCTGCCGCCGGGCAAGCGACCCGGGATCCGCGCCTCGTTGGACCTGCTCCAACTCCGCCCGTTCCGCTGGCTGCTGATCAGCAACACCACGTTCTTCCTGGCGATGGGCAGCCAGATGCTCGTACGTCCCTTGATCGCCTATGAGCTGACGGACTCCGCGGAGATGCTGGGGCTGATCTCCATGGCCGTGGGGCTGCCCATGTTGATCTTCTCGCCGCTTGGAGGCGCCCTTGCCGATCGGGTCGAGCGCCGTGGTCTCATCATCGCTGGTCAGGTGGCGATCTTGGCGAGCGAATGCACGGTCCTCACTCTCTACGTGACCGGAGCCCTGGAGATCTGGCATCTCGCCGTCGCGGCAACCTTGATGGGCTCGATCTTCCCGTTCTCGATGCCCGCGCGGCAGGCAATCACGGCGAATGTGGTCGGGGTCGGGCGCATCACGCGAGCAATGGCCTTGAACATGGGCATGATGAACGCGACGAGGATTCTCGGCCCCGCCATGGCAGGCTTCCTGGTCCCCTTCATCGGGATCGCAGGTACGCTGGCCTGCGGGACTGCCCTCTATGGGATCGCGCTCATCAGCATGTTCCAGGTTGGGCGATCGGTTCCTCCCAATCGGCCGCCGCGCCCGGTCTTCGAGGACATGAAAGACGGCTTCCGTTACGTGTGGAGGGAGAAGAAAGTTCTCGCGATGCTGCTATACGGCATCGTTCCAATGTTCGTATTGATGCCGTTCCAAACGTACCTTGTTGTATTCGCACGGGACGTCTGGGGTGGCGTTTCGCTACCTTGGGGTGAAGCGTCGTATGAGGTCGGCCTTGCCTGGTTGCAGGCCACCTCCGGCATTGGTGGCCTGGCCGGAAGCCTATGGTTGGCCGCGAGCGGCGACACGCCCCATCGGCGCCGTCCCATGGTGTTGTGCCTGCTGGGCTTTGCCCTCTTCCTGATCGGTTTCGCCTGGACGCCGCTCTTCTGGCTGGCGCTTCCGCCCCTGCTCATCGCCGGAATGCTCAGCAGCATCTTCCAGACCCTGAACAACGCCACCATCCAGGTGCTGATCCCCGATCACGTGCGCGGACGCGTCTCGAGCTTCATGATGATGTCGTTCGGACTGACTCAGTTCGGGACCTGGCCCATGGGTGTTGCGATCGATAACTACGGCGCGCCCAACACAGTGGCCGGCGCCGCGCTCATCATGATCGTGGTCGCTGTGGCATTCTCATGGGGGAGTCGCAGCATCCGGAATCTGGACGGAACCGTCCGAGAAGCCCTCGAAGTGGTTTCACGAGACGAGGCGGCGGCGCCGCGACCGGCTGCCTAGGTGTAGAGAAGGAACTTCATGCGCGCCTGGCAGATCACCAAGCACGGAGAGCCGACGGACGCCCTATCGCTCGTCGATGTCGCGCTCCCCGAAGTCGGCGAAGGCTTGATCCGCGTCGCCGTCGATGCCACGGGTCTTGGTCTTCCCGATGTCTTCATGTGTCGCGGAAGTTATGCGTTCAAACCCGAACTCCCGTTCACGCCCGGACAGGAGATCGTGGGCCGGGTGCTCGAGAGCTGCCCCGGTGGCCCGGAAGTCGGAACCCGCGTGATGGGGGTAACCGCCTTCTTCCTGGGCAAGGGTGGCTTCGCCGAACAGGCGCTGGCGCTTGCGAGTTCCTGCTTCGAAGCGCCCGAGCGATTGACCGATGGCGAAGCCGCCGGCTTCTGCATCCCCTACCACACGGCCCATGTCGGCCTCGTCTCGCGCGGGAAACTCGAAGTGGGCGAGACGCTTCTCGTGACGGGTGCCGCCGGTTCGAGTGGCGCCGCCGCCATCCAACTCGGCAAGGCCCTCGGTGCCCGGGTGATCGCTTTGGCGGGCGGCGGTGAGAAGGCGGACTTCTGCCGAGCGTCCGGCGCCGACCTCGCGATCGACCACAGCGCCGTCGACTGGATCGAGGCCGTGCAAGAGGCGACTGACGGCGCTGGCGCGGACGTCATCTACGAAGTCGTCGGCGGTGAAGTCTTCATGGGCGCGACACGCTGTATCGCGAACCAGGGCCGCATCCTGGCGGTCGGCTTCGCGAGCGGTGCCTGGGCCAATGCCAGTACGGCTCGGCTGGTCCAGACCAATGCCTCGGTGCTCGGCGTCTACGTCGGCGCCTACTCGCCGGAGCAGATGGGCGAGATCCACCGCGAACTCCTGGCACACCACGAAGCGGGGCGGATCGCTTCGGAACCCGCGCGCATCTGGTCCTTCGACGAACTCCCGGCCGCACTCCAGACGCTGGCCGACCGCGAGATCATCGGGAAGGGCGTCCTGCTGGCAGCCCGGTAGGTGGCTCGGCCGGGACTGGCGACCCGGTCCGCGGGCGCTCATCCTTGCGCGCGATGTCTGATCCCGACCGAACAATCTGGCTGGATGGCGAACTCGTTCCCTGGGGCAAGGCGCAGGTCCACGTGCTTTCCCATTCGATGGCGCGTGGCTCCCTCGTCTTCGACTACATGAGCGTGCGTCAGAACGAGCGCGGCACGGCGATCTTCCGCCTGGACGACCACGTCCAGCGTTTCCTCGATTCTTGCGAACTGGTCGGTCTGCCGTTGGTACAAGATGCAGCGGCATTGAAGCAGGCCTGCATCGAAGCCGTGAAGGCGAACCCGGGCGCCCGTGTCGTCAAACTCAACGCCTACCTGCCCTCGGTGGAAGTGGACGTGGTGCCCGTCGACGATCACGTGGCCGTGGCGGCCGCTGCCTACGATCCGTGGTCCGATGTCACCGAGCGGAGGTCCGAGGTACCTGCGCGTCCGCCCAAGACCGTGCGGCTCTGGCTCGAGAAGGAACGCAAGCAGCGGCGGCCGGACATCATGCATCCCCACGCGAAGGTGGCGGCCAACTACGCTTCGCCCATGGTCGCGAAGTGGCGCGCAAAGCGGCGCGGTTACGACGAGGTCCTGCTCGTCGACGAGCAGGGAATGCTCGCCGAAGGGCCGACCACCAACTTCTTTCTGGTCGATGGGGAGGGCACGCTCCACACGCCGCCGGAACAATCGGTCCTGCTAGGCGTCACCCGCCGCTCGATCCTCGCAATCGCCGAGGCGGATGGCTACAAGGTCGTCGAGGAGCGCATCCATCCCGATGCCCTGTGGGTGGCCGCGGAGGCGTTTCTCACCGGTACCAGCGCGGGTGTCTGGCCGATCCAATCCGTGGACGAACGCCCGATCGGGCAGGAGTGCCCGGGCCCCGTCAGTCGAGCGCTCGCCGAGCGCTTCCG
The DNA here is from genome assembly GCA_029261795.1 of Deltaproteobacteria bacterium. Lineage (GTDB taxonomy): Bacteria > Myxococcota_A > UBA9160 > UBA9160 > UBA6930 > JAJDAP01. Next base: position 58,359 of record JAJDAP010000084.1, read on the forward strand.
CGAGGTCACCGCGGGCCGAGACGAAGCGTTCGAGCACTGGCTGACCTACGTCGAAGGCGTCTGAGATGGAGATCCTTCTCGTCCGCCACGGCGAGCCGGTGATCGCGAAGAGCGACCATGCGCCGGTGGATCCCGAACTCACTTCGCGCGGGCAGTGGCAGGCCGAGTGTCTCGGCGATTGGCTCGCCTGCGAGGGCATCGATCACATCGTCGCCAGCACCCGGCGGCGGGCGCAGGAGACGGCCGCACCCCTGGCGCGACGTCTGGGTCTCGAGGTCGAGGTTCTCGACGACATCGACGAGATCGACCGCCTCGCTCGGGTGTACGCGCCGATCGAGATCTTGAAACTGCGCCATCCGGAAATCTGGGATGCGGTGCAACGGGGTGATTGGCAGTCGATTGGCTGGGACGACCCCGCGTACTTCCGTGAGCGCGTCGTCGCCGCCTGGGAGCGCCTTCTCGAGCGGGCCCCGGGCCAGCGCGTGGTGATGGCGTGCCACGGTGGCGTGATCCGCGCGATCGCGTCCCACGTGCTCGGACACGACGACCCGTTCGTACTGGCGAACCCGCCGTTCGCATCGTGCTCGCGGCTGCGCGTCAGGGAAGGCTCGGTAAGGCTCGTCTCGCTGAACGAGGTGGGCCACTTCGATGCGACGCGCCAGCGGGTCGTCGGCCCGGACGGCGAGGGATTCGACGCCCCGTAGCGTCCCGCTACGCTCCCTTGCCATGCGCAGTCTCAGCGGCATCCAACCCTCGGGCGAGGCCCACATCGGCAACTACCTGGGTGCGATCCGCCAGCACGTCGAGATCGAGGGCATCTACTTCATCGCCGACTATCACTCGATGACCTCGGTGCGAAATGCCGAGGAGCGTCGCGAGCACGTCCACGAACTCGTGCTCGACTACCTCGCTTGTGGTTTCGACCCGACCGGTTCGATCCTCTACCGCCAGTCGGATCTACCGGAAACGGCCGAGCTGGCCTGGATGCTCTCGACGGTCACGCCGATGGGGCTGCTCCAACGCGCGACCTCCTACAAGGACAAACTGGCCGCGGGCGTTCCGGCGGATCACGGGTTGTTCGCCTACCCGGTGCTCCAGGCCGCCGACATCCTGCAGTTCAACCCCGATATCGTTCCGGTGGGCCAGGATCAGAAACAGCACGTGGAGATGACGCGCGACATCGCCACCAAGTTCAACCAGAGCTACGGGCGCGAAGTCTTCAAGCTTCCGGAACCGCAGATCCTCGAGTCCGTTGCCGTGGTTCCCGGCGTCGATGGGCGCAAGATGTCGAAGAGCTACGACAACACGCTGCGCATGTTCTGGCCAGAGAAGAAGCTGCGCAAAGCCGTGATGGCGATCGTGACCGATTCGACACCGGTGGAAGAACCGAAGGACACGAAGCAGACCGTATTCGCGCTCTGGTCCCTGTTTGCCGACGAAGCCGAACGCAAGGAAATGAAGGCCCGCGCGGCAGCGGGAGGGCTCGGCTACGGCGACGTGAAGAAGGAGCTCTTCGCCCGCATCATGGACCACTTCGGTGCCATGCGGACGCGGCGCGAGGAACTGGCGGCAAAGCCCGGCACCGTCGAGGACGTGCTGCGTTCCGGCGCCGAGCGTGCTCGCGCAATCGCAGAACCGATCTGGGCCCAGGCTCGGCAGGCCGCAGGGGTTGGCCGCGTTCGTTAGGCGATGGAACTAACCACGCAGTGATTGCGCGATCTGCTGCAACCGCCGGCCGATGACCTCGGTATTCGCAGGTCGATCGTCCGGAGATTTCGACATCATCTGGAGGATCAGGGCCGCCAGCGCCTCGGGGATGTCGGCCCCCATCGAACGAGGGTCCGGCGCCGGCGTATGGCGATGGTGCCAGGTGACGTCGCCCTTCTTGAACGGTCGGTGGCCGCTCGCCAGTTCGAACAGGGTGACGCCGAAGGCGTAGATGTCGGCGCGGTGGTCGACGTTCTCGCCGGTCGCCTGTTCGGGTGCCATGTAGTAGGGCGTGCCGCCGACGACCGTGGTCGAGCGCCTCACCTCCTCGGTCATCTTCGCCAGGCCGAAGTCCATTACCTTGACGACGCGATCTTCGGTCAGGAAGAGGTTCGCCGATTTGATGTCGCGATGGATGATGCCCTGCGAATGCGCGAAACCGAGGCCGGTCGCAACCTGATGGCCGATGCGGGCGACATCGAGCGCCTGGAGTGCACCGTGCTGCTTGATGACCTCAGAGAGGGTCTGGCCGGTCAGCAGCTCCATCGTGATGAAGAAGAGGCCACCCTCCTGGTCGACGTCGTGGACCGTGACGATGTTCGGGTGGTTGAGCGAGGCCGACGCGCGTGCTTCGCGCAGGAATAGATCCACGGCGCGCGGGTGATCCTTCAGGCTGTCGGGCAGGCGCTTGAGCGCGACATCGCGTCCGAGCCGGCGATCCTTGGCGTGGTAGACGATGCCCATGCCGCCACTGCCGACCTCGCGCACGATGTCGTAGCGGCTCGATTCGTCGAAGGCGCGCGGGAGCACTTCGGTGGCGGCCGAGTCCTGCTTCTGACGCGAGATCGATTTGCGTAGCTCCTCGATCCGGGTGATCACACCCTCGTGGTCGGGCCTGCGATCGGCCAGTTCCTCGAAGACCTTCAGGGCGCGGTCGGGTCGGCCCGCTTTCTCGAGCAGGTCGCCGTACCAGACGAAGGTGTCCGGGGAGGCGTCGTCCGGCCGGGAGAACGTGATCGCCTCGTCGGCCTTCTGCACAGCAAGTTCGAGCTGCCCCTGCTCGGTAAACGTCGTCGCCAGGATTCTGCACGCGGCGAAGTAGTCCGCATCGCGCGGGCCGACGTGCTGGAAGTTTCGGATCGCCCGCGCCGTTTCGCCGCGGTCGAGCGCCAGGCGTCCCGCCTCGAAGGCGTCTCCCTTCTTCTCGAGGGCGTCGAGCAATCGCGGTGCGCTGGCTTCGCGGTAGCAGATGACCGCGGCCTCGTAGTCGCCGGCATCCTCGTAGGCGCGCCCGGCGCGCAACAGATCCCCGGCAGCGTTGTACATCTCGGCGGCGCGTGCCGGGTCGTTTCCCTGTTCGAACAACGCGGCGGCGCGCTCGAACTCTCCGTGCTCGGCCCAGAGTTCGGCGGCTTCGAGGAAGCGCCCGGCGGCTTCGAAGCGTGCGGCCGCGGTTTCGGCGGTTCCGTGGCTCTGATGGAAACGCGCCAATAGCAGGTCCGCGGTTTCCTTCTGTCCGTCTCGTTCGAGGGCCGCGGACGCAACGGAAAGGTCGCCGCGCAGGAATGGCTCGACGGCGCCTTCGCAGCCCTGGAACACCAGCGCGAGATTCTCATCGAGGTCGACCTCGATCATGAGCGGGTCGAAGGATTCCACCTCGATTCGACGTTCCGCGGCACGATCGATGCTGCCGATCAGCAGGGAGTGGGTGCCGATGGGCAACAACAGCCGGCCCACACCGCTCTTCGCGAGCCGCATCGAGGTCGGGTCTCCGCCGAGCGCAAGCCGCGCGGCGCCGACCGGCTCTCCACCCGCCAGGATCCGGACTTCGACCGGGCAACCCTCGGGGCGAAGATCGAAGCACACGGGAACTGTCTTTCCCTTTTCGACTTTCACTTCGCGGTCGCGCCACTCTCGCTGCTGTTCGCCGTCGGGTTTCTCGAGGACGCCCTCGATCGTGCACCAGTAGGAACGCGCCGGGATGCCCCGGAAATGCGTTTCGCTCGCGATCAGGTTGTGTTCGAACTGGCTCGAGGCGCGGGCTTCGGGAGAGACTCCCGGCCGTTCGCGCTGGTTCCGCGCGCGCTTGCGGGAGAGGCGAACGCTGAAGGTGCCTCGCACATCGGTGGGCGTCTCGAGCGAAACCGCGAGGTCGCCCTTGCCGCGCATCACGCGGCGAAGCGCAGAGAGCAAGCCGATGGCCGCGAGCACGGCGATCGCGATCAAGCCGTGCTCGGCGAGATCTCGCGGCTTCGAGACCGATGTCGTTGGCGCGATTCGCCGCGCCGTCGTTTGCGGGCTCGGTGCCTCAGCGGGCTCGCTGGCCACCCGGTGGGTGTCCGGCTTCGGCGTGGGCGCCGCTACTCGGCGCGCCTTGCGATCGTCCTGATACAGAGCGGCGAGTTCTTCGTAGAGCGTGGCTTCGCCAGGAGCCAGGTCGATGGCGTCCTTCAACGCCTTGCGCGCGGCACTGAGCTCACCGATCTCCTCGTAGACCGTGGCCGCCTTCCTGAGCTCGGGGACCCAGCTCGCGTCCGGGGTTCGCCCCGGGTTCTGGGCGATCATCGAGGCCAGGGCGTCGCCCTCCCTGAACAACGCGTCGCCCAACTTGCCGCGGAGTTGCGCATCGTCGGGGCGCAGCCCGAGTTCCCGCCTCAGTTCGCTGACGCTCGCGGGCGAATCGGCCGCCTGCGCGCCGACGGGCACGCCCACGCAGAGTGCTGCGAGAAGCACGGCTGCGGAAGTACGCCGGAAGCCCGAGGAAGGTGGTTGCCTGTGACCCATCGCCCTGGTTCATCGACCGCACACGCAGCACGGTTAAGCGCAATGAATTCGGGGCTTTGGGGAAGTTCGCCGCAGCAATTCCGCCGCTACTGCGCTCTAGGCCACCGGAGCGGGCTGAGGGCCCCGCAGCAGCGTGCCGGGCAGACTGCCCGTGGGCTTGCCGTCTTCGAAGGTCACCTCGCCGCTCTTGATCGTGTAGCGATAGCCTTCGATCTGCTGGATCAGGCGATTCCCGCCGGCCGGCAGGTCGTAGACCATCTCGGGCGGATGAATGCGCAGGCCGTCGAAATCGATCACGTTCAGATCGGCGAGCATGCCCGGTTCGAGCGTGCCGCGGTCCTCGAAGCCGTAGAAGCGCGCCGTGTTCCGGGTCTGCTGCTCGACGATCGTTTCGAGTTCGATCTTGTCGCCACGGGTCCGGTCGCGAACCCAATGCGTGAGCAGGTAGGTCGGGATGCTGGCGTCGGCGATCAGGCCGCAGTGGGCGCCGCCATCGGACAGCGAGAACACCGAGCGGGGATGTAGCATCATCTCCTTGATCGGCTCGAGGTCACCGTCCGCATAACCAAGTAGCGGCAGATAGATCAGGCCCTTGCCATCGTTCTCCATCATCAGTGAGAAGGCGACCTCGCGCGGCTCGCGACCCTCGCGTTCGGCGATGGCGGCGATACTCCGCTCCGGCCCCGGCTCGTACTCGGGCGGATCGCCGAGCGGATACATCATCTGCCAGGCCTGCAGGATCAGCGCTTGCGGACCCATCGTGACCGCATCCATGTGCGGCTCGGTCTCGACCAGTTGACGTTGGATGTCGCCGTCCTTCATCCGCTCGACCCGGGCCGCAGGCGGCAGCGCCTTCAGCTCCTTCTGCCACAGGTCGTGGAACATGAAGGGCTGGGCGCTCGACTCGAAGCCGAGCAACAGGCCGGCCGGGCGCTGCGCCACCTGGGGTGTCAGGCAACCCCCTTCGGCGGCGTCCTTGTCGACGGCGTCGATCAGGCGTTTCCACTGGTCCTTGTCGACCGGGTTCTGGAGACACGCGAAGGAAACGGGCCGTCCGGTTTCCTTGCCGAGCCGCGACATCCAGTCGAGTTCCTTGCCTTCCGGTGCGAGATCGCTCGCGACCTCGAAGACACCGTGGCCGACCTCGCCTAGCATCCGGCCGATCGGAAAGATCTCGTCTTCGTCGGCGTAGGTGCCGGGCACGACTTCGCCGTCCTTGGCGCGGTGCACCATGGTGCGTGAGGTCGAGAAGCCGAGCGCGCCGGCTTCGAGGCCTTCCTTGACCAGCTTCGCCATTTCTTCGACTTCTTCGCTGGTGGCCTTCTCGTTCTTCGCGCCGCGCTCGCCCATGACGTAGGCCCGGATGGCACCGTGGGGAACCTGGGTTCCGACGTCTACCGAGCGCGGCATCTTCTCGAGTTTGTCGAGGTACTCGGGGAAGCTTTCCCAATCCCAGGTGATGCCTTCGTGGAGCGCGGTGCCCGGAATATCCTCGACGCCTTCCATCAACTGGATCAGGAAGTCTTCCTGGCCCGGCCGGACCGGTGCGAAGCCGACACCGCAGTTTCCCATCACGACGGTCGTGACGCCGTTCCAGCCCGAGGGTGTCAGATGCGGATCCCAGGTGACCTGGCCGTCGTAGTGGGTGTGCACGTCGACCCAGCCGGGGGCGACGAGGTGTCCACTCGCATCGATCTCGCGGCTGCCTTCGCCGACATCTTCGCCGACCGCGACGACACGGTCTCCCTGAATGGCGACGTCGGCCTTGCGCGCCGGTGCACCGGTTCCATCGACGACGGTTCCACCACGAATCACGAGATCATGCATAGGGGTCTCCTTGGGCTGGACGGCAGCTTACCGCAAGGCGCGCTCGCGTGGCCCGAGTGCGGTTCGATCGATCACGGACCTGCTCGACTAGCGCAGGTCGGGTAGCTGGTAGCCCTCGGCATCGAGTGCCGCGCGGATGTTCTTCTTGTCGATCTTGCCGGTCGAAGTCAGCGGGATCTCGTCACGGAACAGGATTTCGTCCGGGAGCTGCCACTTCGCGAAGCGGCCTTCGCAGTGGTTCAGGATCTCCTCCTGGCTCGGGTCCTGGCCCTCGGCTTTGATCACGATCGCGATCGGGCGCTCGTCCCACTTCGGGTGCGGGGCGGCAACGACCGCGGCCTGGGCGACGGTAGGCATCGCGCAGATGTGGTTCTCGAGGTCGATCGAGCTGATCCATTCGCCACCGCTCTTGATCAGATCCTTCGAGCGGTCGGTGAGGATCAGGTACTCCTCCGGGTCGAGCATTCCCACGTCGCCGGTGATGAGCCAGTCGTCGTGGAACTTGTCCGGCTGCGGGTTGTTGAAGTACTCGCTGCAGATCCAGGGCCCGCGGATACAGACTTCGCCCACGCTCTTGCCGTCGTGGGGCAGGGCGTTCCATTCGTCGTCGAAGATCTCGATCTCGAGGCCCGGGATCGTGAGGCCGGCCTTGCATTGATTCGCGATGCGCTCCTCTTCCATCATGGTCAGGTGAGAGCGCTTTGCCGTGCGCCGCGAGATCGTCGCGAGCGGGTTCGTCTCGGTCATGCCCCAGCCCTGGATCATCTCGCATTGGAGGTGATCCCAGAACCACTGGATCAGCGCCGGCGGGGGCGCTGAACCGCCGCAGGTGACCCGGGTCAGGTTCGAGAAGTCCCAGCGTTCGGGGTCGGCGGTCAGGGCTGCGACGGCACCTTGCCAGATGGTCGGGACGCCGGCCGAGATCGTGACCTTTTCTGCGGCCATCAGGTCGAGCAGCGCATCCGGCGACATGAACTTGTGGGGGAGGACCTGCTTTGCGCCTAGCATCGTGGCGCTGAAGGGAAGCCCCCAACTCATCGCGTGGAACATCGGCACGATCTCTTGCACGCAGTCGGTGGCCGAGAGCGACATGGAATCGGTCATGCACTGCGCGATGGTGTGCAGGTAGGTGGAGCGATGCGTGTACATCACGCCCTTGGGGTGCCCGGTCGTGCCGCTCGTGTAACACAGGCCCATGGGCGCATGCTCGTCGAGCTGGGGCCATTCGTAGTCCGTCGGCTGGCTCGCGATCCAATCGTCGTAGTCGATCGCGTTCGGCAGCGCGGTCTCCCAATCGCCCGCGCCCGGTTCGCGACAGACGACCACGCGCTTCACGGTGGGAATCTTTCCGGCGAGCGGCTCGAGGAGCGGGAGCACGTCCTGGTCGACCAGGATGATCGCGTCCTCGGCGTGGTTCACGATGTACTCGAGTTCGCCAGGGGAAAGTCGAATGTTCAACGTGTGCAGGACCGCACCCATCGAGGGCACGCCCTGGTACATCTCGAGGTGGTAGTGGTTGTTCCAGCAGAAGCTGGCGACCCGATCGCCGATACCGATGCCTTCACCCGCCAAGGCATGAGCGAGCTGGCAGGCGCGCGCACGGGTCTGCGCCAGCGATTGGCGCTGGGTCCCCTCCGCGGTCTTGGTCACGACCTCCACGTCCGGGGCCACTTTCGCGCCCCGGTCGAGGAGCTGGTGCATGAGAAGGGGCGTGCGCTGCATGGTCATCGGGCGATCCTCCGGGATGGCCTCGGAACGTAGCGCGCACTTCGCTGGGGTTGTTCCGGAAGGCAACCGCCCTCCGCAAGGGAACCTCTGCACAGGCCAAGGGGTGAGCTTCCTGGGGCCGGGCCCGACCCTTCGGGACGCACGGCGGCGGAAGGTCTCGAGGCGTGGGGAGACGCTCGACTCTCTGAGTTGGCTCGCAGATCGCTCGCGCAGGCCGGCTTCTTGGGTCGAGGACGCGCGGACTAGCGGTGCCTGCACGAGGGAATGCCGGTCGGGGCCGCGGGGTCCAGGAGCGGACCGGCCCGCTTCCAGCCTTCGTTGAGGAGCCAGGTGTGCGTGAACGCGACCGCCCGGGTTCCGGGCGTTCCCCTTGCCGCGGCCACGACGTCCCGCGCGGAGCGCTTCCACCCCCCGAACCACCGACCCGAAGAGGCCGGATCGATCCGCACGATGCTGGACGGGCGCTTCATATGCCGCCTGGCGTTCATCAGCACGTACCGCAGTGCGTTCCGCACCTGGGTCGGTGACTTCAACACCACGTGGTGATACCGGTCCTTCAGGACCGGTCCAGAGCGCGCGACCACGCGATTCACTGCACGCGCGAGGCGCGCGCCCAGCGACTTCATCCCACGCCCCAGGGCGTCCGCATCCTTCGCCTCCACCAGGAGGTGGACGTGATTGGCCTGGATCGAGTAGTGCGCGAGCCGGAAGTCCCCGCGATCACAGGCCTTCGCCCAGGAGCGTTCGAGCTCTCTCACGAGCTTCACGGTTCGAAGGGAGGGAACGCCATCTCGCACCTTCAGGGTGACATGGCAGGGAAACCGGGAAGCCAGTCCCGTTCGGCGGAGATGCGGAATACCGGACCCCGCCTGCGGCTTTCGCCCAGCACCGACCCGCTTCCCGCCCCACCCGGAGTGTCGGAGTTGGAGCTGGATTCCGGATACCTTACGCCGCATGGTGTTGATTATAGCGATAATAGACTAACAATTAACGAAAATCGACATCGCACCCCCGAAACACCGTTCGATCCGCCCCACGCCCGCTCGCGCCCTCGACCCTGACCCGAACACCTAACATTTACGCGAATCATCCCCTCAACAGCCCTCGGGTCCCAGACGCGCGGTCGAGCTGCTCCACCCCTGTGCCACGAACGCGCGCGGAGTCGCCTGTGCAGAGCTCCGCTAGGCTGCGGCCCCCGGTTTCAGGCCGCCCAGGCCGTGTCCCGAACTCCGTACGGCGCCGGCGAGTTCGCGGAGCAGGGTTGCCGTCTCATCGAATCCGATGCAGCCGTCGGTGATCGAGACCCCATGGCGCAGGGCCTTGCCCGGCTCCCAATCCTGCCGGCCAGGCTCGAGGTGGCTCTCGATCATCACGCCGAGGATTCCGGGTGCGCCGTCGCGAATCTGGGCGGCGACTTCCCGCAACACGTCGCCCTGGCGAGCCGGGTCCTTCTTCGAGTTGCCGTGTGAGCAATCGACCAGCACGCCGCGGGCGACACCGCGCTCGGCCACGCGCTTCGTCACGGCCTCCACCGTTTCGCGGTCGTGGTTTGCGAGGTCGCGCCCGCCGCGCAGTACCACGTGGGCGTCCGGGTTCCCGGCGGTCTTGACCACGGCGGCGGTTCCATCGGAGCGGATGCCGAGGAAGCTATGTGGGTGCGAGGCCGCCTGCATCGCTTCGACGGCCACCATGAAGTTGCCGTCGGTGCCGTTCTTGAAGCCGACGGGCATCGAGAGGCCGCTGGCCATCTCGCGATGGGTCTGGCTCTCGGTCGTACGTGCGCCGATGGCGGCCCAGGCGATGCCGTCGGCCAGGTATTGGGGCGTCACCGGATCGAGGAACTCGGTCGCGCAGGGGAGGCCGACTTCGTTGATCTGGAGCAACAGGTCGCGGGCCTTGGCCAGGCCCTCTGCCACTTGGCAGGAACCGTCGAGGCGCGGGTCGTTCACCAGTCCCTTCCAGCCGATCGTCGTGCGCGGCTTCTCGAAGTAGGCGCGCATCAGCACGATGAGATCGTCCGAAACTTCGCGGGCGACCGGAACCAGACGCTCTGCGTATTCGATCGCGGCAGCGGGATCGTGGAGCGAGCACGGGCCTGCGAGAACCACGTGCCGGTGCGGGTCGCGGCCGTGCAATACGTCGCGCACCGCATCCCGGGTATCGAGCACGAGCTGGGCAGCCTCCGGTTGGATCGGACGCTCGGCCTTCAACGCAGCGGGCGATGGCAGGACCTCGATCCCGGCCAGATTTCGATCTTCGAGTGAACTCATGGGTTTCTCCGTTGCGGCCCTGCGAGGCCCAGAAAAGAAAAGGCCCCGAGAGGTGTTTCCTCTCGGGGCCTTGGAAGCTCGTTGTGCGCGGCGGTTATACCTTGGCACGGCTCCGTACGGCCCCGGAGGTAAAGAACCCCCAGCCGAAATACGAACCGAACCAATAGGACCGCTGTGCCATAGAAGCTAGTTACACCAACTGGTGGAACGGGGCAACCGCAGATCGCCATGGCAGAATCACAGCACCACGCCGACCTGGCGTGCCTGGGCCAGCAGCACGCCTTTCGGGCTCCAGATCTCGCCGTCCTCCTCCAGATAGCCGCCTTGGACGGCCCGGGTCTGGAAGACGACCAGCACGAAATCGTCCGGCGCCAGGGCGGCCAGGGCTTCGGGAGCGAGGATGTGGACGGTCAGATCGACCGTCGGCACACCTCCGAGGGTGGGCGGCATGTCACTCGAGGTGAAGACGGCCGGCGGCCAGGCGTCGCTGATGGCGGCCAGCAGCGCCGTGTCCCAGGGGCGCGGCTCGCGCAGCCGGATCCAGCCGCCGGTCAGGGCCTCGCGGGTCTTCGCGCCCTGTTCGAAGGGCGGCGGACCGATCGCGAAGCGCTGTTCGTAGCGCTCGTGGAGTGGCGGCGTGGGCCGATCGGCGGGCGCGCTCCGAGGTGTGCACTGCGCCGGCGGAAGCACCTCGGGCATGCTGGCGTGGACGAAGCCCTTCATCTCACGCGGTACGGCATGGGCGGCGGTGGCGAGGGCCTGGAGCTTGCCGTTCTGGACGAGGCGCGCGCTGACGGTGGTGACGGTTCGTCCGACGCGTTCGACGACCGTCTCGACCGTGGCTGTTCCTTCCTGGGGCGGGCGCAGGAAGTGGATGGTCAGGGAACGCAGCGGTCGGCCGGGGTCGGCCACGGCGGCACTGGCTGCCTTGGCGAGAATCGCCGCGACATAACCTCCGTTCGGGCCGCGCACGATCCACCAACCCCGGTCGATGCGGACCTCGAAGATGCCGTCGCCGCGGGGAGTGACAGCGGTGTCCTGGTCGAAACGGTTCGTCATGGGGCGCGGAGTCTAACGACCGTCGGGGGCAGCGTCGGTTGCGCCGGTCTGGCGCAGATGCTCTCCGGCCACGATCGCCATGGCGGCCTGCACGTTGTAGGAAGGGACGAAGCCGCGCATCGGAATGCGAATCGAGGCGTCGCAGCGTTCGATCACCGTGGCAGGAATGCCGTGCCGCTCGCCACCGACGACGAGCAGCAGGGGCTGGGTCAGGTCGACCTCCCAGGGTGCGGCGTCTCCGACGTCCTCGACGGCCCATACCGCTCGCCCCGCATGCTGCGCCTTCGGGATGGCTTCGAGGGCCGTCTCCCAGAAGACCGGAATGAAATGGTCGGCGCGCATCGAAGCGCGCACGGCTTCGCGTCTTCCGACGTGGTCGAAATCGCTGTCGATCACGATGCCAGCGGCTCCCGAGACCTCGGCCGTGCGGATCGCGAATCCGGTGTTGCCTGGATAGCCGAGGCCGGACAACTGCCAGACGAGGCCGTCGCCTGTCAGGATCGTCTCGAGCGAGCTGCCTGGCGACGGACCGACGAGGCCCAACACCTCGGCCGGGGGGTGCGAAGTCGAGAGCCGCAAGAAGGCGCGCTCGCTGGTAACGCGAACCTCGATGCCGCTCGCCCGGGCGCGAGCGACGAGCGGCGCGATCCCGGTATCAGCGGGCCGTTCGGCCACGAGCAGCAGCTGCACCGACTCTCCGGCGTCGAGCGCAGCGGAGATGGCGCCGACACCGGCGAGTCGACGGCGGGTGAGATTCATTCGAGCGGGCGACGCCAGAGCAGGTAGGCGTTCGAGACGCGCTCGTTGCCATCGGAATCGAAACGGAGCTGGAGCGGTAGCTCGCAGGCGGCCTGCAAGCGCTCGAGCTCGGCTTCGTCGGCGAAGTGCGCATAACGTGGCACGGCCGCGTCCGAATCGAAGCTCTGCAAGCGGTCGCCCGCTTCGAGTTCGCTGGCGTCGATCCCGACACTGCTCCAGTCCACGTGTCGCCGGGCCTCGTCTCCCGTGGTTCGCCAGAAAGCGACGGCGAGGGTTCCGCCGGGCGCCAGCCGTTCGGCGAGGGTTCGGAGCAGTGCCGCGCGGCGGGCTTCGCCGGGGACGTGATGGATGACCGCGAACATCGAGACCAGATCGAAGGGTCCCTCCGGGAGCCGCTCGTTCTCGAAGATGAGATCGAGCTGATCCCAGCGCGAGACGGCGGGGAGATCCGTTCGGCCGCGGGCAATCTCGAGCAGTTCCGCGCTGGCATCGACACCGTGATAGCGGCACGCCGGGAACCGCTCGGCCACGAGGGCGCCGAACCTCCCGTGGCCGCAACCGACGTCGAGGATGCGGGCGGGTCGATCGGGAAGCTCGTCGAGGGCGCGCTTCATGCCCGGCCAGGGTCGATCCCGCTTCGCGGCAAACGCCCGGGCACGGGTCCGGTAGAATCGCTCGGTAATCGCGCAGAGCGCGCGGGTGGTGTCGGGGGTCATGGGCGAAACGAGTCTAGCGGCAGCGCGGGAACGCGACCTCACGTGCATCGTCGACGCGATCCATCGCGAGGCGTCGTTGGATGAGCGCGCGCTGAATCGGATCCTGCGCCGCTTTCCGAAGGACGGTCGCGGCTTCTTCACGAAGCGCGAGATCCTGCGGGCCTACCGCAGCCAGCCCGAACGGCCGGTTCCCGAGGCCGTCTTCGCCGAGCGTCTGCGGACCTGCCCGACCCGTACGCTCTCGGGCATCACCCCGGTCACCGTCTTGACCAAGCCGTTCCCGTGCCCCGGGCGCTGTGTCTTCTGTCCCAGCGACGTGCGGATGCCCAAGAGCTATCTGCCGAACGAACCCGGCTGCCAGCGGGCGGAACAGAATCGCTTCGATCCGTATCTGCAGGCCTGGAACCGCCTCGAGGCCTACCGGACGATGGGGCACGCGACGGACAAGATCGAGCTGATCGTTCTCGGTGGAACCTGGTCACATTACCCGCCGGCCTATCAACGCTGGTTCGTGGCGCGCCTGTTCGATGCGCTGAACGATTTCGGCGCCGGGCGCGATGCGCGGGCGGCCGTCGTCACAGCCGCGCCGCGCGTTCCCGAAGCTGGCGCCAGCGGCTCTTACAACGCCCGCATCGCCCCGATCTCCCGTGTGACGTCATTGGAGGAAGAGACCTGGGAGCGTCTCGAGGAGGCCCACCGGGAAAACGAAGCGGCCGCCACCCGATGCGTCGGGCTCTCGCTCGAGACGCGCCCGGATTCAGTGACAGCGACGGAGATCCAGTGCCTGCGCCGGCTGGGCGCGACGAAGATCCAGATCGGCCTTCAGTCCCTGTCGGACGATGTGTTGGCAGCCAACCAGCGCGGGCACGATGTCGCGAGCTCTCGCCGCGCCATGGCACTGCTTCGCGCTGCAGGCTTCAAGCTCCAGGTCCACTGGATGCTGAACTTGCTAGGTGCGCGCGCGGAGAGCGAGGCGACCGACTTCGCCCAGCTCTTCGCCGACCCGGACTTTCGGCCCGACGAGCTCAAGGTCTATCCGTGCAGTCTCATCGAAACGGCGGAACTGATGGACCACTGGCGCACCGGCGCCTGGAAGCCCTACGCGTCCGAAGTCCTGATCGAGCTCCTCGCCGACATGCTCGTCTCGGTACCCGAGTGGTGTCGCGTCACCCGGATGATTCGTGACATCCCGTCGCCCGACATCGTGGCCGGAAACCGCCGCACCAACCTGAGGGAGGCGGTGGAGGCCCGAATCGCAGAGCGTGGAGTGAAGCTCCGTGAGATTCGGAGTCGGGAGATCCGGGGCGAGGCGGTCCTTGCGAGCGATCTCGGGTTGAACGAGACGCACTATGCTTCGGCTGCCGGTCGAGACTATTTCCTCGCTGCAGAAACCTCGGACGGTCGACTCGCGGGCTTCCTGCGGCTGACGCTTCCCTCGGAAGGGAACCCGTGTCCGGACGAGTTGCGGGATGCGGCCGTGATCCGCGAAGTGCACGTCTACGGCGCCCAGGTCAGTCTGGGGGACCGAGAGGCCGGGCCCGCCCAACATCAGGGGCTCGGGACGCGGCTCGTCGAGCGGGCCTGCCAGTTGGCCCGGGATGCCGGCCACGTACGGGTGGCCGTGATCTCGGCCATCGGAACCCGCGGCTGGTACCGGCGCCTGGGGTTCGAAGCGGGCGGGCTCTATCAGCACCGGTCCCTTCGCGACGGCGTCGAAGCCGCCGCGAAGGAGTCCGATCCGATCGTGTCGCGCTAACTCGCGCGGAACTCGAGGGCCTCACCAGACAGCCGCGCGTCCCCGGTGACGTTGGCACCTTCGACGAACTCGCCTTCGAGGATCTTCAGCGCCAGCGGGTCCTGCACCATGCGCTGGACGACGCGCTTCAGGGGGCGGGCCCCGTAGTGCGGGTCGTAGCCCTTGTCGGCGAGCAGCGTCTTGGCCTCCTCGGTCAGTTCGAGGGTGATCCGGCGATCCTCCAGCAACACGCGGACCCGGTCGAGCTGGATTTCGACGATGCGGTCGATGTGCTCGCGGCGGAGCTGGTGGTAGATCACGACGTCGTCCACCCGGTTCAGGAATTCCGGCTTGAAGTGGGCGCGTAGCGCGTCGGTGACCGCCCGTTCGATCTCGTCCGCGTCGTCCATCTCGATGATGTGCTGCGAGCCGATGTTCGAGGTGAGGATCAGGACCGTGTTACGGAAGTCGACGGTGCGACCTTGGCCGTCGGTGAGACGACCGTCATCGAGAATCTGGAGCAGGGCGTTGAACACGTCCGGGTGCGCCTTCTCGATCTCGTCGAAGAGCACGACGCTGTAGGGTCGCCGTCGCACGGCCTCGGTCAGGTAGCCGCCTTCGTCGTAGCCGACGTAGCCGGGAGGGGCGCCGATCAAACGCGAGACCGAGTGCTTCTCCATGAACTCACTCATGTCGATGCGCACCATGGCCTGCTCGTCGTCGAACAGGAACCGAGCGAGTGCCCGCGCAGTCTCGGTCTTGCCGACACCGGTGGGGCCGAGGAAGATGAACGAGCCGATCGGCCGGCTCGGATCCTGGAGGCCGGCGCGCGCGCGCCGCACAGCGTTCGAGACGATCGTCAGGGATTCATCCTGGCCGACCACGCGTTCGCGGAGGTGGTCCTCCATGTGCAGCAGCTTCTCCTGCTCGCCTTCGAGCATCCGCGTGACCGGAATGCCCGTCCACTTCGAGACGATCTCGGCGATCTCGTCGCTGGTCACGTCTTCCGAGAGTACGGAGCCTTCGGCCTGGAGTTCGGCGAGCCGCTCCCCTTCGCTTGTGAGGTCCTTTTCCAGCTCGACCAGCTGGCCGTACTGGATCTCGGCCGCGCGTTCGAGATCGCCCGAGCGCTGGGAGCGCTGCAACTCGGCCTGGAGTTCTTCGCGTCGCTCCATCAGCTCGCGGACCTGGGCGATCGCGCCCTTTTCGTTCTCCCAGCGGGTTCGCAGGGCCGAACTCTGTTCTGTCAGTTCGGCGATCTCGGTACCGACCCGCTCGGAGCGCTCCTTCGAGGCATCGTCGCTTTCCTTCTTCAGGGCCTCGCGTTCGATCTCGAGCTGGGTGCGTTTGCGTTCGAGTTGGTCGAGCTCCTCGGGCATCGAGTCGATCTGCACCCGCACGCGACTGGCGGCTTCATCGACCAGGTCGATCGCCTTGTCCGGCAGGAAGCGATCCGTGATGTAGCGGTTCGAGAGGGTGGCGGCGGCCACCAGCGCTGCGTCGTGGATGCGCACGCCATGGTGCACTTCGTAGCGTTCCTTCAGGCCGCGCAGGATCGAGACGGTGTCTTCGACGCTCGGTTCCCCGACCATGACGGGCTGGAAGCGCCGTTCGAGGGCGGCGTCCTTCTCGACGTGCTTGCGGTATTCGTCGAGGGTGGTCGCGCCGACACAGTGGAGTTCTCCGCGCGCGAGTGCGGGCTTCAGCATGTTGGCTGCATCGGCGGCGCCTTCGGCTGCGCCGGCTCCGACGATCGTATGGAGTTCGTCGATGAAGATGATGATTCCGCCGTCGGCCTCGTCGACTTCTCGGAGCACGGCCTTCAAGCGGTCCTCGAACTCGCCGCGGTACTTGGCGCCGGCCAGCAGAGCGCCGATATCGAGCGCGACCACGCGCTTGTCCGTCAGGCTCTCGGGGACGTCGCCGGCCACGATGCGCTGGGCCAGACCCTCCGCGATCGCGGTCTTGCCGACGCCGGGTTCGCCGATCAGCACCGGGTTGTTCTTGGTGCGGCGCGACAGGACCTGGACCACGCGTCGGATTTCCTCGTCGCGCCCGATCACCGGGTCGAGCTTGCCACTGCGCGCAACCTCGGTGAGGTCCCGGCCAAACTTGGCGAGGGCCTGGTACTTGGATTCCGGGTCCGGATCCGTGATCCGGGCACTGCCGCGAACACTCTCGAGCGCCTTCGAGATCGAGCCCTGGTCTGCGCCAAGGTCGCGCAACGCCTGTCCTGATTCGTCGGAGACGTCGGCCGCGATCGCGAGCAACAGGTGCTCGGTGGAGACGTACTCGTCCTTGCGGCTGTCGGCTTCTGCGAAGGCGGCGTCGAGGACGCGCTGGAGCGTCGGCGAGATCGTTGATTGCGCACCGCCGTGCACCTTGGGCATCGCGCCCAGTCGTCCCTCGAGTGCATCGACGAGCCGATCGAGGGGGACGCCGATCTTCTGGAGGATCGGGACCGTGCTGCCCTCGGGTTGTTCGACCATCGTCCGCAGCAGATGCGCAGTCGTGATCTGGCTGTGGCCACGGGTGGTTGCCAGGCTCTGGGCCTCGGAAACCGCTTCTTGACTCTTGACGGTGAGCTTCTCGAATCGCATGCCCCAGAGCTTGCGCACGCATCCCCTCGATGCAAACCCCACCTCAAACCGGCCGTCCCCGAAGGGACACCCGAAGAAGCGGGGACGGACTCCGCCCCTTTCAACATTTGAAGTTTGCCAGCGGGGGAACGTGCAAAGTTGTAAGGGGAGGGGTACGGACCCCTCCCGTTACAACTTTGCATGTTACCCGGCTGGTAAACTTGCAACTTTTAAAGGTGTGTAGTCCGTCCCCGCTTCTTCGGGTGTCCCTTCGGGGACGGCCGGTTTGAGGTGGGGTTTGCATCGAGGGGATGCGT
>JAJDAP010000085.1 GCA_029261795.1 Deltaproteobacteria bacterium
TGTGCCGTCTGGCATTCATCAGGACATACCGAAGTGCATTGCGCACCTGGGTCGGTGACTTCAAGACCACGTGGTGATACCGGTCCTTCAGGACCGGTCCAGAGCGCGCGAACACGCGATTCACCGCACGCGCGAGGCGCCCGCCAAGCGACTTCATCCCACGCCCCAGGGCGTCCGCATCCTTCGCCTCCACCAACAGGTGGACGTGATTGGCCTGGATCGAGTAATGCGCGAGCCGGAAGTCCCCGCGATCACAGGCCTTCGCCCAGGATCGCTCGAGTTCGCGTACGAGCTTCACGGTTCGAAGGGAGGGCACGCCATCGCGCACCTTCAGGGTGACGTGGCAGGGAAACCGGGAAGCCAGTCCGGTTCGGCGGAGATGCGGGATGCCGGACCCCGCTTGCGGCCTTCGGCCGGCGCCAGCCCGCTTCCCACCCCACCCGGAGTGTCGCAGTTCGAGCTGTACTCCGGATGTCTTACGCCGCATGTTGTTGATTATAGCGATCATAGACTAACCATCAACAACAATCGACATCACTTCCCCGAAACATCGTTCGACTCGCCCCACGCCCGCTCGCGATCTCGACCCTGACCCGAACACCTAACATTCCTGCGAACCGCCCACCTCAAGAGCCCTCCTGAACCCAACTCCGTCCAAGAGGGACCGACATCGCATCTCCGAAACACCGCAGGGCGCTAGAAAATGGTCGAATCGTGGCCGTGCGGGCGCGCTCGAAGCTTCCCTTCGAGCCAATCCAGGAAAGCCGAGCCGTCGGTCACTTCGGTGTCGAGCACGAGTACGCGAACGTCGGCAGTGCCTACCCAGGCCGGCGGGATCTTCCCCGCGTCCTTCTCCGTGGTCAACCAGAGATCGGCCTCTGCGTGAAGGTCGGCAACGTCTCCCGGCACGAACACGTGGTGATCGGGGAATGTGCGCTCGACGGCGACGAGTGCGCCAAGGGCTTCCAGACTGGCCCGGAACGCTGCTGGCCGGGCGATTCCGGTAAGCAGGCCCACCGAGCGTCCGCCTAGCAAGCTGACCGGCTGATTCGTGCCCCCCGCCAACGGACGTAGGTGCCGGGCGGGCCGCTCGACTTCGAACCAGGGCGCCGTTCCCGCGGCGTCTCGAATGCGCTCCGCCTCGTCATCGGAAAGCGGGCCATCGACCACCATGATCGCGTCTGCGCGTGACAGTGCCGAGAACCGTTCGCGGAGCGGACCGCGCGGAAGAACCTGTCCATTGCCAAGGCCAGCTCCACCGTGAAAGGCCACCAGGTCGACATCGCGCTCGAGTCGGTGGTGCTGGAAGCCGTCGTCCAGGACGAGGACGTGGGTGTCGAAGGCAGCCACCGCATGCCAGCCGACGCGGTCACGGCGGCGGCCGACGACCACGGGAACCCCCGGCGCCCGAGCCGCGAGCCACATCGGTTCATCACCGGAGGATTCGAAGCGACCGTGGACATGGCGGCCGTCGCTCACCACATGAACGTCGTCGCCGATCGCACCCCCGTAGCCGCGACTCGCGATTGCAACGCGGTGCCCGCGAGCCCGCAGGCCGGCAGCGATCCAGGCCGTTGTCGGGGTCTTGCCGCTACCGCCGACGCCCAGGTTGCCGACGCTCACGACCCGGCACGGGAGACGGGTGCGCTTGCCCGGACCGCGCTCATACCACGCGCGATGCAACGCTGCGGCGCCCCCATACAGCCACGACGCCGCCAGCAGCACGCCCAGCCAGACGCGTCTCGGCCCGCTCGCCTGCGCCTCTTCGTGGATCCACTCGGCACGCAGCTTCATCTGGAAGCCGCTGCGCGAACGCGCTCGATGAGAGCGAGGGATTGCCGCGTGGCACCGCGATGCATCTCGAGGGCCTGGCGCCCCGCTTCGCCGCGCGCGCTCCAGGCCTCGGCATCGGCCAGGGCCACGACGGTTGCACGCGCAAGCGCCTCCGCGTCCGCCACGCGTAGCCCCGCGCCTGCCGCCAGAACATGATCCGCCGCTTCCCGGGCGCTCTCCGTGTGCGGCCCGAACAGGACCGGCCGGCCGGCCTGGACCGGCTCCAGGACGTTATGCCCGCCGACGGGCACCAGACTCCCGCCCACGAAAGCGACGGTCGCGCGCGGCCAGAGCGCGGCCAGTTCTCCGAGCGAATCCAGGAGCAGCAGGTCGCCAGGTTCGAGCGGCCGAGCCTCGGCCTGGGAGCGCCGGACGATGCGGCGTCCCGTCTGCGCCAGACTGGCGGCGACTTCGTCCCAACGTTCGGGGTGGCGCGGTGCCAGAACGCCGACCAGGCGGTGGCCGGCTCGCTCGGCAGCGGCGATTGCCACGATCGCGGCTTCCTCTTCGCCCGCGTGAGTACTTCCGCCGATCCACAAGGGATGGTCGCCTAGCATTTTCCCGAGATCTGACGGGACGTCCGGGGTTCCGGCGAGAGGCTCCAGCTTCAAGTCGCCGGTCACCGACACGCGGTCGGCCGGAACGCCCAGCGCAACGAAACGCTCGGCGTCTTCGGCGCTGCGCGCGCCCACCGCCGCCAGCCGGCAGAGCGTTCCGCGCAGCAGCCGTCGCGCCGCTTGGTAGCGCGGAAAGCTCCGGTCCGAGATCCGGCCCGAGACGATCAGCACCGGGATCCCGCGATCGGCTGCCGCACGGATCAGGGAGGGCCAGAGCTCGGTTTCCAGCGTGACCAACATCGACGGCCGAACGCGATCCAACGCTCGCCCTGCCGACCACGGATGATCGAGCGGTGCGAGCCCGCTCGGGACGCCAGGGCGGCGCGCCCTCGCGACAGCGCGTCCGGTCGGCGTCGTCGTAGAGGTCACGACCGCACTCCCCGCGGCCGCCAACGCTTCGACCAGGCGCCCGGCCGCAAGCGTCTCCCCGACACTGGCGCCGTGAATCCAGATCGGCGCATCCAGCCCGTCGGCGGGGAACTTCCCGAGACGTTCCGCCAGGCCCACGCGCCATGGCTTTCGGACCACCCAGGCCAATGCGAGGGCCGGAGCACCGGCGACCGCGGCAACCGCCGCCAGGCTATGACCGATCGGACCCACCGAGCATCTCCAACACGATATCGGCGGCGCGGGATGCCGCGCCGCCCGCACCCAACCGCTCGCGAACCTCTTCGAACGCGCCGCGCTGCGCCTTGCCCTCGGGACCGTTCAACAGCGATTGCAGCGTCTCCGCGATTCGTTCGGGCTCGGCCTCTTCCTGGAGGAACTCGGGCACCACATTCTCGCCCGCGATCAGGTTCGGCATCGTGAGACTGGACACCCGGATCAAGCGACGACCGAGGAACGCGGTGAACGGATGGACGCGAGCCGCCACCACGAGGGGCGTTCCGAGCAACGCGATCTCGACGGTCGCGGTACCCGGCTTCGCGAGCGCGACGTCGGAGGCCCGCAACAACTCATAAGTGCGCCCCTCGACCACCGAGAGTTCGAGCCCCTCCGGGAGCGGTTCCTGCAGCAGGACCGGATCGATGCTCTCGCGAGAGATGCTAGGCGCGACCGCGATCGCGAAGTGCGCCTTCGGCTCGCGTCGATGAAGCGCCCGCGCCGCCGCCAACTGGAGCGGCAGTGTGTCGCGTACCTCGTTGCGGCGGCTCCCGGGAAGCAGGGCCACCAACGGCCCATCGGGAGCGAGACCCAATGCTGCCCGACAGGCCTCGGGCGCATGCTCGGCCGCGAACCCGCCCAGGCGATCGACGAGCGGATGCCCGACGAAATCGACGGGCAGTCCCGTTCCCGCGTACACCTCCGTCTCGAATGGAAAGATCACGGCCATGCGGTCCACCCGCCGGGCGATCTTGCGAATCCGGCCACTGCGCCAAGCCCAGACCTGCGGGCTGATGTAGTAGAGCACGGGAATTTCCGCGCGGCGTGCACGCCGCGCGAAGGGGAGGTTGAAATCTGGTGAATCGACGAGAACTACCAGATCCGGTTTCTCAGCGCGTAGCGCCCGCGTCATCCGGCCCCAGGCCGAGACGATTCGGCGCAGGTCCGTGATGACCTCGACGAGTCCGCCCACCGCCAGTTCGCGCTGCTCGACGCGCAGGTCGACGCCGGCCTTTTCCATTTCCGGGCCGCCGAGACCGAAGAACGTCATGTCCGGCTGACGCGCGTGCAGCTCCGCCACCAGCGCCGCCGCGTGCAGCTCGCCGGACGCGTCGCCCGCCGAGAGAAGGATCCGGCTCACGCCGGCCCGTCGTCGACCACGGCAGCCAACTCATCGTCGAACGACGGCATGGCGTCGATCACTCGGAACGCGGTGCGCAGCGCTGCCAGGCCCTGGCTCCCGTCGCCCGCGATCACGGTGCGTTCGCGCACCGCCCGGATGAAGGAGCGGAGCTGATCGAGCAGCGCATCGCCGCGGTCGATCTCGAGTCGCTCGATCGTCACCGGGCGCTCACCGGTCTCATCGGGTGCGCCGCGCTGGGCGATCACCACGGACTGTTCGCCGAAATCGATCGAGAAGTAGCCGTCGGGCTGGAAGAAGCGGATCTTTCGCATCGGCGTCGGCGTGACCCGGCTCGCCGTCACGTTGGCGACGGCTCCGTTCGGGAAGGTCAGGCGCGCGTTTGCGATATCGACGCGTTCGGTAATCACGGGCACGCCGATCGACTCGACGCGTTCCGGTTCCTGGCCGACCAGTCTCTGGATGATATCGATGTCATGGATCATGAGATCGCGCACGACGTCGACATCGGTGGCCCGTGCCGGGAACGGACCCATGCGATGCGCCTCGATGAAGCGGGGTTGGGTGACGCGCTCGCGCACCGACTCCATGGCCGCATTGAACCACTCGAGGTGGCCGACCTGGACGACGCGGCCGCGCTCGCGCGCCGTGGCAAGCAACTTCTCGGCTTCGCTCAGGGTTGCCGCGATCGGCTTCTCTACCAGCACGTCGACGCCGGCGAAAAGAGCGCGCTCGACGACGGCGGCATGGGCCACGGTCGGGACGGCGACCACGAGCGCATCGATGTCCGCCAGCACCTCAGCGAGCTCCGTCGTTGCCCGGGCCCCGTGGGCTTCGGCGACAGCCTGCGCCCGATCCAGATGCGAGTCGACCACCGCCACCAGCTCGGCACTGCCATCCTCATCGGCCAGCGATCGGATCTTCTCGGCGTGGAAACGCCCCATGTGCCCGACACCGACGACTGCCATGCGAATCGCCGTCATCCGGCCTCCTTCGCGCTCAGTCGGGACTCGTCGACACCAACGACGGTGATCCCGGCCGCATCCGCTTCCACCACCAGCGCATCGCGCTCCACGATGACGGTGGCCCCGGCCTCGATCGCCAGGACCTTGGCCTGACCTTCGATCATCTTGAGCAGCGTCGCCAGCCCGATCGTGGGCATGTCGAAGCGCGGATCCTGGCTCGGCTTGGCGACCTTCACCACGCACGCTCCACGAGCGCGGTCCGAGAGGAGACAGCCGCGGGCAATCGCGGCGTCGGTGCCTTCCACCGCTTCGAGGGCGAGCACGGCTCGATCCTGCACCACGACGGTCTGCCCGAGATCGCGTTCGCCTAGCATCTTCGCCACGGGCCAACCGAATGCGATATCCCGCCATTGCTCGGGCGAGGGCGCGATCGCCCCCAGCACGCCTAGCGGAGCGCGCAACTCCGGAGTCAGCGATACCTGGTCGAGAAGCTCGAAACCACCCTTCTCGATCGCCAGCGCCACGGCACCGAGCAGGGAATCATCGTTCCGATCCGCAACCGAGCCCAGGATCTCGCGAGCCACGGCATCGGGCTTCACGGCGGCCGGGCTCTCCCACAGGAAGGTCTTCGGCACCTTTCCCGCCATCACCACCTGGGCTACGTCGCCGCCGCGCCAGAACGAAAAGGTCCGCTCGAACTCACCGAGGCAGAGCCACTCGACTTCATCGACGACCGAACCGAGTTCCGGTGCCGCGAGTTCGCGAAGACCCACAGCGAGAACCGGATGACCGGCGGCGCGGGCCGCGCGGGCGATCTCCAGCGGGAAACGGCCTGCCCCTGCGATCAGACCGACGGCGCTCCCGGCTGCCGCCACTGGGCTCACAGCCTCGAGAAGCCGCGTTCGGAGGTCTCGAGGAATCGCACCAGTCGAGCGACTTCGTCGGAAGCAAGCCCCTCTTCGCGAATCCGATCGAGCGCCACCTCGAGCCGCAGCTTCGAGTGAAAGACGATGTGATAGGCGCGCTTGATCTCACGGCGCACCTCCAGCGAGAAACCGCGACGGCGAATTCCCACGGCGTTGATTCCGCGAATCGTGGTCCGCTCGCCTGCGACCAGCGAGAACGGTGGCGCATCCTGAGCGACGCCGGCCAGGCCGGCGACCATCACGGATTCGCCCACACGCGTGAACTGATGAACGCCGCAGAGACCGCCGATCACGGCGAAGTCCTGGATCTCACAGTGACCGCCAAGTGCCACATTGCTGGCCACGATCACATGATCGCCGATCGACGAATCATGACCGACGTGAGAGCCATTCATGAACAGGTTGTCGTCGCCAATCGTCGTGCTGGCGTGCCCGCCAGGGGTTCCCACGTGGATGCTGACGTGCTCGCGTATCACGTTGTCCGCACCGATGCGAAGTTCGGTCTGGGTCTCTGGATCGAAGCCCCGATCCTGGGGCTCCTCTCCGACCACGGCGAACGGAAAGATCCGGGTCCGCTCTCCGACGCTGGTATGACCACGGACGTGGCAATGCGGGCGCAGCTCGACGCCCGCTTGCAGCACGACATGGGGACCCACGACTGCCAAAGCGCCGATTTCGACGTCGTCGGCAATCTTGGCGCCCGGGTCCACCACCGCGGTGGGATGGATGCGAGGCAAGACCTAGCTCTCGTTGAAGCGAGCGACGACCAGATCGGTGATATCGAGCGCCTCTCGGGAGTACATCAGGAACGGCGCGTTCCGCTCGATGATCACGGTGAAACCGCCCTCCTTCCCGATCGACGCGATCGTGGTCTGAAGCTTTTTCTGGAGTGGCGTCAGCAACAACACCTGATCGTTCTGGAGTTTGCTTTCGAGCTCCGTCTGTCGGGATTTGATCGTGGCCTCGAGGTTCGCGACCTCGCCCTGCTTCTGGAGCAGCGCCTCCTCGGAGAGCACGAACTTCTTCGCTTGAATCTCCTCGGCGAGCGCCCGATAGCGCTCGATCATCGGCTTGATCTCAGCCTCTGCCTCACGCTGTTTGCGCTGGAGTTCATCGCGCACCTTCTTGCCTTCATCGGTGGCGTTGAAGGCCTGGTCGACGTCGACCACGCCGATCTTGATGTCCTCGGCCTGTGCCGAGATCGCCCCGATCGTGATGGCCGCTACCAATCCGGCACGGAACAGCTTCTTGCTAATACGATTCATGGGAGGTCCCCCCTCAGAGATGAACAGCGGTCAGAAAGTCTGGCCGCCAACAGAGAATTCGAATACCAGTGAGTCTTCGTCTTCGAACGGGTCGAGCGGAACGCCGACGAACGCCTGGAGTGGCCCGAACGGCGAGAACCACAGCCCGCCGAAGCCCGTGCCGACCCGCCAGACGTCGACGTCCCAGAGGTTGTCGTCCTCGGCGAACGCGTTACCGAAATCGACGAAGACGATACCGATCAGGCCGAGCTCGTCCGAAATCGGGAAGCGGTACTCGATCGTACCCGACAGGAACTTCGTACCGCCGATGACATCGGTCTCCTCGAGATCCGCGAAGTCGTCGATCTCGCGATCCGAGAGCTGGTTGCACGGATCGATGCCGTTCCCGCCCGTGAACCCGCCGGCGGCCAGCGGTGCGTTGCAGACACCGCCCGCGCCGGTCCCGATCGGATGGAAGAGCTGGCCCTGGCCGCCGCCCGGGACGCCGAGCGCGCTGGCGGAGTTCTGCGCGAGGACGGCGCGACGGGGACCGACGGAACGGCCCTCGAAGCCACGCAGCTGGAAGGCGCCGATGCCGCCGAGGAAATAGCGCTCGCTGAGCGGCAACTCGATGTCGGTATCGATGTCCTGGAGCCGCCCCACGTCCGTGAAGGGGTCCGGCCCGGCGAACTGGTTGACGTTGGAGAGATCGAAGTCCGCGGCGTCGTTGAAGGGAAGGATCCAACCGACGCGAGCGCCCAACACCCAGGTACCGTTCTCGGCGGACGGAATCCACTCCGGCAGCCAGCTCGGATTCGAGAGATACCAGACGCCTCGCGATTCGAGCCGCAGGAACTCGGAGAATCCTCCGAGGCCGGCAAAATCGAGGGAGGCTTCCGTCACCTGGCCGAACGTCGGTGCGATCCGATCATTCCGGGTGTCCTGACGCACGGACAGGCCGATCAGGCTGGTCGACTCGTCCCCACTGAAGATCTCGCGCAGGATCGGCGACGCGGCGAACGCACCGAAGTCCCTTTGAACCTCTCGCTGGGTCCAGCTGTAGCGAAGGAATGCCCGGGTGCGGCCTTCGTTGTCGAGCAGATGCGAGAGCACGAGTTCCAGCCCCACCGTCTCGAGTTCGAAATCCTCGAACTCGATGTCGGTCTGGAACAACTGGGCGCTCAACCCGAAGGTCGTATCCATGAAATAAGGATCCGAGAACGAGAGGAAGAACCGGTTCGTCTGGCCACCGATGTCTGCCGAGACCGAAGTTCCGTAGCCCCGACCGAACAAGTTGCTCTGGCTGACGGACCCGGAGAGCACGAAGCCGTCGCGTGAAGAGAAACCCGCACCGAAGGACAGGGAGCCGGTCGGGCGTTCGATGACCTTCAGGTCGAGATCGAGCTGGTCCTCGAAATCCGTGAGCCGCGGCTCGATCGCGACCTCTTCGAAGAAGCCCAGCACCTCGACGCGCCGCTTCGAGATATCGACGGCGCGGGCCGAGTAGAGTTCGCCCTCGACCATCTGCATTTCGCGGCGCACGACCGGATCGATCGTGGTCGTGTTGCCGGCAATCTCGATCTCGCGTAAGAAGTACAGCGGGCCCTTCTCGACCTCGAACTCGATGTCTACGGTCAACGCATCTTCGTCGACGCGGGTCCGCGGATCGACCTCAGCCGCGTAGAAGCCCCGATCGGTGTACTGATGCTCGAGAATCTCGACGTCGTCGTTCAGGGCCGAGCGATTGAAGACCTCGCCCTCCTTGAGCCTCAGTCGCGTCCGCAGCCCCTCGACGTCGATGGTGTCGTCACCGCGCACGTTCAGCTGGCGGACGGAGAACTGCGACCCCTCGGTCACCTGCACCACGACCGAGAGCCCGTCATCGGAGGGCACGACTTGCGGCTCGCCGACATCCGCCTGGATGTACCCGTTGTCGAGGTAGCGATCGCTCACGCTGCGCAGGTCCTGGTTGAAGACCGGCTCTGCGTAGGTTCCCGCTTTGTCGAGGTACTGGGTCAACAGTGAATGCCACTTCCAGGTCTTCGTCTTGAAGCCCTCACGCAGCTCGTCATCGCTGAAGGCTTCGTTTCCGACGAATTCGATGCTGCGAAGCTTCAGTTTTTCGCCTTCGTCCACGGTGAAGTGGATGGCGACCGCGTCTCCCGCGAGTTCCTCCACCTCGTGGCGAACGCGAGCGAGATAGAAGCCCTCGGCGCGATAGATCGACTCGATTCGCAGCCGGTTCTCGAATAGCAAGGGAAGATCGAGCGTCGAACCGGTGGTCAAGGTCAGGTTGTCGCGGATCTGTTCCTCGTCGACCTCATCATTGCCCGTCAGCGTGACCTGTCGAACGACGGGATTCTCCTGGACGTCGAAAACGACGACCCGGCCGTCCAGACCTTCGTCCACGAAAACGCGTACGTTCTTGAAGAAGCCGAGCTGATAGATGGCTCGGACGTCCTCGGAGATTCGCGGGGGGTTGTAGGCGCCGCCGGGCGTGCTCGTGATCCGCGCACGAATCGCCGCGTCCTCGATGCGGCGATTGCCGCGGATCTCGATCGAGCCGATCACGTCCCCGACCGCAGCGCTCTCGCCACCGGGAACGATGCGTTGGGCGGGTACCACGCGGAATGTCACCGCGACGCCGTGCTCTCCAGCAACGGTATCCACACTTGCCGTGGCGACATCGTCGAGTGCCTGGAGCCGCTCGAGTTCCTCACGCAGAATGGCGCTGGAGAACGGGTCTCCCTCCCGGATGCGCAGGGCATTCGAGACTGCCACCGGGTCGAAAGCGCCCTCGACTTCGATCGAGGCAATGCGCAGCGAACGTTCGCTCCCGGTAACGATGCCGACGACGCGACTTGCCAGTTCATTGATCCGGTCGAGCAGCTCGTCGTCGCCGGCCGCCGAATAGGAGACGGTCGTGGTCGTGACCCGGCTGGTCGCCGGCGTGATCCGGACGTCGAGGCTGTACTGCCCCGCGAGTTCGGTGAGACTGCCGACCACCACCCACTCGGCGCCGACCTCCTGGGCAAGCCGGCGCACCGTCGCCTCGCCGCTCTCGCCCGGAACCGTCAGCAGCGTCTCCTGCACGGTCACGGCGTCAACGACGTCGACCTCGCCGCTGGCTTCGAGTCTCGTAGCCAGCAGATCTGCAAGGGAGCCTTCGAGGTAATCGAGGGGCTTGGCACTGTGCACTTCGAACGGGAGCACGGCCACCAGAACACGCACGGTCTCCTGGGCGGCCGCCGACCCCGCAACTAGCACGACGAGGGCAGCAAGAAGCGCGCGCAGGATCGCTCGGGTGAATGCGTTGGTAGATCCCTGCGGAAGCACGTTGGTGGAGCCCCTTCCAACTGGGTAGCGGGTAACGAATGACGGCTGTTGGCGACCGGTGAAGTTGGGCTCGCGAGCCCGGTGGACGAACCCGCATCCCCGTTTCGCTGGGGATCGGGGGAGGGAAGCCCCGGCTCTGCACCCCGAGCGCGGGGAGTCTAATTCGAGGGGGTGGGCGAGGCAACCCCGATGGGGCGCCAAAATCCGTTTGGTTTCAGGGGTTTACTGCGAGATCGACGCATTCGTGGGGCCAGAAGCCACGGCAGACCAGGGCTCACGCGGGCAGCAGCTGCCCGCCTTCCAGGACCATGGCACGTTCCATGCGGCCGGCGAGCCGCTCGTTGTGCGTCACGATCACGAGCGCGGTCGACCGGACCTGGTTGAGATCGAGCAGCAGGTCGCCGACCCGCTCACCGGTCTCGGGATCCAGATTCCCCGTCGGCTCGTCTGCCAGCACCAGCGGCGGATTCAGCACCAGGGCCCGTGCCACGGCCACGCGCTGGCGTTCGCCGCCCGACAACTTCCCGACGGGATGGTCGAGCCGGTGCGAAAGACCGACTTCATCGAGAATGGCATGCGCCGCTTGGCGAATCGCCGCCGGCGTATCCCCTCGCAAGAGCCCCGGCATCATGACGTTCTCGAGTGCCGAGAATTCCGGAAGCAAGTGGTGGAACTGGAATACGAAGCCGAGCGACTCGTTGCGGAATCGCGCCAGTTGGTCGGGCTCCTTGGCGAAGACGTCCTCGCCCTCGAAGAACACGTTCCCGCCGGTCGGGTGATCGAGCGTCCCGAGCACGTGAAGCAACGTCGACTTTCCGACGCCGGACTGGCCCAGGATCGCGATGCGCTCACCGGGTTGCACGCTGAACTCGAGATCCTCGAAGATCGAGATCGAACCGTCGCCAGTGATGAACTCCTTCTGGAGTCCGCGAGTCTCGAGCAGTGCGTCCGACATCTTCCTACTCGTACCGAAGGGCTTCGGCGGGGTCGAGGCGAGCGCCGTGCCGGGAAGGCAACAGCGTCGCTCCCAGCGCGAACACCATCGCCATCGCCGAGATGATCGCGAGCTGGAAGATGTCGATTTCCCACGGCAGGTTGGCGAACTGATAGATGGCTGCTGGCAAGGTATCGACCCCGGTCAGGAACTCGATCTGCTCCTGCACCCACGAGAGCTGGGTCGTCACCATCACGCCGGAGATCAGCCCGATCACGGTGCCTAACAATCCGATCATCGTACCCTCGATGGCAAAGATCCGTTCCACCAGGGCATCGGTTGCCCCCATCGCCTTCAAGATGGCGACGTCGCTCGACTTCTCCATGATCATCATGATCAGGGTCACCACGATGGCGAAGGTCGCTACGACCATGATCATCGTCAGCAGCACCCACATCATCATGCGCTCGGTCTTGAGGGCCTGGAAGAACGAGGGAAAGAAGTCCTTCCAATCGCGTGTGTAGTAGGGGAAGCCCAACGTCGCCTCGACCGTGTCCGCTACGCGGCGCGAGCGATAGTAGTCGGTTGTCTTCACCTCGATCCCGTGGACGACGTCGCCCACACGTCGGAAATCCTGGGCTGCGGCCAGGTCGGTAAATGTGAAGACCTCGTCGTATTGGAAGAAACTCGTTTGGAAGACGCCGGCCACCCGGAAGCGCTTGAGACGCGGGCCCGGGCCTAGCGGCGTTGGCGGGCCCCCGAACGGCGAGATGAGCGTGATGGTGTCGCCAACGCCGACTCCGGCCGAGATCGCGAGCCGGCTGCCGACCACGAGACCGGGGATCCCCTCCGCGTCGGGCCCCAACATCGAGAGCGCTTGCTTCGAACCGGGGGCGAGGTCTTCTGCCAGATCGGTCACTCCCACTACCCGCTCGGGATCGATTCCACGGACCTTCACCGCCAGGATCTCGCCGCGCTCGCCGCGCACCATGCCTTCGCCATCGACGTAGGGCGAAGCCGCAACGACCTCGGGAACCTGCTCGATCTGGTCGAGCAGGGACGGGTAGTCCTCGATCGGGCCCATCGGGTTGTGGACGGTCAGGTGGGCGCGATTGCCGATGATCTCCTCACGCCAGGTGCGCTCGAAGCCGTTCATCACCGAGATCACGGTCACGATCAACCAGACGCCCACGGCCACGCCGGCGATACAGATGCCGGTAATGATCGAGATGAATGTCTGCCGGCGCTTGGCGAACAGGTAGCGGCCGGCGATGAACCACTCTGGGGTGCCCCGGGCATCGACCAGACCCGCTGCGGCCAGGGGCAGTAGCCCCAGCAGCACGGCCCCGCTGAAGGCCCCGAGCGCTGCGCTTCCGAAGCGGGCCACCTCGAGCGATGGACCGGCAAGGAACAGCGGGAGCAGCACGCCCGCGCCCAACACCAGCGTGGCGATCATCGCGAGGCTCTCGTCCGAGCCCCGACCGTTCGCCGAGTGCCGAC
The DNA here is from genome assembly GCA_029261795.1 of Deltaproteobacteria bacterium. Lineage (GTDB taxonomy): Bacteria > Myxococcota_A > UBA9160 > UBA9160 > UBA6930 > JAJDAP01. Next base: position 13,100 of record JAJDAP010000085.1, read on the forward strand.
GTCGGCGCAGCACGAAGAACCCCCAGATGGCCGCCGAGACCAGGGCCGGCGCCAGCGAATAACCGAAGTTGCCGAGGCCTCCGGCGCCGAGCGCATAACCTGCGGCGAGGAATGCGACGCTGAAGAAACCGAGCGAACGCGGCGCGAGGTAGCGAAGCAGGCCGGCGACGACCCCCTGTGCCACCAGCAAGACGCCGAAGGCCGCCGCCGCCGTTGCCAGCCAGGCCGCGAGCGTGCCGGGCCATGGAATGCCCATTCCCTCGAGGAATTCTTCGTCCGTCCCGAGGGCGCCCAATAACAACGCCCAGATGACGGTGACGATCGCGACCGAGCGCGGCCGCTTGACCGCGCGTGCGAATCGCTCCAACACCACCACCGCCGAGCCGAAGAACAGCACGGCCAGCGAGCAGATCCCGAGCGCCAGGGTCACGATGAACGCCAGCGCAACGGAACCACCCGCGACCGAAAGCGCCGCCCATATTTCAGTCGCCAGCGCGGTCATCGGCCATCCTTCGCTCGTTGCGTTCTCGCGCCCGAACCTGGTTCGCCCGGACCTTGTCCGCCCGAACCTTGTTCGCCCGGATGATGGACTCCGATGAGGCACCCCCCAGCGCCTCGCAGTTCGGACACCCAGCGAACCCGGAAGGTTCCCGGAAAACCGGGGAAATGCGCGTCTACCGGGCTCACAGCGAACCGCCGGCCTGGTGCAGCAGGGTTGCCCGAATGAAGGGATCCAGGTTCCCGTCGAGCACCCCCTGGGCATTGCCCGCCTCGACGCCGGTCCGGTGATCCTTGACGCGCTGGGCCGGATGGAGCGTGTAGGAGCGAATCTGGCTGCCGAAATTGATGGCGCGCTTCTCACCGGAGAGCGCTTCCCGCTTCTCCTCCCGCTCGCGACGCAGGTGTTCGTAGAGGCGCGCCCGCAGCACCTTCATCGCCTGGGCCTTGTTCTTGTGCTGGGAACGCTCGTTCTGGCACTGCACCACGATGCCGGACGGCACGTGGGTCAGCCGCACCGCGGAATCGGTCTTGTTGACGTGCTGCCCTCCGGCCCCTCCAGCGCGGTAGGTGTCTATTCTGAGGTCGTTCTCGTCGATGTCCACGTCGATCGAATCGTCGATCTCGGGGAAGACCGTGACACTCGCGAAGGCCGTGTGACGTCGACTCTGGGAGTCGAACGGAGAGATGCGAACGAGGCGGTGAACGCCCTCCTCCGCCTTCATGTAGCCGAAGGCGGAATCGCCGGACACGGTCACCGTGACGCTGCGGAGCCCGGCTTCATCGCCTTCCTGAGCGTCCAGGATCTCGATCTTGAAACCGCGCAGTTCTGCCCAGCGCGAGTACATCCGCAACAACATCTCCGCCCAATCGGCTGCATCGGTCCCGCCTGCGCCGGCGTTGATCGAGACGATCGCGTTGGAACCGTCGTGCTCGCCGCCTAACATCTGACGGAGCTCGGCATCCTCGAGTTCGTGGTCTGCTTCCGAGAGCTTCAGGTCAGCCTCGCCGAGCGTGGCGAGGTCATCTTCTTCGGCCGCCAGCTCGAGCAACACTTCGGCGTCGGAAACGAGCTCGGCAAGACCGTCGAGGAACGAGACCTCGCGCTCGACCTTGCGTTTCTCCCGCAAGACCCGCTCGGCCTGTTCGCGATCGTTCCAGAGATCCGGATCGGCAGCCTGGGCATCGAGCGAGGCCAACCGGTCCTTCAGGCCGTCCTCGTCAAAGACGCCCCCGGAACTCGCCCAACCGCCCGCGCAGGTTGCGCAGGCGCTCCGCCAGTTCTCCGGCGTCCAACGACGCGCCGGCGTTCTCGCCGTCACTCATCTCGATCTCCCGCTTGCGAGCTTGGCCGCACCCGCTTCTCGCGAAACTTGGCGGCGATTGACCAGGCTCCGAGCGCGATCCAGCAACCCCACGCGAACACGTCGCCGTGTGCTGCGTAGAACGTCGGTGCCTGCGTGGGGGAACGAAGCGGCAGGTCACCGACCAGGAAATCACGTTCGAATATCTGGGTACTTTCCCGAACCCGGCCGCGTTCGTCGATCAGGGCCGAAATGCCCGTATTCGCTGCCCGGGCCCCCCAGGTCCCGGTCTCGGCCGAACGCAGCGCGGTCATCGCCAGGAACTGATACGGAGCACCAGTGGCGCCGTACCAGGCGTCGTTGGTGATCCCGAGCAGCAGCTGCGCCCCGTCCTTCGACATGCGACGGACATGATCCGGAAAGAGCAGTTCATAGCAGATGGGCACGCCGAGCCTGAGCACCGGGTCCTGCCCCGGCTCGCCCCAGGATTCGACCGCCCGAGGGCCCGACCCCGCGGTCAGATCGCGGTTGCTGACACCGGTCGCGAGCGGCTTGATGATGCGCCCGAGGAGATCGCGCAATGGCAGGAACTCACCGAACGGAACCAATTTGACCTTGTCGTAGCGCTCGCTGACATGGCCATCCGGTGCGTACAGATACGCGCTATCGAAGATATGGGGAACCGTGCGGGTCTCATCCCACTCGACGCCGGCAGCCCCCACCACCAGACGCGCACCGGTGGCGCGGGCCAGAACCTCGAAGCGAAGCGCCAGCTCCGGGTCGGTCAGCGCGCCCGGGATCGCGGTCTCCGGCCAGACGATCAGCTCGGCGCCCTCGGCCGCCGCCTGGAAGGCCAGCGCCTCATAGATCCGGATCGTTCGTTCGAAGTAGTCGGGCGCCCACTTCACGCCCTGCTCGATGTTGCCCTGGAGGACCGCCACGCGAAGCGTAGGGCCTTCGGGGGGCGCGGGCGCGAGCCAGACGCCCAGGCCGTGGAGCAGGGCAACGGCGCCAATACCGAGCGCGGCGAGCCGGGGCCGCGGCGGCCCCGCGAACGGCCGCAGCGCCAGGAGTGCGCTGGCGCCACCCAGAACCGCGACGGCCGAGAGCCCGTAGACGCCGGTCACCGAGGCCAATCCGAGCAGCGGCTGATCCAGATGAAGGCCGTAGCCGAGGGTGGCCCAGGGAAAGCCTCCGAACACGAAGGAGCGCGCGTGATCGAGCACGACCCAGAGGCCCGCGAGGGCAAGTGGTGCGGCGGCGCTGCGACGCCCGAGCCAGGCGGCGCCGACGGCGAAGAGTGCGGTGGCCGCGGCCGGATAGAGCGCGAGCAGAAGTGGTGTCACGAATCCGGCCCAGACCGGGGCGCCCCCGTACTGCACCGTGACGACGTAGATCCAGTGGAGGACCGCACCGTGGGCAAGCAAGCCGAGCCAGAAAGCGCGGCGCGCAGCGGGTCCGGGCCCGAGGCCGCGCAGCGCGAGCAACAAGAACGCCGGCGAGAGCCAACTCGCGATGAGCCCCAGGTCAACGACCCGGTCGCCGAGCGGGTGGGGGAAGGCGAGGAACGTCGCGATCAGGTAGCCGAGGCCGGGGCCGTAGCGCTCGAGCGAACTCATCCAGGGATGCCCGCGCGCACCTCGCGCTCGCGGGCCTCCATCACACGGGCTTCTTCGTCCTGCTCATGATCGAAGCCGAGCAGGTGCAGCACGCCATGAATCAACAGGCGCAGCAGTTCTTCATCGAGATCGTGCCCGAGTTCGGCGGCTTGACGCTCGGCGACAGCGACCGCGATCACGACGTCGCCTAGCATCTGTCCGCGACGCTCCGCGTGATCGCCTTCGAGCAACGAGAACGAGAGCACGTCGGTGGGCCCGCTCTTGCCGCGGTACTCCGCATTCAACACCGCGATCTCCGAATCGTCCACCAAGGCAACGGAGAGTTCGGCGTCCGGCTCGCCGGCTGCGGCCAGCACGGCATCCGCACGCCGCTGAAAGCCATCGCAATCGAAGCCGGGAAGTCCAGCGGACGGGCCGGTAATGAGCGCGCTCATCCGTCCGAATCGTCACCCGGCGATTCGCCAAGCCGGGCGACGGCGGCCCGACGCGCGAGGTCGGCCGCCCTGGCTTCGTCACACCGGTCGTAGGCGCGAACGATCGACTGGACCAACGGATGTCGCACCACGTCGGCATCGGTGAATTGCATCAGCCCGATCCCTTCGACGCCGTCCAGCACACGCAACGCATCGACCAGGCCGCTCGGTTGATCGCTCGGCAGATCCACCTGGGTGGTATCGCCCGTCACGACACACTTCGAGTCGTAGCCGAGCCGGGTCAAGAACATCTTCATCTGTTCAGGGGTGGTGTTCTGCGCCTCATCGAGGATCACGAACGAACCATTCAGCGTGCGTCCGCGCATGAAGGCCAGGGGCGCGACTTCGATCACGCCGCGGTCCATCAATCGCTGGACCTTCTCGTAGTCCATCATGTCGTGGAGGGCATCATAGAGCGGCCGCAGGTACGGATTCACCTTGTCGGCCATCGTACCGGGGAGGAAGCCGAGCCGTTCGCCGGCCTCGACCGCCGGGCGGGTCAGGATCACCCGGGTGACTTCGTGGCGGTTGAGCGCCGCGATCGCCATGGCCATGGCCAGGTAGGTCTTTCCGGTTCCTGCTGGGCCGATCGTCAACACGACATCGTCGGCTTGAATGATCTCGATGTAGCGGCGCTGAGCGATGTTCTTGGCCGAGATGCGGCGTCGACTGCCGACCGATGCCAGCACGTCCGCATAGACGTCCCGCAGTTTGACCTCGGGCTCCTTGGTGACGGCCTGGATGGCCGCGTGCACGTCCCGCGGCAAGAGCTCACGACCCTCCCGCAACAGGGCGTAGAGCTCTTCCAGGACCTTTCGCGCCAGGCCCACGCGCTCCTCGTCGCCAACCAGCTTGACCTGGTTGCCCCGAGCGCGGGCCTGCACCCCGAGGTCCTGCTCGAGGATGCGCAAGGTCTGCTCGCGCTCACCGTAAAGGTCAGCGGCGAGTCGATTGTCTTCGAAGACCAGGGTCTGCCGGGTGCTGGCGCTGGCGTCGGCCAGGGTGTCCTCCGCAAACCGCGAGTTGGGTCTCACTCTGCGGGGGCGAGCACCAGGAACGTTTCACCGCGGTGGGCGTAATAGTATTCGTGGCCTTCGTCGGGTGCCATCGTCCAAGCTCGTTCACCCGAAAATTCTGCGAGTTCCGATAGCTCTCCGGGCCAACGCCCGAACGCGAATCGGTAGGCTTCCACGGCATGGCGCATACGCCGCTGCTCGAAGGAATGAGCCGCTCGGTGCTGGCCGGAAGGACGCAGGCCGGCCACTTCCAGGCCCCGCGTCGAGACCACCGGGCCCCGCCAGGCAAGCACCAGGACCAGGGTCGCCAACAGCACGAACGGGAGACCGGCAAGCGCAGCCGCCGCGATGGCAGGGCCGCGACCCACATCCGGAAGCACTCGGCGACGCTTGTCGCGCATCAGGGTTGCCGGGTCGACCGGGCTGATCAGTCCGGCGCGCCGCAGTTCCGAGAGCACGCGCGCTCCTTCGAAAGTCCCGAGGCGCGAAAGGTCGATGATTCGACGACTGGCCAGCCGGCCGTCGATCAGGAGGAACAGGCGCTCGGCACGAGCAACGGCGTCGGGCGGAGCCCCCGCGATCTGGTTCCGATAGCTGTCGAAATGCCCCGAGCGTTCGAACACGCTCGCCGGATCGACGGCAACGGGATCGAGCGTGCTCCACTCGTCGACCATGCGCAGACCATCCATCAGGATCTGCTCGGCCGGCATCACCCGCGCCGGGTCGCGTCCGAAGACCAGCGTCTCGGTGTTGAAATGAAACGAACCCGACTTCCAGCGCAACAGCTCGAAAACCGTGTCGCGGGTAACCAGATCGAGCGTGTCCTCGAGTTGGTCGTCGCTCAGCTCGGCGGTGCCCTTGATAATCTCTGCGAGCGAGCGATCGAACTCCTGGATCTCTTGCTCGATTTCGACGAGACGCTCCGGGGTGAGCAGGCCGGTGCGCACCAGCATCTCACCGAGGCCGGACTCCGGGTACGGCCCTGCCAGTTCGCCCCACGCCACGGCACCGCCTTCGAAGGCGATGCGCAGCCGGGAGTCGTCGCCGGTCACATCGAGAACGCCGGTCTTCCGCTGTTGTCCGATCAGCTGAAATACTTCGCCCACGCCGAAGTCGCGCAGATTTCCGTGCAGTGCGACGGCCATCAGCTCCGTTCCTTCATGGCCAGGGTCAGGCCGAGCATCGACAGGTAGGCGAGGCCCAGGGTGGCGACGCCGAGCCCGCCGACGATGCCGGCCAGGCCTCCGATTGCGAGCGGATCCGGAACCGTGGCCGAGCCCAGCCAAAGCAATGTGAGTATCGATGCCGCCAACGTGGCGCCGAGCCAGCCCATCACCGGGCGGCCGGCGAGTACGCCCGCTGCGCCCGGGATCAACACCGAGGCGACCCGCTTGAATCGGGCCCTGCGTGCCTGGCGGTCGCGAATCTGGGCGATCCGCACCATCCGCGCTGCCGGATCACCGCCGCGGCTCTTGAGGATGCGGGCGATGTCCGAATAGGCGTCCGTTTCCTCACCCACGATTCGCGCCAGCCAGAGACCGAGGCATGCCCCCAAGCTGAAAGCGATGCCGAAGACCAGTAGCGCCTGCGACATCCCGGTTCCGAGGAAGCCCGGAGCGATTCGACTGCGCGCGCGCCTGGCCAGACCATCGCCGCCTTCTGATCCCTGCAGCCGAGCGCGGGTAGCCGACGCCGGGATCGGGATATCGGCGACCAGGCCCAGCGCGGTGGCCCCAAACTCGCCGGTCAGCAATCCGACCGCGGACGCATCGATGGCCTGGGCTTGAGCCAAGGCCAGATCCTGGGCATCCAGGCGAATCGCCTTGCCGTAGGCCTGGGAGAGATTGAACAGCAGCAGAGGCGACTCGGCTCGCTTGGCCGCGCGCTCGTAGTGCTCGATCGCCTGGTCCGTTCGATCGAGCGCCAGGGCGACGCCAGCAGCGTTGTTCAGCAGGTCCGCCGAGGGGTAGCCGCTGGCCTCGACAACCTTCGCATAACGACGGGCTGCGGTTTCGAGGTCGCCGGTTCTTTTCGCTCGCAGCGCCAGCGCGCGCGCGGCCAACAGGTCCTCGCTGCCCGCCCATTCGATCCGTGCCAGCTCATCGGCCGAAGGAAAGCCGTGCTCGGCAGCATGGGCGGCCATTGCGGCCGGATCACTCCCCAAGGCAGCCTGGGCTTCGGACGACTGCTGCAGAACCGGATAGAGGGCCACGACGAACGCGGCGGCCGAAAGCGCGACGACGGCGCGTCGCCAGAATGTTCCGTGTGCGGCAGCCACGAACACCATTGCGGCGGCGACGCCTGCGGGGCCCTCCCCGACGACGGCTGGTAGCAGGAGCAGCGACGCGACCATGGCGAACCGCGAGGAGCCCGGCAGATCCTCACGAATCGCCGAGAGATGACGCACCCAGGCGGGAATCGAGATCGCGGCGACCAGCGTCAGGAACAGCAGCGCACCGCCGACGATGGCCAGGAACCACGCCTGCCAGACGGTCACGCGGGCCCAGAGTGAAGCCTCGAGGTGTGCCGGAACCGCCCGGATCGCCGCCGAGAGTTCCCGCGCTCCAGCCTGCCATTGGCCATCGTCCCAGAGCGCCCGCGCGAAAGCGGCGCGACTGGCAGGGAGCGACGGCGCCAGCCGTGCGGCGCTGCGGGCGCGCTCGAGTGGCTCGCCCAGCTCCGGAGAAATGAGCAGCGCGCGGGCGGGCGCTTCCAGGTCTTGCATGCCGAGCTGATATCCGGCACGAATCGTGCGCTCGACACGCTCCTCGAGCGAGCTCGAGGGGAGCGACCAGACCCGCAGGACCCGGCTGCGGATCTCGGCAGCGGCCATCGATTCGGTGGCCCCCCGCACGCGTATCCCCACGGGGACTAGCCCCTCGGTGTCCGTGGCTGCAGCGCTCCCGTGTGCCGGCAACGCCGTCGTCGGTTCGCTCGCTAGTACTGGCGCGCTGCCGCCGAGGAGCCAGAGCACCCCCAGACAGAGCATCATGCGCACGGACACACTCATCCTGCCGTCCCGTAGTCGGATTCGTTGTTGCGCATCGGCTGGCCAGAAGCCCCACATGAGGCGGGATTCCTGCAGTTCGGCCTGGCTGCAATCTCGCCGCGGGCGCTGGCCAAACCTCCGGTCCTTCGCCTATGTTCCGGCGCTCCGCGGCTCCGGTCGCGACCGGAAGGCGCGCCTTCGCGCACCAGCAACCGAGAGAATCGAGAGGCGACCCTAGTGGCGAACCACAAGTCGGCGGAAAAGCGTGCACGGCAGGCCCTCAAGCGGCAGGCCAGGAACCGGGTCGTTCGCGGTTCGGTCCGCACCCAGATCAAGCGCGTGCGTCAGGCAATCAGCGATGGAAATGCCGAGGTTGCGCAAACCCAACTTCGCCTGGCCGAGGCCGCCTACCGCAAGGCCTGCAGCAAGGGTGTGCTCAAGAAGTCGACGGTGAGCCGGCAGGTCTCGCGCCTCGCCAAGGCCGTTCACGCCATCCCCGCCTAGCACCCGCCCTGCTCAGGCGGAAAGCCCGAGCACGAGCCGTTGTAGAGCCAGGTCCCCGGGTAGATTGCCCTGCCCTTTGAGGACCTCGTCCACCTCGTGGATGGCATCGAGGCAGAAGCGGAGTCGGCGCGCGCTGTAGCGCTTCGCTTGGCGTTCCAACTTCTGGACTGCGAACGGATGGCCGCTGAGCCGGCCGCCACTTCGCGCGCGCGTGAGCTTTCGGAAGTGGCCTGCGAGCGAGGCCAGCAGCAGCGGCGGCGGCGCACCGGTCCCCGTCAGTTTGTCGAGGACGGAAAGCGCATCGGCACTGCGGCCCTCGCCGATCGCGTCGGTGAGATCCCAGATCGGCTCCTCCGCCAGATCGGTCGCACTCTCGAGGACCCGGGCTCGTGTGATCGGTTCGTCGGGCCCGGCGAAGAGCGAGGCCTTCTCCAGTTCATTCCGGATCATCAGGAGCTGTGGACCGGTCGTTTCGGCGAGCGCTTCTGCCGCGCCGGATTCGAGCCGGAAGCCACGGCGCTTGGCCTCGTCTCGAATGAAGGCAACCACGGCCTTGCCCGCTTTCGGTGGATCGCAAACGACCAGCGCGGCCGGCGCCTTGAAGGCCTTCACCCAGCGGGAACGCTTGTCGACCTTGGCCGCCAGTACCACCAACACGGTCTCTTGCTGGCTGGCCACCTCGGCCACGGCATCGGCCAAGGCCTTGGTCAGTGCCTCGCCCTTGGCTCCGCGCCGCGCCTCGGGCTCGCGAAGGATGACGAGACGGCGGGCTGCCATCACCGGGAGCGCACGAATCGCATCGACGAGTTCTCCCGGGCCGGTCTGGCTGCCATCGAGGCGATCGAGATTGAAGTCGGCGGGACCCTCGCCCAAGACCGCCTCTCGCAAGGCGGCCATGCTGTCGTCGCGGAACAGCGGCTCGGCGCCAGCAACGAGGTACGCGGAGCGGAGCGTCCCGCCTGCCAACTCGCCCTTTAGCTCGGCCGGCGTCACGGCGTCGCCGGCCTCGGAGCCTCCGGGAAAGCGGCGGACTCGAGGAAGGTGTCGTGGATCCGGGTTGCCAGGAGTGCGGCGAGTCGTCGAATCGCCTCTTCGCGATGGGTACGCGTCACTTCCACGTCGGCACTGGCGAGGTAGCGCTCGCTCTCCCGAAGCACGTTGGAGTCGAGCACGAGGGCCGAGCCATCCTGGCGTGCGATGGTCACGGCGAGCCGCAGGTAGACTTCGTACTCGAGCGAGAACGCGACGGAGGAGAAGCTCCGGCTCTGTGTCTCGATCTCGGTCACGACGCCGCTGAGGATCCAATCGGCGGCGCCAGACTCCGCCACCAGGCGCAGGGCGCCGCGGCGCATGATCTCGCTGGAAAGGGCGTCGGTGACGACACCGTCGACTCCGGCTTCGAAGGTGTCGTTGCGAAAGCCGTGTACGGCGATGCGATTCGCCTCGCCGAAGGTCTCCCCGTAGCGAACCGCCTGATAGCCACAGCCAGCGCAGAGCAGGCCGACTGCCAGGATCGAAAGGAGTACCGGTGACCGCCGCTTCACGGCGGATTGGAATAGCACACGCACACCGGACCGTCCGCGCGGGTCTACTCGATCTTGAGCAGCGCCTTCGCGATGGCCAGCACCTTGTTCGCCTGGATCGGCTTGGTCAGATACTCGTCCGCGCCGAGGGCCAGAGCCCGATCGCGGTCCTCCTTGGCGCCTTCCGTGGTAATGACCACGATCGGCATGTCCTTGAGGCCGTCTTCGTCACGGATCAGGCTGATCAGCTTGAGGCCGTCCATCACCGGCATGTTGATGTCCACGAGGGCCAGATCGAAGTCGTCACTGGTCACCTTGCGCAAGCCGTCCAGACCATCCTGGGCTTCGACGATTTCGGCGCCTTTGAGCCGCTTGAGGGCGAACACGAGCAGCTGGCGCATCGTGGGACTGTCTTCGACGATGAGAATTCGATGTCGTTCCATGGTCGTTCTCCGGCTACTTCGTCAATAGATCGATGAAGCCCTGGATCGTGTTGAGCTTTCGCTCACTTTGGGCGTGGAGTTCGGCGGCGAAGATCGCGGTGGCGGCGTGGCCAGCGAGCAACGTGAACAACTCGTGATCCAGGAGTGTGAACTGCTCCTTCTGGGCAAGGAGCTTGAAGATCGCGATCGCCCCGATCGGGCGATCCTCGACGCGGAGCGGAATCGACACGATCGGGGACTCATAGTCCGCGGACCCATTCGAATCCGTCGCGTGGGTATCGCCGCTCGCGACCGAGACACCGACGATCCCGGTACCCATCGGCACCGAAGGGAACGCGGGCACTTTCTCGCCTTCCGCGGCCACCGGCTCGAGCAAGCCCGTCTTGTCGTCGTGCACGTAGACACAGAAGATCTCGGCGCCGACGAGGTTGATCACGATCTCGATGATGATCTTGAGCACTTCCGAGAGATCGAGCGTCGAATGCAGCTGGTACGAGGCGACGTAGAGGTTCGCGAGGTTGTTGTTCTCCTCTTCGATCTCCACGTAGCGATTGGCGAACTGCCGGTTCTCCTCCTCGAGGGCTCGGAGCCTCTCCAGCACGTCCTCCTTCTCGACCTCGAGGCCCTCGATGTGTGTCAGCAGTTGTTGACGCAGCTTCCCCCACTCGGTGGTGTCCTGTGCGGCGTCGTTGTCGCGCCGGTCCACCTCGACGATCTGCCCACGAAGGCGTTGATTCTCCTCGACCAGCTCCCTGGTGAACTCGGCGCCCCGACGGAACACCGCCAGGAACTCGTCCGCCCGCTTGAAGATGTCGTCGCGGTCGCTCACTCGGACCTCCCTCGGCTCGAGCCACCCTCGGCGAATCCCTTCTGGATCACCGGGGCGATCAGATCGAGCGCTATTACCGCATCGACCGAACCGGCTCGAATCGCTTGCTGCGGCATCCCGAAGATCACCGCGGTTTCCTCTGACTCCACGATCACGTTCCCTCCCGATCGTTTCACGGCCTGGACGCCCTCACGACCGTCATCTCCCATTCCTGTCAGAACGATTCCCAACAAGTCGGCCCCGTAGTGCTTGGCCGCCGAGGTGAACATGCGATCGACCGACGGTGCGTACTTGTCGGCATCGTCGCGCGCGACGACACGCGCGACGACGCGGCCACCTTTCGCCTCGAATTCCAGGTGCTTGCCGCCCGGCGCGATCAACACCAGACCGTCCTCGACGATGTCCCCGCTCTGCGCCTCGCGGGCGCGAAGGTGCGTCATCCGATCGATGCGCTCCGCGAAGCCGAGGGTGAAGCCCTCGGGCATGTGCTGCGAGACGATGAAACCGCAAGGCGGCGGCTCGGTAAGCGCGCCGAAGATCTGCATCAGGGCTGCCGGACCGCCGGTGGAGGAGCCGATCGCGACGACCCGGTGGGCGGCGCGTGTCGCTTTCCTGGGTGCCAGTGTCGGCATCTGTGCGATCCGGTCGGCGACGCGATCGATGCGCAGTTGACGGATGCCGTGCACCTTCCGGATCAGCTCCTGCTCGATCGTCGCGAGTTCCGGCGTTGCGTGCGGCGACGGCTTCGCCACGAAATCCACGGCCCCGAGATCGAGCGCCTTGAACACATCCTGGTCGCCGGCGTTGCCGCTGATCACGATGACCGGCGTCGGCTTCTGCGCCATCAAGATCCGCAGGAACGTGAAGCCATCCATGCGCGGCATCTCGAGATCGAGCGTGATCAGGTCGAGATCGAGTTCGAGGGCCTTCCGAAGCGCCTCCTCGCCGTCGCGTGCCCAATCGACGACCTCGACGAGCGGCGACTTCTCCAGCATGCGCTTCACGGTGCGACGCGTGAAGGCGGAGTCGTCGATGACGAGCACACGGATCTGCTCTCGAGTCATCGCTCGCCCCTGCCATCCGTGTCGGTCACGCGAATCGCCGCGCGAGCCGCCGCATGCCACGGGTCCGTCCGTTCTTCGCCAGGAAGCGGCTTTCGGTAGACCAGGTCGCGCTTCAGGTGACGCAGTTCGAAGGCGCTCGTGACGTTGATCAGGGATTCGGCGTGGCCCAGCAGCAGGTACCCGCCGGACTGAAGCTTCTCGCTGAAGACGTCGATGACCTGGCGCTTGGTCTCGATATCGAAATAGATGATGACGTTCCGGCAGAGGATCACGTCCATCGTTCCGAGCAACCCCAAGCGGGAGGGATCGAGCAGGTTGAGGCGTGAGAACATCACATGGCGCTTCACATCGTCGGAGATCTGCCAGTGTCCGTCCTTCTCGTTGAAGTGTCGGCGCTGGACGTGCGGCTCCGTCTCGCGGAATGAGGCGGGCCGATAGATCCCCTGGCGCGCCTTGTGTAGGACGCGGCGCGAGATGTCCGATGCGTAGACGCGGAAATCCCGGCCCGGGACATAACCGGCCTCCATCGCCATCATCACGATGGTGTAGGGCTCCTCGCCGCTCGAGCATCCGGCGGACCAGATCGAGATCGGCGGTCCGCCGCGAACACGACGATCGAGTAGTTCCGGAAGCACCTCACCCACCAGGGCTTCGAGTTGGTTTCGCTCGCGAAAGAAATAGGTCTCGTTCGTGGTCAACTCGTCGATGACGGCAGCGAGTTCCTGTTCGCCCGACTCGTCGCGACGCAGCATGTAGTAGTAGGAGCGGAAGCTCCCGAGTTCGAGCTCCCGCACTCGTCGGGCCAGTCGCTTCTCCAGCAGGAAGCGCGAATCTTCACCGAACGAGAGCCCGCAGACATCTCGAAAGAAATCCCGGAACATCCGAAACTCGGCGTCCGTCAGGATCAGGTCTGCGGATTGGAGAAGACTCATCCGGCTTGGCTCTCGAGGGATTCGAGGGCCTGCAGCAGGGCCGTGCGTACGAACTCGTCCCGTTCGACATCCAGACAGCGAAGCATCGCGGGGAGCGCCTGGACCACGCGCCGTTCAGCCAGGATCTGTACCGCGTGGGCGCGCACCATCCACTCGGGGTGCGAGAAGAGCGACACCATCTCCTGCAGGTCCGCGTGGGTTCCATGCTTCCCGATACAGGTGAGAGCCGCTTGAACGATCTCCCCATCCACATCCTCGAGCGCGCCGCGCGCCAACGGCACCACACTGGCGCCACCGATGCGAGCCAATGATTCGAGGCTCGCCATCGCCGTCGCTCCGCCTCGACGCAGACCGACCGAGAGCAGCGCGAGCGCAGCATCGTTACCCGTACCATCGCTTTGCGCCGCGGCCCAGGCGCCGACCGCCCGCATCGCGGCTCCGCGGACCAGCGGGTCACCGTCATCGGCCAGGTGCGCGAGGTCGGCGATCGCATCCGAGCGGCTCGAACCTGCGAGGGCCGTGGCTGCGCCGATCCGCACGAGTGCGGATTCGTCTGCCATCGCCACCCGCAGCGGTTCTGTCACGTCGGGGGCGACCTTGGCAAGCGCTGCAGTTGCAGCGCGCCTCACCCGATCGCTCGGATCCGTGAGTAGCAATTCGATTCTGGGCACGTCGGAGTCGCGGCCGACCCGGCCCAACACCTCGGCAGCTGCCAGTCTGAACTCTTCCTCGGACCCCGCCAGGCGTTCCCCGAGCAACTCGATCGCGCGTTCCGCGGCGTCGTTCCCCTTCGCCTCGATCACCTTCACGATCGCGTCGGCGATCGCGACGCCTTCACCCTCGTCGTCGAAGTCGTAGCCACTCTCGGTCACGTTCGCGAGGCGCGAGACGAGGTCAGACAGTGCCTCCGCATCCCCTCGAGTGCCGAGCGCACGAAGCGCGGCGAGGCGAAGCGCCGGGTCCGGCGAAGCCAACGAGAGACGCAGCCGAGACCCTCCGAAGTCTCCGTTGGTACGGGCCAGGACGTGGCAAGCCAGGGTCTGCGATTCGGGCGAGAGATCTGCCCAACTAGCATCGATGAGCGCATCCACCCCGTCGCCGTGGGTCTCGAGCACACCGAGCACGACCTCCGAAAGCGCTTCGTCTCGACCGGCGTCGAGCAGTGGCGCGATGGTCTCGGGCAACCGCAACAGGCCAAGGAACTGAACCAATGCGAGTCTCGTGGCGAGCGGCGCATCTTCCAGTCTCGAGTTGGCGTCGGCGAGGAAGAGCTCGGAGCCGGTCCACGCTTCGCGCAGTCGATTCCCGAAGTTCTCGACCTCCGAGGCCTCGACCCGACTCGCCTGGATCAACAGGGCATCGACGGCAGACTCCCGGGCGGAGCGACCGGGGCTTTCGAGTGCCTTGACCAGGGCATCGAATGCTGCTGGATCGTCACTGTTCCCGAGGGCCGCGAGGGCGCCCGACCGCAACAGGGGTTCGTCCAATGCGGCTGCGACGTCCGCCACATCGAAGCTGAGCTCCAGTCGAGCCAACGCTCGCAGGGCGGACAATCTGACCAGCGGCTCTGCGTCGTTCGAGATGCTGTCGAGCAGATCCGCCACGGCCTCGGCAACACCGATCGCGCCAATCGCGTCCGCCGCGGCGGCGCGCACGTTCGCATCATCGTCGCATAGCAGCTCCCGCAGGCGCGGCCCTGCCGCTAGATCACCGATACCGGCAAGTACATCGACGACCTGCTTGCGAACATCGACATCCGCATCGGACGTCGCATCGAGAAGCACCGGCAGTGCTGCGGCACCGGTACGAACCAGGGTTTCGAGTGCCGCGTTGCGTCTCCCGGGGTTCTCCCCATCGCGCAGCGCTTCGATGAGTGCGCGAGCGGCGAAGGAAAGTTCTGGCGAGCCGGCCAGGCGGTCGATCGCGGCCTTCCGCACGCGCCAGCTCGAGTCGCCCAGGGCCTCGATCAGGTGGGGAACCGCTTCGGTGGGGGTGAACCGGCTCAGCCGCTCCACGGCAAGTCGCCGCAGCTCCTCGTCCGCATGCTCCAGATCGGCGAGGACGTTGTCACGTTCCCGGGCTTCCATCGTCCTACTCCATGCCTCGCGAGCGAGCGACCCGGATCAATTCGTCCATCAGATAGTCGCGGTCACCGCGAACCCGCGGGTCGATCCGCCCCTCGAAGAGGCCTCTCCCCTCGACCAGGTCCGGACCCAACACCTCGGCAACGTTTCCGGCAGCGATGCACTGGGTGAACTTGTCCTCGTTGTAGAGAATGATGTCGCTGACGATGATGCGGGCGAGTCGCTCGGCGGCGGCGCGTTCCTCTCCGAGCCCGTCTACCGGCTCCTCGGCAGCGGCGGGCGGAACCCGCGGCGGAGCGGAAGCCTTGGGCGGTGCCGGGGCTAGCGGCTGCGGGGGCGAATCGATCTCGAGCGGCGGCTCGGTCCCGATCGCGAACTCGTCGGTGCCGATCGCCGGCGGCGCGGGCACCTCTACCGGGGCCGGGACGGGCGCGGGCGCAGCTGCCGTGTCGGGTACGCCAGCGGCCCTGATTCCAGCTTGTTCGAGGATCGGTAGCAGGCCGCCGGGAAGGTCGGGGGCTTCGAGGTAGGCATCCGCTCCGTAGATCTCTTCCGCGGGACGCCGATAGCGATCCGGATGGTGGATTGCCCCGACCAACACCACATGGATGTGGTTCAGGCTCTCGTTGCGCTGGACGACCTCGCAGACCTGGAAGCCGAACATCTTCGGTAGATCGGCGGCCAATACGACCGCACTCGGCAGCTTTCGCTGAATCTCGAGCATGGCCTGGCTGCCATCGTGAACCACGACCGGGGCGTAGCCAGAAGCGGCCAGCAATTCGCTCGTTTGTTTGGCGAGATCCGTGTCAGGCGTTGCGACCAGGACGCATGGCCCGGTCGCTGTGGGCGTGGCCGGGGCCACGGGTGCCGGGGCCGCTGGCGCTTCGGCAACCACAGGCTGGGGCGGCGGGGCAGCGACCGGCGCCGGCGCACTGATTGGCGCCGCGGGCTGGGGCGGTTCTGTGGGCTCTTCGGGAGCGCGAACACGGAACACGGCCTCACATTTGGTGCAGCGCAGACGCACTGCTCCGTCGACGAGCTTGTCGCGATCGATGCGATATCGAGCCGCGCATTTCGGACATCCGGCGATCATTTGTTGCTCTCCCCACCCTGGAACCAACCGCCCAGTTCGACTGTGCGGTATTGAACGAAGGACCTAATCGATCCGAAACCTGCGTACGTCATCGCGCAGGCGTTCCGCCTGCCGTTGCATGGCCAATGCTGCTTCTCGCAGTTGATCCGCAGACTCGTCATTCGACTGTGTACGGCTGAAGACCTCTTGCAAGAACGAGAGTGCCGCGGTGCAGGCTTCGCCTTGCTCCTGAAGAGCGTGGTGAATGTGCTCGACGGCTTCGCGCACGCTCTCCATCGAATCCCGAATTCGCCCGGCGCCACTCGACTGCTCTTCGGTCGTACGTTGGGTCTGCTGTGCGACATCCCGCATGACCGATGCGCCCCGCATCACGACCTCATTGCCGCGCTGTTGCTCGAGCCCGGCCTCGCGGATTTCCTCGACGCGGGTACTGACGCGTTCCATCAGCTGTTCGACGTGACCTGCCGCCTTCGCCTGCTCGCGAACCGCCGCCACGATCTCCTGGATCCGGCCTCCGCTATCCCGAGCCGCGCTGGTGATCTCTTCCAGCGCGACGCCGGCCTCTGCGGAGAGATTGACGCCTCCCTGCACACTCTCGGTCCCACGCCCGATCGCTCGGGCGGCCGCGCTGCTCTCACTCTGAACGGACGAGATCAACGAGCCGATCTCCTTGGTGCTGGAGAGCACGCGATCCGCCAGGTCCTTGATCTCGTCGGCCACGACCGAGAATGCCCGACCCTGTTCCCCGGACTGCGCGGCGATGATCGCGGCGTTCAAGGCCAGCAGATTGGTTTCGTCGGCGACGTCATCGATCACGTCCACGATCGCGCCGATTTCATTCATCCGGCCGGCGAGTCCGCGGATCACCTCATCGGCGGTCTCGGTGGCGTCGCGGATGTTGTCCATCCCCTTGATCGTTTCCTGAACCTGTTCGCGACCCGTCTCGGCGAGTTCGATCACGTGCAGCGAGAGCTTCGCGGTCTCCGTCGCGTGTCCCTCGACCTCTCGCATCGAGCGAGTCATCTCGGACATCGACGACGAGGTCTCCGACACGGCCTCGCCCAGACCCTCGGTGTGTTCGCCGACGGAGTTCACACTCCGGACCATCTGCTCGATCGAGCTCGTTACCTCGCTGACTTGTTGGTTCAGCGCCTGGGCCGTGGAATGAAGCTCCTCGCCCGCGGCGCCGAGCTCGAGCACCGATGAACTCGCTTCCTCGACGTTGCCCGAGAGCGTGTGCGACGACTCCGTGATCTGCGAAACGTTGTGGTGGATCCCGGCGACGTGTGACGTCGCTTGCTCGATCCCGGCCACCTGCTCTTGACTGTTCTGTGCCACGCCACCGCCGATCTCGGCGAGACCGCTCGCGGATTCATCCACGCGGCCCGCGGCGGCACTCACGCCGGCGACGGTGTCCCGTAGCGCGAGCCGCATCTTCGAGAAGGTGCGCGCCAGATCTCCGAGTTCATCCTCGGACTCGACGAGTTCGGCGACCTGCAGGTTCCCGGCCGTGATCTGCTCGGCCTGGTGCTTGATCTCGTTCGCGGTTCCGGTGATGTCCTGCACCAGCAAGTAGGCCGTCGCCAGACCGAAACCGAGCGCGCCGATGAAGACCAGCACGAAGATCGTCAGGCTGCCCGCGATCGCGGAGGAGAATACGGAGCGAGGCGTGACCGCCACGAGCACCCGGCCGGATCCATCCGGAATCGCGAGCCACACGAAGCTGTGATCGGAATCGAGTTCGGCGCTGTCTCCCCCTGCCGGGTTCGCCAACACCCGCTCGATCTCATGGGCCAGCATCGTCGTTTCGCCGCCGAGAACTCGGCCGGTCTCCGCATCGAACAAGGCGAATTGCTGCGCGGCCAGGAATCGTCGCCCCAGCTTCGAGAGATCCTCGAAGCTCTGTGCTGGAGCGGCTTTGGCAACCGGCGCGGGCTCGAGGGCGATACCCTCGTCGGCACCCGCTGCTTCTCCGCGCAGCTCGAGCCGCGCTTCGACCGGTGCCTCGCCAGGCACGAGTTGTTGGACCGCGTAGGCCACGAATGCGTGCTTGGCGAGCCGATCCTGGTTTTCCATCGGCCGGGTCGCGATCGCGTACGCCAACACGCAGACGAAAATGACGGTGGCTGCCGAGATCGCGGCCACCGGAAAGCGGAGCTTGTGCCGCAGCGAGACCGAAACGGTGTGGGTATGGCGCGCCTCGGCACCGATCAGTCGGCCCCAGTATTCGCGGAGCGGATGGACCAGCGTGCGCAGCGAGTAGTAGACGAACGGGGCGATGGCCAGGCCACCCGTGAGGGCGGCGACCACGATGCACACGACGGCGAAGGTCGAGAGCGTTCCCAGCCAAAGCGCCATGAAGGGAGGAACGATCGCCGCTGCGATCACCCAATTCGAGAAGTACCAGAGCATGCCCCGGATCGGAAGCTGCGAGGCCTGGGCGTAGGCTTCGATCCTGTCGGTCTCCGTGACGCTCCCTTCGATCTCACGATCGATGGCATGGGTCATGCGGCGATCCATCCGCCGGGCGGCCCATTGACCGAGGGGCGTGAGCACCACGGTCGCAAACGCCACTGCTGCCAACAGCGCGCGCCACTCGTCGGCACCGAGCTGAAGGACTGCGCTCAGGTACGCGAGCACCACGGCCGCGGCCGTGACGCCGGGCACTGTCGATCTGCCGAGATGGACGGCACGGAAGTGCTTGCCGCTGCGAAAGGGAAGCTCGCTCATACTCTCTCCTCGGCGAAGCCGCTTGCAGGTTTCGCGGAGCGGTAAACGGTCTCGAGCAGCTGCTCGATCGACAGCACCATGACCGGGGCCTCTCCAGGACGACGCACGACGGCACGCACCGCGTCATAGCCGGACTGGGTCGCCAGGGCCGGCGGCTCGTCGACTTGCGAGGCATCTACGGACAGCACGTCTACGGCGACGGCGACGCGCAAGCCGAAGACCATGTCGTCGACTTCGAGCACAGCGATTCGCGCCTCCGTCGTTTCCTCGATGGCCTCGCCACCCAACACACGGCCGAGGTCCACGACCGGGACGACATTGGCACGCAGATCGATCACACCCTCGATCAGCGCCGGCGCCATCGGTAGCGGTGTGACCTCCTGCCAACGCACGATCTCTCGGATCTGCAGGACGTCCACGCCATAGGTCTGATCGTTCACGCCGAAGCAGGCGAGCTCGACCGTGACGTCGTTCGTGTTCTGGGCGCTAGAGGCTGCCAAGATCGAGCACCTTTTCCAGGTTCAGGAGTCCCACGAACGTTTCGCCTCGTGTGCAGAGGGAACTGACGAAAGCCGAGTCGTCGGTCGCTGGCAGCTGTATCGCCGACTCGTCCACCCGCAGTACCTCACTCACCGTGTCCACCAGGAGCCCGGTGACTTCACCTTCGTCGCCGTGAAGAACGACGATTCGCTGCGTACGGGTCGGCGGCGGCGCCGGAACCCCGAGGCGAAGCCGCAGATCGAGGACCTGCACGACTTCTCCACGAAGCGTGATGACGCCAAGAATCTCGGTGGGAACGCGCGGGATCGGCGTGATGGTCCGAAGTCGGACGATCTCGCGCACCCGCTCGACCGGGACCGCGTACGGGTCGCCGTCCACGGTGAAACAAAGGAGCTCTCGCAGCAGCCGGGCTTCCTCGAGGGCTTCGTTACCGGCCGCCGCGCGCGCGAGCGCGTCCCAGGCGTCGGTCACCATCGTCGAGGCACTCATGAGACTTCACCCTTCCGCACGACGTCTTCGACCAGCGCCGAGACGTCGAGCACCAGGACCGCGCCCTTGTCGCCCATTTCGGTGGCGCCCGCGATGCCGCGTACCGAGGCGATCGGTCCTTGGATCGGCTTGATGACCGTGTCCTGCTGACCATCGAGATGATCGACCAGCAGACCCAGGCGAGCGTCCCCGACGCCCAGCACGACGGCATAGGACTTGCCGGTTTCCGGTGTGTCCAGGTCGAACTCATCGGCCAGCCGGCATAGCGGCAAGGCTTCGCCTCGGAGATTCATGAGTTGCCGGCCATCTGTTCGCTGAAGATCGGAATCCTCGACGAGCAGCGTCTCTCGGATCGAGTTCAGGGGAATCGCGAAGCGGTGCTCGCCGACACGGACCAACAGCGCCTGGATGATCGCGAGCGTGATCGGCAAGGTGATCGTGAGGGTCGTGCCCTGGCCGACCTCGGAGCTGATGTCGACCAGGCCACCCAGGGCTCCGATGTTGGAACGCACGACATCCATGCCGACACCGCGGCCGGATGTTTCCGTAACCTCGTCGCGCGTCGAGAGCCCAGGATGGAACACCAGGTCCAGCGTTTCGGACCGGGTGAGATCGCTCTCGGCGGTCACGAGACCCGCTTCGACGGCGCGTGCCCTGACCTTCTCCGCATCGATCCCGCGCCCATCGTCGCTCACCGTGATCAAGACATCATTGCCTCGCTGACTCGCGACGATCTGGATCAGGCCTTCCCGGGGCTTCCCGGCCGCTTCCCGCTCGTCGGCGGGCTCGATCGCGTGGTCGAAGGCATTCCGGATTACGTGCATCAGCGGGTCGATGAGTTCCTCGACGATCAGCTTGTCGAGTTCGGTATCCGCACCCTCGATCTCGAGCCGGGCCTCCTTCTCGAGGTCGAGCCGCAGGCGACGCGCGACGCGGGTAAGTTTGTCGAAGACCTGGCGCAACGGGACCATGCGGACTTCCAGGACGCCGGACTGCAACTCCTGGAGCTTGCGCTCGAGGGTCTTGTGAACCTTGGCGAGATCGGTGCCGATCCGGTGGGTCGCCGGATCCATGGCCAGCTTGGAAGCGATCTGCTGTACGGCGCTGCGCTGGATAGCGAGCTCACCTACGAGATTCATCAGCTCGTCGAGCTTTCGAATATCGACGCGTACGGTATCGCTGATCGACTTCAGGGTTCCCGGCTCGGCGATCTCGGGCTCCGCGCGAGCGGCCGCAGCCTTGGCCTCCGTCTGCCCGTCATCGTGGGAAGCCGACGCGCCCTGCGGCGCGGAGGCTTCCGTCTTCGCCGTGCCGAGCGGAGCCCGCGCGACCTGGATCGCGTTGTCCGCGAGATCCAGCCGACCGACGAGCGCCCCCTTGTCGAGCTCGGTCGCCGTGAGCAACGAGAAGCGGATGTGGGACTCCAACGAGCCGCCGGGCGAGGGCAGTGTCGAGAGCACTTCGCCGACTTCGCGGATCGCCGACTGGATCTCGTGGAGACCCTCCTCGAAACTAGCAATCTCGAAATCCGCATCGATCACGTAGATGCCGCGTCCGCGTTCCAGATTGTCACTCAGCCGGTGTTCTTCGTACTCCGTGAGCGCCCGCAGCAAGGCCGGCGGGACATCGAGTTCCGGCACGACAGGGACCGCCTCGGCGCGAGGGGCGGCGTTCCAGGCCTCGATTCGCCCGATCAGATCTGCGATGCCCTCGGCGAGTGCGGCGGCTTCGCTCTCATCGCCGATCTTCTCGAGCGCGGTTGCGGCCATCGTCACCGACTCGTCGAAGAGCGCCAGGCCCGCACGATCGAGCACGGCTCGACCCATTCGAAGTCGATCCAGGAGATCCTCGAGGTGGTGCGCCAGCTCGCTCATCGCCTCCTGGCCGAACATGCCGGAGAGCCCCTTCAGCGAGTGAGCCGAGCGGAACAGGCCGTTGATGGTCTCGGGATTCAGGTCTCCGTCGACGGTCTCGGCGAGCAGGCCGAGGTCGTCGCGCATCCGCTCGAGGATTTCTTCCGCCTCGGGGACGAACTCAGACTGGGCCTTGCTGGCCGCCGAGTTGGATCGTTTTCGCCGCGCTGCCATCTCGCGCCTAGCCGCTGCGACCGAGCAGGTCGACCACGAGCGTGCGTAGCGCGTCAGGATCGAAGGGCTTGACCAGGTACGCGTCAGCGCCCAGTTCGAGCCCCTTGTCGCGATCCCGTTCGGAACTCTCGGTGGAGACGATCACGAGCGGGATGCCCGCATAACGTTCGTCGCGCTTCACGAAGGAAACCAGTTCGAGGCCGTTGATGTCGGGCATGTTGATGTCGGTGAGAATCAGGTCGTACGGGACGCGGGGGAGAAGACGCAGGGCTTCGAAGCCGTTTTCGGCCTCGTCCACCTTCACCGGCTCCCCCAACTCCTCGAGCGTCGACGCGATCAACGACCGCATCGTTCCGGAATCCTCGACAATCAGGATCCGCTGCACGTGCTGCCTCCTCCCTGGCCGCAAGCGCGGCTTTACCACCAAGTTTTCGGCTCCGAGGAGAGAATTCTTGAGGCTTCCCGCGAACTTCCGGCGAGTTCGCGCGCACCGCGGAGAGCCCCGGGCTGCGGCCTAGGCGAGGGATGCAACCCTCACCCCATTGGGGTCACGCCTCGGCGGCTGCCAGTTCACGCTCCAGCAGCGTGCGCTCGAGCGCGATGCCGGCGGAATCGATCACGACCTCGAGGGCCGAGGTCTCGGGAAGCGGGTTGCGGCTCGGGAGGTTGTCCCCGTAGAGGATCGCGACCACGCGATCCGCTGTCTGAATCGGTGCCAGGTACGCCTCGGTCGGGATCTCGTTGCCCAGCATGACCGCCAGGCGCTGGTCGCCGTCGTCCGATGGTGCTCCGCTGTGGGGTGCACGCTCATCGAGCACGGCCCTGAACCAGGCGGGTTCTCGGGCATCGATGTAGATCTCGCGGAGCCCGTCTTCATCGGGGCCGCCCGCGCGGTTCAGCCCGAACTGGGCGATCCCGATGGCGCTCTCGTCGCGGATCATGAACAGCGCCACGCGAGCGAAGGTCTGGGCGGCAAAGGCCAACACCTGAGGCAACACGTCACCCTGGGCGGCGCCTTCGCGAATTCGCGCGCTGGTCTCGCGAAGCCGAGCGAATGCCATGTCCGGAGCAGTCTCGGTCTGGCTGGGCTCGGGCTTGGTTCCCGCCAAAGCGACCGCGCGCAGTTCGTGGACCAGGGAATTGGCGAGCCGCGCTCGCTCCTCGGACCGGCGCGGATCCGCGAGTTCGCTCGGATTGGGCTTTCGCACCACGACACTGGGACGGGCGTCCGTCGGGCTCTCGACCTCGCTCCCCTCGAGGGCCAGGATCGCCACGGGCATCCTTGTGGCCTGCCGCCTCAGGCGCCGCAGCAACTCGAAGGGCCCATCCGCTCCAGAAATCGGATCCCTGGGCACATCGATCGCCAACACGACCAGGGGCACCTGGGTGCGGGCAAGATATTGACGGATTCGCGCAATCGCGAGATCGGTTCGCTGGAAGATGTGAACCTGTGGGAACTGATCGCCCAGCGACGACTTGGCCCACTCGAGGACGGCGAGATTGGGATCCACCACCACGACCGCTGGCGGGGGCAGCTGCGACACGGCCACAGAGGCCGGGGCCTCGGGCTCCTGCCAGACCTCGCCTGCGCTGACCGGCTCGGCATCGATCGCCTCTGCCTCGAGCGGTTCGGCATCCAGAGGTGCGGCCTCGAGCGACTCCGCTTCGACCGGCTGCGCTTCGACCAATGGGGCCTCGAGCGAGGCGACCCCCTCGAGCATCGTCTCGGCGTCGACGCCGCTCTCGTCGAGCGGTATTGCGGTCGCATACTCGGGCTCGAGCTCCGATTCAACCTCCGCTTCCGACTCGAGTTCGGGAGCGAGTAGATCGTGCTCGGACAAGGGCGTGAGCGCGAGCTCAGTGGCCGGCACCTCGGCCTCGGCCACCGCTTCGGCGACGATGTGGGCACCCGCGAACGGGTCGCCGTCTGCTTCGCGACCGGCGAATGCGTTCTCGTCCGCGATGCGCGTTCCCTCGAGCGCGATGAATTGGGGATTCACGCCCGGGGTCGCATAGAACTCGTCTTCGTTTTGCTGCACTTCGCGCACTTCGAAGCTGAATTCGCCGGTCGGCCACCGGAACATCTCGATCACCGAGGCTTCGATGTGATCTCGCTGTATCCCGTCGAGGCTTTCAGAGTCGACCAGGTTTCGATCGCCTAACACCTGTGCCAGCTGGCAGCCGCGGGTGCGAGCGTCGTCGGCCGCCTCGCGGATCGCATCGGCGGCCGCAGCCTCCTTTGCGATCAGGAGTTCCGGCAGGGTCGTGGGGCCCCCCTTCAGGAAGGCTGCGCGAATCAGGCCGCGATCGAAGACGATCTCGGCCTCTCCGCTCTCTGACAGGAGGGCCAGCCCGCCGGACTTTCCCGACAGATGGATGATCTGCAGGATGTCGCCAAGGCCCAGATCTTCCAGGCTACCGACGAGACTCATGGGACTGCAGATCCGTCCACGGCTGCACGCACTCCTTCATTGGTCTCGGAGCAGGCCGAGCCAACCAAAGGGATGCATCGGCGGCCGGCAACTTTACTTGACCCGAAGCACGCCCGATTCGCTGCGGTTTCCCCCCTCGGCGTGTGTCCGCTGGAGCTAGAGCGAGCCCTGCTCGGCCACCTGTGGCCGGTCCCGCGAGTCGGATCGCGGATCCGCCGACGCCGCCAGTTCGAGCGTGATGCCAGCGAGTGGCGATTGGGCGGCGCGCTGGAGACCCGCCCAGGCTGCCCGGGCCGATTCTCGAGAGACCACCAGCCGGGCGTCGAGCGATTCCCCGGCCCTGGCGACGCTGGCCATCAGTCCGACCGCGAAGGCCTCGGCGATCCGGGCGGGATCCCCGAGCGCAGGCAGCGCCAGGGCCAGTCGCGCCACCCTGAGCGAGCGAACGCGCTCCACGATTCCCTCCGCTACCCGGCGCAGGCCTTCCTCGCTGACGTTCTCGGCAACGCCCAGCGCCAGGATCCAATCGGCACGGAGTCGACCGCCACTGGGTGCCAGCAGCACGGCATCCGCGCCCGCACTCGTGTCGCGTCGGAGGGTCTCCGAGAGCAGACCGCAAAGGCGCCAATCCGCCCAGGAAAGGGGTCCCCGCGTGAGCCCATGTTCGGGCACGAACGGCACCACCAGGACATCGGCCCCGACCCTGTGGACCGGTCGCAGATCGAGCTCGAGCCGTAGCGTCTGCGTCATTCCTGCTCCTTCTCCAAGAACGCGCCGAGCACGCCATTCACGAAGCGGGGCGAGCCGTCATCCCCGAAGCGTCGGGCCAGCTCGACGGCTTCATCGATGGCGACTTCGGCCGGCGTACCGGAAAAGCCAAGCTCCCAGGCCGCGATCCGCAAGACATTCCGGTCGACGGCAGCCATGCGCGCCAGACGCCAGTTGCGTGCACACGCCTCCAATCGAAGGTCCAGGGTGACCTGCTCGGCCACGACACCGGCCACCAACTCGTCGGCGAATTCGCGCGCACCAGGGGTGAACTCGAAGTGCTCGGCGACGTTGGCGAGCGACGCTGCAGCGAGCGCGAGATCCGCGCGCGGACCGACGTCGACGGCATACAGCGCTTGCAGCGCCGCTTGCCGGGAGCTTCGCCGCGAGGCACTCGGGGGCCGACTCATCCGGGAGCCCCGTCGTCGAGCGAACCGGCCGCCACGTTGGTCAGCAGGTTGGCCAACTCGATTGCCGCAAGGGCCGCGTCCGAGCCGTTGTTGCCTCGCTCGCCGCCGGCCCGACTGAGCGCCTGGTCGATGTCGTCGGTCGTCAGGACGCCAAAGGCCACCGGGCAACCGGTGTCGCGCATGACTTCGCGCACGCCATCGGTGACACCGATGCAGACGTAGTCGAAGTGCGGCGTGCCGCCACGAATCACCGAACCGAGGGTGATCAATGCGTCATACCGTCCGCTCTCGGCCAGCTTCCTGGCCGCCAGTGGAATCTCGAACGCGCCCGGGACCCAGGCCACGTGGATCTGGTCCGGGTCCGCGCCACGTTCCACAAGCGTCTCCGTCGCGCCGCGCAGCAGACGCACCGAGATCGGATGGTTGAAGCGAGCGACCACGATCGCCACGCGCAAACCCTCGGCGCTCCGATTCACCGGAATCGTCCTCACCGCCGCCTCCCCTTCGGATCCGGGGAAGTCCCGATCCGCGCATGAACGTACAGGTCAGGCCCGCATCGGCGCACCTCCCGCACATCGAGACGTACCCGATCCACCAGCCGAGAGAGCCCTAGCTCGCCGATGGCCGGGCGCGCGTCGGCACCGAGCAGGCTCGGGGCCGCGAACCAATGGAGTTCGTCCACCAGGCCTCGCTGCAAGAGGGCCGCAGCGAGGCCCCCGCCACCCTCCACCCAGATCGAGGTCAGACCCTCGGCGGCCAGCCGCTCGAGTGCGCGACCGAGATCGATATGCCCAGCGCGGGCGGGAACCTCGATCACGCGGGCGCCGGCCGATTCGCGCAGTGCGCGGCGGCGCTTCGAATGTCCACGTCGGGTAAGACATAACGTGCGGGCCGCCGCATCATCGCGGAACAGCGCAGCCCGGGGCGAGAGCGCGAGCGCTCCATCGATGACCACGCGCACGGGCCAGCGCAGCACCTGACCGTCGGCCCGGCGGATGCTCAGCGCCGGGTCGTCTGCCCGCGCGGTGCCGGAACCCACCACGACGGCGTCGTGACGATCGCGCAGCCGATGCACACGCGCGCGCGACTCCGGACTGGTGATCCAGCGCGATTCGCCGCTGGCCGTCGCGATCCGTCCATCCAGGGTGGCGGCGAGTTTCAGCGCTACCCAGGGACGCCCGCGGCGCATCGCGGAGAAGAAACCACGATGTTGGTCGGCACAGGCTTCTGCCAGCGTTCCGACCTCGACTTCGAGCCCGGCGCGCCGCAGCCGCCGGATGCCTCGGCCGGACACGTGCGGATTTGGATCCCGTTGTCCGATGAAGACCCGGCGAATGCCGGCTGCGATCACGGCATCCGCGCACGGTCCAGTGCGACCCTGATGGGAACAGGGCTCGAGCGTGACGGCAAGACTCGCGCCGCGCAGGCTCTTCTCTCCGTGGCGCTGACTCGCTCGTCGCATCGCCAGGATTTCCGCGTGGGGGCCGCCGGCCGGACTCGAATGGGCCCCGCCCAGAAAGCGATCGCCGCGAAACAACACCGCGCCCACCGACGGATTCGGGAACGTGCGGCCATCTCCCTTGCACGCCATCGAGAGCGCGCGTTCCATCGCGCGTTCAGCCGTCACCCGGGCCGCCACGAGTCAGCTCCCGGAATCGTCGTCCGCAACCAGGGTTGCGAAGAATGCGTCGTAGTCGGCTGCACTGGTGAAGTCGCGGAAGACCGATGCGAAGCGCGCGGCCGCAAGCGGGTCGAGGGCGATCAACTCCTCGAGCATCAAATCTCCGATCAGGTCACTCTCGACCTCGGCCTCGCCACCCTCACCGAGTCGGCGCTCGACGCGATCTACCAGGCGCTGGATGGCATTCTCCGAGATCGGCCGCTTCACACAGGCCTTTTGGATCGAGTGTTCGAGCTTGGCTCGGTCGAACTCTTCGCGGCGCTCGTCGCGCTTGATGATCTTGGGAACGAGTACGTCGACCCGCTCGCGGGTGGTGAAGCGCCGCCCACACTCGTCGCACTCGCGACGACGCCGGATCTCCTGCCCTTCTCGGCTGAGCCGCGAGTCGACGACGCGATTCGACGGGTCGTTGCAGAAGGGACAGTGCATCGGCGGCGGACTAGCTCGCGCTCGGGGCCCGGTCCGGGTAGAGCGGGAAGTTCGCACAGAGTGCCAGAACCTCGGCGCGGACCGATTCCTTCAGCGCCTCGTCATCGGCGTTGGAAAGGACCTGGGCGATCCAGGCGCCGATCTGGCGCATCTCGTCCGGCCCCATCCCACGCGTCGTCATGGCCGGTGTGCCGATGCGGACGCCGGAGGTCACGAAGGGCTTCCGGGTATCGAACGGCACCATGTTCTTGTTGGTCGTGATCCCGGCTTCCTCGAGTACCCGTTGGGCCTTCTTGCCGGAAACGTCACGATCGATCAGCGAAAGCAGGAAGACGTGATTGTCGGTGCCGCCCGAGACGATCTTCAAACCATGCTCGGTGAGCGAGCCGGCGAGTGCCTGGGCGTTCTCGATGATGCGCCCCGCGTAGACCTTGAACTCCGGCTGCAGCGCCTCCTTGAACGCGACCGCCTTCGCCGCGATCACGTGCATGAGCGGTCCGCCTTGCCCGCCCGGGAAGACCGCGCTGTCGATCTTCTTGGCGAAGGGTTCGTCGCACAGGATCATGCCGCCGCGCGGTCCGCGCAGTGTCTTGTGGGTGGTGGTTCCGATTACGTGGGCACGACCGACAGGCGTCGGGTGATGCCCCGCCACGACGAGACCGGCGATGTGCGCGATGTCGGCGAACAGGAGCGCGCCCACTTCGTCGGCGATCTCGCGGAAGCGGTCGAAATCGATGATGCGTGAGTAAGCGGTCGCGCCGCACTGGATCAACTTCGGCCGGTGCTCCAAGGCGAGCCGTCGCAACGCGTCGTAGTCGATGCGCTCTGTCTCGGAATCGACCCCGTAGGGCACGATGTCGTAGAGCTTGCCCGAGAAGTTCACCGGGCTGCCGTGGGTCAGGTGCCCGCCATGGTCGAGGTTCATCGCCAGCACGGTGTCGCCGGGTTCGATCACCGCCTGATAGATCGCCTGGTTGGCCTGGGAGCCGGAGTGCGGCTGCACGTTGACGTGATCGCAGCCGAACAACTCCTTGGCGCGCGCGATCGCCAGATTCTCGGCCTCGTCGAGAATGTCGCAGCCGCCGTAGTAGCGGCGTCCGGGATAGCCCTCCGCGTACTTGTTGGTGGCGACCGATCCGACGGCTTCCAGGACCGCCTCGGAGACGAAGTTCTCCGATGCGATCAACTCGAGATTCTGCGCCTGACGCTGTGCTTCGCGCGCCAGGATGCCCGCGATCTCGGGATCCTCGGCGGCCAGATGTCCGGAATCGGTGCGCGTCAGCGAATCGATCTGTTGCACGCGGCCCACGTGGCGGCCGCCGGCGAAGGGCGTCTCGAGCCAGACCTTCACGATTTCCCAGGCCGTCTCCACATCGATGTGATCGCCGGCCAGGGCCAGCATGTTGGCGTCGTTGTGCTCGCGCGAGGCCTTCGCCATTTCGAGATCACGTACCAGCGCAGCCCGGACTCGCGGGAAGCGATTCGCCGTGTAACTAACACCAAGCCCGGACCCACAGATCACGATACCGCGCGAGGCTTCGCCTTCCGAAACCGCGCGAGCCGCCGGCGCGGCGAACTCGGGATAGTTCACCGATTCGTCCCCGTGCGGGCCGAAATCCTTCACCTCGTAACCTGCGGCTTCTAGCCGCTCGCGCAGGGCCGCCTTCAACGGTGCTCCCCGGTGGTCACCGCCCAGGACGATCGGGTCCCCCATCACGACTCTCCTCGTTCGAATACAAGCGAAGCATTCACGCCCCCGAATCCGAACGAGTTGCTCATCGCCACCCGGGCCCGGGTGGGCCGGGCCTTGTTGGCGACGTGGTCGAGCGTGCATTCCGGATCGGGGGAATCCAGATTCAACGTCGGTGGAAGTGTACCCGTTGCGAGCGCCCTCACCGAGAGGATCGCCTCTGCGGCACCGGCGGCGCCGAGCAGATGGCCCGTCATGCCCTTGGTCGCCGAGACCGGCAACTGATCGACATGGGCGCCGAAGGTCGTGCGCACGGCCGCCGCCTCGACCGCGTCGCCGGCCGGCGTGCTGGTCGCGTGGGCGTTCACGTGGTCGACATCGGTGGGCGCCAGCTCGCAATCGGCCAGGGCCGCCTGCATGCTGCGGCGGGCGCCGCCGCCCTCGGGATCCGGGGCTGCCATGTGCGAGGCATCGCCGGCGGTGCCGTAGCCGCGTACGAACGCCAGGATCCGGGCCCCGCGGGCCCGCGCATGTTCTTCCCGCTCGAGCACCAGCACGGCCGCACCCTCGCCGAGCACGAAGCCATCACGATCGAGGTCGAAGGGACGACTCGCGCGTTCGGGCTCATCGTTGCGCTTGGAAAGCGCCTGCATCTTGGTGAAGCCGGCAATCACCAACGGCAGAATCGCAGACTCGGACCCACCAGCCAGCATGATATCGGCGGCACCGAACTGAATCGCTCGGAGCGACTCGCCAATCGCCTGGGCGCTCGCCGCGCACGCCGTGACGTGGCACAGGTTCGGCCCCCGAAGCCCGTGGTGGATCCCGACGATTCCGGAAGGCATGTTCGCGAGCGACATCGGAATCGTGAACGGGGACACGCGCCCCGGTCCCTTCTCGAGATAGATCCGGTGCTGCTCGAGCAGGTTCCCGACCCCGCCGATCCCGGAGGCCACGGCCACCCCGGCACGATCTCCATCGAACGAATCGGGCGCGGAGAAACCGGCATCGGCCATCGCTTCGTGGGCCGCTCCGAGCGCGAGCACCACCGAGCGATCCATGCGCCGAAGCTCCTTCGGCGAAACCTCTCCGACGTCGACTTCCGCGGGTGCGGGCGCACAGATCCGGATCGCCAGGCGCTCGTCCATGTCTTCCGGCAGCGGGACGACACCGCTCTTGCCCGCGGCCGCAGCCTGCCAGGTACTCTCGACGTCGCTTCCCAGCGGCGTCACACAGCCCATCCCGGTGATGACGACGCTGGTTTTCATCTCAGGACGCCTCGAGCTTGCCCTTGAGATACTGGATGGCAGATCCGATCGTCTGGATCTTCTCGGCGTCTTCGTCGGGAATCTCCACGTCGAAGGATTCCTCCATCGCCATCACCAACTCGACGATGTCGAGCGAGTCGGCGCCCAGGTCGTCGATGAACGACGCCTCGACCACCACCTCGTCGGCGCTCACGCCGAGCTGTTCGATTACGATCTCGCGGACGCGATCTTCCAGTGCCATCGGTTCCCTCTCTACTGCGCATCCGAGGCAAGCACTTCGGCTACCTCGGCGATTTCTGACAAGTTGCTCGCGGAACTCCGCGAAAGGCCTCGATCTATCCGGGCCACGAGCCCTGAGAGCACCCGGCCGGGGCCGAGTTCGAGTACGTGCGTCACGCCGAGCGAGGCAAGTCTTGCAACACTCTCATTGAAGCGCACCGGCGCCGTGACCTGTTGTTCGAGCAAGGCCGGAATACGCTCGGCTTCGTCGTTCGGCTCCGCCTCGACGTTGGTGACGATCGGCACCGTCGGCTTCGAGAAGCTCAGCTGGGCCATCTCGGAGGCGAGCTTGTCGGCCGCTGGCTGCATCAGGGCGCAGTGAAATGGCGCCGAGACGGGCAATGCCACGGCCTTCTTGGCTCCGGCCTGCTTGGCGAGCGCGATCGCACGCTCGACGGCGGCAACGGCGCCCGCGATCACGGTCTGGGCCGGCGAGTTGTAGTTGGCGGGCGAAACCACCTGGCCGATCTCGGCTGCGGCGGCACGACAGGCATCGCGAATGATCTCGGGCGTCGCACCCAGAATCGCCGCCATGGCGCCCTCGCCCTCGGGCACCGCCTCCTGCATGAATCGTCCGCGCGCGTTGACCAATGCGGCGGCGCTGTCGGAGGCGATGGCGCCAGCGGCGACCAGGGCCGAATACTCACCGAGGCTGTGCCCGGCGACATAGGCCGGCCGAATCGAGAGCCGCTCCTCGAGGGCGCGCAAAGCTGCGATGCTCGTGGTCAAGATTGCGGGCTGCTGCTTCTCGGTGAGACGCAGCTCGTCTTCCGGACCTTCGAAGCACAACTTCGAAAGGGAAAACCCGAGCGCCGCGTCGGCCGCATCGAAGACGGCGCGGGCTGCAGACGAGCCATCGTACAGGTCGCGCCCCATGCCGACCTCCTGGGAACCCTGGCCCGGGAAGAGGAGCGCGAGCAACGCTAGTCCTCGTCGGTCTGGAGGACGGTGCGCCCGCGGTAGGTTCCACAATTCGAACAGATCCGGTGCGGCGCCTTCGGCTCACTGCACTGCGGGCAGCTCGACTGGCTCGGTCTCGAAAGCGCGTCGTGGCTCCGCCGCTTGTTCTTTCGTGCCTTCGACGTCCTTCGCTTGGGGACGATCATCGGGATTCTCCTTCAGGTTCTCCGCGCTTGGTGCGGAGCTTCTCCAATGCTGCGAAGGGCGACCGGGGCCGCTCCTCGGAACAATCGCAACTCTCTTGATTCTGATCGACCCCGCAGCGTGGACACAATCCGCGGCACTCCTCGCGACACACCGGTTGAACTGGGAGCGCCAGGACCACGATCTCGGACACGTACCGATCGAGGTTGATCTCGGGTCCGCGAAACCAGCCGGTCTCGAGTTCGTCGCTCAAACATAGGCCGTCGGCCTCGAGGGCGGCGGCCCCTTCGGGATCGGCCGGAATCCGGTCACCCGCGGGTTCGAGAACGAGCCGGAATTGCTCGCGAATCGGCGCACAATAGCGAGCCAGGCACCGGCTGCACGTCAGTTCGGATTCTGCGGCCACGGAGCCGTCGAGATAGAGGTTCGAGGCGAGGGCCCTGGCCGCAATCGAGACCTCGATATCGCCGAGACCAGGCTCTCCCGGAACCTGGTTCAGCGCCAGGTGCGTTGCCTGCCAGGCTCGATCACCGACGAAGGTTTGCTCGGAAACATCCTCGGTTACGCGATCGACCAGCCACTTCACGAGGAAATACCTGCAAAATCAGGGGTTTGGGCTCTTCCGAAGCAGCCTGAAGGGCGTCCGTGGATCCCCGGGGAGGATTCGAACCTCCACGAACAGATTCAGAGTCTGTGGTCCTACCATTAGACGACCGGGGAACGGCGGGCGAGGAAGGTAGAGGACCCCGGTGGGTTCTCAAGCCATATCGACCCAGTTCGGGCCAGGGCCCCCGATCAGGGGCCAGCGGCGTCCGATGCATGTGCCGGGGGCGGAGCCAGGGCCCGCGTCCGCTCGGCATGCAGACGCGCCTGGAACCGTGTCGCGAGCGGATGCCCGGGGTGTCCCGCGAGTACTTCCTGGAGCAGTTGCGCCGCCTCTACCGTCTCGCCTCGAACCGCGTGGGCGACGGCCAAGAACGAGACGAGGTCCGGATCGCGCCCCGATTCGCCCGCGCGCTCCCGCGCCGCATCGCTCCTGGCGCGCTCCCCGCTGCGAGCCCAATGGATCGCCAGACGCATCTGTAGGCGCGCAGCCTCCGGATGGCGTTCGGCGCCTTGCTGATACACGATGCTGGCCGCTTCGTATTGCCCACACCGCTCCCACGCGTTGCCGATCGATTCGTAGCGCTCCGACCCGTCGGCCCCCTTTTCGAGGGCGATCCTGGCGTCCTCGCGGGCCTCCTCGACCTCACCGCGGAGGCAACGCCAAACGCTTCCGGCTCTGGCATCCGGATCGTCGGGGGCGATCTCGACGCCTCGGCGATAGCTCGCGATCGCGGCATCCAGCGCACCCGTCGCAAGCTGCAGATCTCCGAGCTGCACCCAGTAGCC
Organism: Deltaproteobacteria bacterium; assembly: GCA_029261795.1. Classification (GTDB taxonomy): domain Bacteria; phylum Myxococcota_A; class UBA9160; order UBA9160; family UBA6930; genus JAJDAP01. The sequence goes on from JAJDAP010000085.1 coordinate 46,731, forward strand.
GACCCACTCGGGCACCGCTTTCGCCGCACGTTCCGCGTAGGGGAGCGCCTTGGCCGGCTCGCCTTTCGCGGCCCACACCCGCGCCAGCATATCGAGCAGCAGCGGGCTATCGGGTAGCTCCAGCAGCCCCCTCTCAGCGAGGGCGAGGGATTCATCCAGCCGCCCTGCAAAGTAGTGCCCATTCACGGCGTACTGGAGCTCGGCCAGACGGTGCACGTCCTTCGGGTCCGCGCCGGTCGCGGCCGCGGCAGCCACCGGGACGACATAACCAAGGGATTCGATCCGAGCGCGTGTCGCAGCGTCGAGACGAGCCGTCGATGTCGCCTCGGCCGATGCCAAGGTCTGCTCGATGCGCGCGTTGGCCTCGGCCACCCGCTCATCGATACGTGCAGAAGACGCCGTGTCCGCCAACCGGTTGTTTCGCTGGCCGGGGTCCGGGCCAACCTCGTAGTACTCGGCCTGCGGCGCGCGGATGAAGCTCGCCTCATCGGTGCGGACCGCGAACAACGGGCTCCAACCATGATCGAGCTGTGAGGCCATTCCCTCGGCGTACGCCCAGTGCTCGCCCATCTGCGACGGCGTTGCCCAATCCGTCGAGAGATCCCGACCATCCAGGGAATCCGCCTGCTGCAAGCCTGCCAACGCCTCCAGCGTCGGTGCCACGCTGGCGAGGCTGGCCACTTCCGTGCGCCTGATTCCGGCGGGCACACCGGGGCCCGCGAAGATCAACGGCACCTTCAGAACCGTGTCATAGACGAAGTAGCTATGCGTGGTCTCCGCGTGCTCGCCGAGGCCCTCGCCGTGGTCGGATGTCACCGCGACCACGGTCTCGTCCAATGCGCCGCGGTCCTCGAGGAACGCGATCAGTCGGCCCAGCTCGTGATCGACGTAGGCGATCTCGCCGTCGTAGGGATGATCCGGGAAGCGGCTTCGGTAGGGCTCCGGCGGTGCGTAGGCCGCGTGGGGATCGTAGTAGTGCACCCAGAGCATGAACGGGCGGTCGCCGTTCTCCTCGAGCCAGGCCATCGCCCGATCGGAAACTTCCGACGCCTCTCGCTCGGGGAAGCCGATCGCGCTTGCCCGCTTGGATTCGTCACCGAAGCGCTCGTCGAAGTGGTCGAAACCCTGCGCCACCCCGAAACCCGAGCCGAGCACACTCGCTCCGACGATGGCCGCACTCGACCACCCCCGGGCCTGGAAGCGCTCGGCCATGGTCGTGACCGATTCGTCGATCCGGTGGATGCCGTTGTGGCGCGCGCCGTGAGCGGGCGGATACAGCCCTGTCAGGATCGTCGCGTGGGAGGGAAGCGTCAGGGGTGCCGCAGCGATCGCGGTCTCGAAGCTGACCCCGCGCCGCGCCAGACGATCGAGGGTGGGCGTCTGCGCGGCATCGTTCCCGTAGGCACCGACGTGATCCGCCCGAAGGGTGTCGATCGTGACCAGCAGGACGTTAGGCCCGGTCGGAACCGGATCCGCTGCCTGGCAACCAGCGGCACCGAGGCTGAGGACGAGCGCCGCGTGGATCACGAATCGCGCGTGTTTCAAGGGGTCGGCTCCGCGGATTTGGCCGGTGGCGCAGTTCGGTCGCGAAGACGGGCGAGATGCAGACGCGGCCGCGGGTCGTCGGGATGCCTCGCCGCGAGTTCGCTCAGCAGCGCTGCGGCCGTTTCCGATTCGCCGCGAGCGGAGTAGACGATCGCGAGTCGCGTCACGAGGTCGACATCGTTGCCGAAAACCCGGGCGTTGGCCCGATGAGCGGCCGAGCGAGCATCGTGGCCGAAGCGGGCCCAGAGAACCGCCAGGTGCATGTGGAGCCGATCCTGGGCCTCCGGATAGGTATCGAGAAGGGCACGATAGGCGTCAATCGAGCGCTCGTATTCACCCATGCTCTCCCATTGGGCAGCCACCGAGAGCGCTCCCTGCAACTCGTCCGGCGCCAACGCACGCGCGCGTTCGGCGTGGTGGTCCGCGTCTTCGAGCCTGCCGCCGAGCGCACGGCGCCACATCAGACCGAGCTGAACCCCTGGATGCTGTTCATCGAGGGCCGCCCCGGCCTCGAACGCGTCGACGGCGCCTTCGACGTCGCGCAGGGCCAACCGTGTCATTCCGAGCTGGACCTGGTTCTCGACACTCTCAGGGTAGAGCCGCACCGCCGTCTCGATGGAAGGCAATGCCCGGTCGGGCCGCCCGCGCGCGAGTTCGACCTGCCCGAGAACGGCATGGGCCTGGCCGCTGCCCGGGATCACTTCGAGGGCCTCGCGAGCGAGTGCCTCCGCCTCGGCCCAGTCACCATCCATGACATGGCCAAGGGCCTCGTGAACCTTTGCCGCGTGGACGTGGACGTCCTTCGGGTCCTCGCCTGTCTCTTTCATGCTCCCGCGAGGGACGGCATAACCGAGCGATTCGAGACGCGCGCGCATCTCGGCATCGATGGCTCGCGGCACCGGAACCTCCTCGTCTTCGAGGAGAAGCGCGACGCGAGAATCGAGCCTCGAGACATGGGCCGCCATTGCGTCGGAATCACCATCGACCAACAAGTTCCTGGCTTCTTCCGGGTCCACGAACGTATCGAAGAGTTCCGGCTGCGGAGCGCGCACGTAGTGCAGGCGATTGCCACGAACCCCATGGATCGCGGACCAACCGAAATCGAGACGGCCCGCGAGGCTCTCGGAGTACGCCCAGGCCTCTGGATCCAACACCGCGTGTTCTGCCCAGAGGGGAGCCAGATCGGCGACGTCCGCATCGGGTAGTGACTCGGCACCTGCCAACCCGAGGATCGTCGGCGCGATGCCCGCGTTGGAGACCACCTGGGCCACGCGAACCGCCGAAGGGATTCCGGGCCCGCTGACGATGAGCGGGACATGGGCCACGGAGTCGTAGATCAGATAGCTGTGGGTTCCCTCTCCATGTTGGCCGAGACCCTCTCCGTGGTCCGAGGTGACCACCACGATCGTATTCTCGAGGCGACCCTGGGCTTCGAGCGCCGCCAGCAGCCGGCCGAGTTCATGATCGACGTAGGCCACCTCTCCTCGGTAGGGCGAGTCGGGGTAGAGCTCGGAAAACGGCTCGGGTGCGCTGTAGTTCGCGTGCGGATCGTAGTAGTGCGTCCAGAGGAAGAAGGGACGCTCCGTGTCCTCCAGCCAGCGCGTGGCGAGGTCGGTCACCTCGGTGGCGTTTCGCTCGGCATAGCCCGCCGAGTTCGCCCGGGTGCCGGTTGCGATCGCGTCATCGAAGGCATCGAAGCCCTGATCGAGACCGAAGCGACGCTCCAACACCGAGGCCGCGACGACGGCTCCCGTGGCATAACCAGCGTCGCGCATTCGTTCGGCAAGCGTAACGGACTCGGCCGCCAGCTTGAACACACCGTTGTGTCGAACGCCATGACTCGGTGGGTACTGGCCGGTCAACAGCGAAGCGTGTGACGGCAGGGTAAGCGGTGCGGTTGCCATTGCGCGATCGAAGGACACCCCATCCCGTTTGAGCCCCTCGAGGACGGGCGCTTCGACATAGGCGGTTCCTGCGTGATCTGCACGGAGGGTGTCGATGGTGACCAGCAGGATGTTAGGCCCACTCGGCCGGGGCCCGGCGGAGAGCGCTTCCTGCTGACAGCCCGAAAACCCAGAGGGCGCCATCAGCAGCAGGCAAAGGCTGCAGCTAAGACCCCATTCCCGCACGCTTCTTGTGTCCACGCAGCGTTCATCGGCCGAGTCCCGGACGAAGTTGAGCGCTCCGCGAGACGCCTGCCTCGGTCAGCCCGGGAAGGGCAGCGGGAGAACGATCGCGACCAGGGCTGCCGCCGCGATCGCCGGGCCGAAGCCGAAGGGTGTGGATGCGCCGCGGCAGACGAACAGCAGCGCCACCCCGAGCACGAGCCCCAGGATCGCCGCCAGGAAGATCACCTGAAGCACACCCACGGGGCCCAGGAATGCGCCAGCCATCGCCATGAGCTTGACGTCACCGAAGCCGAGGCCAGGGAACCAGACCCAATAGTCGAGGTTCGATGGACGAGGGATCTCCTCGCCCTCGCCCGGCCAGTGCGCGAACTCGCGCCCGGTCCAGACCGACACGCGTGCGTGCACGAAACCCACGACCCAGAGCAGACCACCGCCCAGTACTGCGCCGATCACCGACGAGAGGAGGGCATCCGGATAGCTGCCATGGAGCAGCCCCTGAACCGCCGGGACCAGCGTGAGACCCACTGTAAGACCGCCAAGGGAAAGCGAATCCGGGATCCATTGCTCGTCCCAGTCGATGCCGGCCACCGCGATCATCAACGCGGCGAAGATCCAGAACACCAACGTCATGGGCGAGACGCCGTGTACGGCGACGATGGCCGCGAAGGCGAGGCCCGTGCCGAACTCGATCGCGGGATAGCGCGCCGAGATCGCGAGCTGACAATTTCGGCAGCGGCCGCGCAGAACGAGCCACGACAACACCGGAATGTTGTCGAAGGACGCGATCTGCTGTTCGCAGCGAGGACAACGCGATCGGGGCTTCACGATCGAGAGGCCGTTCGGAACCCGGTGAATCACCACGTTCAAGAATGAGCCGATCACCAACCCGACAGCGAAGCCGAACCCGACGATGCTCAACGGGACGCCCAGCATCCGTTCTCCCTGCCCTTCGATCTCTCGAAGCTAGCGGAAGTCCCGTCGCGCGAACGTCACGACGGAGATTCCCAGGAATGCGGTGCACCAGGCCAGCCCGGCGAGAAGTGCAGCACCGATTTCCGTGTTCGGGATCGGGATTCCGTGCACGGCTTCGATCACACGGTTGAACGATGATAGGTCGGGCAAGACCCGGTGGATCCACACCGTGACCGATTGTACCACCTCGGAGTTCCCGGCTTCGCCGATCGCGCGAAGGTCCCGCGTGAGGTGGCCGACGAGATAGAGCCCGAGACTGTAGCTCGCGGCCAGGAACGGCGTCGCGAAGGAGGAGAACAGCGTGGCGATCGAAACCAGCACTGCGAGTTCTACCGCGACGAGCCCAAGAGCGGTCAGGTGGCCGCCATCGAAGGGCGCGCCAGAGATCCCGGACACCAGCCAGAAGGACGCGCCCATGATGGCGAGTTGCATCCACAGCGTCGCGAGCAGGCCCAGGTACTTGCCCAACAGGAATTGCGCACGGGTCACCGGCTTCGAGAGGATCGTGTAGATCGTGCGCCGATCGATCTCGCGGTGCACCAGGCCGACCCCCATGAAGATCGCGATCCCTGCACCGAAGAAGCGGATCGCCGAGAAGCCGATGTCCTGCAGGATGCGTTCGCGTTCGACGTAGGAAAGCGTCGAGAGCAACGCACTCGCGACGATCATGACCAGTGCGAAGAACAGCAACACGTAGAGCACGCGATTTCGGACCGCGTCGCGCAGGGTATTATGCGCGATCGCGAGAATGGGTCCCTTGCCGGTCACGATTCGGATCCTCCACTGCTTTCTTCCACAGCGTGGAGGAACAGGCTTTCGAGATCGGCCCGCACCGGCAGGAGTTCCTCCACCTGGGCCCCTTGTGCCAGTGCGGAACTCAGCAGATCGGAGACCTGCTTCTCGGGCGTCCGCATCGTGATGCGATCGCCGCGACCGGAGAGTTCGGCTCCGAACCGGGAACCGGCTTGCTCGGCGAACTCGGGCGTGAGGCCGAGAAGCGTTACGTCCACGCGGCGCTCGTCTCCGCCGATCGCGCCGTCGACGCCGCCCTGGTAGGCGATGCGCCCGGCCACGATGATGGCGACGCGATCGCAGATCATCTCCACGTCCGAGAGGATGTGCGTGTTCATGAAGACCGTCTTCCCGTCGCTGTTCAACTCCACGATCAGGTCTCGGATCTCCTTGCGCCCCACCGGATCGAGCCCGCTCATCGGCTCGTCCAGGAACACGACGCTCGGGTCATGAACGAGCGCCTGGGCAATCGCCACGCGCTGGAGCATGCCCTTCGAATAGGTGCGCAGGCGCGCGTCCGCGGCATGAGCCAGCCCGACCTTTTCGAGGACACGAGCCACGGCATCCGGCCGTTGCTTCGAACTGACGCCGCCGAGGTTCGCGTAGAAATCGAGAATCTCTCTTCCCGTCAGGAAGTCGTAGAAGTACGGACTCTCCGGAGCGAACCCGATCTGCTCGCGAAATGCCGTTTCGCTGACATCGTGGCCGAGCACGCTGCAGGCTCCTTCGGTCGGCCGGATCAGGCCCATCAAGACCTTCAAGGTCGTGGTCTTGCCGGCGCCGTTGGGTCCGATGAAACCGAAGACCTCGCCCTTCTGGACTTCGAACGAAATCCCGTGCAACACGCGCTTCCGGCGTAGTCCGAAACCCGGCCGAAAATCCTTGACGAGCCTCTCGACCCGTACGATCTCCTGCTCCGCGTTCATGAATTTCCCTCGCTCGAGCGCGAGTTCTCCCGGAATTTCCGGAGTAGCTCGCGGTTGGTCCCATCGACCTTCACGTCGTATCGATGACCCACAATCGACGAGACGATCGATCCACTGAACTCGTCAACGATCCATTTGCCGCCCCGCGGCTCTGGCGGAAGCCGGCGCAGGATCGGGGGATCGACTCGCACGAGGTCCCCGACGGACTGGATGTCGCGGCGGTGTCGCTCGACGAAGCGCTCTCGCGCCAGATCGAGGATGCGGGCCCGTCGCTCGACCTCGATCTCGTAGAGCGACTCGCGATAGGCGGCTTGGGCCCGTTCGTTCGGAGCCTGGCGGATCAGTTCGCCGAGGAAGGCGGCAGCAGCATCCAGGCCACCGGACTCGACCTTCAGACGCGCGACCAGGAGATCGAGGTACCCGGGTCTGCCTTCCAGTGCGAGCGCGGGCTCCAGGACGGCCGCGGCTTCCTCGCGCTCGCCCAGGTAGAAGAAGTGGTTGAAGCCGAGATAGAAGCGGTTTCGCCAGTCGTCGGGGTGCGCTTCGATCCCCCGGCGAAGCAGGCCGTTGGCCTGACGGACCGCGGCCTCGTCATCCAGCATCCAGACCGCGGCAAAGCGGTAGGGATGATCGACCCAGGGATCGAGACGCGTCACGACTTCGAGCAGGTCGCCGATCTCTCGACTACGCCCGGCCGCACCATCCGCGTCGCCCACGATCTGGATGGCTTGGATCCAGTAGTAGTCGGCGGCCAGCGAATCGAAGCCGAAGCTGGCCAGACGCAACCACTCGGGATCCGGGGTGATCCCCGTCTGTGTAGAGCCGACAGGCTCCTCGGGTAGCCAGACCTGTGAAACAGCGATCGCCGCAGCCACGGCCGCGGCGATCAGCATCCCCTTCAGGACACGCAAACTCTCGCCCTCCAACAAGCGTCCGCCAGATGGTTCATCTGGAATCAGTAGTCGTCGGCCGCCGGAGGGAGCTGCCGCGCGGGTGCATTCAGGATCTGCAGTCCGGTCTGGAAGTCGAGCGGCGGCGGAAGCGCCAGCGCCTGGGTGAGACAGATGTTGCCGCCGCTATCCGGATGCGCGTAGGTGAGGACGGCGACGTTTCCGTCACCCTCGAGGTCGCCATACGCGGAAGCCGTGAAACATTCGCCGCCGGGACACGTGGCGCAGAGGCCTGTCGGTGCCGCGACGTCGTAGTCGAAGTAGGCCGCACCTTCGGCGGCGAATCCGATGATGTCGAAGGAGTTACCCGCCACCGAAGCCCACTGCCGAGCCCTGGGGCCGATCGGCGGTGCCGTACCCGGCGGAACGACCGGCGGGTACATACCGTACTCGCCGAAATAGCTCTTCTGCATCTTGGCGATGGCTTCGAGGTTCGTCATGCCCTCGGTCCGCTTCGCTCGAAGTTGCTGATCCCTGAACATTGCGATCGCGGTCGCCGACAAAATGCCGATGATGGCGACGGTGATCATCAACTCGACCAGGGTGAATCCGTTGTTCTGGTGCTTGGAACGCATCGCTAGTTCCTCCCCCTCTGCGTCTGATTCAGCCGTCTCGTTGAACGGCTGGAGGGCCGGGGCCAAAAAAATGCCCCGGCCCTCGCTCGAGTCTCTCGCGCGGTCTAGAAGTTGACCTGACCGTCGAGGTTGGTGCACGGGCCCACCGTGTTCAGCAGACCGGGGCCGGCGATGGCCGGGTCGAACACGCCGGCCGCGACGCAGCTGCCGAGGCCAGCGGCGATACCGGCAGCAGCACCCGGGATCGGGTGGACGTAGCCATAGTTCGAGACCGTACCGTTGGCGTCGAGGTCACCCGTCGTTCCGGCCGTGTACGCGGCACCAGCGGTGGCGACGTTGTACAGGAAGAAGACCTGACCTTCGGGCGCCCAACCGAGCTGGTCGAACGCGGTGCCGGTCACCCAGGGCTGCTTCTGCGAGCGGGCGTTGACGACCAGGGGCTGTGTCGCCGAGGGGACGTAGCCACCGAACTCGGCGAAGTAACCTTCCTCAGCCGTACGGATCGCGGCCAGGTTGGTCTTCGCTTCGCCCGTCTTGGAGCGGAGTTGGAACATGAGGAAGTTCGGGATGGCGATGGCCGCCAGGATCCCGATGATGGCGACCACGATCATCAGCTCGATGAGGGTGAAGCCGCCTTCGCGGTTTTGAAGCTTTCGCATGGTATTTGGATTCTCTTTTTTGTTTCCGAACATCCCTCGACTTGGCTCCATGCCTTGCTTCGGGTCCGCTGTGCGGGTCATTCGGATCGGCGTTCGCTCGGGGGAAAAGCAACAGACGTGCCAAGCCCTTCCCGACGTACGCACGGATCGGCAGCTCGGCGGCGGAACTGAAGGCTGCATCGGCGATTCCTGCCCGAGCGATTTCGAAGAAGCAACGTGGCGTTCCTGCCCCAGCGGTGACGACCCGCGTCGCTTCGACGACGAAATGTGTCACCGGACACCAATCGCGCTCTCAACGCGTCCCAGAATTGACACGATCGGGGGCGCCCGGCTACGGTCCCGCCCCCTCCAGTGCTCCCTTCGTCTAGTGGCCTAGGACGCGGCCCTCTCAAGGCTGAAACACGGGTTCGACTCCCGTAGGGAGCGCCACTTCCGTCCAAGTACCTCCTGCTAGTTCAGGGCCTTGGGGTGCGCGATTCGGCCTATCCCCAGTGTGTCTCCAGATACGATTGGGTGCGCGCGCTCGGCCTCCATAACGCGGATCCGCTTCCCGGCCAGCGGCCCGAACGGACTGCGTGTCGGGTGCGGCTGCGCCCTTTCATCTTTCCGGCTGACCCCGAGATAATCTCTCCCGGGGGGAATCATGGAGCTGAGCACATTCGAGCGGGCCGATCTCGAGCGAGCGTATCGGCAGTGGCTGCTTCCGGACCAGCGCAAGGAAGTGATCCTGCTCTGTGTCGTCGCCACGATCTTTGTGCTCTTCGCCGCCGGGGACCTTGGCTCCCGTGGCATGGGCGGGGCCTCGCCAGGGCGCTGGATCATCCGCGGCCTCTTCGTCGTCTCCTCCGTGGGGGTGGCGTTGGTCGCACGCCGGGAGGACTCCTACAAGAGGCTGGATGCCCTGGATACCGGCTGGTGGCTGGCCTTCGCGACGACGCTCATCTGGATCAACATAGAAGCGCGTTCTGCCGGTTTGGAGCTTGTTGGCTCGCTGATCATCGTGGGAGGCGTGTTGCTTCCGCGGCGCCCGATGTTGCTGCGATTGGGCGTCCTTGGCCTCTATCTACCCGTTAGCCAGTTCGTCGCGCTCGAACTCGGGGGCGAAGCAGAGATTCCTGCAGCACCTCGCCTTGGAACAGTACGAAACCCTGGGGCCAGACATCGTCCCGATCTGTGCTCACTGCGACCGGGCGCGCTCTCCAGTGACGAACCTCTGGCGCACCACACTGCAGTACATCAACGATGTCGCCTCCGGTCGCATCAGCCACGGGATCTGCGACCAGTGCATCGAGGAGCACTACCCGGAGTACGCCGACGATCTGTAGGCTGGATCGTGGCGTTCATGCTCGGGGATGGGAGACGGTTACGAGACGCCGGACTCGATCCGGTCAGGCCCAGCTTCTTCGATCTGAGCCAACACGGCCCCAACGCCCGCCGCATACGCAGCGTCGAGATCGAGCGCGAAGCCCGATGAGGTCCGACGAACGACCGCGCCATCCACCACCATTGGTTCCTGTTCTTCCTCGATGATCGCAATACGGATCCTCGCCCCCACCGGAGGCTGAGCGCTCTCGCAATCGATCCAGGCGCCCATTCGAGAGAGAGTCCCAAGGACACCTACGCCATCGAGACTGCCCGCGGCCCAGACGGCGTCGAATCTGACCTCACTGCGAACCTGGGAGCGGCGCTCCATCGCGTACCTCGCTGCGGTGTCCAGTGCCCGCGGACGGTTGAGTGAGCTACGCCGGATCCCGCACGATGGTTACCTGCCGACGAAGCCTTCATGCGACAGCGATCGTCCCGAGCGCTCCACCGTGCGATCGATCGACACCAGCGCCTGGTCTGATTCGGCGCCAAGCTGCCCATCTACGCTGATCGATCCCGTCGGGAGATTCCGGCTCTGACACGCTAGGGTGCCTGCCAACCGGGTTCACGGCGCCGCCCGGCGATCGCCTGAGAGTGCCATTGTGCCGCGCCCCGCCGTCCAGGTACGGGGCGCCAGCCAGGAAGTCGAAGCCGTTGGCGGATTTCTCCTATCTATTCCTCGATTGTGAGTTCGGTGGTCTCGACCCCGAAAGCCATGACATCACCGAGATCGGCGTGATCCTCACCGACGACCGGCTGGCCGAGATCGAGGGTGGCGAGAAGGAGTGGAAGGTGATTCCACGGCCTGATCGCGTCACGCCGGAAGCCGCTGCCATCTTCCACTACGACGAGCAGCTGTGGCGCGACGAAGGCGTACCGGTCCGTCAGGCGCTGACGGAGGTCGCCGACATGCTGCCCGCGGGCAAGAAGATCGTGCCAGCGGGACAGAACGTCCGGATGGACGTGCTCTTCCTCGAGAAAGCCTTCAAGGCCTGCGAGATCCCCTACCCCTTCGACTATCACGTCATCGATCTGGCCACGCTCTACTTCTCCTGGTCGCTGGTGGCCGGCGAACCGGTCTCCGCCCTCTCCCTGCGCCAGGCGGCAACCCACGCCGGCCTCAGCCAGGACAAGGTGGAGCACCGCGCCCTCGCCGACGCCCGCCTCACCCTCGAAACCTTCCGCCACTACATCGGCCGACTAGCACCCCGGCCGCTACCGGACAACGACCCGACCCCGGCGAAGGGCGACGAATAACAACGAGTTTTTCGCTCACCCGCGCCACGGCGGCCGGCAGCTCGGGAAAGATCAGCCCTGGCCGGTAGGGCGGTCGCCGAGCTTGGCTTGCCATTTTCGCAGGGCCGAGCGGTCGAGGGCCGCGAGCAGGGGCAGGCAGAGCTTCGCGGCGAGGCCTCCCGGCGCGAAGACCAGGGCTGAGCCGAAGTCGATCAACACGGGTCGGCCGTCTTCGCCGCAGAGGATGTTGTCGCGGTGTTTCAGGTCGAGATGAACGATGCCTCGGGCGTGCATCTCGGAGATGGCCTGGGCCAGGCGGGGCAGGAATTCGGCGTCGGCCTCGGTCCTCCTGGAGAGGTAGCGGCCCGGCCGATATTCCACCGCGAACGCCAGCTCATCGATCTTCCCGATGAAGCGGGGAACGGCGGGATGGCCGTCAAGCGCGCTCCAGGCGCGAGCCTCACGCGCGGTGATCCAGCGGCCCAGGGTGCGACGGACCCAGGCACTGCGGGGCGCGAAATCCTTGACCACCATCGGGGTACCGCACCATTCGATACGCCAGACATCCGGATTGCGGGAACCGCCTTCGGACAGGCACTCGCGTCTGGCCGCGGGGAGCTCGGCGCGGCTGGGGACGGATGCATCGCTCACGGCGCGGGAGGGTCGCGCAACGCGGCGGCGTGTAAAGAGGGCCGGTTCCGCGCTAGCTCTCGTCGTCGTTGCCGGTCCCGTATTGCGTCCGGACCAGTTCCTTCGTGTCCGCGCGCAGACGTTCCTTGAATGCTGGATCCGCCTGCGTGGGATACAGATCTCCCTCGAGGAAATCCATCAGTTCCTCGGTGGAAAACTCGGCTGCTACTTCGTTCGACAACGTGGGTCCTCTTCGGGGGAGGGGTTCGGCGTGCAATCGGCTGCGGCGCCGACGAAACCAGTTCAACCAGCGCTTCGGGGTACCGCTCATCGAGAACGGCCGATCGGCATGTCGTCACCAACTTCCATCAAAAGCTTCTTCACGCGGTACAAACCGGATCGCACAGCATCGTTCGAGCGCCCGGTGCGCCGCGCGATCTCCACGATCGAGAGGTTCTCTCCGTGCCGCATCGAGAAGGCCTCGGCCTGCCAGGGCGCGACATCGGATAAGCGGTGCTCCATCTCGTCGGTGGCGCGACTCAGGTCGAGCTGCTCTTCCGGCGTGAACGACCAGGTCGGCGAGTTGGTGACCAGCGGCGACGGGCCCGCTTGTTCGAGCCGCTCGCGACTCATCCGCAAACGCCGCATGTGATTCGAGACCGTATTCTTCGCCACACCGTAGATCCAGGCCAGTGGACTGGCACGTCCCCCCCAGCCATCGGCTGAGCGGAAGACGACCGTGAAGGTTTCCTGGGTCAGTTCCTCGGCGTCCGCATGATTGCGCGCACGGAGGTAGACGAAAGCGTAGAGCCGCTGGAAGTAGCGCTCGTAGATCACATTGAAGTGCGGCTCGCTTCCGCGGCACAGCTGCTCGAAGAGCGCCTCGTCGGACCACGTCGACAGCGGGCCCTTGGGCTCTTCCCGGCGTCGGCGCTGGGCGCCGGAGTCGGTCGTCGGTGGGCGGGGCCGGGGCAAGGCACACTCCTGCTGTGTGCCCTTCCCAGGTTGGCATCAACCTCTATATGGGAGTGGTTCGATGCCCCCTGGAGGTGGCGGAGAAAAACCCGCCCCAGGGGGGAACGACGTTTGGATTCGCCGCTCCGGCTGGGCCTCAGGCGCCCAGGATCTGATCGAGGCCCGGCGCCGCCTCGGCGATGGCGCGCCGCATCCGGTAGAGGTTGGCCTTGATGGCGTCCTCGGATTTCCCGAGGGATTCCGCAATATTGCGGATCGACTGACGCCGCAGGTGCTTCAGATGGAAGATCCGGCGCTGGAGCGGTGTGAGCCGCGATTCGATGACGTCTTCGCAGTGGGCGAGCATCCGGCGGGCATCGACGGCCTGATCCGTCGGCGCGTCGGCCGAGACCACGGTGAGGGCGGCCTCGCTGTTGACGGTCTCGAGCTTCGCTCGCAAGCCCCGGAAACGGCGATTCACCTTGTTTCGGGTGATCCCGAAGATCCAGACCAACAGGGTCGAGTTGCCCTGGTAGCTCCCGAGTGCCCGGAACACCGTGACGAACACCTCCTGGGTGACGTCCTCGGCCTCGCCCGAGTCGCGCAGGCGCTTCATCGCGAAGCGATAGACGCGGGGGAAGTAGGCGTGATAGAGAAGATCGAAGTGCTTCTCCGAGCCTGCGAGGATGGCCTTGACCAGATCCTCATCACTCTCCCAGGGAGAGTCGTTGGCGCGCTTCTGCTTGCGCCGGGGTGCGGCGACCGTTTCGGTCTGGGCATCGCCAATGGTTCGCGGACGGCTCGGCCTTGCAGCCGGCTGGGGGACCTTGCTGATCAAATTTTCGGACTCCCTGGCAGGGGGTTTGCTTCTCAAGAGTGAGGGACCGAGGCCCCGAAGGTCGTTGAGCAAGCTCCATGCCAGCGACGGGGGGACCAGCATCTTCGCACGAAGTCGCCTGAAACTCGAAGGCAATCCGAAGAAGAAGCGGCTCGCATTCGACCCTGCACTTCCATGCGTGTGGACAAAGATTTTCCACATCTATGGCACCAAAATCCCCAGACCCCGTGATCCGGTGAATCCCCAAGAATGGGTCCGGGTGAAGCCCTGGGGAGAGCCGCCGGCGGAGCCGCTCCGCGGGGTTGGGGCGGTCAGATCGCGCCGGGCACGATCCACCAGACGCCGTCGGCCCGCTCCCAGCGGTCTTCCCGAACGAGCTCGGTCTCCCACCAGCGCAGCGGCAGATTGTTCTCCCCGACGATCCGGGTGCGGACGGTGGCCCGTCCGGGTCCGTCCACCCGGAGCTCGAGCACGTCGAGGACGACCGGGGTGTTCTGCTCGAAATTCGCGACCCGGAGCGCCTGGGTCAGGTCGGCGTAGTAGTCGGAGTGGCTGCGCTCGTCCTTGAAGAATTCCCGAAGGAAGGGATCGCGATAGGTGGAGAGGGTGTTGAAGCGGCGTCCGGCCAGGCGTCCGTAGAACCCCTGGGCCCGTTGGTAGAACGAAGCGACGGCCTCGTTGTCGACGACGGCGACGCCCTGGGCCAGATCCGGACGCGGACCGGCGTCATCGCTCCCGAAGGGCCACAGATCGACGTCCGGGAGATCCCAGTCGGGCAGATCGGGCAGCCAGCTGAAGCGCTCCCCGTCGCGTGGGTCCGGTAGCTCGGCCGGTTCCGGCAGGTCGGGGCCGCCCCAGGGCCAGAGGGACGAGAGCGAGGCACAGGCACTCATCGAGAGCGCGCAGAACAACACCAGGGCGGATGCGATCGCTCGAATCATGCGCGTCCCTTCTTCTTGTCGCCAAGTTCAATGGCTGCCTGCGCCGCCGCCAGGCGCGCCACGGGGACGCGGAACGGCGAGCACGAGACGTAGTCGAAACCGAGCGTCGCACAGAACCGGATCGATTTCGGATCGCCGCCGTGCTCCCCGCAGATGCCCACCTTCAGCTTCGGCCGCACCGAACGGCCCAGCTCGGTGCCGATCTGCATCAGCCGGCCGATCCCGTCCTCGTCCACCGAGACGAACGGATCGTCGTCGATGATCCCTTGCTCGATGTACTCGGGCAGGAACTTGCCCGCATCGTCGCGCGAGAGGGCGTAGCCCGTCTGCGTCAGATCGTTGGTCCCGAACGAGAAGAACTCGGCGTGCTCGGCGATCCGGTCTGCGGTGAGCGCGGCACGGGGCACCTCGATCATCGTGCCGATCGAGGGCCTCACCTGACTCCTTGGAAACCGCGCCAGAACGGACTGGATCTCACCTTCGACCAGCGCGCGGAGCCGCGTCAACTCACCCACATGCGAGATGAGCGGCAACATGATCTCGGGCTGTACCCGGATGCCGCGGTCTGCCATGGCGCAGGCCGCCTCGACGATCGCGCGCACCTGCATCGCGTAGATCTCGGGGAAGGTCACGCCGAGACGACAACCACGATGACCTAGCATCGGGTTGAACTCCTTGACCTCCTCGACCTTGGCTCGCAGCGCCGCAGCGCTGACGTCGATCGAACTCGCAACCTTGTGGATGTCCTCGTCGCTATGCGGCAGGAACTCGTGCAACGGCGGGTCGAGCAGTCGGATCGTCACCGGGAGCCCGTCCATCGCCTCGAAGATGCCTTCGAAGTCGCCGCGCTGCATCGGCAGCAACTTGTCCAGCGCGCGCTGCCGCGACCCGGGCCCGTCAGCCAGGATCATCTGACGCACGGCGAGGATCCGGTCGGGCTCGAAGAACATGTGCTCTGTGCGGCAGAGGCCGATGCCTTCGGCACCGAAGCGCCGAGCCACCGCTGCATCGGTCGGCGTGTCCGCGTTCGTGCGCACCCGTACCTTGCGAACCTTGTCCGCCCAACGCATCAGCTCCGCGAACGAGCCACCCAGTTCCGGCGTGACCGTGGGCACCGCGCCGTGCATGACGAGACCGGCGCTTCCCTCGAGGGTGATCGTCTCGCCCTCTTTGTAGGTCTTGCCACCGATCGTCATCGTGCCGGCCGCGTAATCGATGCGGAGCATTCCGCAGCCCGCCACACAGCACTTTCCCATGCCCCGGGCGACCACGGCTGCGTGGGAGGTCATCCCGCCGCGTGCCGTCAGAATGCCCTCGGCGGCGTGCATCCCGTGGATGTCGTCGGGCGAGGTTTCGATCCGAACCAACACCACCCTCTCGCCGGTTCTCGCCCGCGCCTCCGCTTCGTCAGCCGTGAACACGATGCTGCCGACCGCGGCTCCGGGCGACGCGGGGAGACCGGTCGCGATGATCTCACGGGGCGCTTCGGGATCCAGCGTCGGATGCAGCAACTGCTCGAGCGAATCCGGCGCCACCCGACACACGGCTTCGTCGCGCGTGATCAGTCGCTCTTTCGCCATGTCCACGGCAATCTTCACGGCGGCCTGGGCGGTGCGTTTTCCATTCCGCGTTTGCAGCATCCAGAGTTTGCCTGTCTGGATGGTGAACTCGATGTCCTGCATGTCCCGGTAGTGCTTCTCGAGGCGCTTGTAGATACGCACGAGTTCCTTGTAGGCCCGCGGCATCTCTTCTTCGAGCGTCGGCAGATGCTTCGAGTCGTCCTTGCGACTCGCCTTGTTGATCGGCTGCGGCGTCCGGATCCCGGCGACGACGTCTTCGCCCTGGGCGTTCTTCAGGTACTCGCCGTAGAAGTTCTTCTCCCCGGTCGACGGATCTCGGGTGAAGGCGACCCCGGTCGCACAGGCGTCGCCCATGTTCCCGAAGACCATGGCCTGCACATTGACGGCAGTCCCCCATTCCTCGGGGATGCCCTCGATCTGCCGGTAGCGGATCGCCCGCTCCGTATCCCAGGATCGGAACACGGCCGCCACGGCCCCCCAAAGCTGATCGTGGGGATCTTGCGGAAACGGCCGGCCAGTCTGGTCCTGGATGATCTCGAAGTACTCGCGGATCAGGTTCTTCCAATCGCCGCCGGTGAGTTCGGTGTCGTTATCGACGCCGCGGTCGTCCTTCAGATCCTCGAGGCGCGACTCGAAACGGTCGTGGGGGATCTCGAGGACCACGTCGCCATACATCTGGACGAAGCGGCGATAGGAGTCATAGGCGAAGCGCTCGTCGGCGGCGGCGGCGAGACCGCGCACGGTCTCGTCGTTGAGACCGAGATTCAGCACGGTGTCCATCATGCCCGGCATCGAGACGCGGGCCCCGGAGCGTACCGAGACCAACAACGGATCGGAGACATCGCCGAACTTGCGGCCCATGACCCGTTCGACCTTGGCGAGCGCGGCCAGTGCATCGCGCTTCACATCATCGGGGATCTGACCGCCGGCGCGGTTGTACTCGGCGCAGACCCCCGTCGAGATCGTGAACCCGGACGGCACCGGGACCCCGAGGCGCGTCATCTCGGCGAGGTTGGCACCCTTCCCGCCCAGGGTCTCCCGCATCTCGGCACTACCCTCGGCCCGGCCAGCGCCAAAGAAGAACACCTTTCGCCGATTGCGAGCGTTCGCAGCACCGGCAGCCGCCTTCTTGGCACGCTTCGGGGCAGCGCGTTTCGGCGCAGCGCGTTTGGCGAGCACAGGCTTCTTCGCAGTGGCTGCGGTCTTGCGGCCAGGCTTGGCAGCGACCTTCTTCTTCTTCATCTTGGCGGCCGTCTTGGCGGCCACCTTCTTCCGCGCGGTCAATGGGGGACCTCAATGGTTGTCCGGTGGATGCGGATCAAAGAGCGTCCATCCGATCCTGGAAATACGTTCGCAGCTGGTCGGCAGAGACGCGCTCTTGACTCATGCTGTCGCGCTCGCGGACCGTGACCTGTCCGTCCTCCTGGGAGTCGAAGTCGTAGGTCACGCACCACGGCGTGCCGATCTCGTCCTGGCGCCGGTAGCGGCGCCCGATGGCACCGGACTCGTCGTAGAAGACGTTGAACCGCTTGCGAAGATCCGCGGCCAGCTTCTTGGTGGGCTCGCGCAGCTTCTTCGAGAGGGGGAACACGGCGACCTTGATCGGTGCAACCCTCGGCGAGAAGCGCATCACCGTGCGCGTTTCGCCCCCCTCGAGTTCCTCTTCGTCGAAGGCGTTGCAGAGCAGCGCCAAGGTCGTGCGATCGGCACCGACCGAGGTCTCGACGACAGCCGGGACGTATCGCTCCTTCGACTGCTCATCGAACTCGCTGAGGTCCTTGCCGGAAAACTCGGTGTGCTGCGTCAGGTCGTAGCTTCCGCGGTCGTGGATGCCCTCGATCTCCTGCCATCCGAACGGGAACAGGAACTCGACGTCTTCCGCAGCGTTGGCGTAGTGGGCCAACTCATCGGGTGCATGAGGACGCGTTCGAAGATTCGATTCGTCGAAACCGAGATCGCGGTGGAATTGCAGGCGCACGCTACGCCAATGCTCGAACCACTTCGCACTCTCATCGGGATGGCAGAAGAACTCCAGCTCCATCTGCTCGAACTCGCGAGAGCGGAAGATGAAGTTGCGCGGGTTGATCTCGTTGCGGAACGCCTTGCCGATCTGGGCGATGCCGAAGGGGACCTTCTGGCGCGATGCATCCCGCACGCGCTTGAAGGCGGTGAAGATCGGACCGCAAGTCTCTGCGCGCAGGTAGGCTACCGAGGCCGCGTCGGCGCTGGCGCCAATGTGCGTCTCCAACATCAGGTTGAAATCGCGCGGCTCCGTGAGCGAGTGCTCCCCGCCCCTCCCTTCCGTGCACTTGGCAATGCCTTCGAGCTGGTCCGCGCGGAAACGCTTCTTGCAGAGCCTGCAATCGACCATCGGGTCGCTGAAGTTCGCGATGTGGCCCGAGGCTTCCCAGGTGCGCGGGTGGGTGATGATCGCGCCGTCGAGGCCCTCGACATCGTCGCGCTCGCGGACCATGCGCTGCCACCAGAAGGCCTTCACGTTGTTCTTGAGTTCGACCCCGAGCGGGCCGTAATCCCAGAACCCGTTGATTCCTCCGTAGATTTCGCCGCTCTGGAAGATGAAACCGCGGCGCGCGCACAGCGACACCAGGTCCTCCATTCGGACATCGGAACGGGCGTCATCGGGCGCGGACATGTCGGGGGGAACCTCGGTCGGGGGTCGGGCCTTCGCTAGGGCCTGGCCTCGGGAGGACGCAGTTTCCCCTCGGGCTCTCGGAGTGTCAATTGCGTGAGGAAGGCTTCGCTCCGAAGCTCCAGACCCACATGAAAACGTAGGAAGCGTCTCAGCAGCCCCTCCGCCTCTCCGAGCGCGTTTCCCGACAGTCCGATCCGGGCGAGGGCCGATAGCTCGAAGCCCAGACTCGACTGGAGGGCTCGAAGCGTGCCGAGATGAATCGGCAACCCCTGATCCTCGGGGCTGCGGCAAGCCGCGCAGACCGGTCCGCCGTCGCCGACCCGGAAGGGCACCAGCGGGCCATCCGCCGGGCCCAGCGCCGAGGCGCAGCGGACACAGCGGGCCAGCTCCGGCCGCAGCCCAACGGCGTCGAGGGTGCGCAGTTCGAGCAGCACCCGCATCCGGCGATCCGGTGTCCCGCCATCGATCCAGTCCAGGGCAGCCAGACCGAAGTGGAACAAGCGCTCCCGCTCGACGCGTGCGCCGCCCTCCGGTGCCAGCCGGTCGAGCGCCTCGAGCACGTAGCAGCCAAGGGCGAAGCGGCCGGGATGCTCTCGAAGCCCATGGAAGGTGCGCTCGAGCTTGGCCAGTTCGAGTCGCGCCATCGATGTGGGCCGGCGCTGCTCGATCTGGATCCGCAGGTGGTTGAAGAAATCCAGGTTCCCGCCGAAGCGCTTGACGCTGCGCCGGGCGCCCTTGGCGATCACGGTCACGCGCCCGGTCTCCGGAGTGAGCAGGTGCAGGATCCGATCGGATTCGCCGAAATCGTTCGAGCGCAGCAGCAGCGCGTGGGTGTGGGTCGTCGTCACGAATCACGGATCCGAAGCGGGCGCGTCAGCCGCGGCGCCGGACGGCGGGAGGGCACCGAGGCGTTCGTCGGCCGTGATCGCACCGGTCTCGAGGGCGAGCGCTCGTACCGCGTCCCGACGCACCGGGAGTTCGGTCCGATGATCCGGTGCTGACGCCGGCGTGTCAGCCGGTTTCAGCCCCGCCCAACCGACGAAACCGAGCGCGACCACCACGCTGACCAGGACGAGTGCGATCAGGGCGTTGCCCAACCACGAGATCGAGACGCGGGAATCCAGTTCCGGCTCAGAGAGCATCCGGGAGACGGTCTCATCGGCGTCGAGCCCGATCGCAGTAGCGACGGTCCGGACGAAACCCCGGGCGAAGCCGTCGGGCTCGTGATCGAAGGCGCCGGCCTCCAGACGCTCGAGAGAGCGCAGCGGAATTCGCGTGCCACGCGCCAACTCTTCGAGGCCAATCCCGCGGAGCTTGCGCTGGCGGGCCAGGTAGCGCCCGATGGACTCCCTTGCGCCGTCCTCCTTGGCAGGAGACGTGCGGGCCGCTGCGTCGCCTGGATTCCGCGGCTCGGAATCCTTGGCGCTCAGCGCAGGCGCTTCAGGTAGTCCTCCGATCGTCTCCCCCAGGTCCCGCTGGGCTGCAGCGACGCAGCTTTGGCGAAGTGATGAATGGCCTGATCCCGGTTCCCGAAGCCGACATAGATCTCGGCGATCCGGTAATTCGCCTCGGCTACGCCGAGCGGCCCCGGTGCGAGGTCGGCCACGGCCTCGAGGCGCCGTATCGCGTCCAGCGACTTGCCCTCTTCGGAATCGAGGATGGCGAGGTTCAGAATCGCGCGCCAGTACTTGTCGTGGTAGTCCACCGCCAGCTCCAGGCTCTGTCGCGCCGCGGCAAGATCGCCGAGTTTCATCTCGGCATAGCCCTGGTTCGTGAGCGCCAGCCAGGGCTGCGGGAAGGTCGGATCGTCCACGAGCAGGCGCGCGTAGACGATCGCCTCGGGGTAGCGCTCGGACTGGACGTAGAGGCCGGACAGGGTGAGCCGAGCTTCCTGGAATTCGGGATCGATCGCGACCGCGGTCAGCAGATGTCGCTCGCAGTCCTCCATCAGGTTCTTGCGGCGATATGCCTCGGCCAGGGCGAGCTGGACCCATTTGTCGGCCGGGTTCAGCTTCTCAGCGGCGCGAAGCTCGCGAATCGCCAGTGCCACCTTGCCGTCACGCAGGTAGTTCACGCCGAAGCTCTGATGCGACCGGGCCTGGGCCTGGAGCTGCTGACTCACCGGAGCGGGTTTCTTGATCGGCCCGATTCCGGAAGGCGCGAGACCGACCTTCGCCGGCGGAGCCTCCGCCTTGGCTCCGATCCGACCGTTGGGCGTCGCGCAGGCGAGCGCGCCCGTCAATGAGATCACGGTCAGGACGATGCACAGGGTCTTCATTGGAGGACCTCCTAAAAGGAAGAGAGCACGCGTTGCAGCCAGGCACGTCGGGCAGCACCCGCGTCGCCACGGCGTTTGATCAGCTTGAGTTTCCCGAGCGCCGCCCGGCCGCCGGCCTTCGCGCCGGGTTTCGCAGCGGGTTTCGGGTTCGGGTTGGCGGCCGCCTGGCCAACGACCGCTCGCGCCGCCTCGCGCGCGCCCGTGGTCTTCGCTTCGCGGGCCACGTCGCCGGTTTCGTCCGTCGGCAGCCGTTTGCGAAACTTCGAGAGCGGCACGCTCGGCACGGGCTCCTCGAAGCTGGCCGTCGTGAGGTCGAAGCCCGACTCGCCGGCGAGTTCGAGTTCCGACCGATCTTCCGAATCGTCCCAATCGAGCACGGGTTCCGACGAACCTTCGTCGGGTTCGATCGGTGCCAGATCGGTGAGTACCAGCACGCCATCGCTCTCGGAGGCGTCCCCCATCATTCCGTTCCAGCCGCTGAAAGCACGTCGGCCGGAATCAGGCGCACCGTCGTCGAACAAGAAGCCCATGCCTTCGGCGAAGGAGAGCGCGGCATCCACCGCCACGTCCACGCGGGCCGGCTCCTCGAGTTCGGCATCACAGGTCCAGGTGGCCGCGTCGGCGCTCTTGAGGGAGCGAACACCGACCGTTACGGAGACAGCACCCTCCGGTTCCTTGTGCACCAGGATCGCGGCGCGTGCGGGCCCGGATGGAATCTCCGGCGACGACACCACGGGAGAGTTCAGCGAAGTGCGCAAGGCGATCGCCCTCTCGGCGGTCAGCTCGACGGGCGCCTGGCGCCGCAGAAAGTACATGGGGCTGGTATCGGCGCCGTCGCGAGGCCACTTGACCTCTTTCGGATGCAGCCCGCGTCCGGAACCCTTCTGGATGAAAGCACTTTTCGGGCAGCGCCCAGAAACGGCATGGGATCCCCTTCGGGGGTTTCGCCCTCGGGGCGGGTGGATACAATCCCGAAGAACCGGCATCCAACCTGCGCCCACCCACCTCGTGGCCCCTCATCTCGTGGCGGCCATCGGAGCACCAGCCCGCCGTGTCCCAGACCAAGAAGCCGGTCGAGGAAATCGACCGCGTCGCGATCCGTTTCGCCGGGGATTCCGGCGATGGTATGCAGTTGACGGGAACCAAGTTCACCGAGGCGACAGCGCTTGCCGGCAACGACCTGTCGACGTTCCCGGACTTCCCCGCAGAGATCCGCGCACCCGCCGGATCCCTCGCCGGCGTGTCGGGCTTCCAGGTGCACTTCGCGTCGGAGGACATTCGGACGCCGGCCGATGCGCCGGACATCCTGATGGCGATGAACCCGGCCGCGTTGCGCGCCAACCTCGGCGACCTGCGGCCGGGCGGTATGGCGATCGTCAACACCGATGCCTTTTCGACCAAGAACGTCAGCCAGGCCGGCTACACCGAGGATCCGCTACCGGCACTTCGCGACAACTATCGTCTCGTCGAGATCCCGCTGACCTCGCTCAACCGCGAAGCGCTCGCGAGCCTGAAACTCGGTGCTCGCGAAACCGATCGCTCGAAGAATTTCTTTGCGCTCGGCCTGATGTACTGGCTCTACAACCGCCCGATGGAATCGACCGAACGTTGGCTCGAGGGCAAGTTCAAGGGCGCGGTGCTCGAAGCGAACCTGCGCGTACTGAAGGCCGGCCACGCCTACGGGGAGACGACCGAGTTGTTTCCCGTTTCGTTCGTGGTGCCGAAGGCGAAGATCGAGCCGGGCACCTACCGGAACATCACCGGCAACACGGCCCTCGCCTGGGGCATCATCGCCGCCGGACAGCTGCTCGGGCAGCCGATCTTCCTCGGTGCGTATCCGATCACACCGGCCAGCGACGTGCTGCACGAACTCGCCCGCTACCGCCACTTCGGCATCAAGACCTTCCAGGCCGAAGACGAGATCGCGGCGGCGTGCTCCGCAATCGGCGCCTCCTTCGCCGGCCACCTCGGCATCTGTACCACGAGCGGCCCCGGCTTCATCCTGAAGCAGGAAGCGATCGGGCTCGCCGTGATGACCGAACTCCCGGTCGTGATCGTCAACATCCAGCGAGCCGGGCCCTCGACCGGAATGCCGACCAAGACGGAGCAGGCCGACCTGCTGGCCGCCTACTACGGCCGCAACAGCGACAGCCCGGTTCCGATCCTGGCGCCGGCCACGCCCGGCGATTGCTTCTACACCATGATCGAGGCCTTCGAGATCGCGGTGAAGTACATGACACCGGTGGTCGTGCTCTCGGACGGCTACCTGGCCAACAGCTCCGAACCGTGGATGATTCCCGAGGTCGCGACACTGCCGCGCACCAACGTCGACTACCGGACGGACCCCGATGGGTTCCAGCCCTATCAGCGCGATGCCGACACCCTGGCACGACCCTGGGCCGTCCCGGGCACACCGGGTCTCGAGCACCGGCTCACCGGCATCGAGAGCGAGGACGTGACCGGCAACGTCTCCTACCTCTCCGACAACCACCAGAAGATGGTGAACCTGCGTGCCGAGAAGATTGCCCGCATCGCGGCCGACCTGCCGCCCGTCGAAATCAACGGCGCCGAGCGCGGCGAAGTGCTCGTGGTCGGGTGGGGCGGTACTTGCGGCGCCATCACGGCAGCCGTGAACGAGGCGCGCGCCGACGGACAGGATGTCTCGAGCATCCACCTGCGACATCTGAACCCGTTCCAGTCGGACCTCGCCGACGCGCTGTCGCGCTTCAATCAGGTACTCGTGGCCGAACTCAACCACGGACAACTCTGGCGCCTGCTTCGCGCCGAGTTCCTGGTCCCGGCCGAATCCCTCGCCAAGGTCGAGGGCCTTCCTTTCAAGATCGCGGAGATCCGCTCCCGCATCGATCAGATGCTGGCCGGCTCCTAGGAGCGACACCAATGGCGGCAGCAACCCCGCTCAAGGCCAAGGATTTCGTTTCGGACCAGGACGTGCGCTGGTGCCCGGGATGCGGCGATTACTCGATCCTCAAGAACGTGCAGCGCGTGATGCCCGATCTCGGAGTCCCGAAAGAGAACATCGTGTTCATCTCCGGCATCGGCTGCTCGAGCCGCTTCCCGCTCTACATGGACACCTTCGGCTTCCACACGATCCATGGCCGGGCCCCGGCCTTCGCCACGGGAATCAAGGCCGCGCGACCGGAGCTGTCGGTCTGGGTCGTCACCGGCGACGGCGACGGGCTGTCGATTGGCGGCAATCACCTGATGCACGTGTTGCGTCGCAATATCGACGTGCAGATCCTGCTGTTCAACAACCGCGTCTACGGGCTGACCAAGGGCCAGTATTCGCCGACTTCGAAGATCGGCATGAATAGCAAGTCGACGCCACAGGGCTCGATCGACCACCCGGTGGATCCGGTCTCGTTCGCGCTCGGCGCCGGGGCGACATTCGTTGCGCGGAGCATCGATGTGGACGCACCGCATCTCCAGAAGATGCTGAAGCGCGCGGCCGATCACAAAGGCACCGCGATCATCGAGATCCTCCAGAACTGCCCGGTCTACAACGACGACATCTGGGTGGAAGTACAGGATCGCAAGTCGCGCGGCGAAGCTGCACTCGTACTCGAGGATGGCGAGCCGCTCGTCTGGGGCGCACATGGCCAACGCCGCGGCATTGCGATCAATGATGGCGTCCCGTCGATCATCGCGCTCGGTGACGAGGACGATCCGGTTTCGAAGGGCGTGGCCATCCACGACGAGAGCCACGAGAGTGCGTCCTATGCGTTTGCGCTTGCAACCCTCGAACGCCCGGACTTCCCACTTCCGATCGGCGTGTTCCGCTCGGTAGAGAAGCCGACCTACGAAGCGATGCTTCAGGACCAGGTCGACAGCGCCGTCGAGCAACGCGGCGATGGCGACCTCGAGAGCCTGCTCCACTCCGGCGACACCTGGACCGTCGAAAGCTAGGCGAGCTCCTCTCGTTCGGCTCTCGATCGGATATGGACATCCTGCGGATCATCGTGATCGACGACCCAGTCCGCGATGCGCTCGAGCTGGCATTCTGCGAGGTAGAGTCGCTGTCCGGCGACATAGCGTCGTTCGTAGCGAGCCCGAACCCGCCCGGCGTCGCCACCATCGCGGAGCACCCCCCGCGGCACAGTGACTTCGAATCGGGTTTGCAGGAATACCGAGAAGTGCCAGGCATCGCGAAGCTCCGGGCGGTGCAGGAAGACACCCTCGACCAGCACGACCGTGTTACCCGCTAGCGGCTGCCAGGCGGGCTTGATCGCCTGGTCGCGCTCCAGGTCATGGCAGGCCGGGCGAACCCGCGGCGGCTTCGACAGGGCCGGCGTCAGGACGAATTCCGCGAAACGTTCGAGATCGAAGGTGTCCCGGTAGTACCCCTCGCCGGACTCGCGGCCCCGACGATGACGAATCGCGGCGGATCGATGGAAAGCGTCGAACCCGATCTGAACCACCGGCCGACCGCGCGCTTCTACCGCGGCCGCGAGTTCGTGAGCGAGCGTCGTCTTGCCGGCGGCATCGACGCCATCGATCGCCACCATCGCGACAGCGCCGACGCGAACCGCGAGCAGCTCTGTGGCGAGTCGATCGATGAAGGAAGACCGGCGCACGCCCAGAAGCTAGTTCAGGGCTTCCAAGCGCACAGCGATCGACTCACTGCTATCCAGCCAGATTCCGACCCAGTGATCGCGCCAACCGAACTGGCCACGGATCGCATTGCGCAGACGGTCGTGGGCAGCATCCTGTCGGACTGGGATCGCGCGGTACCTGGCACGGGCGCCTTCGTGGTCGAGCCAGAGCCCGGGTCGCGATTGGATATCCAGGTACCAGCCGTTCTGGGGCGTGCCTGCCTCGAGCCAGAGCGCGCCATCGATCCGGGCCGGCCAGACGTGGGTCGAACGCGCGCTGCCATCGGCTCGTTGCGTCTCGACGATTCCCACGCCGTCTGATTCGAGCGCAAGCCAGGTCACGCCGACGAACAGCAGCAACGCGCAAGCCAGGGCAGCGGCCAGGCTTCGAAGCAGGATTATCGGAGCCCCGCGTGCTTCGCCAGGGTTTCACCGATTGTCGCCGGGCTCTTCGAGACGGCGACGCCGGCGGCTTCGAGCGCCGCCATCTTGTCGCTTGCCGCGCCCTTGCCTCCGGCGATGATCGCGCCGGCATGACCCATGCGCTTTCCCTTTGGTGCGTTCTGGCCCGCGATGAAGGCGGCCACCGGCTTCGACATGTGCTCCTTCACGAACTGGGCGGCCTCTTCTTCTGCAGAGCCGCCGATCTCGCCGATCATGACCACGGCCTCGGTCTCGCCATCGGCTTCGAACAGCGCCAGGGCGTCGACGAAACTGGTGCCGATGACCGGGTCGCCACCGATCCCGAGACACGTGGACTGTCCGATCCCGAGCCGCGAGAGCTGATCCACGGCTTCGTAGGTGAGCGTGCCGGAACGCGACACCACACCCACCGGGCCGGGCTTGGTGATCTGGGCCGGCATGATGCCGATGCGACACTGCTCGGGTACCACGACGCCGGGACAGTTCGGCCCGACCAGCCGGGTCTTCTTGCCTAGCATCGCACGCTTGGCCTTCGCCATGTCGATGGCTGGAATTCCCTCGGTGATGCACGCCGTGAGGTCGAGGCCCGCATCCACCGCCTCGAGGATCGCGTCGGCCGCACCCGGCGGCGGGACGAAGATCACGGACGCGTTCGCACCGGTCTTCTCCACGGCCTCTTCCACGGTCTCGAAGCAGGGAATGCCCTCGATGTTGGTGCCGCCCTTGCCGGGGTGCACGCCGCCAACGACCTGGGTGCCGTACTCGATCGAGAGCTTCGCATGGAACTGGCCCATGCGGCCCATCCCCTGGACCAGCAGTCGGGTGTCTTTGTTCGCGAGAATGGCCATCGCCCTAAGCTCCCTGCGCCGCGGCGACGACGCGCTCGCCAGCTTCGCCCAGCGTTTCCGCCGCTGTGATGTTCAGACCGCTCTGGGCCAGGATCTCGCGACCTTCGGCCGCGTTCGTTCCCTGCAGGCGCACCACCAGAGGCACGCCGATGCTCAGCTCATCCGCCGCGGCAACCACGCCCTCGGCGATCAGGTCGCAGCGCACGATGCCGCCGAAGATGTTCACCAGGATCGCCTTCACGTTCTCGTCGCGAAGGATGAGCTTGAACGCCTCCTTCACCTTCTCCTTGTCAGCGCCGCCGCCGGCATCGAGGAAGTTTGCCGGCGATCCGCCGCAGACCGCGATCATGTCGAGCGTCGCCATCGCGAGGCCCGCGCCGTTCACCATGCAGCCGACGTTGCCGTCGAGGCCCACGTAGGCGAGATCGATCTCGTTGGCAGCACGCTCGCGCTCGTCTTCTTCGTCGGGATCACGCAACTCGGCGATATCCGGCTGCCTGAAGAGTGCGTTGTCGTCGAAGTTGAGCTTTCCGTCGAGGGCGAGCAGGTCGCCGTCCACGGTTACCACCAGCGGGTTGATCTCGACGAGCGACGCATCCTTCTCGAGATACATCCGGAACAGACCGCGCAGGAACTTCTCGAGCTTCTTGGTCTGCGGCGGATCGAGTTCGAGCGCTCGTGCGACCTTCTTGATCTGGTATCCACAAAGGCCGACGTTCGGATCGATGAACTCGGTATGGATTCGCTCCGGCGTCTTCTCGGCGACTTCCTCGATATCCATACCGCCTTCGGTGGACGCGATGATCGCGAACTCCTCGGTGCCGCGGTCGAGGGTGAGTGCGAGATACAGCTCACGAGAGATGTCGCTGCCCGCTTCGACGTAGACCTTGCGCACGAGCTTTCCCTCGGGCCCGGTCTGGTGCGTCACCAGGGTCATGCCGAGGATGTCACTCGCGTGCTGGAGCGCTTCCGCCGGGCTCTTGGCCAGCTTGACACCGCCGCCCTTGCCGCGGCCGCCCGCGTGGACTTGCGCCTTCACGACCGTTACCGGTGTGCCCAGCTTCTTGGCAGCCGCCTCGGCCTCGGCCGGCGTGGTCGCCAACTCCCCGGCGGGGACAGCGACGCCGTACTCGCGGAAGAGTTCTTTCGCCTGGTACTCATGAACGTTCATTGGGTTTCCTAGAGCTCGATCCGGTTTTCTGGTCGCTCTCGCTAGAGTTCGATCGATTCGACGAGGCGCTTCACGTGATCCACGGAAGCATCGAACAACTTCTGCTCGTCCTCGTTCAGCTCGACTTCGATGATGCGCTCGACGCCGCCCTCTCCGAGCACGCACGGTACGCCGACGTACAGACCATCCACTCCGAACTCGCCCTCGCAGAGGCAAGCGCAGGCCAGCACGCGCTTCTTGTCCTTGAGGATCGACTCGGCCATCTGGATGGCGCTGACCGCGGGCGAAACGAAGGCGCTGCCCGTCTTCAGCAGGCCAACCACCTCGCCGCCGGCGCCCTTGGTACGGTCGACGATGGCGTCGATCTTGTCCTGGCTCATCAGCTTGGTCACCGGGATCCCGGCGACCGTGCAGTAGCGGACGAGCGGCACCATCGTGTCGCCATGGCCGCCGAGAACCAGCGCGGTCACGTCCTCGACGCTGACGCCGAGCTCCCAGGCCACGAAGCTCCGGAAGCGAGTCGAATCGAGTACGCCCGCCATGCCGACGACCCGGTTCTTCGGGAAGCCCGAGACCTCCTTGAAGGTGTAGACCATCGCATCGAGCGGGTTCGAGATCACGATCACGGTCGCATCCGGCGCGTTGTCGCGAACGCCGACGGCGACCTGCTTCATGATCGAGAGGTTCGTCTTGAGCAGATCGTCGCGGCTCATGCCGGGCTTGCGCGCCAGGCCGGCCGTGATGATCACGACATCGGCGCCGGCGATTCCCTCGTAGCTGTTGGTTCCCTCGATCTTCGCGTCGGCCCCGATCACGGGGGCGCCTTCGGCCATGTCGAGGGCCTTGCCCTGGGGCATGTCCTCTACGACGTCGAAGATGACGACGTCGCCGAGTTCGCGATACGCGGCCTGCTCGGCGAGCACGCCACCAATGTTTCCACCACCGATGAGAGCGATCTTGGGCCTGGGCACGTTTCTGGACTCCGTTGTTCAACGCTCTTTGCGCTCAGTGAGCGGGTGCGCAGAGCGTCCGACTACGCTCGGTCAGCAACGGCGCTGACCGGCGGATTCGGGGGTTGAGGGGATGCGGACCGGTGGCGGCGATTTAGCCCATCCGGGGCTCGCACGCACCCGAACGTGCCAAGAATGAGGTTCAGTCAAGGGCCGCCGATACGGCCGAGCCGGTCCTGGATCTCATGGATCGGAATCCCCGCAGGGCAGACGCGACTACAGGCATCGCAACCGCTACAGGCGCCACCCGGGGAGACCCCAAGCCGGCGCCAGTCGATCTCGAGCCGCGAAGCGGCCACCACCGCATCGCGCGGGTCGAGGGTCGGCTCGCCGCCGACGCGACTGCATTCCATGGTGCAGAGGCCGCAGACTCGACAGGCTTCGGCCTGGTGGGCCAGGCGGTTGGCCGCGAGTTCCGGCGGGCGCACGCCATCTGGGCCGTAGTCTGCGTGAAAGCGCGCCACCGGATCTCCCTCGGGCCGACGGCCGGCGAGCTGCCGAAGCACGTGTGCGGCGCCGGTGCGAACTTGCAGCACCATTGCGCGCAGTGTGCCGGTGTGTCCCATCTCGCGGAAGAAGCCGCGGTAGCCCCTCATGCACTCGCTCCCCGACCGAGACGCGCTTCGGCGGCAGCGGCCGCGCGCCAGCCCGTCGCGAGCGCGACGCCCATGCCGGTGCGTTCGCGGGCGGGATCGAAGCCACCGACCAGATCGCCAGCGACGAAGAGCCGATCACTGCGCAGTTCGCCGCGGGCCGTCAGCGGCCGCATCTCCCGGTCGGCGCGGACTCCAGCCGAATAGAGCGGCTGGGGGTTTCCGTATCCCTTGCGGGCGCTCCGATGCGCCGGGATGCCATCGACGCGGCGACCGTCTTCATCGAATAGGGGCAGCCCGAGCAGTGGCTCGCGGATGGTCTCCTCGGTTGCGAGGCCACCGCCGACATAACGTCCGGTGGCCAACACGAGGACCTCCGATTCGAGCTCCGTACCGCCCGCGAGGCGCAGCTGCCAACCCGTGTCTCCCTCGCGAACGGCTTCGACGCGGGCCTCGTGCTGTTCGAGGGAGGCGGTGGCCTGGGCCAGGGCGCGCTGGAAGCGATACCCCGCGGTGGCATGGGGCGCATGGCCGAGTGCCTCGGCGACCGGACCGCCAGCCAACTCGACGAGTTCGCGGACCAGGCTGGCCGTTCGATCGACGCCCAGGATCGGCGGCAACAACAACAGGCGATCTTTCGCGCCACGTCCGGCGAGAATCGCAGCGAGCGCTGCGCGACCCTCTGGCCGATCGAGGCGCGGCGCGATCCGCCCCGCACTCGGCGCCGTCAACAGCGCGGGCCAATCCGGCCGTTCGACCCGGAGCGCGGGGACCGGCAGCCCGAGGGCTTCGAGTTCATGGGCCAGCGTGCGGGCTGAGAATGCAGGATCCCAGGCTTCCAGCCCGGGCACATCGATCCAGACGACCTCGGAAACCGCCGTGACGTCTGCCTCGGCCGGGCCCGAAACGACGAAATCGGCCACGCGCACGGTTCCGGGCAGGTTCGGCAGCACCCGGGCATGCTCGAGATCGCCCGCGATCTCGAGTCCGGGGCCCGCGAGCCAACCGCGCAAAGCTTCGATGGCTGCCGAGAGATCCTGGACCGCCTGGGCCGCATCATCGAACAAGACGGCGTAGGGGTGGGTCGGTGCCTCGGCGAGCAGCAGGTGCAGGCGTTCGACCGGTTTGAGCGGGCGGCCCTGCAACGGATCGCGCCAGGGCAGCCAGCCCACGCCTGGCGACGCGGCCGCAACGTCGAGGCTTCCCCCACACAGCGCCGTGGCCCCGTAGCCACCCACGACCTGGGTCACGTCGACCCCGCGTTCGGCCAACGCGAGCGCGGCCACGCTTCCAGCCAGTCCGTTGCCGATGACGATGGCGCTCACGGCAGATCCTCGGAGAAACCGAGCTGGCCGAACAGGACGGCGCGATGGATCTCCATCGCGGCGACCTGCTCACCATCGAGGACCGGTGCCACATCGCGCCAACGCCCGGCGGCGAGTTCCGTCGCCTCGCGAATCGCGCGATCCGGCTCCCAGCCGAGTTCTTCGCCCAACACGGCCGCGGCAGCCGCCGCACATGCGGCACCCTGACAGGCCCCGACACCGAGACGGACGCGAAGCGTGCAATCGCTGAGCTTTCGGACGCCCTCATGACGCGCCACGTGGCGCAGCTCGGTATCGAGCACCGGCTCGCATGCGCATACGATGCGCGGCGGCGTCCTGGCACCTTCCATCGGGGCGAGCACCCGCTCTGCCCGCACACCGTGGCGGAAGCCGAGGCGCAACGCAGCGGGCATCCCGATCCGGAAGCGACGGGACACGGCCTCGAGATCGAGGGAGGCCTCTCCGCCGGGGAGCGGTAGCTCTGCGGTGCGACAAGGTGCGTCGACACCCAACCGCTCGGCGATCTGGTCGGCCGCATCCTCGGCCATCAATCGATAGGAGGCCAGCTTCCCGCCCGTGATCGTGAGCAACCCCGGCGCATCCCCTTCGGCGCCGTGATCGATGACACGGTAGTCGCGCGACAGTTCGTCCTCGTAGGCGCCGAACCCGAACATCGTCGGTCGAACGCCCTGGATCGCGTGGACGACGCGGTGCTCGCGAATCGACGGGATCGACCGCTCCATGGCTTCGAGCACGTAGGCGGCTTCGTCCTCACTGGTTTCGATGCGATCGAGATCGCCGTAGTAGTCATCGTCCGTGGTGCCCGCCATCGAATTCTGTTCGTGGGGGAAGACGAACATGTCGCGGCCATCGACACCCCGGGCGTAGACGGCGAGCGGACTGACCCGTCGTTCGAAGACCAGGTGGATGCCCTTGCCGGGCCGCAGGCGGAACGCTTCGCCCGCGAGTTCGGCCACTTGCGGGCCCCAGGGACCCGTCGCGTTCATCACCAGATCGGCTTCCACCACGAAGTCGTCGCCGCGCAACCGATCTCGAACCCGTGCGCCGGTCACCCGTCCACCCGGCTTCTCGCGCAGCAGCTCTCTTGCGGCGCAGTGCGTGAAGACGCGTGCGCCGCGATCGGCGGCATCCAGCGCATTCGCGGCACAGAGGCGGGCCGCATCGACGCCCCATTCGTCGAGGGTGAAGGCCCCTTCGATGTGCGGCGAGAGCTTCGGCTCGAGTTCGAGTGCCTGCGCCTTCGTCAGGCGACCGTGGGGACGTCCATTCTTGTGCGGCACGAACTGGTCGTACATCTCGAGGCCGATCTCGATGATCTCCGGGCCGATCGGGTCGTCCCGGAAGACCGGCATCAGGAACGGAATGCGGAAGATGAGATGCGGCGCGATCCGCTGGATTGCGCCCGAATCGACGCACGAGTGGAGTGTGACCTCCGGATCCTTCTGCAGATAGCGAAGGCCGCCGTGGATCATCCCCGAACTGGCCCAGGTGGTGCCCGAGCCCAGTTCCTTCTTCTCCACCAGCACGACGTCGATGCCGCGTAGCGCGAGATCACGTGCGATCCCGGTGCCGTTGATGCCTCCGCCGATGATCAGGACACGGGTGCGGAGGACGCGACTCACTTGACCAGCGCTTCCGCCTCCCGGCGCAGCGCGGCGCGCTCGGCCGGATCGACTTCGGGGATCGCTAGACGCTGGCCCGGGTAGACCCTTGCGGGGTCCTTGATCTGGTCCCGGTTCGCCAGGTAGAGCGCGGGCCACAGGGTTGCGTCGCCGATCGCGCGCGCCGCGATCTTCCACAAGGTGTCCCCGGTCTCCACCTGGTAGACGGCGGGGGCGCCCTCCTCCGTCGCTACCGCTGCCGCTGCGGGCGCGACGCCGAGAAGTGCGACGGACACTGCGAGAACGATTCGCCTCACGTCGCCTTGCGTTCCCGCACGCGCAGGTGGAGTTCGTCCAACTGGCTCTTTGCGAGGGCCGTCGGCGAATCCATCAGGAGATCCTGACCGCGCTGCGTTTTCGGGAAGGCGACCACGTCCCGAATATTGTCGGTCCCGGCGAGCTGCATGACCAGCCGTTCGACACCGAAAGCGAAGCCTCCGTGGGGCGGAGCCCCCGCCTCGAGGGCATTCAGGAGGAATCCGAACTGGTCTTCCATCTCGTCCTTGGCGTAGCCCATGATCTCGAGAATTCGGCGCTGCACATCGGAACGATGGTTGCGCAGGCTTCCCGAGCCCAGCTCGCTGCCGTTCAATACCACGTCGTAGTGGGTCGCGCGCACCCGGCCGGGATCGCTCTCGAGCAATGCCAGATCCTCTTCGAGCGGCGCGACGAAGGGCATGTGCATGTAGGTAAGGCCACCGCCCTCGCTTCGTTCGAAGAGCGGGAAGTCGACGATCACGAGCGGATCCCAGGCTCGCCCATCGGTGCGGCCGAGCCGGCTGCCGAGATCGACCCGCAGGCGCGCCAGGACTGCATTCACCTGGTCGAAGCCATCGGCCTGGAAGATGATCAGCGAGCCGGGCCGCGCCTCGGTTCGCTCGGCGATGACCGCGCGCTCTTCGTCGGACAGGAACTTGACGATCGGGCTCTGCCAGCTGCCGTCCTCGGTGATGCGAATCCAGGCCAGTCCCTTGGCGCCCAGCTCCTTCTTGACGAATTTCTCGAGGCGATCGATGTCACCGCGCGAGAGTTCGCCCGCATCGTGGATCGGCAAGCATTTGACGATTCCGCCGGCATCGACCGCGGCGCGGAACGCACGGAATTCGCTGGTTGCGAAGAGGTCGGTCAGTTCCACCAACTCGAGCTGGATGCGCGTATCGGGCCGATCGATTCCGAAGCGGCGCATGGCCTCTTCGTAGGACATGCGCGGGAAGGGTCGTTCGAGGCTCACACCGGCGGCTTCCTCGCAGACCCGAACGGTGAGCTCTTCGAGAACCGCCAGCACTTCTTCGACACCGACGAACGACATCTCGAGATCGACCTGGGTGAACTCGAGTTGACGGTCGGCGCGCAGGTCCTCGTCCCGGAAACAGCGGGCGACCTGGAAATAACGTTCGAAGCCCGAGATCATCAACAACTGCTTCATCAGCTGCGGCGATTGCGGGAGCGCGTAGAACTCGCCGGTGTGATGCCGGCTCGGCACCAGGAAGTCGCGCGCGCCTTCGGGCGTCGCCTTCGCGAGGATGGGGGTCTCGATCTCGAGGAATCCCTGTTCGGACAGCGTGCGGCGGAACGCCTGATAGACGCGGTGGCGCAACTCGAGGGTGCGCTGGAACACCGGCCGGCGCAGATCGTGGATGCGATGGCGCAGGCGGACCTGCTCGTCGACACCGGAGTCGTCCTCGATCGGGAACGGCGGCGGCACTGCGGCGTTGAGGATCCGGACCTCGCTCACCTCGACCTCGACCTCGCCGGTCGGAAGCTTGCGGTTCACGTCTGCGGGATCTCGGCGCCGCACGATCCCGCGCGCCGCGATCACGTACTCGCTGCGGATCTCCTCGGCACGACCGTGGGTACCGGCATCGTCGTCGCGATCGAAGACCACCTGGACGACCCCGCTACGGTCGCGCAGATCGACGAAGATCAGGCCACCGTGATCCCGGTGGGAATGCGCCCAGCCCATGACGGTGACTTCGCTACCGACCAGGGCCGCATCCACGTCGTTGGCCATGTGCGAACGGCGCAGCTCTGAAAGGCCGTCGAGGCGCACGTTTCCGCGCGCCCCGTGGGCTGCAGACTCGGCGGATGCGCTGCCTTCTGAATCGCTCACGAACGCCCACTCCAATGGCCCGGGAAACCAAAACCCGAGCGAAAACGGGCGGTTGTTACCACACGCCCCACCCCGGCGCCATCAGCGGACCCCGCGCGCCAGGCGCCGGACCGCACCGGAGCGGGGACGGACTCCTCAAGTTTCAAGATTGCAAGTTTGAAAAACTTGCAATCTTGAAACTTGAGGAGTCCGTCCCCGCTCAGAGTTCGTTGGCGCTGGTGACCTGGTTGCGGCCGGCGGATTTGGAGCGGTACATGGCCTTGTCGGCGGCATCCAGGATGGCTTCGCGGGTGCGGCCGTGGGTCGGGTAGGTCGCGATGCCCAGGCTGGCGCTGATTCGAAGCACGCCCTCGGGGCCGGCTTCGAAAGCGTTCTCGTCGATGCTGGCACGGATTCGCTCTGCGATCGTCCGGGCCAAGCGTTCGCCGGTATCCACCAACAAGATGGTGAACTCATCCCCGCCGTAGCGGGCCACGGTGTCCACCTGCCGGACACATTGCATCAGCAACTGGGAGACCTGGCGGAGCACGTTCGAACCGACCAGGTGACCATGGTTGTCGTTGACCAGCTTGAAGCGATCCAGATCGAGGAAAAGGATCGAGAGTTCGGCGCCATAGCGCTCTGCCCGACGAATCTCCCGATCCAGGGCCTCCAGCAGGTAGCGGGCGTTGTAGACCTCGGTGGTATCGTCGATGAAGGCACGGTCCCGCGCGCGCCGGTAGCGCTCGGAGTTTCGCAAGGCGATCGCCGCCTGGCCGGCCACGATCCGCGTCCGCTCGAGTGCCAGGGGCGGAAGTTCCTGTTCCTCGCAGACCACGCAGAGCGCGCCGGCCTCGCCGTCGTCACCGACAACGGGGACCGAAATGACGGATCCCACCTGGATGCCGGCATCGCGAAGCAATTCGTGGAACGGACCGCTCTCGAGGCGTTCGACCTCCTCGAAGCGGGTGGGATCGATCCGCTTGGCCCGACCCACGGCGTCGCGCAAACGGACCTCGTCGTCCTCGCTGAAACCCCGGCAGTGAACCCCGTCGGATCCCGGAATCGCGTGGCGTTGGTAGACCCCGAAACCGCGCTGGAGCCCGGTCCCCCGGACGAACAGATCCAAGGAGACGGCATAGACGTCTTCCGGTTCGAGACACGTTGCCAGGGCGCGGCACGAATCGTAGAGCGCCAGCTCGTCGCGCATCCGGACGTTCTCGGAGAGCAGTTTCTGACGCGCCAGGGTGCGCTCGAGCGCGAGGACCAGATCCCCGGCGCGCACCGGCTTCTGGAGATAGTCGGTCGCTCCCCGGCGCAGGGCCTCGACGGCACTATCGACCGTGGCGTTCGCCGTGACGAGAATGAAATCCGTTGCGGGCCAGCGACGCTGGACCTGCTCGAGCAGTTCCAGTCCCGACGCTCCCGGCATCGCCAGATCGGAGAAGATCAGCTCCGCGGGTTCGCGATCGAGCGAAACGAGCGCCTCGGCAACGCCCGAACACGTCTCGACCCGCGCACGATCTGCCAGCACGTCCTTGGCCAGTTCGCGATGGAAGCGCGTATCGTCCACGACAAGAACCCGAGGCAGCGGCGACATCGTCTCGGACATGTCTCACTCCTTCGGTCCCGGGTCCCTCCTCGGCATCGACAGCCAAGCCCTGAGCCTTGAGAGAAGATAGGCAGCGGCCGCCTGGAGGAAAGGAGCGCGGCGCTCGGGCCGCTCGATCTGCTAAGTCCCCGTCGTGAGCCAGGTTCCCGCCGATCAGGCAAGAGACCCCGCTTCCGGGCGGGTGATTGCCGCACCCCGCGCGAGCTTCCGGGCAAGCGGCATTCCCCAGTGTTGGGTGATGGGCATCCTGGCCATCCGCCTCGCGGCCTCGCGCCTTCGGGGTGGTGCCGGCCGACGTGCCCGAGAGGCGCGCGCGATCGCGGCCGCCCTCGGCCGCTTGAAGGGGCCGTTCGCCAAGGTCGGTCAGATGCTCTCGCTGCGGGTCGATCTCGCCTCGCCGGAACTGCGCGAGGCACTCGCCGGACTACGCAGCCAGGTCCCCCCGATCGCCTTCCCGCGCATTCGTGCCCTGCTCGAGCGCGAACTGGGGCGGCCGATCGACGAAGCGTTCTCCAGCTTCGAGGAAAACCCGCTCGGCGCGGCTTCGATCGCTCAGGTGCATCGGGCTCGGACGCCAGAGGGCCAGGACGTCGCGGTCAAGATCCAATACCCGTGGCTCGAAGCGTCACTCGGAGCCGACCTCGCCGTGCTGCGATTCCTGCTGGCGGTCACCCGGGTCGGGGTGCCGGACGAGCGCGTGCGGCTCTTCGACGAATTCGCTCGCGCGGTCCGAAACGAGCTCGATTTCGAGCGCGAAGCCGCCGCCGCTCGCGAGATCGCTTCGAACCTGCGCGGAAATCCGGAGATCCAGGTCCCCGAGATCCTGGACGCGCTCTCCTCGCGCCGCGTGCTCACAATGACCTGGCACGCGACGATCCCGATCGACGACGTCGCGGGTCTGCGAATGCGCGGCATCGACCCCGAAGAGGTGGTGACGACGGTCGCCCGCGCCTACGCGCAGCAAGTCTTCGTCGACGGACTGTTTCACGCGGACCCCCACCCCGGAAACCTCTTCGTGATCGATCCGCCGGAAGCTGGCCAGCGGCCCACGGTGTTATTCGTCGACTTCGGCCTTTGCGAACGTTTGCCCCCCGAGCTGACCCGCGAATTGCGAGCCGGAATCCTCTCCCTGCTCCAGGGCAGGCTCGAGGACTTTCTCGAAGCCATGCAACGCATGGAGATGATCGCGCCCGGCGCCGAACCGGCGGTCCGCGTGGCGCTGGAGCGCATCTTCGCGCGGTTCCGGGGAGACGGCGCTGGCGCACTCTCGCTCTCCGGAGAGCGGGTGCTCGGCCTCAAGGACGAGGCCAAGGTGCTGCTCTACGAGACCCCGGGGCTCGCGCTCCCGACGGAGTTGCTGCTCTACGCGAAGACGCTCTCGTATCTCTTCGCGCTCGGCCAGGAGATCGCGCCTGGATTG
Source organism: Deltaproteobacteria bacterium (assembly GCA_029261795.1). GTDB lineage: Bacteria > Myxococcota_A > UBA9160 > UBA9160 > UBA6930 > JAJDAP01. The sequence continues at coordinate 84,537 of JAJDAP010000085.1, forward strand.
GACCTGATGAAGCTGATGGTCCCCTACCTGCTGCGCTTCCTGACGACCAAGGACCCGGAGAACGCTTGATCCGCGCACGGGCAGAAGCTCCGGTCAGGCATCCACCTTGGGCAGGCGCAGCCCCTGCAGCTGGATGAAGCCCGTGGCGTCAGCTTGCACGTAGGTGTCCGCGGTGCCGGCATCCTCGAATGACGACATCGCTTCGTCGTACAACGAGACCGGCGAGCGCCGGCCCGTGACCTGGAGCGAGCCCTTGTAGAGCTTGATCCGTGCTTCGCCGGTGACGTTCGTCTGACTCTGCTCGATGGCGGCGCGGACGAAGTCCATTTCCGGCGCGTACCAGAACCCGTTGTAGATCAGCTCGGCGAAGCGCGGCATCAGCCGATCGCGCTCGTGCATCACCTCGCGATCCAGGGTGATGGATTCGATCGCGCGATGCGCCGCGTGCAAGACCGTTCCGCCCGGCGTCTCATAGACGCCGCGGCTCTTCAAGCCGACGAAGCGGTTCTCGACCATGTCGACGCGGCCGACGCCGTGAGCACCGGCCAGTTGGTTGAGCCGATGCAACAAGTCGGCGGGGCCGAGGCTCTCGCCGTGTATGGAAACCGGGGTCCCGCGCTCGAAGCCGATCACGATCTCGGACGGCGTCTCCGGCGCGTCTTCCGGGTTCGTCGTGAGCACGAACATGTCCTCTTCGGGCGCGCGCCAGGGATCCTCGAGAATGCCACCCTCGTAGGAGATGTGCAGCAGATTGCGGTCCATCGAGTACGGCTTCTTCACCGTCGCGGTGACGGGAATGCCGAACTTCTGTGCGTAGGCCATGCAATCGGAGCGCGACTTCAGATCCCAGTCGCGCCAGGGCGCGATCACCGCCAACTCCGGCGCCAGGGCGCGGAACGTCAGTTCGAAACGAACCTGGTCGTTTCCCTTGCCGGTCGCGCCGTGGGCCAACGCATCACAACCCGTCTCGCGCGCCACCGCGACGTGGTGCTTGGCGATCACGGGGCGCGCCAACGAAGTGCCGAGCAGATAGGTGCCCTCGTAGAGCGCGCCACCGCGGATGGCCGGATAGACGAAGTCGCCGACGAACTCGTCGCGGATGTCACGGATGATGCAATCGACGGCGCCGCTGGCCTTGGCCTTCTCGGGCAACCCGTCGAGCTCTTCTTCCTGCCCGACGTCGGCGCAGTAGGCTACGACCTCACAATCGTACTCCTCGATCAACCAACGCAGGATGACCGAGGTATCGAGACCTCCGCTGTAAGCCAGACAAACACGCTTCACGCCGGACCGAGCCATGGGAAACCTCCAGAGCGCGAGGAGTGTAGGCGCCGGGCGCCCCTCTCTCTAGAGCCTGGGTAAAGATCGCCGAGGAGCTCCCTGGGACGGCTCCCGCGGGTTCCACAGGTTTCGCGTGCTGGCGAAGGGTCTTGAGGGGTGGGGTGGCTCTCGACTCTTTGAGGAAGGCTCGCAGGTTGCTCTCGCGGGCGGGCTTCTTGGGTCGAGGATGCCCTGACTAGCGGTGCCTGCTCGAGGGGATGCCGGTCGGGGCCGCGGGGACGGATCAGCCCGGAGCGGCAGCGGGGTCCAGGAGAGGACCGGCTCTCTTCCAGCCTTCGCTGAGGAGCCAGGTGTGGGTGAACGCGACGGCCCGGGTTCCGGGTCTTCCCTAGTGCCGCGATCACGAGATCGCGCGCCGAGCGCTTCCAGCCACCGAACCTTCGACCGGAAGAGGCGGGATCGATGCGCACGCTGCTGGGCGGCCGCTTCATGTGCCGTCTGGCATTCATCAGGACATACCGAAGTGCATTGCGCACCTGGGTCGGTGACTTCAAGACCACGTGGTGATACCGGTCCTTCAGGACCGGTCCAGAG
>JAJDAP010000086.1 GCA_029261795.1 Deltaproteobacteria bacterium
CTTCCCGGTATCCCTGCCACGTCACCCTGAAGCTGCGCGATGGCGTGCCTTCCCTTCGAACCTTGAAGCTCGTACGAGAGCTCGAGCGATCCTGGGCGAAGGCCTGTGATCGCGGGGACTTCCGGCTCGCGCACTATTCGATCCAGGCCAATCACGTCCACCTGTTGGTGGAAGCGAAGGATGCGGACAGCCGGCCCGCGAGAGCAATCTGCGAGCCGTCCTCGTAGGGTCGAGAGCCACCCCACCCCTCGAGACTTCCGCTGCCACACGAACGCTCGGGCCCCGTGGAACCGACCGGCGGCTCGTCGCTCAGCCGGACGCCTTCGGCGAACGTCCCGAAGGGTCGAGCCCACCCCTGGGAGCTGAGCCCTTTCCGCTCACGCTCGTTGCGAGGTGGCCTGCGCCGAGGTTCCCTAACTGTAACGCGCCTCGCGATCGCTCGACTCTCCGCCGTTGGCCGCGGCCTCGCGCAAGTCGGCGAGGAACTCGTCGACGACATCGAGATGCCGGGGCGACACCATCATGTGCATGGCGTCGGGATCGTTCTGGCGATCGAGGCACCAGCCGCGTTGCTCCATCCGGTCCGCGATGCCGAAGGGGTCGACACTGTCCGAGGTGAAGGCGAAGACGCTCATGATCGGCTCCCCGATCACGCGCATACCCGGGATCGCGGCGATGCCGGCCTGGAAGCCGCGGACCGCGTCGCGAATCTGGCGCGCCAGTTCGACGTAGCCCGTTTCGCCCAGGTAGCGGAGCACAGCCCAGGCCGCGGCGATGGGTGCGGCCGGCCGGGCGCCGGCCATCGCGAAAGAGAGGTAGAGGCCGCCAGGCCAGCCGGTATAGAGGAAGCGTTGGTACTTCTTCAGGTGCTCTTCGTCCCGGTGGAGAACCACCGAGGCACCCTTCGTCGCATAACCATATTTGTGGACGTCGGCGCTCATGGTGGTGACGCCATCGACGCGAAAATCGAAGGGAGGCACCGGTTCGCCGAGCCGTTCCCAGAACGGCAGCAGGAAGCTTCCGAGGCAGGAGTCCGTGTGGAACGAGATGCCACGGGTCGCCGCCATCGCGGCCAACTCGGGAATCGGGTCGGCGGTTCCGAACGGGTAGTTCGGCGCAGAGCCGACGACGAGTGCGGTTCGTTCATCGATCAATTTCTCGGCCGCCGCCAGATCCGCGCGGTGATCCACATCGAGCGGAATCTGGACCAGCTCGAGCCCACCGTACTTGGCGGCCTTGGCGAAGGCCGGGTGGGCAGAGTAAGGGGCGACCAACGTCGGGTTCGTCACGCCACGCTCGGCCTTGGCGCGTTCACGTGCCGCCAGCACCGCCATCACGATGCTCTCTGTCCCGCCCGAAGTCATGCAGCCGCCATGGCCCTCCGGCGCGTGCAACAGCCCCGCCGTCATCGACACCACATCGAGTTCCATCTGCCGCAAGCTCGGGAAACGCAGCGGGTTGAGCGCGTTCTCGTAGAGGTAGAGGTTGTTCGCCTCGGCGAGGAGTTCGTCCACGTCGTCGCTCGCCGGGTAGACCAGGCTGAAGGTCCGTGCGCCCTTCCAGTCCGCGTCCTGTTGTTTTCGTTCCGTCATCTCGGCGAGAAGCGTCTTGCGAGGGATGCCCGTTTCGGGAAGCTGCATCAGGGAATCAACCCGAACTGGGCAAGGAACGTTGCGGTTCGTTTCAGGGCATCGGCGTAGTGATCGCCCCAACCGAAGTTGAACGAGCCGTGCTGTGCGCCCGGGTACTCGTACAATTCGCAAGGACTATGTACGGCGCGCAGGCGCGCACAGAAATCCCGACTGTGCTCGATCGGCACCAGGGAATCGCCGGTTCCGTGGAAGACGGCGGTCGGCGGCGTTCCCGCCCTGACGTACTGGGCCGGCGAGAGTTCCAGGTAGCGACCCTCGAAGAGTTCCTCGAGCGTGTCCTCGGCCAGCCAGCGCGCAAAGCTCGAGAAATCGTCCGGGTGGGTATCGAGCGCAGGGTTGTAGAGGACCAGGGCCGCCGGTTCTACTTTGGGCAGCGGTTCCATCAACGCGACCGCGGCGGCCAGATGCCCGCCCGCGGAACCGCCGGCCAGCGCCACCCGATCGCCGTCGATGCCGAGTGCCACCGCGTGTTCCTGAAGCCAGGTATAGGCGGCCTTGGCATCCTCGATGGCTTCGGGCACGCCGGTGCCGTGGGTGCCACGCAAACGATAGGCGGCAGAGAGCGCGACCATGCCCCGCGCCGCCAACTCCCGGGCGTGGGGGAAGAATCGCTGCGGGCCGCCGCGCGTCCAGCTTCCGCCGTGGAAGAACAGCACGGCCGGACGAAGCGCCTCCGAAGCCTCGGTGGCGACCGGCCGGAAGACAAACACCTCGAGTTGGATCTCACCGACTTCGCGGTAGACGTGGGTCTCCGAGGGTTGGAAGGCCGCCCAACGATCACGGCCGAGGGAGGCGCAGGCCGGCAGGAAGAGCGAGGCGACCAGGAGGAGGACGAGGAAGGCGGTCTTTCGCATGCTGCCGAGCTTACCTGAAGTTGCGGAGGTACCAGGGCCCGTCGGACGAGCCGTCAGCCGAGCTCCGTATCGACGACGTGATCCAGTGCCGCCTGGGCGCAGCGGCCGACCACCAGCGCGAAGCCCGGGTTGCCGAGCAGGGCCGGATCACGAACCTGCGAGATGAGATGGAAGGCCCGAAGCAGCAGCGCGCGGGCATAACTCTGCCAGGGATCTACGAGTGGCGTGCCGCCGGCGGCGAGCCACGCTTCGCTATGCGCGCGCACGCTGGAGCGCTCGAGCGTTCGCCGGCGCGCCTTCGGCAGGCTCATGCCGAGAAAGACCGCGACATCGAAAGCAGGCGCCCCGTGCCGGGCACCGGCCCAATCGAGGAAGGCGATACCGGCCGCGCTCATCGGGAGATTCTCGCCGTGGGCATCGCCGTGCAGCACCGTCTGCGGATCGGTCGCGCCCGCCAGGGGCCCGATCTCGCGTTCCGCCCAGGTATCGGCGAGCGCCGCGAAGCCTGTTGGCACCAGGGCTTCGATGCTGGTGCGGTGGTCGTTCCAGACCTGGCGGAAGGCACTCGCGATGCGAAGCTGCTCGCCAGCTTCCGAAAACGACGGGAGCCAGGACGGCTGCACGATTCCGAGGCCGTGGGCGTGAAACCGGCCGAGGGCGCGCAGACCCGCATCGACGTGTTCGTCGGACGCACCGGCCACGAAGTCGAAGTGCGAAAGCCCGACGAGTTCCTCCATCACCAACAGATCGTCGGAAACCGCATGAACACGCGGGGCCAGGACGGGCGCCGTAGCCGCCAGCTCGCCTAGCACGCGTGCCTCCTGGGCGAACGCCTCGGAGGCAGGCGCCTCGCGCCCGGGGATGCGGCGTTTCACGATCAGGGTTTCTGGCGCGCCCGAATCGTCAGGCGACCAGCGAAGCCGCAGCCGCAGCACCTCGTTGGAGAATTGGCCGAGCATCTCCTCCTCGACCGCAACCAGGACCGTTTCCGCGGGAACCGCGCCATCGAGCCACTTCCGAACGGCTTCGGGCTGCACGCTCGGCTCAGCTCGCGGCTGTGCCGAAACGCTTCGCGGTCCGCTCGCTGGCCTTCGCGGCTTCGATCTCGCGAGCCCGGGCGGGTGCCGCGGTGACCAGCGACGCGAGCAGACGCGTGGCCACTACCCCGACTTCGTCCACCGCCCGATCGAAGGACGCCTGGTTGGCCTTTGACGGCTTCTGGAAACCCGAGAGCTTGCGCACGAACTGGACGGCCGCGGCGCGTACCTCCGCATCCGTCGCCGGCGGTTCAAAGTTGAATAGCGTCTTGATATTCCGACACATGAGCGGCTCCAGCGCGATTGCGGGGATGGGCCGATGCCCTCCGAGAGCCTACCTCGCTACCGTGCTTCCATGTCTGCACGGAACGATCGCGACCCCTGGCCCGACGCCTGGCTCTCCGAAGACCCGCTCCCCGAGGATCCCTTGCCAATCGCGGCCGAGTGGCTTGCCGAAGCCTTCGCCGACGGCCGCCAGCCGAGCCCCCACGCGGTCGCGCTGGCCTGCGTCGATGCCGCAGGAGATCCGACCGTGCGAATGGTCCTCGTGCAGCGGATCGAGCCCTCGCCGGGCGCCGTCGTGTTCTTCACGAACCGGGCCAGCCGAAAGGGTGTGGAACTCGCCGGGCGACCGCGCGCAGCCGCTGTGTTCCACTTCGGCCCGCTCTCGCGCCAGGTGCGCATCTCGGGCCCCGTGACCGAGACGTCGGGAGCCGAGAGCGCTGCCTACTTCGCGACGAGGCCGATCGATTCCCAGATCGGCGCCTGGGCGAGCCAGCAAAGCGAACCCCTCGAAAGCCGGGCGGCCCTGCTCGCCGAGATGCAACGCCTGGCAGCCCAGTACGGCGCCGATCTCGCCAACCCCGCCCCGGACCCGGCCCTTCCGCGGCCACCCCACTGGGGCGGCTACCGACTCCACGCCGAGCGCGTCGAGCTCTGGCACAGCCGCCCGGGGAGGGTCCACGATCGGGCAGAATGGACACGCAGGCTGACTCCAGCAGGTGGAGACCCGGGCCCGTGGACGGTCCAGCGCCTACAGCCCTAGAGCGGCTACCCAGAAGCAATAAGGCCCGAAACCAACTTGCGTCGATTCCGGGCCTCCCTGGGAAGGGGATATTGGCTTTATGCCTTCTAAGTGTCCCGCAGCCGTGGGAAGTGGCAGGCTTCCGCGGCGAATCGTGTGATGGCGACCCCGCTTGCCGCCGGCCACAGCTTCCCCCGGGGAAGCGCTATCGCGCCTCCAGGATCACGACCAGATCGCCGCCCCGACTTGCGGGCCCGCCGAGGATCAACGGCTTTCCCTTGTGGATCTGGAATTCGCCCCGGGTCTCCCAGTCCACGGCCACCAGCACGCCGTTGCCGCTGGCGTCGATCGGCCTGAACCGGAACGGTTTGGAACCCCGGACGGGCACCGAAACGATTTCTTCGAGCGCGACCCGGCTGCGCTGGTTGCTGACGAAACGCAGACTCTCGTAGCGGAGGCGTTTGCGCAGCAAGCGGTCGAATCGCTGGGCCCTGCCATCGACCTTGCCGGCATCCGGGGACGCGATCAATACCGTGACTTCGAAGGCGTGGTCGGCGGCGGCGGCGCTGGGAAGCGCCCACGCCAGCAACAAGGCACACAGTGCGAGCACCCGGCCCGTTCTGGATGCAGCGCTGGACCTGGAGCTAGACCCGAACATTTCCATTCCTCCCGTCGGCAGGTTCCACCCGTGCCGTCTCCGGCAGCACCCAGATGATCGTGGCCTCGGCATCGTCCTGGAGCACGAGCGTGGCGCGTCCACCCGAATCGAGCCACTGCACGGAACCCGGCATCGGAACTTCGCTCGGACCGAGATTGACGAAGAGCGCCAGGGCCAGCCCGACAGCGGCGGCGGCAAGGCCCGCACCGGCCCAGCCCGGAACCCCGGAGAGGCCGAAGGTTCGCTCCGGAAGCGCCGGGCGCGGCGCCTCCAGGTAGGGTAGCTGGGCCTGGATTCCGGCCCAGAGATCCGGCACCGGCGCTTCGCTGGCCGCCTCACGCATCAGCTCGCCGATCTCCTGAAGCCGCTCCAACTCCTGGCGTGCCGCGGGCTCTCGCGCCAGGCGACGGCGCATCAGCAAGCGCCGCCAGGGAGAAAGCTCGCCGTCGTGGGCGGACTGGAGTTCCAGCGCCTGCCGCTCGTCGAGTGCGTTGCTTCGTTCGTTGCTCATTCCGTGTCTCCTCCCGCGATGCCCGCTTCGACCAGGATCCGCTGGAGCTGCTTTCGTGCGTAGTGCAGCCTGCTCATGACGGTGCCCTTGGGGATCTCCAGCGCCTCGGCAATTTCCTTGTAGGAGAGGCCTTCCACCTCGCGCAGGACCAGGGTCTCGCGGGCGTCATCGGGCAACTGCTCGATGGCGGCCGCCAGCTGCTCCCTGAGTTCCTTGCGCATCAAGTTCGCGGCCGGCGCGAAGGAGACGCCGGCGACCTCGGGCACCACCATCTCGCTGGCCTCGAGGTTCTGTTCGACGCCTGCACCTTCTTCGAATTCCACGTGGCGGTCACCCTTGTCCCGGCGTTTGGCGTCCAGGCATTGATTCATCACCAACCGGTAGAACCAGGTGTAGAAGCTCGATCTTCCTTCGAATTTTCCGAGGTTCGAATACGCCTTCACGAAGGCATCCTGGACGGCATCGCGCGCGGCTTCCTCGTTGCGCAGCACGCGAAGGGCGAGGCCGTGGGCCCGGCCCTGGTACCGCTCGACGAGGATGCGGAACAGGTCGCCCTCCCCTGCCAGGATGCGATCGATCGCCTGCCGGTCGGTCAGATCGGCCAGATCGATCCCGGCCCCGGTCTTCGACGCAGACACAGACGATTCAGTCGTCATCGCTCGGTCCTGTATGACATGGACGAAGATTGCTCCGCCTCCTCTCCCGTTCCGTGGAAGTTGAGACGCAGCAGATCGCCTGCATATTCGACGGGGCTTCAGAAGGCCTCGCAGGCAGTTTCAATGGGCAATACGCCAATTGGGGCCCGAGCCCACATCTACGACCAGTGGCACCTCCAGGGCGTAGACGCCCTCCATGCAAGCGCGCACCAGCTCAGTCGTGGCGGCCACGTGTTCGGGGGGAACCTCGAAGACCAGCTCGTCGTGGACCTGGAGAATCATCCGCGCCGGGAGCTCCGCATCGCGGAGCGCCTGATCGACCTCGACCATGGCTTTCTTGATCAGATCGGCAGCCGTGCCCTGGATGACCGTGTTCACGGCCATGCGCTCGGCGGCCATGCGCAGACCCCGGTTGCGAGAGGCGAGATCCGGGAGGTAACGCCTGCGGCCCATCAGGGTCGTGACGAAACCGCGCTCCTTGGCCTGCTCCTTGGTGTCCGCCAGGAACCGGCGCACGCCTTCGTAGCGGTCGAAATAACGATCGATGGTCGCCTGGGCTTCGCTCTGGGGGATGCCCAACTGGTTGGCGATCCCAAACGCACTCGAGCCGAAGATGATTCCGAAGTTGATGGCCTTGGCTGCCGCTCGAAGAGCATCGTCAACATCCTCGGGATCGACCCCGTTCACTTCGGCAGCGGTTCGGCGATGAACATCCTCCCCTTTGGCGAAGGCGTCGATCAGACTCGCGTCGCCAGAGAAATGCGCCATCACCCGCAGCTCGACCTGCGAGTAGTCGAACGCCAACAGGACGTTGCCTTCGGCAGCGATGAAGGCCTCACGGATGCGAATCCCCTCGGGCGTCCGGATCGGAATGTTCTGCACGTTCGGGTGCGTCGACGACATGCGCCCCGTCGCTGCGCCGACCTGGTTGAAGGTCGGATGGATCCGTCCGGTGCGCGGGTCGATGAGCCGGGGCAGCGCATCCACGTAGGTGCTCTTCAGCTTCGCGAGCCGACGCCAGGCAAGAATCTCGCCGGGTAGTTCGTGCTCGGTTGCGAGCTGTTCGAGCACGCTCTCGTCGGTGGAGAAGCCGGTCTTGGTCTTCTTGATCGCGGGCAGCGAGAGCTTCTCGAACAGGATGACCTGGAGCTGCTTGGGCGAGTTGATGGTGAACTCGTCGCCGGCCAGCTCATAGATGCGTTGCTCGATCCTGGCGAGCTCCTTTTCATACTCGACCGAGAGCTCGTGAAGCTTCGCTTCGTCGATCCGAACCCCGTTGCGTTCCACCATCGAGAGAACGGCCGTGAGCGGCAGCTCGATCTCGTCGTAGAGCGTGTCGGTGCCATCGCTCTTGTGGCGCGCGCGGATCATCGGTTCGAGCGCCAGGAAGGCACAGGCTTCCTCTCCGGCCCAGTTACCGGCGACCTCCACCGCGACTTCGGCCGGCGGCGTGGCCTTGGCGCCTCGCCCGGCCAGCTCCTCCCAGCTCTGGTGCTCGCGACCGAGCCACTGGGACGCGAGCACCGAGGTCCCGCGTTGGGCTGCGGGATCGACGAGATTCGCGGCGAGTTCGACGTCGAAACCGGGCGGACACATCTCGATGCCGGATTCACCTAACAATGTCTGGACGCGCTTCGTGTTGCCGGCGACCCAGGCAGGCGGTCTAGCGCCCTCGAAGAGTTTGCGGAGGCCGTCGCACACGTCCTCCCAACCGATCTCGGGACGTTCGAGGAGATCGCCGTGGCCCGTTCCCCAGTAGGCGGCAGCATCTTCGGAACCCGCCAGCGCGATGCCGACCGGCTCTGGCACCAGACCTCCCTGTTCCGGGTCACCCACCAGGACCAGGGAGAGTTTCTTGGCTTTGCCGAGCTTCTTCAACGAAGCCGCGAGCGCCTTTTTCGTGGTCACGATGTCGACCTTCAGCGCAGCGCGCGGCGGCGCGGGTTGCTCATCGCCACGATCGAGTTCGGCGAGCAGGCGTGTGAACTCGAGGCGCTTGTAGAGTTCGCGCATGACCTCGACGTTCGGTTCGGGGAGGTCGAGTTCCGCCGGGCCCAGTTCCAGGGGTACGTCGGTTCGCAGAGTGGCTAGTTCCTTGGACAGACGCGCTTCGTCGGCCTGGGTCTGCAATCCCTCGCGGGCCTTCTTCGCCTTCACTTCCGCCGCGTGTTCGAGGAGGGTTTCGAGGTTTCCCCACTCGCCGATCAGTTTGGCGGCGCCCTTCTCGCCGATGCCCTTCACGCCGGGAATATTGTCCGATGGATCCCCGACGAGGGCACGAACGTCGAGCAGGTGCTCGGGCGTCACGCCGAAACGTTCGACCACCTGATCCGGACCCACCCGGCGGTCCTTCACCGTGTCGAGCAGCACGACCTTGTCGGTCACGAGCTGCATCAGATCCTTGTCGGTGGAGACGATGACGACCTCGAACTCGCCAGCAGCCTGCTCCACCAGGGTCGCGATCACGTCGTCGGCCTCGAAGTCCGTGACCTGCAGGATCGGCAGGTTCCAGGCGGCGATCAGTTCCCGCATCATCGGAATCTGCACCGAGAGATCTTCCGGCTGGGCGTCGCGGTTCGCCTTGTAGCCCTTGAAGAGGCGCTTGCGAAAGCTGCCGCCGGGCGGATCCATCACCACTGCGACGCCGTCGGGCTTCTCCTCGCGAATCGCCTTTCGCAACATGTTGGCGATACCGAGCACCGCTCCGGTGGGCTCGCCGGCGGCATTGCGAAGCGGCGGTAAAGCAAAGAACGCGCGGTAGAGCGCGTTGGCCGCATCGATCAGGAGGATCTTTCGCACGCGCGGAGGCTACGGCAGGCGGCCCGGTGCCGCCCATCCGAATCCGGGTTCAGTGGGCGCCGTTGCGTTCCAGGTAGGCCTGCATTTCGCCGATGGTTGCGAGTGCTTCGACGTCCTCGTCGGGAACGGTGAGATCGAACGCCTCCTCGAGACTCATCACCAGTTCGACCACATCGAGACTATCGGCGCCCAGGTCGTCGAGGATTCGGGCGTCGGGAACGACCTCCTCGGATTCCACCCCCAGCTGGGTCGAGACGATCTCGATCAGACGTTGCTTCAGTTCACTCATCACGCACCTCCGTGCCCGGCGCGAGTCCGCGCAAGAAGAGTTCGACCATGTCTTCGAAGACCTGTTCGAGGGGCTTTCCGCGAAGCTCTCGACGCGGCGCGACCAGCTCCGTCTGGATCAGGCCGTTGGCCACGGTCCAGAGGATGTTCGCCACTTCCCACGGATCGCACTTCGCGAATTCGCCGGCATCGACGCCGTCCCGGATCACGCTCTCGAGAATGCCGAGACATTTCTCCCAGAGCTGGGTGACATCGCCGACCAGTTCAGTGGGCAGATCCCCGATGACATTCTGATTCTCGAGCGCCCAGAAGATCTGGAAGTACTCGCTGTGTTGGGTCCAGTGGGCGAAGTAGAAGCGGCTGATCGAACGCATCCGATCGCGCGCGTTTCCGGATCCCCTCCCAGCTTCTCGCATGCGTTCTTCGAAGACCTGACCGTTTTCGGCAAGGATGGCAACGTAGAGGTCGGCCTTGTTCTCGAAATAGCGGTAGAGGGTTCCCTTTGCGACGCCGGCGATGGAGGCGACCTCGTCGAGATTCGCCTGCATGAAGCCATCCCGGAAGAAGACGCCACGCGCGGCATCGAGAATGCGCTGGCGCTGTTGGGCCTTGCGAGAATCGCGGCTGCCGTCGTCGCTAGACATCGTCGCTTCCCTCGTAGCGATAGGGCGCGAACAGATCCGTGTTCAAATAACGTTCGCCGAAGCTCGGAATGATGGCCACGATCGTCTTGCCATGATTGCGCGGCCTGTTGGCGTACTCGAGCGCCGCCACGACGGCGGCGCCTGACGAAATGCCGCAGAAGATCCCCTCCTCCCGCGCGAGGCGGCGCGCCATTTCGAGGGACTGGTCCTCGTTGACCGCGATCACTTCGTCGACCACGTCCGTATCGAGCACGTCGGGAACGAAGCCCGCGCCGATTCCTTGAATGCGCGTCGGACCCGCCGCCCCGCCTGAAAGCACAGGAGACGTGTCCGGCTCGACGGCCACGGCTTCGAAACTGGGCTTGCGTTCCTTGATCACCTGGGAGACGCCCGTGATCGTGCCTCCGGTCCCGACGCCCGCGATCAGGGCATCGATCGAACCGTCGGTATCGTCCCAGAGTTCGAGGGCCGTGGTGTGACGGTGCGCGGCAGGATTCGCCGGATTCATGAATTGCTGGGGCATGAACGAATTCGGCAGCCGGTCGACCAGCTCGTTCGCTTTCTCGATGCAGCCGCGCATGCCTTTGCTTCCATCGGTCAGCACCAGCTTGGCCCCGAAGGCCCGGAGGGTCACGCGTCGCTCGGTGCTCATCGTGTCCGGCATGACGAGCACGCAGGTGTAGCCCTTGACCGCGGCAACGAAGGCCAGGGCAATGCCGGTGTTGCCGCTCGTCGCTTCGACGATGACGGTGCGACCGGGTTCGATCAGGCCATCTCGCTCGGCGGCGTCGATCATTGCCAGGCCGATGCGATCCTTGACGCTCCCGGCAGGGTTCTGGCCCTCGAGCTTGGCGAGGATCTCGGCATCGACGCCGGCGGCGACCCGGTTCAAGCGAACCAGCGGGGTGCGCCCGATCAGCTGGGCGACATTGTCGGCGACGTTCATCATTCCTCCGTCGGAGTGAGATTACGCGGAAGGCTCGGGCTTCGTAAAGAGCGCATTCACGAGAACAGTGGCGTAACTGCCCGGCGGGAGAGTGAAGTGCAACGCCAGCGCGTCTGGCGCGACGGCTTCGCAGCTGGCCGCATCGGGGCGGATGCGCGCCGGCCGGCGTGCGCCACGCAAGCGAACCCCGCGCGGCGGAACGATCGGGTCGGGGATGCCGTGGGCCTCGAAGAGCGCTCGTTCCCGGTCGCCGGGCGCTCCGACGGCTTCGAGCAGCCGTGTGCCGGGCAACGGGCCAGCCGGGGAGAGCTCGAAGCGAGCTGCGCGCTCGCTTTCGAGGGCGGCATCCTCGACCACGAAGCAGGCGCCGGATTCGTGGATCCAGGCGATCTCGCCCTCCTCGAGCTCGTCGAAGCCGAGGCGCCGAGCGTCGAGCCAGGCATTGAAGATCTCGGATTGGAGGGCAGACAGGATGAAGCGCGCGGCGCGACGATCCCGGCCGAGCGGAGCCCCGGCCAGCAGTTCGCGACCGCGCGCCGCATTGTCGCCTTCGCGCCCGAAGCGTTGCTCGCCAAAGCGGTTGGGCATCCCCTCGCTGACCAATCGCTCGAGGCGGCCCGGTGCTGCGGCCATGACGTCGGGCTCGAGCTCCCGCACGATGAGCTCGAAGCGATTCGCGCGCAGCTGTCCGGTGCGCAGCTTGTGGCCGTGGCGCCGGGCTTCGAGCACGCGAAAGCTCTCTTCCTCGTGTGCCAGGGCACGAGCGGGATCGAGGCCGGGAACCGAGAACCATTGGCGCGTCACTGCCACTCGGTCCTTGCGGCCCGCGTAACCAATGTCTCGGGCCTTGACGTCGGCCAGCCGTCCCAGCGCCCGAGCGATCTCCTCGGTCGTGCGACCGCGCTTCTCCACGTACACGAACGTGTGTTCGCCCTCACCGGAGGGCGGGTAGAGCGGCACCTCCTCGACGACGAAATCCTCTGGCGTTGCTCGGAGCAGCACGACTAGCCGCGCAGCGCCTGGGAGACCGGGGCGAAGGAGCGGCGGTGGGCCGGCGTCGCGCCTGCGCGATGCAGCGCTTCCAGATGCGCCCGGGTGCCATAGCCCTTGTGGGCGGAAAACCCGTAGCCGGGATAGCGCCGGTCCAGGCGACACATCAGGGCATCGCGATAGACCTTGGCAACGACCGAAGCCGCCGCGATCGACGCGTCGAGTCCGTCCCCGCCGACGATGGCCGTCTGGCGCGGAGTGATGCCGGGGATGGTGCGGGCATCCACCAGGACGTGATCGGGCGCTTCGGGGAGCGCAAGGACTGCCCGGCGCATCGCTTCGAGCGCGGCCCGGTAGATATTCAAGCGATCGATCTCGCCGGGATCGACCTGCCCGATCCCGATCCCGAGCGCCTGCTCGCGAATCGCCGCCTCCAACCGCTCTCGCTTGGCCGGGCTCAGCTTCTTCGAATCATCGAGCCCCGGGAGCCGTGGCAATTCGGGCAGCACGACGGCCGCGGCAACCACGGGCCCGGCAAGCGGGCCAACCCCGACCTCGTCGACGCCCGCGATCACGCGGGCACCGGCTTCGCAAAGCTTCGCGCGGAGTTCGAGCAGGCCGGCGAAGCGGCGCTGTTCCCGTTCAGCGGCAGCCGCCCGTCGCCGACAGCGTTCCGCCAATGCGCGCGCTCCGCTCCTGCCATCCGCCGAGAGTTCCGCCGCGAATCGCCGCAGGGCGGAGGGCGACTTCAACACGTCGGCGCGCCGACGCAGCTCGGAGATCGCCGGCCCGGCGGGGCGACTCACGAATCGTTCCCGCCAGTCTGCTTCTCCAGTCGACGCACCCGCCGCACGAGGTCGGTGAGGCGGCCGAAGATCGCCTGGGAACGGTGCCAGGTGCGTTCCGGCAGAGCGGGGAACCCCCAGACGCGGCTGCCGGCCTCGAGATCCTCGATGACGCCACCGCGTGCGCCGACGAAGGCCCCGTCGCCGATCTTGAGATGTCCTCCGGCACCCGATTGGGCCATGAAGAACACCCGCTCGCCGATCGTGGTGCTCCCGGCGATGCCGACCTGGGAGATGAAGATGGAGTGAGCGCCGACCTCGACGTTATGCGCGATCATCACCAGGTTGTCCACCTTGCTCCCGCGACCGATGCGCGTGGATCCGAGCCGGGCGCGGTCGATGGTGGAATTCGCGCCGACCTCGACGTCGTCCTCGAGCACCACGTTCCCGACCTGGGGCACTTTCGCGTGCTCGCCCTTCTCGTCGAACTCGTAGCCGAATCCGTCGCCACCGATCGCGCAGCCCGGTTGCAGGATCACCCGATCGCCGATCCGCGTGCCTTCGCGCACGACGCAACCCAGATGCAGGACGCAATCTGCGCCGATCACCACGTCTTCGCCCACGGCGACATTGGGGTGCACCACGCTGCCAGGCCCGATGCGGCAGCCCGCTCCGACCGAGGCCAGCGGGCCGACGGCCGCACTCGGATCGATCTCGGCCGACGGATCCACGAAGGCTCGCGGATGGATACCCCGTGGCGGTTTCGGCGCGGGGTGGAGCAGACCCGTGGCGCGAGCGAAGTCGAGGCTCGGGTTCGCCGAGCGAATCGCCGGCCGGCCGCCCACCTCGATGCCATGCGGCGCGATCAAGGCGCCGACGGCACGGCCCCCGAGCGTGGCCGCCACCACGTCGTCGCGGACGAACCCCAGATCGGATTGCCCGGCATCGTCGAGCGATGCCACCCCGTCTACCTGGAATGATTCGTCCCCGTCGACGGTGAGCCCACCGAGCGCGTTTGCCAGCTCGCGAAGTTCCATCACCCCCCTCGGAACCGCGCCGCCCCGTGCAGAGGCGGACGACTAACGTGATAACAGAACGGCCACCGGTGAGGTGCGCACCACCGCAGTCGCATTGCTGCCGAGGAAGTACTCGTTGATCCTGTTGCGCCCGAACGCACCCATTACGATGAGTCCGGCGCGGGCAGCCTTTGCCGTATCGACGATCTTCACATCCGGCCGGCCCAGCGTCGAGGAGGCCTCGCGCACCGGGACCGTCAGCGAACTCAAGAGTCGCCGTACCTCGTCGAAGCGCGCGGCCGCCCGACCCTTGTCCTTCGAGTCGACGAAGACATGCACCGGTTGTTCGGTCTTGCTGGCCAGTTCGACGACGTGGCGGGCAGCGATCCGCGATCCGGGCGAGCCATCGAATGCAAGCACGATGGGCCCACTGAGTTCTGCGCCGACGGGTACGACCACGGCCGGTTTGTGGGTCTTGCGCAATACGCCCTCGACGGTGGACCCGATCAACGCGCTGCGTCCGTTGGCGTGGTCGCCGTCTCGGCCGAGAATCAGCAGATCCACCGCCTGACCCCGCTCGACGATGCGGTCGTCGGCGATGCCACGGGTGACCTCGGTCGTGCATTCGGTACCCAAGCCACGGGCCAATTCGCCGATCCGACGGCCGGCGCCCTCGGCGCGAGCCTTCAGGAACGCCTCGACGCCTTCCACCGGTCCGGGCGCCAGGCCCAGGGAGTCGGCCCGCAAGCCCTGGCAGATCTTGTCTTCGACGACCGAGACAGCCGACATCCGCGCTCGCACCTTGGCACCTAGCGAGGTGCCGAACCGTTCGGCGACGTGTGCGGCATCCGAACCATCGGAAGCAATGAGGATCGACTCGATCATGGGAATCTCCGGGTGCTGGTCAGGACAACCAACGGCCGAGCGGGGTACCCCAGATCCAACGCAATGCACGCCGCATCAAACGGCCTTTGCGCCGGGTGTAGGGGAACCAGAGGAACTCGTTCTTCGCGCCGAAGCGATCGATCAGGATCGATTGCGCGTGACAGTAACTGCGGAGTCCGATCTCGCCGTTGACCTGGCCGATGCCGCTCGCCTTGCGCCCGCCGAAGGGCGCTTCCGCAACGCCATAGGTGAGCATGCAATCATTCACGATGGCCGAGCCCGCTTCGATGGACTTCGCCAGTTTGGCGCCCTTGTGCTTGTCGCGGGTCCACACGTTCGCGTTCAGTCCGTAGGGGCTGTCATTGGCGAGGCGGATCGCTTCGGCTTCGTCGCGTACGCGCAGGATCGGGAGCACCGGACCGAAGGTCTCCTCGCGCATGATCTCCATATCCTGGGTGACATCCGCGAGCACCGTCGGCTCGAAGAACAAGCCGGTGAACTCCGGGTTCCTGCGGCCTCCGGCGAGAATCCGCGCGCCTCGCGTGGTGGCGTCGGCCACGTGACGCTCGATCACGTCGAGTTGGGGACCGTGGATCAACGGGCCCACATCTGTTTCGCCTTCCGGCCCCTGACGCAGGGCCGCGGTCTGCTCGACGACCTTGCGCGTGAACTCATCCGCAACCTCTTCCACCACGTAGACCCGCTCGGTGGAGACGCAGACCTGGCCTGCGTTGGCGAAGGCGCCATAGACGGCGCCTGACGCCGCGCGATCGATATCCGCGTCGGCGCACACGATCATCGGATCCTTGCCACCCAGTTCGAGCGTGCACGGAATCAACTGACGCGCGCAGGCTTCCCCCACCCGCCGCCCGGTTTCCACCGAGCCGGTGAAGGCCACCTTGTCGAGACCGGCCTCGACCAGCGCCCGGCCGGTTTCGCCGTCGCCGATCACGAGACCGAAGACACCCTCCGGAATACCCGCCTCGCGAAGAAGTCGCTCCACGAGCTGTCCCGAGAACGGCGTGATCTCCGAGGGTTTGAGAACCACGGCGTTGCCCGCCATCAGGGCTTGCACGCTCGGGTTGAGCGACAACAGGAACGGGAAGTTCCAGGGCGTGATGATGCCGACCACGCCGAGCGGCTGGTAGCAGACCTTGAGCTTCTTGGTCTTCATCAGATGAACAGGAACGTTCCGGTCCGCGAGAATGCTGCCCGCGTGTTTGGCGTAGAACTGGAGTGCGTCGCAGGCCGCCAGCACCTCGACGGAAAGCGCTTCCTCGTTCGGCTTGCCGGTTTCGCTGACGATGACCTCGACGAACGTCTCTGCGTTCTCGGCCAGGTGACGTGCAGCCCGCTCGAAGATCGCGCGGCGCTCGCGGAAGGTTGTGCGCGCCCAATCCGGCTGCGCTTTGTGCGCGCGTTCGACGGCGCTGGCCACATCGGAAGCGTTGGCGACATCGACCTCGCCGACGGCTTGACCCGTCGCCGGACTCAGCACGCGTAGTCGGCGATGTCCGTCCGCGCTCGGTTCAATGGCTTCGATCAACGCCACGTCGGCAGGCTCCCGTCCTTGCGCTCCGCCCGGCGGGAAAGAACCCGCGACCGGACCGAGCGGGTCGAGGGTACGAGAGCCCCGCGGGAAATGTCAATCAGAGTCTCAAGTCCGACCCCCCGGATGGTATGTCTTTTTTGTGACTACCAGTCACTCTTCGCTGGGAATACCCGCCACCCAACCCAGCACGTCGGTCTCCGTCAGCATCCCGACCAGCTGGTCCCCCTCGAGGACCGGTAGGCAACCGATCTTCTTCTCGGCCATGACCAGCGCGGCCTCCTCGATGGGAGCAGCGGGTTCGACCACGATCGGTGGCGTGGACATGACCCGGCCGATCTCGACCACGTTGAGAAAGGCCCGTCGCTCCTCATCCCGGTGTTCTGACAGGATGGAGAGCGAGGCCCGCAGCAGGTCGCGCTCGCTGACCACACCCACCAGCAAGCCACCTTGAACCACCGGCATATGCCGTACGTGACCCAAGGTCATGATATCTTCGACGGTCGAGAGCCTCTCGCTGGCGGAGATCGTCACGGGTTTGGTCTGCATGATGTCACGGACTTGGTCGGTCATCTGGACCGCATGGTATCCCGATGGGAGAGCGGATGGGATCGGAAAGCACCTCGCGGCCGCGGAACCGCAAGAAGCACAACGACGAAGAGGGCGAAGAGGCCGATGAGGGCAACGATGCCACCAGCGAGGCCCGCTTCCTGCCGGATCTTCTGCGCCGCACCCTGACCCTGGGCTTCACGGGCTTCTTCATGACCGAGGAAGCGATTCGCAAGGCGTTGGGCGAGACCGTCCCCAGTGACGCCATCGAATACGTCCTCGATCAGACCGAACGAATGCGGACGGATTTTCTCGAAAGCGTCTCCAAGGAGTTCGGACGCGCCATGACCCAGATGGACCCGGCCGAGATCGTGGCCCGTCTGCTCGAGGGACGAACCATCGAGGTCTCCGCGCGCTTCCGCATCCTGACCGACGACGATGAACGGGAACGAGCGGCCGAGCGTCGGAAATCACGTGACGAGGACAAGGCGTGAACGAGGGCTCCCGGTGAGCCCGCGGTCGCGGCGCCCGCTGTCCTTCGCCGATCGTGCACGCCGCGCGCAGAAGATCGCGCTCGTCGTCGGGCGCGCTTATCTCGGCATCCGTTCCCAACGCTTCATCGAACGCGTCCTGAACCCGCCGGACATGGCCGAGCGCTGGCGGGAGCAGCATGAAGAGAATGCCCGGGCCATCTACCGTGCAGCGGTCGAGTTGCAGGGCATGATCCTGAAGGGCTGCCAGTTCGTGGGCGCCCGGGCCGATGTTCTGCCACCGCCTTACATCGAACGCCTGGCTCGCCTGCAGGACCGCGTGCCGCCGCGTGACTTCCCGGTCGTACGCCGCGAGGTCGAACACGCGCTTCATGCAGACCTCGAAGCTGTCTTCGCCAGCTTCGACGAACGTCCGCTGGCCGCCGCCTCGCTGGCCCAGGTTCACGGTGCCGTGTTGCACGACGGGCGCCGGGTCGCGGTCAAGGTTCAGTACCCGGAGATCGCCCGACTCGTGACCAGCGATCTCGCCAACCTGCGCGTGCTGTTCCGCGCCATCGACTGGCTCGAATCGGATTTCGATATCGGCCCGCTGCTGGACGAGTTGAACGACAGCGTGCCGATGGAGCTGGATTTCGTGAACGAGGCCCACGCCTCGGAACGCATCGCCAAGGAGCTCAGTGCGCGCTCGGACGTGGTCATCCCTGCGGTGGTCTGGGAACACACCACACGCCGGGTGCTGGTGATGGAACGGATCGACGGGATCAAGATCACGGAAGTCGCCGCCCTCGAAGCGGCCGGCGTCGACACCCAGGCCCTGGGACAGACACTGGTGGAGGTGTTCTGCGAGCAGATACTCGTCAACGGTCACTTCCATGCCGACCCACATCCGGGCAATCTCATGGTCTTGCCGGGGGACGAAGGAGGAACTGCGCGTCTGGCGCTGCTCGACTTCGGGCTCACCAAGGAGCTTCCCGATGCGTTCCGAAGCGGCGTCGTCGACTTCGCCACGGCACTGCTGCAGGGCGACTCGGAGCGGATGGGGAAGGCGCTTTCGGAACTGGGCTTCGAGACCCGCGACGGTCAGGACTCGGGGCTCCAGGATCTCGCCGCCGTGTTGTTAGGTGCGGGCCAGGCGATTCGCGCGGATGCACGGGTCCAGCGCGAGACCATCGAACGCCTTCGGGCCGAGATTCCCTCCCACGTCCGGGAGAACCCGATCGTGCGCGTTCCCCACCACCTGGTGCTGGTGGCTCGCGCTCTGGCCCTGCTCTCGGGCGTGAACGCCGCGCTCGGCGCCAACGTCGATTTCTTCCGGACCATCGCGCCCTACGCCCTCGGCTTGAAGGACCGCCGCTCGTGAAACCGCTGTCCCTCGGCATTGCGCTTTCCGGCGCGAGCCATGCGGAGGGTTGGGCGCGCACCCTGCGCTGGGTAGAACGCGCAGATGCACTCGGCCTGCATTCGGCCTGGCTCCCCGAAAACCACTTCAACCCCCAGGCGACCCCGGCGCCGCTGCTCGCGCTGGCTGCATTTGCTGCGCGTTCGAAGACGCTTCGCCTGGCAACGACATCGGTGCTGCTTCCCGTGCATCATCCGCTTCGGATTGCCGCCGACGTGGCGACCCTCGATGCGATCTCGAATGGCCGGGTTCTGCTTGGCCTGGGGCGAGGCTTCCGGAAGCCGCTATTCGAGGGCTTCGGCGTCGAAGCCAGTGTCAAGCGCGATCGCTTCGACGAGGCCCTCGACGCGATCCTGGCGGCCTGGTCCGGCGAACCCGTGAGCCTGTCGGGTGAGCACTTCGCCGCTCTGAACGGGACCCACGTATCGCTCGAACTTCGCCCCGTACAGCGACCCCACCCGCCACTGGTCGTCGCCGCCTTCGGGCCGAAGGGCCTGCGCCAGGCCGCAGTCCGCGGGCTTCCCTATCTCGCATCGCCGCTTGAAACCCTCGACACCCTCGCCGAGAACTACGACTCGTGGCGCGCGCAGCTCGGCCGCGAACCACGCGGCGACGCGCCCGAGGTCCCCGTCATGCGAACCACCTTCGTCGCCGAGGACGAAGCCCAGGCCAACCGGGTCCTCGCCGCGCTGGAGGCGGAGTCGTTCCACGCGGCGCGCGGTGCGACCAAGGCGCTGGCCCGTGCTGCGAGTGGACGCCTCGAAGATCGCGTCCTGGTGGGGACCGTGGCCCAGGTAGCGGATCAGATCGGCGCCTACCGCGAGCGGCTCGGAATGGACCTGATCGCCGCCCGCGTCGCCGTCCCAGGCGTCGACGAAGCCGCCTGCGAACGCTCCCTCGAACGCCTCGCCACCGAAGTCCTCCCGGCCCTCTAGAGCGGGGACGGACTCCACCAGGTTGAATGTTGGAAGTTTACCGGCGGGGGAACGTGCAACGTTGGAAGGTTGTGGGTGCGGGCC
>JAJDAP010000087.1 GCA_029261795.1 Deltaproteobacteria bacterium
GGCGAACATCCAGTTCTTTCTTCCGAGGGCGAAGGGGCGGATGGCGTTCTCGACGGCGTTGGTATCGAGCGGGACGCCACCGTGGTCGAAGATGCGGACGAGCTTCGGCCATTGGCCATCGAGATAGGCGAGTGCCTTGCCGGTGAGGCTTTGCGGAACCACGACGCCCAGGTTCGAGTCGAGCCAGTCTCGGAGCTTCGTCACGATCGGTAGGGATTGCTCTTGGCGGATGCGAAGCCTCTCGGCTGGTGTTGCGTCCTTCGCCGCGCGCTCGATCTCGTAGAGCCTCTGGATGAAGCGCAGACCCGCCTCCGCCTGGCTCTGCTTCGCGGAGCGCTTCGCACCCTTCTTGCGGTTCTTGCCGCGACCCTTGAGTGCATCGGTGAACTTGCGCCGCGCGTGGGCCCAGCAGCCGAGATGGATCACCCCGGGTTCTCGCCCGAGCGCGCCGTAGCCCTCGTACCCGTCCGTTTGGAGGAGGCCCGCATAGCCTTTGAAGATCCGCTTTGGCACCTCGGCCGAACGGCTCGGATCGTATTCGTAGAGCACCAGTGGATGACCTTCCGGTCCGCCGCGCTGCACCCACATGTAGGACTGGCTCTCGGCCGCCTTGCCGGGTTCCTTCAGCACCTGGAAGCGCGTCTCGTCGCACTGCACGAAGCCGCTTTGCAAGATCTCCTCTCGCATCCGGTCGATGAGGGGCTGGACGAGATCTCCGGCCTTGATCATCCAAGAAGCCAGCGTCGCGCGAGAGAGATCGATGCCGAGGCGCCCGAGCATCTCTTCCTGGCGATAAAGGGGCAGCGCATCCCCGTACTTCGAGACCGT
This sequence comes from Deltaproteobacteria bacterium, assembly GCA_029261795.1. Lineage (GTDB taxonomy): Bacteria > Myxococcota_A > UBA9160 > UBA9160 > UBA6930 > JAJDAP01. The sequence continues at coordinate 829 of JAJDAP010000087.1, forward strand.
GACGTAGGCGAGCAGCGAGGGCGAAGCCACGCTCTTCGGGATCGGCTGCGGCGGAAGCGGCGCGATCCGGATGCCGGTCTTGCACGTCGGGCACGCGTACCGGGGCCGCACGTGGAGCAGCACGCGCGCCGTGGCCGGAATGAACTCGATCTGTTCCGACGTCTCGCGGCCGATCTCCACCAGGGGTGTGCCATCGGCCGGGCAGACCTTCTCGTCTTCGCTGAGATCGTGGAGGATCTCCTCGCGCGGCATCCACGCCGGTAGCGGCCTCCGCCCGCGCTTCGTTCGCGTGTGGGCGGGGACCGAGACGGGTTCGGCTTCGTCCTCCTCCCCCCGGGCCAGTTCCTCGGCCTCATTGAACAGGCCCAGTTGGTCCGCATGCACGCGCTCGCTACTCGCTCCGAACTGCTGACTCTTCAGCAGTCGCACGTACTCGCGAAGCTGCTGGATCTCGAGGTCGCGTTCTTCGATGGCGTTGTCGCGCGCTTCGATGACGAGGTTGCGTTCCTCGATCACCGCTTCGCGGTCGAGAACGAGCGCATGCAGTTTCTCTACATCGACCGGAAGAACTGCACCCTCATCCATGTACATAAACTAACAACATTGAGAACTACGAGCACTACCCTACCGCCGAAAATGACAAGGATTCATGCGGCTTCAACCGAAACACATCGATCCCATCGAGCAGCCAGTTGAGTTCGCGACCCGCCACCTCGAGCACGGCTCCCGTTCCCTCCCGCGGCCACGGGAACCGGTCCTTCTCCAGCCGCTTCTGCCACAGGACGAACCCATTGCGCTCCCACGTGAGCAGCTTCACCTGGGAGCGCCTGCGATTGCAGAAGGCGAAGACATGGGCCGAGAACGGATCCAGCCCGAGCTCCTCGTCCACCAGGATTGAGAGACCGTTGATCTGCTTACGGAAGTCCACCGGCTCCCGGCACAGATGCACGCGAACCGTCTGCGTCGGCCGCATCACAGCCGGCTCAACGCCTCGACGGCCTCCACCAGGCCCGTGCTCCCCTCGATCACGACCCCATTCGGGAGATGCGCCCGCCAGGCAGCGCTTTCTCGCGGCGCCGCGCCCGCCGTCTTCACCTCGACGAAGCGAGGACGTGCTTCCGCGGTGCGTTTCGCAACCCGCTTCCCCCGTGTGCGATTCACCGGCGGAAGCGCGCCCTTGCGGCGCAGCTCCTTCGCAGCCTGATACAACGCGTGCTCCGACAATCCCTTCCGCGCCGCATAACCCCGCATCGTCTCGCCCGTCGATGCGCACGACCGCAAGTGCACCAGCCAGCCCTCTTGAACGGCGCTCAGCTCTGCTCCCGGCTTTCTCTCCATCTACCTCGCCCTCCTGCTCGGTCCATTGAGCCTCAGGAGGATGACCGCTGACTCGAAGAGGGAAACATGGGGTTTGCTAAGCGTCGCCTTTACGAACATGCGCGATCTTTCCGCACAGGGAAAGCGACTTCGCCTCGTAGTTCGACGATCTTGACCGTCGCCGGCGCGCGGCCGCCGCTGAAGGCCCAGTCAACTAGCGTCCCCGCATGAACTTGAAGAGCGGCGCGAATTTCTCGCGCGTCTCTTCGGGCAGCGGCACGATCTTGCTGAGCGCGCGGGCGCCGTACACGGTCTCGGCGGTGCGTTCGCGTTGTAGCTCGCGAAGGATGGACAGCCGGCTTTCACAGGGACGTCGCCTGGCGAACCACGTCGATTTTCACAACCACCGAAAGACACTCCTGCCTGGCCACGTTCTAATCCGTGATCGGATCTCTGCTGTCCCACTGGGATCTTAGCTTCTCCGCTTTCTTGAGTAGTTCCCGTGCCCGCTGAGACATGCCGGCGGCCATCAGCAGTCTCGCGTGGGGCTCGAGCACCTCGGGGAGGATGGCCGCCAGGTCGATGGAGTTTTGGGGACTAGCGGCCATACGTTCAAAGAGCTGCGTTGTCTCGGTGTATGCGGCGTCCGCCTCCTCGACCCGGCCGAGTTCGTGGTAGGCCGACGCGATCGCGAGCTGCGAAACGGCCTGTGTGGACGAGACGTGGGGGAGATGGGAATGCGCAGCCAGGGTCTTCTGATAAGAACGAATAGCGGACTCCAGATCGCCACGATCCCGGTTCACTCGCGCGGCAATTTCGTAGTAGTGGCCGACGATGTCGCAGTGGCCTGCGCAGTCATCTTCTCCCTCGCTCTGGAGTTCTCCTTCGAGCAACTTCACCGCGTCTGCGTAGCGTTTGTGTAGCCTGTAGTAGGCGACGACGCGTTCGACTTTCCGTAGGCGCCTGCTGTGCGCAATCGGAGAATGTTCGCGCGCGTCATTGACGAGTTCCGCGAGGAGATGGGCTTCGGCCGCACTGCTCTCCTCGCCTAGAGAGTAGGTGGTGGTCAGCACTAGCCTCGCGCGCTGAGACCTCTCCGCGTCGCCATGCTCGTCCGCCTCGCGCACGGCCGCTTCCGCGGCAGCCCTCGCACGTTCTGGCTTGCCGGTCGCGCTTCTCACGACAGCCAGGCGCATGAGAATCTCAGCCCTCGCGCCATGTTGGTCGAGCGGAACCGATTCGAGCTGCGCTTCGAGCTTGGCAGCCGTCGATTGCGGATAGGTCTCGGACTCGGCGGAATCCGCGGCCACGGCGACGCAAGTGAAACACACCAGCACGGCTGTCATGGCATGCCGCCTTGCGCCGCATCGCCACGTCATTCTGCTGCGTTCCGTCGAACTCGAGCTTGAAGGATCACAGGCGGGAGGGGACCCGAGCCGAAGACCGTCTGCCCGTTCACTTGAATCGTTTGGGGCTCCGACACCGTGCGTCGCACAATTAACTGCTCATCTGGACCCGTTCCACGAGGTGTCACAATCCTACCGATAGTAGTGGACTTGATCTCGCCAGACGCAGTGAAGATTTGCTCGTTCACGATTATTGGG
>JAJDAP010000088.1 GCA_029261795.1 Deltaproteobacteria bacterium
CTGATCCGAGTTCAATCCCGAACCCGAGCACGCTTCGCCCTTCGATTCGAATTCGCAGCGGGTTGTCGCCACACGCGCCAGAAAATCTTCTCGATGCCGCTGGCTCACAAAATCAGCTCTTCTTCAACGGGCTGCTAGGTGGCGGCTCGAACGCCCCGCCGAACCGGGTCGCTGGCGGTCCCCTCCAGCGGACCCGCATCTCGCGAACGTTTGCTCGACGCCGCCGTCGAGCTGTTCGGCGAGCGCGGCTACGCCGCCACGGGCATCGGTGCGATCTGCGAGCGCGCGGGGCTGGCCAAGACCGCGCTCTACCACCACTTCGGCAACAAGGAGGGCCTGCTCGCCGAAGTCGTCGAGCGGGTCGAAGGTGAGTGGATCGAAGAGCTCCAGAAACGGGTCTATCTGGCCCAGGACGTCGAGCAACGCATCGACCTGCTGATCGAAGGCTGGGCGCAGATCGCCCAGAAGTCGCCGCATCTCTGGCGACTTCCGATCGTGGCCGGCCTCGAGCAGGCCGATCACTCGCCGCGCATTCGCCAGGCGCTCGCCCAGGTGTGGGCTCGGGCCGAGCGTGCCCTGGCGGAGGGGATCGAGGATTCGATCGGTCGGAAGCTCCCGGAACTCGAACTCGTCGCCCACACGGTCATCTCATTGCTCCAGGCCGCGATGCTGAAGCAGATCGCTCAACCGGACCCCGCGCGTCTGGCGCGAGAACTCGCGGAACTCGCTCTGACGCTGAAGCTGCTGGTCTGGGTTCGCCTTCCCTACGACGTTCAGCGCCTCATTCACGAACTCGGGCCCCCGGTCGTTCCGCACACGGCTTGATGCCGCCGGGACGGGCGCCTACCGTGCGCCATTCCCCAGAGCGGAGCCTCAGCCTCATGCGCTTCTACGAGTACGAATCCAAGGCGTTGTTCGCCCGACACGGCATGCCCCTCGGCCAGAGTCGCGTCGCCGGCTCGCCCGAAGAGGCACGCGCTGCCGCACAGGCAATTGGCGGGCCGACGGTGATCAAGAGCCAGGTCCTTTCCGGCGGTCGCATGAAGGCGGGCGCCGTCTTGTTCGCGGATACTCCGGACGAGGCGGCCAAGCACTACGAAACGGTGCTGCCCATCGTCGTAAACGGCGAGACCGCGCGCTCGGTGCTGATCGAAGAGAAGAGCCCGATCGCCCAGGAATACTTCGTCTCCGTCACCTGGGACGGGCGCCGGAAGTTGCCGGTGGTGCTGTTCAGCGACATGGGCGGCATCGATATCGAGGAAGTCGCCGAGACGCATCCCGAGCATCTCTCGCGCACGCACTTCTCGACGATCCTGCCGCTCTCCGAGCGCGTGGCCAAGGAGGCCATCGGTGCCGTCGGCGTCACTGGCTCTGACCTGAACCGCCTGGTGCCGATCGTCTACAAGCTGATGCAGCTCTTCCTCGACTATGACCTCACGCTCGCCGAGATCAACCCGTTGGCGAAGCTCGAGGACGGCCGCTTCATCGTGCTCGACGGCCACCTCGACATGGAGGCGGAAGCCCGCGGCGACCACAAGGCCGTGCTCGACGATCTCGGCATCGGCGACGACGAAACGCGCCAGGCGCGGCCGCCGACCGAGTTCGAACTCGCCGGCGCGCGGGTCAATGCCGTCGACCACCGCGGTGTGGCCGGCAACGTCGTCGAGTTCGATGGCAACCTCGGCCTCATCATCGGCGCCGGCGGCGGTTCACTGACGTTATTCGACGCCGTACGGAAGCAAGGCGGAAAACCCGCCAACTACTGCGAGATCGGCGGCAACCCGTCGATGAGCAAGGTCAAGAACCTGACCAAGCTGATCCTCTCGAAGCCCGGCGTCGACAAGATCGCGGTGATGATGAACGTGGTCTCGAATACGCGCGTCGACATCGTTGCCCGCGGCGTCATCAAGGGCTGCATCGAAGCGGGCAAGGACCCGGCCGAAGTGATCGCCATCTTCCGCATTCCCGGCGCCTGGGAGGACGAGGGCTTCAAGATCCTCGCCAAACACGGCGTCGAGTACTGTGACCGGAGCGTTTCCATGTATGAAGCAGCGGGCCGAGCCTGCGCGAAGCTGGAGGCGAACTAGCGATGTCGATCCTCATCACGGCAGATACCAGCTTCATCGTGCAAGGCATCACGGGCCGCGAGGCCGTGAACCTCACCCGCGAGAATCTCGACTACGGCGCCAAGATCATCGGCGGCGTCACCCCGGGCCGGGCCGGCCGGGACATCTACGGCGTCCCCGTCTACGACTGCGTACGTGACATCGTCGCGAAGCACGGACAGCCGGACGGCTCGATCGTCTCGGTACCGCCCAAGTTCACCCGCGACGCCGTGTTCGAAGCGCTCGAGAACGGAATCAAGACGATCGTGATCGTCACCGAGAACATTCCGCGCGCCCAGGTGGCGCAAATGGTCGAACTTGCGGAGCTGCGCGGCGCGCGAATCATCGGGCCGAACTGTCTCGGCATCATCTCGCCAGGAGAAGCCAAGATGGGCGGTGTTGGCGGCCCCGCGGCCAACACGCGCCAGGCCTACAGCAAGGGCCCGATCGGGGTGATGTCGCGCTCTGGCGGCATGACCACCGAGATCGCCTCCACGCTCACGGGTGCCGGCCTCGGCCAGAGCACCTGCGTCTCGATCGGCGGCGATGCCATCATCGGAACCAGCTACGCGGAGTTGATGCCGTTCTTCGAGGCGGACCCCGAGACCAGGGCGATTGCCATCTACTCCGAGCCCGGCGGGCGCATGGAAGCGGAGCTTGCCGAATGGGTCACGAAGAACGCTTCGCGGCTGCCGATCGTGGCCTTCATGGCCGGCCGCTTCATGGACGAAATGAAGGGTATGCGCTTCGGACACGCGGGCACGATCGTCGAGGGCAAGGAAGACACGACGGCCGAGAAGATCGAGCGAATGGAGGCTGCGGGCATTTCCGTTGCTGAACGCATCGAAGAGATCCCGGCCCTGATCCGCACGAAACTCGCCGAGAAGAGCGTGGAGGTCTAGCGATGCCGGGAATGTTCATCGATGTGGAAGTGGACGCGGGGGTCGCTTCGAACGCCGAACTCGTGAAGAAGCTCGCTGAGGTCTGCGCTGTCGACATCTTCGCCGCCAAGGACGACGGCACGCTCCAGATCGTCGAAGAGAACCTCGACGAGTGTGTGCTCTGCGACCTCTGCATCCAGGCCGCACCGGCGGGAACGGTGCGGGTGAAGAAGCTCTACGAAAGGTAGTAGTCGACGACACGGCGGAGCAGCGCCTGGTCGTCGTCGCTCGCATCGAGCAGGCCCGGGAGCTTCGGCACCATCGAGAGCTTCGGCGGCTTCCCGGTCGTGAGCCCCTCTGGCGGGAGATCGGCGCGCAGCAGCTCGGCGGCGTGGCGCTCGAGCTTCACGCCACGGGCCTCGGCCAAGCGCTCCACCGCCACCTCGCGCTTCAGCCGCTCCAGCTCCGTCTTGGGGATCCATCCCATGCGCCCTCCTGCAAAATCGCCATACACGATGTGCACGCGAGATCGACAAGAAGTGCATATATTGTCAACGTACTCGACATGGAGCACACAGATTCTCCTCCCGGCACGCCTCCCTTGTGGCTAGCTTGCCCGGAGGAGGTGGCCGACGTGTCGCTCGGAGAGAAGCTCAAGACCCTCCGCCGGGAGAACGGCGGTCCCAGGACGAGTTCGCCTTCAATGCCCAGATCGACGGCCGGCAGGTCAGCCACTACGAGAACGGCCGCGTGATGCCCTCCGTCGAGGTCGTCATCAAGATGGCCAAGGCCTACAACGTGAGCCTCGACTACCTGCTGATCGACGACGCCCCTCGAAGGCCGCTGGAGGTCCAGGTCGGCCGGCTCGCCGAGCGGGTCATGGGCCTGGAGTCGCTGTCCGAGGAGGACGAGCGAGCGGTGCTCCACATCCTCGACTCGCTCGAGGCGAAGACCAAACTCAAAGAGCTCGCTGCCGGCGTCGGCTGAGCGGCACGATCCCAAGGAGACTACCATGCAGGCGAGCTACCGCGTCGAGATCGAGCAGGAGGAAGATGGCCGCTTTCTGGCCGAGGTCGTCGATCTTTCCGGCGTGATGGCCTACGGCGAGACGGCTGACATCGCTCTGGCCCACGCCCAAGCGCTGGCGCTTCGCGTCCTCGCCGATCGCCTCGACCACGACGAAGGGCCCCGCGGCCCCGTGAGCGTCATCTTCGAGACCTCCGCCGCCGCGTGAGCCGCTGGCGAGCCACCAAGGCCTCGCGCGTCTTCGCAGCGCTTCAGCGCATCGGATGGAGCGTCAAGCGCCAGGCCAAGGGCTCGCACAAGGTGCTCCAGCGCGAAGGCTTCTCCCGCTTCGTCTGGGCCTTCCACGATCGCGATGAGATCGGACCGCGCATGCTCGCGCGCATCGCAAAGCGGACCCCTCTCTGCCAACAACGATGAGACACCTGACCCATCCAGAATTACTGTAGGGCGATGCAAGGTGACTCATCGTTGTTGGCAGAGAGCGCGCGACGACATCGACCTCCCCGAACCCGCCCCGGATCTCTCGCTCGATGATCTCGCCCGGCGGCGGGGTGGTACTCACCTGCGGCTGTTGCCCTCCCCAGAACCCGTAGCACCGGACACGGAGGCGGCGTTCGATCTGATGGTCGATGATCTCGAGCGCTTCCGTACGCATCTCCTGGCGCTCGGACATCTTCCCGCGGATCCAACATGACCAGAGCTCCGGCGCACGTAGAGGTCGATCTCGTCTCATTCGCCGCAGTGCACCGCGCGGGCCAAGATCCTTGCCCCCTTGCCCTCGTAGTCAGCTCGCTGTTCGTGGCTTGCACCAATCTCTTCCAAGGCGCTGGCTCCGGCTGCGATCACATCACGAGCTTCCATAGGGCGACACTCGTTTGACAGAATCTCGCCAAGACCAAGCGCCGCTTCGAGAACGAGAAACGGGCTAGCATACGGAGAAGCGAGAGCTTCTTCGTATGCTCCTCTTGCGCTCGCCACTTTGCCAAGGCTGATATAAACGCGGGCCAGGGATACAAGTGACCTTGTTCCATCGATGCGGTGAGACCACTCCGAGGGTTTTGCCACGGTCCATGCCTCCTGGTAGTAACTTGCCGCATCAATGAGTCTTCCGGTTGTTTCGAAGTGCCTGCCGAGGGACCGTAAAGCGGCTGCCCTGTCCGGTGGCGATCCGTCCCTCGTGTCCCAGGCGATCGACTTGAGGACCACTTCCGCCTCCAAGGGTCGCCCAGTCTGCTCGTAACACAGAGCTAGGTGACCTTGAGTCCGCCTGATCACCCTATCCAAGCGGTGTGGCTGGTCGGCGAGCAACAAGTGAAGCCGCTCTAATCGGGGGGCCGCCTTCGTCCAAAGCTCCTGCGACAGGTACACGGCGGACAGGACGTGAAGGACTTCCATCTCCGCATGAGCGTCCCCAGCGCGGATCGCCTTCCGTTCGGCGCTCAGGAGGACCTTCTCAGACTCCTCGTAGCGGCCTAGCACCAGGAGGTCCTTCCCCCGAGTGACGCCACCCTCATCATCGCTGGCCGACGCGATGACGGCGAGCAATACGAGCACCACGGCTGACATCCAGGCTGTTGCGCGTTCTCGGCTCACGTACGTTCTCCCGGTCTGGGTGCGGACACGGTTATTGGAGGACCCTTTCTATTGATCACGCGAATGAAAACGGGCTTGGGCCTATCAACGAATGGCGGGTCCGGGGCGGGGAAACCTGGAATCTTGATCGGCGTCCTCCCAGAGACCGTCCGATCAACCTGGAAGATGACAGAGCCCCCTAGTTCGCCCGCTATAATCCTCACCTCGTTGGCTCCGCCTGGCACTGATGTCACCGGTATCCAACGCCCCGAACCACGTGATCAACTCTACCGGGACCGTAGATTCTCTGCTCGTTCGAGGAGTTCCTCTGCGCGCCGGGACATGCCGGCGGCCATCAGGAGTTCCGCGTGGGACTCAAGTACATCCGGAAGGACTGCCGCCAGATCGACGTCATTGTTGGGGTCAGCCGCTATTCGTTCCCAGAGTTGCGTCGTCGCAGTATACGCGGCGTCCGCTTCTTCGACCCGGCCGAGTTCGTGATACCCCGACGCGATCGCATGTTGAGAATCAACCTGTGTAAGCGATACATGCGGGAAATCGGAAAGCACAGCGACGGCATTCTGATACGAACGAATGGCGGCGTCCAGGTCGCCACGATCACGGAGGAGACGCCCAGTGAGTTCGTAGTAGGAGCCAACAATCTTGCAGTGACCTGCGCAATCGTCTCCCCCCTCGCTCTGGAGTTCTCCCTCAAGCAACGTCTCCGCGTCTGCGTAGCGCCTGTGTAGCCTGTAGTAGGCGACGATGCGTTCGACTTTCCATTGGCGCCTGCCGTGCGCAATCGGAGAATGTTCGCGCGCGTCCCTGATGAGTTCCGCGAGAAGGTGAGTTTCGGCTTCGCTGCTCTCCTCGCCTAACGAGTAGGCGGTTGTCAGCGCTAGCCTCGCACGGTGAGACCTCTCCGCGTCGCCATCCTCTTCCGCCTCCCGCACGGCCGCTTCCGCGGAAGCCCTTGCGCGTTCTGGCTCGCCAGTAGCGCTTGTCACGACAGCCAAGTAGATGAGAATCTCAGCCCTCGCGCCATGTTGGTCAAGCGGAATCGAGTCGAGCTGTGCTTCGAGCTGCGCAGCCGTTGATTGCGGACGGATCTCGGAAGCCTCGGGCTCAGCGATCGCTGCGGTGCATATGAGACTCGTCAGTGCGGCGGTAGTTCTCCAGGTCATTCTGCTGCGCTCCGTCGAACTCGCGCCTGTAGGATCACCGGCGGGAGCACGACTCCCGAAGCCGAACTCGTCCGACCACTTACAATGATCGTTTGGGGCTCCGACACCGTGCGTCGCACAATTAACTGCTCATCTGGACCCGTTCCACGAGGTGTCACAATCCTACCGATAGTAGTGGACTTGATCTCGCCAGACGCAGTGAAGATTTGCTCGTTCACGATTATTGGG
>JAJDAP010000089.1 GCA_029261795.1 Deltaproteobacteria bacterium
GTCTTTGACGATCTTCTCGCCGGGGCTTTTACGTATTGCGTTGGTCTGTCTCATGTCCCACTCCTCAGTGGTTACGATGAGCCAAGAACACTCTCTTATCAAATTACCCTAATTGGACCCATAAGCGCTGACGTCAGACACCCAAGCCCCGGGCAAGCGAGCGGCGCGTCTGACGGCTGACTGAAACACCTTTCTCGGCGCGTTGAACTGAACGGATGTCGATGCCAGCGGCCTCCGCTACTGCTTCCTGAGAAAGGTCCTGAGCCGTGCGAAGCGATTTGATCCACACTGCGAGCAAAGACGGGTCAATGAGCTGAATTTTTTCCGCTGTCATAATTATCTCCTCTTTGCGGACCATATAACCATCGGACCGTTCCCGCTGCTATGACAGTGCCCCGACAATTGCCCGACTGGCACCCGGACCCGCATTCGCGCTTGGAGTGAAGCAGAATTCACTTTTCCCCGCTTGGCTGACCTATTCCAATATGCTTGAGCCTTGCACGACTCAAAGATATACTACTTGATGCCTTCAACGTAGGTGTGGCCGCTGCCCTGGCGAAGGACCACTGGTCCAACGGATTTCTATGATTGCGACCGTTTTTTTCATCGGCCGCATGAGACGAGCAGCGCGTTTCGGCTTGGCCGACGAGAGGAACGTCATGTTCTCCACTTACGAAGGTGCGAAAAAATTCGCAAAGCGATTGAATCGCAAGCTAACAGACTATTACATCAGTCTTCCACTCAACCGTTGCCAGACTGCGACCGCCATCGCTTGCGGGTTCCAAAGTTGGCACGAATTACGTAACACAGGCATAGATTCAGGGTTGAGTGTCGCGTCCGAGCGATTTGCAATCCGTTTGACAGATGCACTGCCCGAGCCTTGCCGCCGTCCGACAAACTATTGGCTATCAGACGAAAAATTTGAGTGGCTCAGCGATGACGAGATGAACCCTGCCTTTGGGTTTTGGTGCGAATTCGTGGTTTCCTATTTGATGGGTATGTATGCCGTGCACAGAAAACACACTGCCCTTGTGCGAATTGGCTCCGGGCAAGGACAGAGGCTTCGGGAATCGCTTTTGGGTTACGCCTTGATGAATGGCGTGGATACAGAAAATCTCCCAATGCTTGACGCTGCCACGCTTGCACTGAAGTTCCCAGGGCACCTGTACAATTTTGTTAATTCTGACGATCTCAATCACAAAAAGTTCGATCGCGAATTTGCGAGATTGATTGATGCCGGTATTTTTAGCTGGGAAGCGGATGAAAATGGTCGTGGTATTCTTACAGTTTTCCCACCTTCACCGACGATTCTAATCGATCACCTCAAGCGGTCGCGAGAAATGAAGGCGGAAGATGACCGTAGAATGGAAGCGCTTTTCAATGAAGAGCATCCGGAAATCCGAGCACAATAGGTGAAATTGCCTAAAGCCCAATTCCAACTCGTCGCTATAATTAAATTGATAACTGCTCCGCATTCAAAAGTGCGGTGGTACTTTTTTATGCGGCTTCCTCGTCTGGAACATCTGCTTTTTTGATATATTCTTTCGCCCACTTTTTGGCTGCGGCAATGCTTTGTTTGTAGTCGTCGGCTGCCATCGACAATGACTCCGGTGATGTAGCGCGATCAAGATCATCGCCTGACCAGTCGTCAGAAAGTCTTTTGCTAATGGCATAGCATGTGGATTTGCCCACGCGGAACGCCATGAAACGCTGTGAAGCCTTGGTGACGGCGGCGCGAACCAGTTCGGCTTCGCCGTCATTTCTCAGCAATGGTTCTAATTCTGCCGACATCCTGTCGGCAGCAGAGTAGAGGCCGTTTATGAATAGGGTTTGTGCATCCTTGTAATAACGTCCGGCGCGGCCTTTGAGATTTTTCTCAGATATTTCTTCCGGATCGGTGAGTATCTTTATTTCTGGAACGCGCTCAAGCGCCATCGCTGATTTGGACGCCTTGGCGCCGTCTGGCGCTTTTCGAACTTTTTGATCCTTGGCGCGACGAGCGCCTTTTTCGGCGTCTGCCTCGGAATTTTCACTGTCATCACTTTCCTCGCCGAAATCGGCCTCAAGGTCTGCCGTTACTGACGTATCGACGCCTTCATCATTAGATTCCGTAGGCGTTGCCGAAGCAGTCCTCGCTGGCTTCAATGTGACAGTCGGTACTCGGAACTCGTCGAGAAGTTTTTGCAGGTCGGATTGCAAGTCGTCGAGATTGTCGTCGGATTGAGGCGATTCGCTGCGGATAACTTCTTTTACCCATTCCGGCATTAGCTCTCTGACGTAATCGGCAAAATCTTCGGCGACGAGCGGCGAGCGGTCATCAGGCCATGTCAGGCCTTCCCGATACTGATTGGGCAGCGCCATGCTATCAGGGATTTCTATTTCAACGGTGAGAACCTTGGAGCCAAACGGAATGCCGAAATTCGGAGCCACTGCGGACCACGCCTTTTTGGTCTTGAAGTCGTAGCGCTCGCCTTTGTGAACGACGGCGCAGAAAGTTGTTGAAGCGGTCGCCGGATTCGCAAGCGCGCTGAGCGAATGGCTGTAGTTTTCTTTCTTGGGGTCGTGAATGTAGTGGATGGCTATTTCGTTGTTCGGACACGGAACGCGTTCGTCGTGGGGCAATTTGCCTACAACGTCTTCGAGTGTCTTTAATTGCCGCCTTTTGCCTGTTTCGTCTTTTCCGCCGCCTTTTGTCATGGCGGTGTCGATGCGCACTTCCGCGCCGGAACTGAACCGCGCGAAACGGCGAAAAATCTGCGTGGCGATATAGCTTCGCTCAACAGATTTGCTCTTTCCAAGCGGCTTGGCGATTGTGTCATGACTTTCGCTTTCGCCGTAAAGCACGACTTCGGTCCAGTCGTGGCTGACGTCCTTGCCTTCTTCTTTTACGGTGTCGGTAACATCGTAAACGGTATCGGATGAACCGTCTGGAAGCTCTACGGGAAATCGGACGTAAGTGCCTTCGCTTTCATCGAAACCGATCGTCACCTCATTGACGATGCCATTTTTGCAGGATCGATAGCGAATGCCCTCGGGGGACATGGTTAAGCCGGATACTTTTGCTCCGATCCCGAAATTGCCGTCAAGCGCCATTTGTTTGTTGATTGAAGATGATAAATCCGTTGCTTGTTTAAGTTCCTGGTCGTCCATGCCGACGCCTGTGTTCCAGAACGCGAGTTTCCGAACGCCGTCGATCACAACGGGATAAATGTCTATGCGGCGCATGTCGGCGGGCGCCAGCGCAGCATTTTCATCAGCGTTTTTAAAAAATTCTCTGACGAGAGTGCTCTTGGGCGCCTGTTGGATCAGGCGATTGATCAAAAAACGCTTGTCACGAATTTGAAGCGGTTCAGCTTTCATCTCCGATCCCCTTTTACAATTTGAACTTATTGCTGGCTTCGTTTGTGGTTGAACTAAATTTACGTTCGATATCGGCGGTGGCGTCGCGCAGCGTTTTAATGATCTTTTTTATATCAGCGTCGTTGTATTCGTAGGCTCGCGGATTGGAGAGGTTGCCAATCTTGCGGATAGCGTCGAGAGCTGATTGCACCCGACCTTCGGCAAGACGTACGAATTTTTCGCGTTTTTCCGCTTTTTCGGCCATTTAATCCCATCCAATATTCCACGAAATTCTGATCATTTTCACATATGTTTTGATGCGCCCTTTGTCAATAAGTTTCATGAAATTCGTAAGAAAATTGACACTTTCTATTCAAAAATACAGGTATTTTTGTAGAAATTCATAAAGATATTCGGTTAACTGTCATCTCGGAAGAGAATCAGGAAACAAAGCAATCATCGCACATCCGTTGTTCGTCGACCCCACACACAAAGCGGTTCCTAGATTCAGCTGAGCAGCCACTATAACCCTTGCGGAAATGGCGACCTGCGGCCTCACAGTTAATTCAATGATTTCAGCGCTCTAAGACCAAGTACCATGCTGTTATACCCTCTTGCCAAAAGCAGGTATAACGGCTAAGTTGTGTCTGGTTTCTAATACCGGGTATAACCATGCAGACAATTGGCCTTGCGCTACAAACCACCTTTGCTGAACTCATTGAACGCTGCCTCGATGCCGCCTTTGATCAGGACTTTGATGAACAAGGACAGTTTGTTCCCGTAACCTCTAAGGGGCGAGAATACTGGTATTTCCAAAGATATCAGGAGGGAGGCCGGGACCGCCGCTATGTCGGCCCTGTAGCGGAACCGGAAATCACCGACCGCGTTGAGAAATTCAAAGAACTCAAAGCTGATTTCACCGAGCGGCGATCAATGGTCCGCGCATTGAGCCAGGTCTTGCCGCGCCCGGATGCCCTGACCGGCGAGATTGTCGAAACGCTTTGGAAGGCGGGTTTTTTTCGACTTCGCGGAGTGCTTATCGGCTCAGTAGCTTTCCAAGCTTACTCGGGTCTGCTCGGCGTCAAGCTGCCGTCTACGTCTATCATGACACAAGATGCAGACTTTGCGCAGTTTAAAGCAATCTCCGACGCGGTAGACGACAGTCTGCCGCCTATGCTCGATACGCTTCAAAGAATTGACGAGAGCTTTAAGCCCGTCCCGAATCTCGATCCCCACGCGACGACCGCTTACATCAATGAGGCAAAGTACAAAGTTGAATTTCTAACCCCCAATCGGGGAAGCGATGAACATCAAGGCAAACCTACCGAGATGGCGGCCCTTGGCGGCGCTAGTGCGACGCCGCTTCGCTATCTCGATTTCCTGATCAAAGACCCCATTTGGTCTGTTATTCTGCATCGCGGTGGCGTACCCGTTCGTGTTCCTGACCCTGCTCGCTATGCCGTTCACAAACTTATTGTCTCAACGGTGCGCCATGAAAGTTCTTTCGCCAAGGCCGACAAAGACCTGTTCCAGGCCGGAATACTTATAAAAGCGCTCTCCAATCGCCGCTCATTCGATTTAGGTGAGGCGCTTGCGATTGCGGAAAACACAGGCCCTAAATGGCAGGCCGCAATCAAGCGGGCGCTAGCAGGGTTGGGAGAGGATGAGTTGGTGTTGGTTGAAACTGCTCGTGCAGCGTATAGAGCATCGTCCTAGATAGACCCCATTTCCAGGTCCGAATGGAGACGACCTACCTCCTAATCACTAATATAATCAATAACTTAAGGATCATCAAACTCAAATTTGTGGCACACGGATGGTCCAGTTTGTGGCACAAAATTTTAGGGCGGCAGTTCGAGTCCTAAACAAGGACTCGAACTGCATGAACAGAATCACCGGATAAGGCCAGGCATCAAGTTTGGGCATTCGTTTCACAACCTGTGACGGAACCCGACAGCTGTTAATCCACGATCATTTGGAGCAGGTGATGTGCTCCTGGCTGTCCTGCGAAGTCGATTAAAATACTGGATTGCTGGAGTTATAAGCGTTTTTGATGATTCGGAGCCAATTATTCTTACAGCGAGCATTTGAAGGCCAACTACACTATCTGCCCCAGTAAATGCGCTCGGAAACAACCAAATAAACGATGTGACATGCGCTAAACTGCGATTTCCCAAGAATCAATCTTCCTGCCCCCCCCGGGGGGCGGCAATTCAGGTCCAAATGGGGAAAGAAAAGACGGCCACTCGCATTCAAAACCGAGCGAGAATCGTGTGATTCGGTTCGCTTATATTCGCACAGTAATATTTTGGCTAATTATTAACCGGGGACCAGTGTGACAGCTCGATATCGGAGAGAAATAGAACGTCTGGACGCCGCCTATGAAGCGGCGATAGCCGCTGAGATCACACCTCTTCTTTGCGCCGTCGAAACCTGGTTCGACCACCCAATGATCATGATCGGATCAGGCGGGTCGTTTTCTACAGCGTCTTTTGCAGCTTACCTTCACGAGCGTGTGGCGAAGCGATTGGCGCGAGCTGCGACGCCTCTGGAAATTGTCTCAGGAAACCTGGCAGACTGCGGCGCTGCTTGTTTTACCGCTAGTGGACGAAATAGAGACATTGGCGGTGCCTTCAAGGCGGCGGCGCTCACGGAAGTGACACCGCTCGGCGCACTGGTCATGGCCGATGAGACGCCATTGCATCAACTCGGTGAACGATATGCTTATTCAAATGTTGTGGGCATAGCCAGCCCACATTTCAAAGACGGATTTCTTGCGGTTGCGTCGCTGATTTCATCCGCTGTCTTGCTGTTGCGCGCCTATCGGAAAGTAACTGGTGCCAGTGACGATCTTCCGGCGACCATTGCAGACCTGATGTCCTCGACGATTCGAGACATGGCGCTCGGTGATATCGCAGATGCGAGCGAAGCGCTGACGGGCAGGACGTCGATCAGCGTGCTTCACTCAAATGCCCTGAGTCCAGCGGTCGTCGATCTGGAGTCAAGGTTTGTCGAAGCGGCCCTTGGATCGCTCCATGCCGCCGATTTTCGTAATTTTGGGCATGGGCGGCATTTCTGGTTAGCGAAACGAGCAGATGAAACGGGCGTCTTGGCCCTGGTCGGAAGCGACGACAGCAAACTCGCAAACCGCACATTAGATTTGCTCCCCGACACAGTTCCGCAATTGCGGCTTGATTTCGTCGGTCCTAATGAACTGCAGGCGCTGGCCGGTTTGATTGCCGGCCTTCACATAAGTGAAGGGGCCGGCCGGTCGGCCGGTGTCGATCCTGGAAAACCCGGCGTTCCAGAATTCGGCCGACGCCTTTATCGGCTAGGGCCAAGCCCAGCCCGCATCGGACAAAAAGAAATCAACCAGCGCGCTGCAATCCGCCGAAAACAAGTCAGACCTAACATCATGAACGGTGTTGACGCTTCAGTCTGGACCGATGCGTACACCGACGCCTTACATACCGTGAATGCAGCAAAGCTTGCCGGTGTCGTCTTGGATTATGACGGGACGCTTTGCGATCAGAGAAACCGTTTCGAACCCATTTCACCCGCCGCCGCTGCCGCGCTTGAAAGGCTCGCCCGCGCTGGGGCCGTAATTGGCGTCGCGACAGGTCGTGGACCATCGGCCGGGAAGGCGATGCGATCCCGTTTGCCGGAGGAAATATGGCCAGCGTTCATAATCGGATACTACAATGGCGCAGTAATTACTGATCTTAGCGATCTCACTGATCCGTTGCTAGCCGAAACCAGCGAAGATGATGAACTGCTCTCCGTCCTTCGTAAGGACTCGCTTTTCGAGGGGCGTCGGATACGAGCCAACAAGCGTCAAATATCAATTACCCTCGATACTCCGATGATGGCGCGGCACGCTGTCGGCGTTGCCGGGCGATATGCAGATGAGTGTGGTCTGGACAGCGCTAGAATTACGGCGTCCAGTCATTCGATCGACATTGTCCTAGGCGGTCATTCCAAGACCGACGTTGTGAGTGCGGTGACGGACCGTGCCGAGGGGAAGCAGAGCAATATTTTGAGGATTGGCGACAAGGGCGTTTGGCCGGGAAACGATGCCGAATTGCTGGATCATCCGCTCGGGTTGACGGTCGACGAAGCAAGCCCTCATTTGCGCCATTGTTGGGGCCTCGCGCCCGCTGGGATCAAAGGATTGCAGGCGACACTGCACTATCTCGATCGATTGGACTGGAGCGATGCAGGCGGACAATTGCATCTGTCTCCCGGTGAGAAAGGTGGGCGGGCATGAAAAAAGAACTTGCCGAGGCACTCCTTGCAAAGATCATGGGGTGGACGGACGCGGAGAAAGCGGCAGAACGCGCCAGGCTAGAGAGTTTCGCAGCGTATAAATATGACGAATACCAACAATTCTCGCCCGGCAGACGATTTGTTGAAAGTCTCGCCTTGTGGCTCTTGCAATTTGAAGCGGGAGCAGAACGTGAATCGGCCTATGCGTTCGTTCGCAGCCGTTTGGTGTTCATATCGGCGGCGGAAATGAACCATCTTGTTGAGTTGGCGTTTCCGACGAAGATCCGACCGCGTCTTATCATTGATGCTGCTGCCGATAGTGCCGATCTTGATCCGCACCGCCTTAAGGCGGTGATGGCGAGTGAAGCCTATCGTGCGCGCCAACGACGAACGCTGATCCTTGGCCTCAGTGATGGTGCGCGCACCGACCAATTTCGGCGCGTTAACCCGTTAGAGATTTCCCACGAACAGGTATTTCACGCTTATGACGTCTCAAACGTCAAAGCGGAGACCATGGTCACGAAGCTGAAAAAGGATCTTGAGCAGATTTATGGGCGCCCGCCTAAAGACGATGAAGCGACGTTCCAATATGTGGTGCTACTCGATGACTTCACAGCGAGCGGGACAAGTTACATTCGCGAAGATGATGACGTCGTTTGGGATGGAAAAATTCCCCGCATAATCCGACAGCTAGAAGCTCACGAGGGTCTGGGCGGTGTAATCGCCGCGAAAGGCGTTCGAGTGATTGTGGTCATCTATGTCGCAGCGCAACAAGCCGCCGAGCATATCGCAAAAAGACTTCCCAAACTGCCCTTTTCAAAAGGCACCATCGAGTTCGAGATTGTCCATGCGCTGAGCGCGAAAACGCGCCTTTGCGAGCCAGCAGATCAAGCGATCCTCGATCTTGCTAGTAAGGAATCCTATTTCGACCAAAAAGCTGATGATGAGCACGGCGCAGTGGGCGGGGCTTCCAAGCGTTACGGCTATGCTGATTGTCGTCTGCCAGTAATCCTCGATCACAACACCCCGAATAATTCAATCTTTCTTTTATGGGCAGAAGATGTTCATAATGTTCGCGGTTTGTTCCCACGCGTCAGTCGTCACAGGAAGTTCGAATAATCGTGCGAAATCCCTTCCGCATCCGCGCCTCTCAACGTTCGGTCAATGACGAACAGTTCGTGAAACTGTTCGGTGCTGGGGCACTGGAACTGCTTGAAGGGATCGGCGACCCTTGGAATGGGCTAGTTTTTTTGCGCAGTGCGCCCGGTGGCGGCAAGACGACCTTTCTGAGATTGCTGACGCCCCGGCCGTTGCTGCTGACCGCTAGGCTTGGAGACGATCAGCAAGTCAAAGCAACCCACGAAGCTTTGCGCGAAGTCGGCGCCATCGGAGCGTCCGGGCCCGAAATTCTAGGGACCATGGTCGCGTTTACAACGGAATATCGTGATCTGGCCGAGATAGACCGCGCCAACGGCTTGTTTCGAGCCTTGTTGAATTCACGCATTGTAATTGCGACTTTGCGCGCGGTGTTGGAGCGCAGCGAGCGCGCATACCCGGATGATCTGCATACGATTCAAGTTTCTTGGGAGCCGGAATCTGGTGCTACGATCCCCGCAAATGCGTCGGGACAGGAACTATTTGATTGGGCCTCGGATATCGAGAAGGGATTCTATGATCGCATGGATGATCTTGGCGAACCTGAGGAGTCGATCGTTGGGCATACGCGTCTCGACGGCCTCAAGTGGTTTGCTCGTTCAACGATCAAAGACGCAAAAGGTCTGATAACCGCAAAACGTGTGTTACTGATGGATGAGTTGCAAACACTCGCACCATCACAGCGTCTTGCACTGGTTGACTTCGTGACCAACGCTCGAGAGTCATGTGGCGTATGGGTAGCCGAACGGCTTGAAGCGCTCAACCACCGTGATCTCTTATCTGAGGGTGCGCTTGAGGAACGAGACTATGAAGGCGTTATTCAGCTTGAGCGAAGGTGGTCTGGTGCGCGGTCCAGGGCTTACGCAAAATTCGTTGAACAGATCGCTAATTTGCGTGCTGCAAAGGCTGATGGTTTTGAAAATCGCGACTTCTTTTCACTCATTGCGGAAAAAGAAGATGAAGTTGTCTGGGAACCAGTTTTTCAGAAAATTTGCGGCGAGATTGAAGCACGGCTAAAGACAAATACGGGCGGTAACCCACGTTATGCCGAATGGTTTTCTTCGGCGCGAGGGTTTGGAAATCACGCGGTTGAGCGCGCCGTCCGATGGCGTAGTACGGAGATTCTGATTGAGCGCGATAAACGGCGTTCGCAGTCTTCGTTCGAATTCGACGCATTGACGACGGAAGAACTAGAAACGCGCGAAAAAGGCGTAGAGCGTGCGTCCGAACACTTCTTGAGATTAGAGGTTGGGGCGCCGATTTACTATGGGCGCGAGACGCTCGCTGCGTTGTCGTCTTCGAATGTCGATCAATATCTCGAAGTCGCGAGTGAACTCTTTGACGAGATTTCAGCCAAGTTCAAAGGGCCACGCGATACGCCAACATCATTAACGGCTGAGCGACAGGATAACCTTATCCGTAATGTTGCGCAAACTCGTTGGGACGGACTCGTTCGACGTTTGCCCCAAGGCTACGACGCCAAACGGCTTTTGGAAGCCATTGGCAGCTTCTGCGCCGGGCAGACTTTTCGTCCGACAGCACCATATGCGCCCGGCGTGACAGGCATTGCGATTACAATGCAAGACCGAAAGCTCCTGATTGATAGTCCTGACGAAAAGATCAAACATTTTATCAAGCTACGAAACGTCTTGACGTCGTTAGTTGCGCACAACCTGCTGGTGCCCCGGGTTGATCATCAAAACAAGGGGCGATCCTACGTGGTGTTCTATCTGAACAGATTGCTGTGCGTGCATTTCAACTTGCCCCTCGGGTTTGGTGGCTGGCGCGAACAATCTCCCCGAACCCTTCTGGATTGGATGGAAAATGGTCCGCGTCCCGAAGATAGTGGGAAGGAGGCCGGATTTGTCTGACGGACATGCACAAATGCGGTGGGACCCTTACTTGCTTTCTCCGGAGAACGAGTTTGATGATTTCTGGCGCAATCATTTAAAAAAATGCTCCCGTAAGGTGCTGATCGTATTGGGGCGTGGTTTTGACCCACGAGCCTTGGAGGCGCCGCGACGGATAAAGGAGGCGGGAGCGTCCCCCGACATCTGGCTTTTAGCTTTCGATAATGGCCTTGATGATAGCGAGGCGCGCGCGGCGCTGACGGCGGAGAATCTCGCAGGGCTCATTAGGTTGTTTGGGGAAGAGGCAATTCGCCCCGTTGATATCAAAATAGGCGGCGGCGCGCAGGGAAATGCGACGTCCATCAATACGAGGCGCGCCATCGCTCGCGCCGGACAGATTGATCAGTATGATGATGTTGTCGTCGATATTAGCGCCATGCCTCGCATGGTGGCACTTACCACCGTCGCGAAACTTATATATGATCTCGATGAGATCGCCGCTAAATCTCGAAAAGTAATCAATCTCCATGTTACGATTGCCGAAAGCGTTTCAGCAGACCTGAAGGCCGCACGCGGTAGTCTCAATGAGGAAGTCACAACCGTGGTTGGGTTTTCAGGGCATTTGACGGCTCAGGGAACCGAACACGTACCGCGTGTGTGGTTTCCGGTCCTCGGAGAGGGTCAGGCCGATCGTCTCATCAAAATTCAAGACAAGTTAGACCCGGATGAAATCTGCCCAGTCATACCGTTTCCGAGTCGTGAACCGCGCCGAGGCGATGAGATCATTGATGAACACCGTCAGATCTTATTCGATGATTTCCAGATCGAGCCTCGCAATATTTTGCGAGCGAGTGAATATAATCCGTTTGAAGCATACAAGCAGCTCTTCGCGGCAATGGACCGATATCGCCGCGCTCTCAAGGAGCTAGGTGGTTGCAAGGCATATGTGTCGCCCGTCTCGTCCAAACTTTTGTCGATCGGAGCGCTATTGGCATGTTATGATCACCGCTATGGCGCTGTGGACCGAAATCGGTTGATGGTGGGCATTCCATATGTGGAAACGGCGGTCTACGGCGATCCGCTGCTCGAAGGGTCGTTGGAGATCGAACTTTATTCAATGTGGATCAGAGGAGATTGGGAGACTTGACCAGAATCGATTTGAGAATACGAAAAACCAGACGGTCCCCGCTTTGCCTTAGCGCCGGATTTGTCGCCATGGATATTGTAGAGGCGGAAGCTGGGGAGTTCGCAGCGCCGGGTGGGTCTTGTGGTAACGTCATGGCATTACTTGCTTGGATGGGGTGGCGCGCGACTCCGGTAGCAAGGCTTGGGGAGGACGCGCCTGGTTCGTTTGTACGCGAAGAATTTGATAAGATTGGGGTTGATACGGATTATTTAAATATGGCCGCGGGCGTAAAAACACCTGTGGTCATTCAGAGATTTGTGGAGGATGCTGATGGCCAACGCACGCATCGGTTTTCGCTCACTTGTCCCGAATGTGGAGGATGGCTGCCACGGTATCGTCCCACAACGTTGACTCATGCGGTTGACGTGATTGAGACAAGCCCTTCCCCACGCGTATTCTATTTCGACAGGGTCTCACCGGCTGCGCTTAAACTTGCAGGCTGGGCGCAGGATGAGGGGGCGCTTATTGTATATGAGCCTTCATCTATTGGTGATGAACGTCAATTCCAACGCGCCATTGCGACCTGTCATGTTCTCAAATATTCTCATGATCGCCTTGGACACATGCCTGATCTTGCCAAAATCTCTTCACCTCGCATCATAATCGAGACTCGGGGGGCAGAAGGCTTGCGGGTACGGTGGCGATCGAGGTGGAGTCAGCTACCCGCTTTTAAAGCCCCGCGCTTTGTGGATGCGGCCGGGTCAGGCGATTGGTGCTCTGCGGGACTGATACATATGATCGGCGAGGATGGCGCGCAGGCATTAGATCATCTCAACAAAGTTCAAGTCGACCGCGCACTTCGGTTTGGTCAGGCACTTGCTGCGGTAAATTGCGGTTTTGAGGGCGCACGCGGCGCGATGATTGCGCTTAACCACGCGCAAATGAATAAAGCGCTGGGCGCTCTAACGGTTGATAAGCAACCTAGATGGGACATTACCAACGCCGATCTGTCTCAGCCACCGAGTGATACGTGTCACGCCTGCGCAGAAGGGTCGAGAAGCCGTCCTTCGAAGGCCAAACCGAAAAAGCGTGCTTGATAAAATTCATCGCTATCCAGCAAAAAGTTTTGGCACATCAAATATCGACGAGACATAAACTGTATCGGCCTGGTCTAGCTTCACATCGGGGATGCTGTCTCACGGCTCTTAAGGCGTGCCCTCAGACGGGTGGCCTTAGACCGCCTCTGCGCAAGCTCACTCTCCAGACGATCAAATACCGGCCAGTAAACGTCGCCATACCGATCGATGAGCTCCGCGACTAAGTCGAGCCCGTCTTCGATTTCCTGATCAGTAACCACTCTACACGAAGGCATGACAAGATCCTCAGCGCCGGCGCGCTAAAAACTGATTATTAAGAATCGGCCCGTTTCGGGCGTGACCAAACCAAATCCGCCTTGCCATCATGATCGAACAGTGCCGCCCAAATCGGTTCCCGAAAACTTGGATCATCGAGAAATACTTTGAGGTAGGGTTTGGGGCTATCGCCTTCCGACATCTTCCGGCGTGCAAAACCTAAATCGCATTGACCGGTTTTTACGAAGAAATCAGGCGACTCGCCGTTTTTCTTTTTCTTATTTTCGACGATGCGGACTTTGCGCGCCATGCTCAAAGTTGAGATAGTGCCTTCATAGCCGTCCTTAATGGGCCGAAATTGTCCAATGGTTGCCATAGTATTTCTCCGTGCGTTGGGTTTAATTTGAATAGGGAGTTGTTTGAATTTTTAAGTCGTTTTTGATCTCGTGGGGTGGAGGACCCCGCACGCCGTGTGACGCATCATGCGGCGACAAGCAGATGGGTGAGGTGAACCGGGTGCTTCCGGGGAGCCATAAATCAGCAGAACCTATTGAAGCTGGACGGGCGGGGACTTCCGACCCCGTGAGCGGTCCGGCGTGCAAGCCTGCCATGGCGAGGGAAACCGAACCGATGGCGGACGCCTCGTCAGAATATGGAACCTGCCAACTCGGAAGTGGGCGGGACGGTCTTCGGCGTGAGCCAAAGACTGGTGGAGTGTTGGTCTGTGCTGGAGATACACGGACTGGGGGCGTGCGGCCTGCCGCGCGCCAGCCCCGGCGCGAGATTGCGTGGCGCCGGGACCGGAATCCACACGGGGTAAAGTCGGCGCCTAAAGCGGGCAAGAGATCAGAAACGGAACCCAAGAACCTTGTCTGCGCTTCCGTCGCCTTTCGGCGTCGGATGGCTGAAGCGACCTGCGATCGCGCAGATGAGGGGCGGAGCCTCCGTAGTAGTCCGAGGGCGGGAAAGCCGCCTGCATGGCGAAGGGAGGCAGTGGATACAGCTTGCAGGCAGGAGGTGGGTCTATGCCCGACGTGGTGAATACCTCGTTCGTCCTCGACATGCAGCGCAAGCTGTATCGGTGGAGCAGCAGCGACCCTGACAAGGTGTTTGCTGATCTGTTCAATCTTGTATGCGACCGTCGAATCCTGAACGATGCTTGGCAAAGGCTGATACGCAATCGCGGTAGCCAAACGCCCGGCACGGATGGGGTGACGCGGCGCGCGGTCGAAGAGCGACCCGGCGGTGCGGAAGTTTTCCTCAAAGAAATACACGAGGAACTCCGCACTGGAACTTACATGCCCCAACCTGTCAGGCAGCGGTTGATCCCCAAGCCCGGCAGGCCCGGCAAGTTCCGCCCGCTGGGCATTCCCACGCTTAAAGACCGACTGGTGCAAATGGCTTTGAAGCTGATCCTGGAACCAATCTTTGAGGCGGACTTCTACCCGACCTCTTACGGGTTCCGTAAAGGACGAAGCACCCATGATGCGTTGGCGAAAATCCAGCGCAGCCTTCATCCGACCAGGCGGGGACCATCGGTCTACGCGCATGTCATTGAAGGTGACATCAAGGGCTGCTTCGACGCCATCGATCACCATGTCATGATGGAACGTGTGAGACTGCGCGTCAGCGACCGCAAGGTGCTGCGCCTGATCCTCGCCTTCCTGAAAGCTGGCGTGATGATCGAAGGGACCGTCCGTCACCCGGTCACGGGCTCGCCGCAAGGCGGGATCATCTCGCCGATGCTGTCTAATATCTATCTGACAGCTCTCGACGAGCGATATGGCAGGTGGTCCATGCGCCCCCGCGAGCGCCCACAGAATGCGGCTGACCGGCGGTTCTATGACCGCCGCCGAGGTCGGCCGATCTTCTACATGGTGCGATACGCGGACGACTTCGTCGTCCTCGTTGCTGGGACTGTCCGTCGTCAGGGTTTTTGGCGCCAAAGGCGACTTAATCTAAGAGAGAGTCTGGCTCATCTGGTTGATCGCATTATGCAGCGCGTTTGCGGTGTTGCAAGCGTCGCGCTTCGAGCGTCTTTAGTTTGATCCTTTCCCT
>JAJDAP010000090.1 GCA_029261795.1 Deltaproteobacteria bacterium
TACAGCTCGAACTGCGACACTCCGGGTGGGGCGGGAAGCGGGTCGGTGCTGGGCGAAAGCCGCAGCCGGGGTCCGGCATTCCGCACCTCCACCGAACGGGACTGGCTTCCCGGTTTCCCTGCCACGTCACCCTCAAGGTGCGCGATGGCGTGCCGTCGCTTCGAACCGTGAAGCTCGTGCGCGAACTCGAACGCTCCTGGTCAAAGGCCTGTGATCGCGGTGACTTCCGGCTCGCGCACTACTCGATCCAGGCGAATCATGTCCATCTGCTGGTGGAAGCGAAGGATGCGGACGCCCTGGGGCGTGGGATGAAGTCGTTGGGCGCGCGCCTGGCGCGTGCGGTGAATCGCGTGTTCGCGCGCTCTGGACCGGTCCTGAAGGACCGGTATCACCACGTGGTGTTGAAGTCACCGACCCAGGTGCGCAATGCACTGCGCTACGTGCTGATGAACGCCAGGCGGCACATGAAGCGCCCGACCAGCAGCGTGCGAATCGATCCCGCCTCTTCCGGTCGCTGGTTCGGGGGCTGGAAGCGCTCCGCGCGCGATCTCGTGATCGCTGCAAGAGGAACGCCCGGAACGCGGGCGGTCGCGTTCACCCACACCTGGCTCCTCAACGAGGGCGGGAAGCGGGCCGGGCCGCTCCTGGACCCCGCTGCCGCTCCGGGCTGAGCCGTCCTCACCGCCCCGACCGGCATCCCCTCGCGCAGGCACCGCTAGTCAGCACACCCTCGACCCAAGAAGGCCGCCCGCGAGAGCAATCTGCGACCGCTCCTCATGAGTCGAGAGCCACCCCACCCCTCAAGACCTTCCGCTGGCGGAGCGCCCGACCGGGGCGAGCCAGCAGGCCTGCCACCCCTGCATCGCACAACCTGCGAGCGTTCTGCCACCGGGCGTGCGGAGCTTCTCTAGACGTCCGAGATATCCAGCACGCTGCGCGCCACCTTGCCCGACTTCATCAGCTCGAAGGCCTCGTTGACATCTTCCAGCGCGAGCCGCTGGCTCACCAGGCCCGAGAGATCGATGCGGTCCTTCATGAACAGATCGACGAGCTTGGGCATGTGCTCGCGGAAGCGCGTGCTGCCGTACATGCAGCCGATCAGCTTCTTCTCCTGCAGGAAGTCGGGGGCCGAGATGCTGATTTGCGAACCCATCGGGTGCATGCCGACGACGACACAGGTGCCGCCAGGCCGGGTCATCGCAAAGGCCTGGGTGACGCAATCCGGAATGCCGATCGCCTCGAAGGCGTACTCGACACCGGTGCCGCCGGTCAGCGCCTGAACTGCTTCGATAGGATCGGTCTCGGCGGAGTTGATGGTCTGCGTGGCGCCGAAGCGCTTGGCCATCTCGAGCTTCTCGGGCACCACGTCGATCGCGATGATCTCCGAGGCACCCGCCAGGCGGCAGCCCTGGATGACGTTGAGTCCGATGCCACCGCAGCCGACCACCGCGGTGACGGCGCCGCCGGGGACCCGCGCGGTGTAGAGCGCGGCCCCGATGCCGGTCATTACGCCGCAACCCACCAGGGCGGCCTCGGCCATCGGCATCTCGTCGGGAATCTTCACGACCCCACCCTCGCTGGTCACCATCATTTCCGAGAACGAGCCGACGCTCGCGAACTGGAGCACCGGGCCGCCCTTCCAGCTGAGACGCTGGGCCGAAGCGGCGTTGATCGAAGGATCGTTGCAGAGATGCCCTTCGCCGCGCACGCAGTGGTAGCAGGTGCCGCAGAACGGCTTGAACGACATGATCACGTGATCGCCTGGCTGCACGTAGCTGACGCCCTCGCCGATGGCTTCGACGACACCGGACGCCTCATGACCGAGCACCGTCGGAAGCGGCAATGCCCACTTGCCATCGACGAAGTGGAGGTCCGAATGGCAGACGCCACTACAGACGGTGCGAACGAGCACTTCGCCGGCTCGCGGGTCGATGATGTCGATATCTTCGATGGTGAGCGGCTGGTTGGCGGCCTGATAGACGGCGGCTTTCATGGAGTCTCCTTGGCGGGTGAAGGCGCGCAGTGGATTGTGGCGCACTCATTGGCGCTCGCCAGTGAGCTAGCGGCCGAGCGTTTCCAGGATCTCACTCTCGGCCCAGCCGTAGCGAACCGCCTTCGCCTCCACCGGTACCTGGCGCTCCAACTCGAGTGGCTCGGAGTAGAGCTGCCAACCGTCGATGTCACCAACGCGATAGCCGATGGACGCGCCGCGCTCGGCCGTGAGCGTGAGCCGCCCATTCGCATAGCGCGCGATGGGCTTCGGCGTCTTGGGTTGTTCCCCGCCCGGCCAGAAGCGCTCACGTAGTTCCGGCTCGGGCAGCAGTCCGAGGTCGCGTCCATCGGCGAGTCTCGCATCCATGACCTCCCTGAAGCGCGCGAGGATGTCTTCGTAGGCCGGGTCGGTAGCCAGGTTCCGGATCTGGTGCGGATCGCTCTCGGTGTCGTAGAGCTCTTCGGGATCGCGCGTCGCTCGGAACCACTGCGCCGGTACGCCTTCGAGCTGACCCGCCTGATGACGCTCGAGCATCTCCTGCATCATCGGCATCTCGTTCCGAAAGGCGATGTCGAGCACGTAGGGCTGATCGGGAATCAGGTTGCGAATGTAGAGGTAGCGGCCGTCGCGAACGGCACGGACGGTGTCCGCCTGCTCGTCGATCCGGTCGCGGGCCGCGTAGATGTACTCGGGGGCAGCGGCTCGTGCCGGCCCGACCAGCACGCGCCCTTCCAGGCGCTCGGGCAACGCCACGCCGGCCGCAGCCAGGAAGGTGGGTGCGTAGTCGACGCCACTCACCAACGCATCGACCACGGTGCCGGCTTCGGTGTGCCCGGGCCATCGGATCATCAGCGGAACATGGGTGCCCGAATCGTAGAGCCAGCGCTTCGCGCGAGGCAGCCCGTCGCCATGGTCCGTGGTCCAGACCACCAACGTGTTCTCGGCGAGGCCGTCCTCTTCGAGCTTGGCCAACAACTCGCCGGTCAAGCGATCGACGTTGCCGATGTTGTTGTAGTGGCGCGCGATGTCGTCGCGCACGGTGGGTGTATCCGGGTAGTAGGGGGGAACGGTGACCGTGGCTGGATCGGTCTCGAAATCCCAACTGAAGTGGTTGGGGATCCGCAGCGCCGCCATCACGACGCCCATGATGGAGGGCTGCCAGGTGGGCCAGACCTGGCTCTCGTGCGTATTTGCGAGTGTCAGGTACGCGAAGAACGGTTGGCCCTCGGCCCGGCCACGCCAGTCCTCTCCACTCGTCTCGTCCCAGATCGAGAACGGGCCGCCGAACGCGGCCGTCACGCCATCGGCCATCTGATAGTCGGTCTTGCCGTTGTTGACGACCCAATAACCCGCACGTCGCAACAACTCGGGGAACGCCTTCCAATCCTCGGGTGGAACCGCCACATAGCCGCCGGCGTGGGCCCGCATGTGCCCCGCGCCCCAATGGTTCTGGTGAACGCCCATGATCATGCCAGCTCGGCTGGGTGCACAGACGCCGGCCGTCGTATGTGCGTTCGTGTAGCGGACACTTTCGGCAGCGAGTCGGTCGATGTTGGGCGTTCGCGCGATCTCGTCGCCGTAGGCACCCAACCTCGGCGACAGGTCTTCGGCCATGATCAACAGGATGTTGGGCCGATCATCTGCGGCAACGGGACCCCCAAGGACCAGGAACGAGGCAACCAGCCAGGGTGTCCACGAGCGCATCAGTCGAGGTCCGCCAGCTCGGCCATCAGGCCGAGCAGATCGACGGTACCGTGAGCCACCTCGCGCGCGCCGAGCTCCCGGTAGACACTGTCGACGTTCACGGCGATCCGCTCGGAGTCGCTCCAGGCCTTGAAGGCGCCGAGGTCGATATCGCGCGCGGCCTCTGTGGCCGACATCCCGCCCTCGAAGCGCTCCTTGGCCTCGGCGTAGACGAACTCCAGGTACGCCTTTACGGCATCCGCGCCGCGTCGGTCCGTAATCGGACCGTGCCCGGGCACGATGGCGTCCACGTCCATCTCGGCGAGCAACTCGCAGGCCCGGATCCAGTTGGAGAAGGGCCCGGCCCAGACGATGGGCGTCCCCTCGACGAACAGGATGTCGCCGGTGAAGACCACACGATCAGCGGGCACATGGACCAGCACGTCGCCCTTTGTGTGCGCAGGACCCACTTCGATCAAGGCTACCTGTTTGTCGCCCACGGAAACGCTGAGTTCCTTCTCGAAGGTTCGCGTCGGCCCGACGTGGCGGATACCCGCGAACTCGAACGGTCCGAACGCCTTGCGCACGAAGCGACCCAGTCGGCTCGGATCATCGGCATAGGCCTGCTGCAACTGGGCCAGGGTTGCCGGCGGCAGTTCCGACATCTCTTTCGCCGTTGCCGCCGAGGTGATGATCTCGGCGTCCTCGACCAGCTGATTGCCGTGGCAATGATCGCCGTTGGCGTGGGTATTCACGACGGTATCGATGCGGGCGGCAGCCGCCGGCTCGGCGTCCTTCATGGCATCGAGCATGGTCTGTGTGAGGGGCAAGTCGAAGAGCGTGTCCACGAGCAGGGATTGATCCCCATCGACGACCAACCCGGCATTGCTCCAACCCCAGCTGCCGTCGGGCTGAAGCCAGGCATAACTTCCATTGCCGACATCATGAAGGCCCTTGGCAAAGCGCCACTTCTCGAGTCCCAGGTTCGTCCAGGCCATGCTTGCCTCCTATTCAGGGTCGGTCCCAGCGTAGGCCGCCGGATCGAATTCGTTCGCCAACAGTTCGAGACGCGCACCGTCGGGGTCGAGCACGAACACGGCGGCATCGAGTCGGGTTTCGGCCAACACCCGCCCGCCGTGACTTTCCACCGCCGCCACCGCGGCGTCCAGATCGTGAACGATGAACGAGAGATGGGTGAGGCCGGTTCGATTCATCGGCCGCGGCGCTTCGCTGACGACGGTGCCGGGCTCCGGGAAGTGAAGCAGCTCGAGCAACCAACCATCCCGCTTCAGATACACAGCCGCGAGCACAGCGTCCGGCAAGGCCAGCAACCGGCGCGTGCCTTCGTCGGTGAAGCGGAGCCGCGAGACTTCCTCGAAACCCAATGCGGCCCGATAGAACCGCACCGAGCGCTCGAGGTCGGCGACGCACAAGCCGAAGTGGGAGGCCCTTCGTACGACTTCAGCGGGCGCGCTCATTCGTGCACCGGCTGCCAGAGCCGCGCCGAGATCGCGCCATCCACGGGAAGGCAGATGCCGCTCACGTACGCGGCGTCGTCGGAGGCGAGGAAGGCCGCGACGCTGGCGATCTCCTCGGGGAGCCCCATCCGCCGCAGCGGTAGCTGCGCTTCGTAGGCGGCGCGCCCGCCCGGCAGGCTCTCGAAGTAGCCGAGACTTCCTTCTGCTTCGATGGGCCCCGGGCTGATCGAATTGGCGCGAATCCCGCGCGGACCGTACTCGGTCGCGAGGCTTCGGATGAGCGCGATCCCGCCCGCCTTCGCCGCCCCATAGGACGCCAGGCCCGGCACCGCACCCTGCCCGGCCCCCGAAGCCGTGGCGAGCAGGACGCCGCCGGCTTGCGCGGTCATCACCGGCAATGCGGCTTGCGCGCCGAGCCAGAAGGCATCGAGGTTCAGCGCAAGGTCTGCGCGGAACATCTCATACGTCGTGCTCGCGGTTTCTCGTGGGAGTACCCCGCCCGCATTCGCAAAGAAGGTATCGAGGCGCCCGAAGCGCTCGCACGCCGTTGCGACCAGCCGCTCGTTCGTCTCCGGCTCGGTGACGTCGCCGATGACGATGGCGGCCTCTCCGTGCGAGGCGGCTTCGGAAAGCGTTTCCTCGAGCTCGGCCCCGCGAATGTCCCCGGCGACGACCCTGGCACCCTCATCCAGGAAGCGGAACAGGGAAGCCCGGCCGATCCCCGAGGCCGCACCGGTGATGACCGCGACCTTGCCTTCGAGTCTTCTCTCGCTCATGGGCCGATGCTACCGCGCCAGCACCCGGGCATTCAGCACAACGGCTCGCGTCGACGCAGATGCGCCTGGCGCCGCGCGACGGCTTGGCGTCGTTCTTCGGCCGAGACCCGAGGATGTCCGTCCGGGAGCCACCCTCGCACCTCGTCGAGTGGCAGCGCCCGGATCGTCGGCTCGGGGTTGTTCCGGGTCCAGATGTATCGGTACTGGATGATGCCCTCGAGGTGGCCGCCGGTATCGAGCCAATTCGGCACGCCGGGGTCACGCGCGGCGATGACCACGCGCACGAGACCGTCTTCGTCGATGTGAAGCTGGCGGTGGTTCAGGCTGGTCTGTCGGTTCGCGTAGTCGTTGCTGCAAAGCCAGAGATCGACCAGCTGGAAGTGCCAGTAGCGCGCGTCGGGTACCTCGGCTTCGATCACGAGCGCCTCGTCCAAGCTCCTCAGACGATAGGCGTCGTTCCCGTAGCGGATGTCGTCGGCGCCACCGGCGAACAGCTTCGCCGCCGCAAGCACGCCATCCTGACGATTCTGCCGATAGTCGAGCACCCATTCGTTCCACATCCGGAGGGTCGTTTCGATCCAGCGGCCCGCCTCGTCCAGCTGGTGCGCCACGCTCGAGGGCGCGAGCGGTTCCGGCGACACCCCTTCTGCGTCGACGTCCCAGATCTCGAAGCGCGCGGCCTCTTCGTTCTCCCAGTCCACCAGATACTGGCGGATCAGCAGCTGCGTCGTGTTCGGATCGAGCGCGACCCAGTTGCCGGGGTGTTCCCTTGCCGAGAGGATGATCTCGAAGCTTCCGTCGGGCTCGATCTCCATCTGCTCGGAATCGAGCGTGGCGTAGTTGCCCATATCCCCGAGCTGCATGTAGCCCTGTTTGGTCTCGAGCAGGAATGCGAACGCGGAATTCCGCTGGCCGCGAATGCGATAGGTGCGATCGCTTCGGATCTTCGCGAAGTGGTAGACGTTGTCGGCGTTCTCCGCGCCGTACTTCGAAGTCGAGTCCGGATGGCGCAGGAACCGGGGGCGCAGCGGGTCCTGGGTGAAAGAGTGACGGATACCTGCCTGGGTCAGGTTGGCCAGGTAGCGAAAACCCTCGGCACGATCGAGTGGCGAAGCCGGTGCCGATTCTGCGAGCAGCTGTTCGCCCGCGACCTTCAGGCGATCGCAGAAGTCCGACCACGCCTGGCCCGTCATGAGCCGTTCGTGGTCGATTTCGGGTGTGTTGGCTTCCGGACTCGCCAGCTTGAACTCCGAGCCGAATCCGCCGACTTCTCGCTCTTCTTCTGTCAATCGGGCCTCCTCGTGGACTACGCCACCTCGGACGCGACGCGGTAGTGCGCCTGGTACTCGGCATAGCGTGCGCGCTCGGTCTCCAGTTCGAGACCGAGATCCTCGAACGCGTAGAAGTGCTTGCCGAACTTCCCGCGCGGTTTCTCAGCCAGGTACGCGCGCATGCGTGCTTCCGCGTCGGCCGTGTAGGCCCAGGCGAAGTGCTCGTAGACCTGGCGGATCACCCCGAAGTGGTCGGCCATCAGGTCCTGGAAGCGGACGTCGAAGAAGCGATCGCGCGGATACTTGCCGCTCTCGCGCAGCCGCATCATGTTCATCAACTGGGGTTCGTAGTAGGCGGGGCCGAAGGCCAGCTTGACCAGCTCCGGGTCGACACGGTCGGCGCGCATCCAGATGATCGCCGCGATCAGGCTCACCGTGGAGCCCATCACCTGAAGCGGATCGCGATGGCTCTGTACGATGCGCGCGTCCGGATAGACCTCGAATAGCGTCTCCAGCCAGTTCATGTGTGCGGGCGCCTTCAAGACCCAGCGCTCGCTGCGCGTCTTCCATTGGAGGATCTGGAGGATCTGCTTGTGGATCTCGTAGGCCGGTCGCATATCGCGGTTGGCAATGAACGCGCCGTAGCTTGGCACCTGGTGGATCGCGACCAGTTGATCGCCGAGGAACGAGTTGGCCGTGATCTGGCCGCACTCGGCCTGGATCCGTCCGCCCATCTCGTGCATGGCCTCATAGGGGGGCATGACCGCGGGCCATAGCCGCAGCTCGAAGTGCGCCTTGCGAATCCGCGGATCGGATTCGTAGCTGGCCGTCTCCGGCGGCGGACACGGATAGCGCGCCTCCCAGCTTTCGAGACTCCGGAGCGCCGGATCCTGGGCCATCAGCTCGTGCAGGATCGAGGTTCCCGAACGCGGCAGCCCCATGATGAACAGCGGCTCGCGAATCTCCTGCTCGGCGATCTCCGGGTGGCGACGAAACGTCTCGGCGATCTCGAGGCGGTTGCAGAGCAGCACCAGCACGTCGCGTCTGGCCAGCAGCCTGCCCATCGGGGTCAGCTGCGCCTCGTTCTCGAGGGAAGCCAGGAACGCGCGCATCGGCGCCTGGAAATCGTCGCTCCCGAAATCGTCGAGCCCCGTGCGACGCTTCGCCAGCGCCACGAGTTCGTCGGCATCGAGTCCGATCGAAGTCGAGAACGGTCGCATCACGAGGTTCGCCGCGCGAACCCACCAGGGCCGCGAAGCCGAGAAATCCGTCAGCGCGTGAATGTCTGCGGGGACCGGCACTGGATTAAGGCATGTAGGAGCCGCCGCTCACACTCATGAGTTGCCCCGTGAGGTAACCGGCGCGGTCGGAAGCGAGAAAGAGCGCCAGGTCTGCGATGTCCTCCGGGCGTCCCACCCTGCGGATCGGCTGGCCTTCGATATTGAACATCTCGCCCTTCTCGGCGTTTTCCTGCATCTCTTCCGGCGTTCCGAAGAAATCGTAGCCGTACTTCTTCCAGAAACTGCCATCGCCCACATGGTCCGCTTCCCAGGGCACGATCCAGCCCGGAGAGATGCAGTTGACTCGTATGTTATGCGGACCCCACTCGTGGGCGAGGCCCTTGGAGAGCGACATCACGTATCCCTTCGTTCCGCCGTAGTGCGCCACCTGGTTGGCGGCCTCGCCCAGCAGGGCGGAGTTCGACGTGATGTTGATGATGCAGCCGCGCTTGCGAGCGATCATGTCTTCGGCCACCGCGCGCGTGGTATTCACGACCCCCCAGATATTGAGGTCGAGCTCCCACTCCCATTCTTCGCGCGGCTTCTCTTCGAAGGGGCGCGGAAAGAAGACGCCGCCGGAGTTGTTGACGAGCACATCCACGGCGCCGAAGTGCGCTTTCGTTCCTGCGACCAGGGCCTTGACCTGCTCGTTGTCGGTCACGTCGGTCTGGATCACGACCACCGAACCCGGACGCTCGGCGCAGGTGTCGGCGACCTCCTGGCTCTTGGCGACGTCACGGCCCGCGATCACCACGTTGCAGCCCTCGTCTGCGAAGCCTTGAACGAGCCCCCGACCGATGCCGCCGCTCCCGCCGGTCACGATCACGGTCTTGCCCCCGAGTCCCAGCTCCATGCGCGCTCCTCTTGTGAGGTAGCCACGGTATCGCGAATCGCCAGCGGTTTGCAGCCAGACGCTAAGCTGGCGGCCCACTCGAGGAGCAAGCCCCCATGCGCGTCGGAATGGCCAGCATCTTCCAGAATCCGGAGAACAAGGATTCGGACTCGGACGTCTACCAGCAGGAACTGAGGATGGCCGACCTCGCCGAACCGCTGGGTTTCGACTCGCTATGGAGCGTCGAGCACCACTTCACCGACTACACCATGATGCCGGACACGCTCCAGTTCCTCTCCTACATGGCTGGCCGGACGAACAAGATCCAACTCGGTTCGATGGTCGTCGTACTGCCCTGGCACGATCCGATCCGCGTCGCGGAAGAGATCGCGTTGCTCGACCAGCTGTCAGGCGGTCGTTTCATCCTGGGGATCGGGCGCGGTGCCGGCCGCATCGAGTTCGAAGGGTTTCGCGTGCCGATGAGCGAAAGCCGTGGACGCTTCACCGAGGCGGCCCAGATCGTGCTCGAAGGTCTCGAGCAGGGCTACTGCGAGTTCGAGGGCGAGTTCTTCCAGCAGCCGCGCCGAGACATCCGACCGCGACCCGACAAGACCTTCCGCAACCGCGCCTACGCTGCCGCCGTCTCTCCGGAATCCGTCGAGATCATGGCGAAGCTAGGGGTGGGCATCCTGATCATCCCGCAGAAACCGTGGGAAGACGTCGATCGCGAACTCGCCATGTACCGCGAGAAGTTCCAGGATATTCACGGCGAACCGGCACCCCCGCCGGTGCTGGCGGGCTGGGTCTTTTGCGACGAAGACGAAGCCCGCGCCCGCGAAGGCGCCGAGAAGTGGATCACGCGTTACTACCGCTCCGCCATCGCGCACTATGAGTTCACCGGCGACCACTTCAAGGAGGAAAAGGGCTACGAGTTCTACGCGCGAATCGCAGAATCGATGAACAAGCGCGGCACCGACGCTGCCGAGAAGATGTACATGGAACTCCAGGTTCACGGCACTCCGAAACAATGCAGCGAGCAGATCCGTTCCCACTGTGCCCGGGTGGGTGCCGAGCATTTCGTGTCCGTGTTCAGCTATGCCGGCATGCCCTGGGCGGAAGCCGAGCGAAACCTCCGACTGTTCGGCGCAGAGGTTCTACCGGGGCTTCAACAGCCCGCATTGCAGTCGGCGACCGACGCGTCGAGAATCTCCGGATGAGCAACGCGGCGGTCGATCGCGCCGAGGCGTTCCTCCAGTCGAGCGGCAGGTTGCTCGAGCGCAGGCTATTCGAGCAGCGCTTTCGCGACGGGTCGGCCAACGCGGTTCGCGCAGTCCTGCTCGGTTATCGAAATGAGGACGGCGGCTTCGGGAACGCACTCGAGCCCGATGTGCGAGCGCGCCACAGTACGGCCCTCCACTGCGAGGTGGCGCTCTACGCGCTTCGCGATGCAGCGATCGTGGATGCCGAGATCGCCGATGGCATTGCGGGATTCCTCGCCAGCATCGCAGAGGAGGACGGACGGGTTCCCATCATCCGGCCCGAAGTTCTCGAGGCGCCCCACGCGCAACATTGGGACTTCGGGCTGTTCCCAGCGCCCTCGCCCAACCCGACGGCCTCCCTCGCAGGGATGCTCGCCGGCCACGGATCGCAGCATCCCTGGGTCGAGCGCGCGACCGCGTGGACCTGGGAGCGCCTGGAGAAGCCCGTCGAAGCCGGACACGAACTGATCGCCGCCGCGACGTTCCTTGCAGAGACGCCCGACCGGGAGCGCAGCGCGCTCGTGGCCGATCGGGTCATGGCCAGCGCCAGGACGGCCCAGGGGGTGGTCCTCGGCGTCGGCGATGAGTCCTATGGCGTCACGCCGCTCCAGATCTTCCCGCGGCCCGATTTGCCCGGTGTGGATGCCTTCGAGCGGACGCTCTACGACGCGTTCCTCGACGAACTGGCCGGCCGCCAACAAGCGGACGGGGGCTGGCCCATCGCCTTCGAGCCAGTCAATGCCGCTTGCGCCGCGGAATGGCGCGGACGCTTCACCCTGGAAGCCCTCCAGCTGCTCGGTGCCTGGGGGCGGCTCTAGCCCCTCCGCCATGCGTGTCCTGTTCATCCACGGTCTCGAGTCGAGCCCCCGCAGCCGCAAGGCCCGAGTCCTGGCCGAGCATTTCGACGCCCTCTCGCTGGCGATGGACACGACGGACTTCGAAGCCTGCGTCGCGCTCCAGTCCGAGGCCGTCGCCATGTGGGGACCGGAAGTCGTGATCGGTTCGTCGTTCGGAGGTGCCGTCGCAACGGCCCTGTTACAACGCGAACTCTGGCGGGGCCGCTCTCTCCTGCTCGCAACCGCGACGCTCCGACGCCAGCTGCCGGCGGCGCTTCCTGCTGGCGTTCCGGTCCACCTCGTCCACGCGCGCGGGGATGAGATCGTTCCCGTCGAGGATGCGCGCGCCATTGCCGCCGCGTCGGATCCGAACTGGCTCCGGTTCCAAGAAATCGACGATGACCACGCTCTCAGCCAGCACGTCCAGAACGGATCCCTCGTGCAATGGGTCGAGGCATTGGCGTGCCGTTAGGGGCTGCTAGGCGCTGACGCCGGTGCGCCCCTTGGCGATTTCCTCATAACTCCGGCGATCTACGAAGATATGCTGGCCGCCGGTGAAGATGTCGCGGAAGCAGCGCTGCACGGCGCTCGGGTTGCGCAGGCCCTGGCTTCCGGCCGATTTGTACGCGAAGAGCGTGCACGCCTCGGCGATGTCGGTGAGGTAGGTCGTCGAGGCCATCACTTCCTGCTGCAAGGCGGGCAGCATCGGATCGCCGCTCGCGAGGTGATCGACGACCCGACCGAACACGTCGTGGCTCAGCAGCCGTACGCTCTGGAGCGCCATTTCGTGCTTGCCGAGTTCGCGCTGGAAGACCGGCTGATCGCGCAGCGCCGTGCCCCCCATGCGCGCACGGCCGCCCTCGGCAATCGCTTCGATCTCGTCGCGTGTAGCGCGGGTCCACACCGGGCGGCGGCGGCTAGATTGGGTGCATCAGACATGAGGGCCTCGGCTGGGATGGAGACCGAGCGTATCAGCGCACACCCGTCAGCGGGAGGTCCCCGGCGTCCGACCCGCCACCAGGGTGTCCTCGAAGAAGGCCGGGTTCGTCCCCTCCATCATCGCTGCGACGTTATCGCAGACGAACGCCCTGAAATCGGCCTCGTCGAGGTGCCCGTCCTCGACAAGTTCCCAGGCCTCGGGCAGCACCTCGCGGATGTCCGGCACGTCCCAGTGGCTGATGTCGCTGGCGAAGATCGCGCGAAGCCGTGCGCCATGAGGAGCCAGCTTCGAGTCGAAGGCCAGCGCGTTCATGGGATCGTCGGCCTCGCAGCCGAAGAAGAACTGCTCCTCGAAGGCGCGCTTCACGTCGTCCACACTGCGCACGCCGCTCTCGGCGAATTCGTCGATCGCGCCGCGATCTTCGTCCGGGTCGCTCAACATCAGCAGCCCCTCGCTGAGCCGGTCCATTCGATCCGTGACCGCCTTCGGCCCGTACTCGTGGAACAGCTTCTCGAGTCTGGCGCGATCGAGCTCGGCCGGATCGTAGTTCCCAATGGCGGCCGCGTTGCGCTTCTCCCAATGTCCGAGGAAATCCGCATAGAGGTTGAGTGCCCAGGCGACACCGCCTTCGAGGAATCCGAAGCTCAGTTCCGGAAAGCGTCGGGGAGCCCCGCCTAGCAATAGAGACCGGCATGCAGCCTCACCGGCGGCAGCGAAATTTCCGATGTGGTTGAACACGTAGCTGGTACGCGACATACGGGTGCCCCAACCCTGGCCGCCAGCGTGAAAGGTCGGTGTTACCCCGAGTTCAAGGCAGCGCTTCCAGACCGGGTCGTAGTCGTATTCGCTGTCGTGGCCGATGCAATCGATCCACTGGGCACCGCGAACGGCCTCGGCGCCGGGCACCGGACGCGGAATCACGCCCGCCATCATCACGCTCTTCAGGCCGAGCTCGCCAATCGCGTAGTCGAGCTCGGCGATGGCCTCGTCCGGTGTGAACATGGGAATCGCCGCGACGGGCTCCAGGCGGTCGCGATGCGAGCCCCAGACCTCGGCGTAGTAGCGATTGAAGGCGCGCGCCGAGGCGCAGCGAACCTCGGCATCGCCGAGTGCGGTGACCACCAACCCGTAGGTCGGGTAGAGCAGCGCGAAATCGACCCCCAGCTCGTCGAGCCGCGCGTACATCAGATCCGGAAGCATCGCGGTGGCGCGGTCCAGGGTGTTGCGGGCCGGCAGGCCCCACCAGGCGGTACGGCTGGAACCGAAGCTACGCTTCTGGTCGTAGGGGATCTGCCGCTGGAGGCCCGCGCCCTGCACGACCTGATCGAAGCGCTTGGCGATCTCCTCGCCGGCATCCTCGGCCATGAAGTCGCGTACCGTCGGAGTGAACTCGATCAGGTGACCGTCTGCATCGATGACCGGGTGGTCGAGTCGGGCACGGATCGAATCGACGGCGTCGCTGCGAACGAAGGGCATGAACGCCTCCTCACGGTTGGCAAGGCCATGAGTCTACGCCAGCAGCGAATCCCCGAGCTACGTTGCGCACTCGCAGGAGGAAACCAGATGCAGTGGATTGGAGAATCGACCGCTCGAAGTGGCGTGACCGAGCGGGATTTTCGGCTCGTCTGCGACGGGCGGACGGTTCCCGGTGCGCCACTTCGGCGTCTCCGCCCTCTCGATCGATGGACCCGGCCACGGCGACCGGCGCACCGAGATCGCCAGCGACCCCGAATCCACGCGAAAGGCTTTCGAGGCAGCTTGGACCGCGCCGACAGTGACCGACGAGATCGTGGCCGACTGGCGCGGCGCCCTGGATGCCGTTTCGTCGGAAATCTCACCCGGCCGCGTCGGATATTTCGGCCTCTCCATGGGCACCATGATGGGGCTACCGCTCTGCGTTGCAGAACCTCGCATCGAAGCCGCCGTGCTCGGGTTGATGGGCTTCTGGGGCCTCAACCGCGATCGGCTGCGCGAAGACGCGCCGAAGCTGGAAGCCCCCGTGCGCTTCCTGATGCAATGGGACGACGAAGTCGTCCCCCGCGATACGGCACTCGCGCTATTCGGCGACCTGGGCAGCAAGGACAAGGCGCTCCACGCGCACCCTGGGCCCCACGTGGCTGTTCCGCCGGCGGAGATGAAGGACGTGGCGAATTATCTCGCCGCGCACCTAGGCGCCTAACGAACCTGCTTCCAGCTCTTCCACCGCGTGCGCCACAGCTCGTACCGTCAGGGCCATATAGGTGAGCGAAGGGTTTTGGCAGGCGGAGGACGCCATGCAGGAACCGTCGGTCACGAACAGGTTCGGAACATCATGGGCCTGGTTCCAGCCGTTCAGGACCGAGCTGCGCGGGTCTCGTCCCATCCGCGCCGTGCCCATTTCATGGATCGCTTCCCCGCCCACGCCATGTTCCCCGTCAGAGGCGACGATGTTCACGGCGCCAGCCACCTCGAGCATGGCCTTGGCCTGAACGCCGACGTCGCGGCGCATGCGGTTCTCGTTCTCACCCCAGGCGAACTGGATGCTCACCTGTGGCATCCCCCAGCGGTCTCGACGCTGCTGATCCAGCGCGACCCGATTCGTTGCGTAGGGCAAGCACTCGCCGAAGCCGCCGAGGTACATCGCCCAGATTCCAGGGGCCCGGAGCTGCTCCTTCATCGACTCACCGAAGCCGGGCTGCGCCAGGGCACCTAGCATTCCAGCCGGGAAGGCTCCGCCCTGGTAGCCGTAGCCACGGGTGAAGTCGCCCTGTCCACCATCGAGGTTCTGGAAGCGGGGAATGTAGATCCCGTTCGGGCGATTCCCGAAGGTTTCGTAGCCCTCGAAGCCCGGAATCAATCCGAAGCCGCCGAGGCCGATCGTGTGATCCATGAGGTTCTGGCCGAGGACGCCACTGGAATTGGCCAGCCCGTCTGGTTGCGCCTCCGATGCTGAGTTGAGCAGGATCTGGGTGGTCGCGATCGTCGAGGCACACAGGAAAACCAGGCGCGCATTCAGCGTCTGCCGCTCGAGGGTCGTTGTATCGATGACCGAAACGCCGGTTGCGCGATTCGTGCGCGGATCGTGCTCGACACGTTCGACCACGGTGTCGGTGAGGATCTTCAACCTTCCGGTAGCCTGCGCCGCCGGCAGCGTGGAACTCTGGCTGCTGAAGTAGGAGCCGGTCGAACAGCCGCGGCCACACGGCCCACAGTAGTGACAGGCCTTTCGGCCGTGGTGGTCCTCGGTCAGCACCGCGACACGCCCGATCGTCAGGTTGCGCCCCGGGAAGACGGCCTCGATCTGCGTCTTCGCGTGCTTCTCGACGATCGTCATCTCCATCGGTGGCAGGAACCTGCTGTCCGGGAGTTGCGCAAGCCCCTCGGACTGGCCTGACACCCCGATGAAGTCTTCGACGTGGTCGTACCAGGGCTCTACATCTGCGTACCGAATCGGCCAGTCAACGCCGTGGCCATCGCGCGCATTCGCACCGAAATCGAGATCGCTCCAGCGGTAGACCTGGCGTCCCCAGGTCAGCGAGCGACCGCCGAGCTGATAGCCGCGTATCCAGGCGAACTCGCCGC
The DNA here is from genome assembly GCA_029261795.1 of Deltaproteobacteria bacterium. GTDB lineage: Bacteria > Myxococcota_A > UBA9160 > UBA9160 > UBA6930 > JAJDAP01. The sequence goes on from JAJDAP010000090.1 coordinate 15,910, forward strand.
CCTTCTCCTGGACGTAGGGATGACCCGGATCGTCGACGAAGAACGGCAGCGTCGTTTCGTTGCAACCCGGAGCAATGCTCTGGATCGGGTACTGCTCCGCCATCACCTGCGGATTGCCCGAGCCCCGGAACGGTAGGTCCCAGGGTGGCGTGTGCTCGAAGGTGTAGTCCTTCTGGTGCTCGACGTGTCGGCCGCGCTCGACCATCAGCACACGCAGGCCACGTTCGGTGAGTTCCTTGGCGGCCCAACCCCCGGTGATCCCCGAGCCCACCACGATCGCATCCCAGCTCGTTTCGTTTGCCGACATGATCAGAAGCCCCCCGCCCAGGGCTTCTTGCCCGGCTGCCAGGCGGCGGCGCCGTCGAACTTCCCAGGGAAGTGGCTGTAGGTCCGCTCGGCCGCGATCCCGACCTTGGAGCTGTAGTAGCCCACGACCGTGAGTTCCTTGCTCGCTGCGAAGAACGGTTTCGTCAGCGAGATTCCGCCGAACAATTCCGGCGCGCCGGCCGCGCTCGCAAACTCGGCCAACTCGATGGCCTCGAGCAGCGCGTCTTGTTGGGCTGTCGCCAAATCCGCGAAAGCGCCTCCATGTTCTGCGCGTGCTCGCTGGTCGAGGCCTAGCAACGATGCCCGGTACGCTTCGCGGGCATCAACCGGGTAACCCTCGGCCAACACGAACTCCACGAAGTCCGGGACCCCAGCGTCGAGGGCGCCCGGGGTCTCCGTGCGCGGCATGATCCGCTCGGTCAGCGCCTCGAGAACCGCCCGCTCCTGCGGAGATAGCACCGCATGCTCCGGAAGGAGAGCTTCGTCGGCGCCTCGGGAAAGAACCGCGCGAACGCAGGAACCGGAAAGCCCCGCCCCGAGTACGAGTGCCGCACCTCGCAGGAATTCGCGTCGATCGATCGCCATGGATTCTCCTCGGCCGGCGCCCAAGAGCGCATGCGGACCGAAGCTAGCCTGAATCTCGTGGGGATGGCGGCACGAACTGCGGCAGTGGATCGGGAACTCGGGACAGCACACCCTCTTCTACCAGGCGCTCGGCGATCAATCCCATGTTCTGATTGAGAAACGGAACGATCTTCGATTCCCAGGCGGGTCGCGGACCCCAGAGTTCGAACGGCCCGACGAAGCGGTCGAGCTCTTCGGCGTAGACGACATCGGGTGCGTCGCCTTCGATCAGCACCCGGTAGACCGATGGCACGCCGGCGGCGCGGCGTACACCGGAAGCGCAGTGAACCAGCACCCGGCCGCCTTCGCTCCTCACCCGATGAATCTCGGTCAATGCAGAGACGTAGCTCTCCGGGTCGCCGGTTCCGTTCCCGCGCAGCGGAAAACTGGCCCAGCTTACGCCGCGACTTCGTGCCGCTTCGATTTCAGCCTGGTGATCGTCGCGGGCCGGATCGAATTGGGTCAAAGCAATCACGCTGTCGAAGCCATAGCGATCGATCACGGAACCGATCAGATTCTCGGAGATCTGGCCACTTCGGTAGAGATAGGCCTCGTCAACGGGAACGAGCCGTTTCGGAACGACGTCATTGCGGACGGAATCCCAACCCAGCAGTGCCACCGCGACGACTGCGAGTGCACCGATGCCCTGTAGCGATCTCCGGCCCATGGCCGAGGAACATTGCAGGTCGGCCGGGTGTTGCAAGCGTCAGCGTGTGGAATCGCTCTCGACCTCGCCATCGACCACGCGTACGACCCTACGCGCCCGTTCCATCACCCGAGGGTCGTGGGTCGAGAAGACGAAGGTCGCGCCCCGCTCCTCGTTGAGCCGCTGCATCAGATCGAGCAGTGTATTCGCCGTCTCGGAATCGACGTTCGCGGTCGGCTCGTCGGCAAGCACGATGGCGGGGTCCGACGCGATGGCCCGGGCAATCGCCACACGCTGCTGCTGCCCCCCGGACAACTCGTCGGGCCGACGATCCTCGAGGCCTTCGAGGCCCACTTCGGCAAGCAGCCCCTCGACCCGGGGCCGCCGCTCGGCCTCGGGCACGCCCTGGAGTGCGAGCACCATCTCGGCGTTCTCGTAGGCCGTGAGGACCGGCATCAGGTTGTAGGCCTGAAACACGAACCCGATCCGGTCGCGCCTGATCACGCTCCGCTGCTGCCGCGACAACGTCGCAAGATCGCGCCCCTCGAGCAGCAACGAACCCGAAGTCGGCCGATCGAGCGCACCCATCAGGTTGAGCAGGGTCGTCTTGCCCGAGCCCGACGGCCCACAGACCGCCGTGAACTCGCCGGCCTGAATCTCCAACGACAACCCCCGCAGCGCCACCACTTCGAGAGCACCCTGGGTGTAGATCTTCCAGACATCTCGCACATCGACAATCGCGTCCACAGCTTCCTCCCGCGACCCCATGCTAACGCGATGCCCGCGGGCATGTGGCCGGGCACCACGTTCCGGCAGATCCTGATGGGCAGACCCCTGATGGTCTGCGCGCGGGGTTGCTGACTAGCGGTGCCTGCGCGAGCGGATGCCGGCCGGGGCTGTGGAGTCGGTTCAGCCCGGAGCGGCAGCGGGGTCCAGGAGAGGACCGGCTCTCTTCCAGCCTTCGTTGAGCAGCCAGGTGTGGGTGAATGCGACGGCCCGGGTTCCAGGCCTTCCTCGTGCCGCGATCACGAGATCGCGTGCGGACCGCTTCCAGCCCCCGAACCAGCGGCCGGAAGAGGCGGGATCGATTCGCACAGTGCTGGCCGTGCGCTTCATGTGCCGCCGAGCATTCATCAGCACGTAGCGCAGTGCATTGCGCACCTGGGTGGGCGTCTTCAACACCACATGGTGATACCGGTCCTTCAGGACCGGTCCAGAGCGCGCGAA
>JAJDAP010000091.1 GCA_029261795.1 Deltaproteobacteria bacterium
CGCACTCAAGCGTGGCAAGCCCTATTATATTCCCGGTGTTATTAATCGCGTCATGTCTTTTATGGGGCGCGTCGTAATGGGCCGCACCAGCTCTGCAGCGATGTGGGGCTTTTTAATGAAGAGCGTGGCGCCATCAAAATTGAAAATCTGACTTACTTAAGAAATCTTTCTCCCTAAAAGGCATGACTCTAAAAGTGGGCCAAAAACCCTCCCTTATGCAATTTCAGCAATACGTCTCATGATCGACGACGGGTTACATCCCCTGACATTCTCGAGCCGCTGACTCGGTCCTCGTTGAGCAACCATGCCCCTCCAATTGTGCTCGTTGGCCCTTGATGGCGGCGGATATGAAATCAGAGAAGACGCGGATACGCGTGCTGGTTCTCATGTCTTGGTGGGTAAGAAGCCATAATTCGAAACTCTGATTGGGCTTGCCTGGCGACAACCGCTGCAGTGTCGGCTCGGGTTCAGCGAGAAAACATGGGAGCATACCTACGCCCATCCCAGCTTTGCAGGCCTCTAATTGTACAAGCAGGCTGACGAACTGACCTTTTGCAGGAATGTTTGGAAATTCGCTTTCTTTCACCCACTTGGGAAACGACTGTTGTCCTCCAAAACTTATCCAACGCGTTGCGGTTGGGTCCTGAAGGTCGTGACAGACGAGGTAATTTTGTGAGGCGTAAGCGGCAGTGGCGCAGGTCAGCAGTCGTCGCCCAATGAGGTGTTCAGGTGGGCGGCTAGCAAATCGTAAAGCGATGTCAGCTTCGCGGTAGTCAAGGTCGACCGCCTCATAAGTGACTTCTACCTCCAGATCGATCTCAGGGTATTTCTCCGTGAACTCAGCCAAATGCGGCATCAAGAGATGAGTAGCAAAAGCGTCCACCATGGTGACTCGAACCCGGCCCGCAAGTTTGTGGTCATGACCGAGGATGCGTCGTTCGAGTCCTTCAAGCGCATCTTCGACTTGTTCCGCTACCATTAACATGTCTTCGCCAACCGGCGTGACGAGATAGCCTGAGGGGAGGCGATCAAAAAGGCGAACAGCGAGTTTTTGTTCCATCGCGTCAATGCGTCGAGCCACTGTCGAATGGCTCACGCCAAGTTTTGTCGCCGCAGCTCGTACGGTGCCTGTACGCATAAGAGCGAGGAAAAGCTTTATATCGTCCCAATTCATACTTGTCTCATTTTTGAAGTTGAAGTTGCCAAAAATGCCACTTCCGTTCTGAAATTAGGCCATCTAAGACATTGATGGCAAGCGCTACTGACGTTTTGGAGAATAGTTCTGGAACGCTCTGGTCGTCGGTCGCGGAAAAATCAGAAACCACACAAGTGAGAAAAATATGACGCGTCGTTCAATAGCCACCTTTTTGTTTCTCTGCATAGCGTCGGTTCTAAACCCGTCGGCCTATGCAGCCAGCGCTGATAGCGTATCGGCGAAGGCCTCTGCCTCTCAACAGAAGGCGTATTTCATCGATATCCTGTATCTTCAAGACGGCAAAACGCCTGTGGATGCAAAATTCTATTTTGACAAAATCGAGCCAATCGCAGCGAAACACGGCCTCAAACGAGTCGCTCCTGGATTTGTCGTAACCAAGGTCATGGCCGGCGATGTGCAGCCACACCTTGTCAATGTCTGGACTGTTAGCGATCCGACCCAAACATTCGACGGCATTTTCAATGATCCGGATTATCTAGAAAATATTCCGACGCGTAGCGCCACGTTTGATATGAAACGTAGCTACATGTTTATGATGGCGCCGGCCGGCTATTGAGGGCTCAGGCGTTAGAGTTAAGTTGGCTGAATTAGCCAAAAAGCAACGAAGCCGACTTTGTATGTCTGAAACTCTTCGCATCACGTTGAAAAGCGCCGACGGAACGGCGCAGGCCGTGTACGGTAATATTGCGCTCGCCGAGTCGAAAAAATATATTCTTCTCGACGAGCGCGGATATGCTTGCGTTACGTATTTCCCGGCGAGCGACGTTCGCCAAGCGTTGCTCATTCCAAGCGCGAAGACAACTTATTGTCCATTCAAAGGCATCGCCTACTATTGGTCCTTTAAAATGGGTACGGACTATATAAGGAACTGCGTTTGGAGTTATCTCGATCCAATACCTTCGATGCATGTGATCGCCGGATATTTCTCTTTCACCGAGCCATTAAGGGTTATCTCAACAAAAATATAAGGTGTGCGAATTAGGCGTTTGCCCGACGCGCCTGAATTCGATCGCAAAAGGATGCGTAAGACCATGAACATTCTCAAATCAATATTCATCAGCAATTTCATGATGCTTGCAATGGGCATCATGGGTTATGCAATCTGGCAGATTTTCCAGGGTGCAAATCCCTATGCTTGGGGCGGTGTGCTGTTAACTACTGCGCCAATCATCGTGCTCATAAGCTGGCTGATGATGTTTCAAAACGTAGCGCGCACCAGCGCCCGATTTCCAGTATTAGGTATTTTGGGGGCTGCTGGCGTCGCCCTCGCTTCCTGGGCATGGTTCGCTCAGGGCGCCAACATCATTGCTCCTGTATTGGCTGTCGGCGGCTGGATCGGTTTTCTTGTTTATGCCTTCTGGTATTCCAGCTTTGGCCGCTCCGCGAGCGACGTGCTCAAGGTCGGCGCCCAACTGCCTGCATTTAGCGTCAAAGGTGTGAATGGTGCGACCGTCAGCTCCGCGGAACTCACAAAACGTCCGGCCATTTTGATGTTTTATCGCGGCAACTGGTGTCCCTTATGCGTAGCCCAAATAAAAGAACTCGTGCAACATTATCAGGATATCCAGTCACTCGGCGTGCGCGTAGCACTGGTCTCGCCACAGCCGCACAAGAACACGATGTCCTTGGCGAAGAAGTTTGATGTAGCGTTCGACTTTCTCACTGACGAAGGGAATAACGCAGCAAGGGCCCTCGGCATCGACAATCCGCACGGATTGCCGATGGGCATGCAGATGATGGGATATGACAGCGAAACCGTTCTGCCGACTGTTATCGTAACTGGTCAAAACGGGCGGATCATTTGGGCCAATGAGACCGACAATTACCGCGTTCGACCTGAACCCGATGTTTATCTTGACATCCTTCGTCAACATGGCGTGATCGCTACCACTTAGATGTAGCAGCCATACATTAGTGAGCGATCTCTACCGTTAATTCGATCCGACATATTCTTGATGCAATCCGCATAGATCCGTGATCACTTCAATGCGTCTGTATTCATCGGACATAAGTCTGCGCTTAAGGATAGCCTTAAGTCCTTTCAACTTACGCCGACTGTCCCGTCAAAACAGGGGCCAATTCACGTGTATTATCATAATATTTTGCATAGCCTTCAGCACATGGTGTAAATGTGCCGCGCTGAAGATCATCATTTGATTAAGGCACTCGCGGCCACTCGAGCCAATTATTCGTTCAACTTTGTCCGGCGTCAGCGCCTACGGAACAGATTGAGGGAATTTCTTAACAACGTTTTCCAACTCTACAATGGCGGCCATTGGAACCAGTTACGGCTGATGGCTTGAGCTAAAGGGATGAAGTGCCGATCCTTCTGGGTTCTGAGGCGGCCAAGATCCTTTGATAGCTGGTATAACTTGACCAAGATGACTGGTCATGTTAAACAACATGGAATGAACCCGTAAAACGATTCGGTGAGTGGAGATGGCACGGCAGATGCGCGGAAAAAACCGGGAAAAAATCCTGGAGGCTGGCTTTGACCTTTTTTATGAAAGAGGATTTGAGGCGACAGGCGTGCAGGAAATT
>JAJDAP010000092.1 GCA_029261795.1 Deltaproteobacteria bacterium
ACCGAATCCAGCACCTGCGAGAGAATCTGCGGGATCGACGGCGCCGGCGGGCAGCTGCTGACGAAGGGGTTCACACCAGTTAGCCCGAAGAACCCGCAATTTCCAACCCGAACACCTCCGGCAGAAAAAACGCTGCCGACGGTGAATCCGATCTGAATCGTCCCAATGATGTCCTCGAAATTGTTTCCGGTCGGGTCGACCAGGTTGACCGGGTCATTCCGCACGTACCCATACGGGTTGTGGCCTTGCGGTTCGAACACCGGGGCGAATGCGTCGGGTTGCAGGAACCTTCCCAACGCGGGGTCGTACCAACGCGCGCCGTAGTCGTAGAGGTCGATTGCCTCTTCCAGTCGCTGCCCCGTGAAACCGAGCCGCGGAGCGTTTTGCGTGCCAACAACTGGCTCGACCTCCGCCCCGAACGGCCAATACACCACCCGTGTTGGCGCGGCCCCGTTCTCATCACTCACGTAGACCGAGCTTCCGAGCCGATCGGCGTGGAGGTAGGTGACATCGGTGGCTGTGACAGCCTCCGCTCTCGAGGGTACGAGAAAAACGGCAGGGACCGAGTAGGCGGGCGAACCAGAAGACTGCTCGAAGCGGCTCACGACCTGGCGCATCGCTGCACCAACGGAACTACCGAAAGAACGTCCCCGATTCTGTTCTGAATCCCACGGCTCCGGTAGTAGGGAGTTCGGGCCTCTAACGACGGATGCAATGCTTCTCACGAAACTCGAGGGAGAAAACGTCCACTGCTGGTTCTCCCGGACTAGCGAGCGCCGTCCCGAACATCTGAGCTTGTTCTCTAGTCTCAACCTCAAAGCGAGATGGTGCCTCTGGTAGCAGACCCGTCCCAGGCTCCATCAGAACCACAGCGCTTCCAGTTCCTACCAGACGATTTCGGTGGAGTTCTACATAGACCCCGCTGGTGGTGGTGTCGCAGATCAGGACTTCCTCCTGGGATCTGATCGCCAGCCATACCGCCCCAACCACGGCGAAGGTGACCAGCGTCGAGCGGAGGGACTTGCGGCTGGGCCATGCCACGGCTGCTAGCGCCCGCCTGTTGCCACTTGGTTCTTCACACCCCGAACTCCTCGCAACCTCAGCCGATTGGCGTTCACTGCATTCTCCAAGCCCGCCATCTCCCGTGCGATCTTCAAGCGATCCGGAAATGATCGCAACTCGCGGAAGAACTCCCCACGGTTAAGCTGCTTGCTCACCTCAACTCGCCGTTCCAAAATTGCAATCTCCCTCTTAGACTCGTCTATCGCTTGCTGCAGCTGTGTCTCGAAATCCGAGACGACCTGTAGCTTCTCTTCGATCGAGAGTTCCCTTCCGGCCGCTTGTTCTGCGGCCGCGATCCTGTCCCTGGCTTGGCGTGCCCCCACTAGGATAATGCTCATATCGAAGAGGGTCCCGATGGCCCCATCGCCGATCGACGGAGGGTCTTCTTTCGGGTCGTCGAGCGCGAGCGCAGAGCCAGAGAAGACATCCACCAATCCCCCCGCCCCCGGAATAATCGAATCCAACACCTGCGACAGGATCTGCGGGATCGACGGCGCCGCCGGGCAACTGCTGACGAAGGGGTTCACACCGGTCAGGCCGAAGAACCCGCAGTTTCCAACCGCAACACCTCCGGCAGAAAAAACGCTGCCGATGCTGAATCCGATCTGAATCGTCCCAATGATGTCCTCGAAAGTGTTTCCAGTCGGGTCGACCAGATTGACCGGGTCATTCCGCACGTACCCGTAGGGATTGAGGCCCTGCGGCACGAAGACCGGCGCGAGCGCGTCGGGCTGGAGGAATCTTCCCAGAGCCGGGTCGTACCACCGGGCCCCGTAGTCGTAGAGCTCGATTTCGCTCTCCAACCGCTGCCCCGTGAATGCCAAACGGGGCGCCGTCGAGGTCCCGGGTGAAGGCTCCACCTCCGCCCCGAACGGCCGGTACACCACTCGCGTGGGTGTGCTCCCGGTTTCGTCGCTCACGTAGACGGAGCTTCCGAGCCGGTCGGCATGGAGATACTTCGCTGGCAGCACCGCGGCCTCCGCGGCTGTTGGCACGAGCACGATCGCTGGGACGGAGTACGCGAACCAAAAGATCCCTGCCGTGCTCACGGCAACGAGCGACCGGATGGGCCTTCGGCGTCGCCTGGCGAGTTCGAGCGCGCGAATCAAAGCCAGGCCCAATAGAGCGTACGCCAGGAGCGCTGCCAGCTCAGCGCCCGGCGGTGTCCTCCCGATCGGCAGACCCGGGAGGACACTCCCACAGCCGGGTCCTGTCGGGGGAACGAAGGTTTCGTCGTGCAACGCGATGACCTGGCCGCCCAGGCTCACATGGAGGGTCGCGATGTTGGTGGAGGCGTCCCATTCGAAATCGTCACCAGGGCGGTGGACATCCGTTCCGCCGACCCCCGCGTTGAGGCGCACAGCGATTCCATCTGCTCGGTAGTCGACAGTCTTGAGCTTGCCGGGGCCTCCGTCGACGGTTCGGACCCGACCGAGCTCGTCGTACGTAAGGCTCCAGCTTCCGTGGGCGGAGTGACTTTCCAAGTTCCCGTCCGCGGAGTACGCGAGTGGGGTCGTGCTGCCGCCGATCGTGACCTGGCTCGCCGCATGGGGCGTGGTGCCCAGATACTCGAATCGGCTGCCGCCGGGGCATGCCGTTGGCGTAGGAGCGAGTGTTGCGTCAAGGCAAGTGAGGTTGCCGATGTTGTCGTAGTCGTAGTAGAGCGTCCTGGGGGAGTAGCCCGTGTCGTACGGTCCTTCCGCCTGGCTGAGTCGCCCGAGATCGTCGTACTGAAAGACGAACTCGTTGGTGTTGACCGTCGCCAGCCGATCATCGCCAAAGTGGGCGTAGGCCAGTGTGATGCTCGGGAACGCACCTCCGGTGATCTGCAGCTGACTCGGGAGGCGCGTGGTCGGATCGGTCCCAGCCGACGTGGTGATCCCACCCCCGGAGGTCCAACTCTCGAGCTCCCCGAGCGCGTTCCAGGTCACCCCGGATGCGTACTGCGAGGCGCCGGCGTCCGTCTTCACGGCGGTCACGAAACCCCCCGAGTCGCGCTCCCAGGTGAGGACTCTCCCCGACGGGTAGGTGCGCTCCGTCAGCTGGCCCAGATCGTTGTACGCCATGCCGAAGTCGAACTGGTGACTTCCGACCTCCCACGTCTCCGCCCCGAGGTCGCCGATCCCTTCGTAGCGGAGCTGCCTCGTGTACATCGATCCGACTTCGAAGGTGAGAAGACCCTTGGATGGACCGCTCGCAAGCTGATCGTAAGCCCAGGTGACATCGTCATTCGTGCCATTGGCGTCCTGATTCGTGGGGCGATCGAGGGCGTCGTACGTCCACGCCACGGCCAGGTTCGCTGGGCCATCCTGGGTCTTCAGATTGCCGCCGGCATCGTAAGCGAAGTTCCAGATGCCGGTATCCGGATCGACGAGCTGGATCCGTCGGCCGCGGTCGTTGTAGAAGAACTTCGTCTCGTTTCCGTTGTGGTCCTTGATGAGCCCGAGCTGACCGGCCGCATCGTACTGGTAGATCGTGGTGGTGTTGACGGGGCTCGGCCCGCCTGGATCGACCACCTCAACGACGCTGACGATGTCGCCGAAGGCATTCGCGATGCGTTGGGTCACGCGCGAGACGGGGTCTTGGATCTCGGTCACCCGTTCGCCGGCCGCGATCGAGTAGCTCGTCGTCCAAACGCGCCCGGAGCCCGGAAGGGTTCGGAGCTTCTCCCGACCCAGGGCATCCAACGCAAAGACGGTGTCCGCGCCCGGAGCGCCTGTCCCCGGTAGTGACTGCCGAACTACTCGACCCAACGCGTCATACACGACGGACCGCTGGATTCGGGTCGGGATGGATCCAGGTCCCGACGAATCCGTCAGCACCACGCGCCCGAAGCCGTCGAGGATGCGGATCTCATCGTTGAAATCCGTCGGCGCCGCGACGATGTTCGTGGATCGTTTGATCGTCACCGAAGCAACGGCGTCGTCATAGGAGATCGTGGTCCTGGCGCCCTCGATACTCTCACCATCGTGAATCGAGATCTGTGTCGTGCGCCCGAACTCGTCGTAACAGCGAGTCGTCGTTCGGCCGTTGACGTCCGTTTTGGTCGCGACGCGGCCCGCGGAAATTGGCGCCTTGACCGCGCAACTCGCCGGGGCGACGTAGCTCCGCGTCGTCGTCGGGCGGAAGTCCAATAAGCTATCGGAATGAAGCACCTGGCGGCCGAGCGACTGCACGACGAAGTCGCTGGCCGCGTAGTCGAACTCGTTGGCGCCCTCGGCTTCGGTCGTGAACTCGCCCCCGTTTCGACGGGCGTTGACCGTTTTCGTGAGCTGGCTGGTGGCGGCATCGTAGAAGAAGGTGATCGTCTCTCGTCCCTGTGGGACGATCGAGTCATCGATCTGCACGAGCTTCGTGAGTTTGCCTTCGGAGACCTGCCCTAGCGGGAGCGGTTGCCCGCTTGGCCCATCGTAATAGAACTCGTTCTCTCGAAGCTTGATGCCGGGCGCGCCGATCTGGTTCGCCCAGAGTTCACGACGAGAGGGGCGATTCAGAACGCCCGCGCTCCCGACCGCGTAGGTGAGCTTCGTGATGCGCGCCGAGTCCGACAGGTCGTCCGCACAAAGCGCGCCGGGGCCTGCAGTGTTGTCGACGATGAGACCGAGCTCATGAATTTCGGTGGGGTTCCCGTTCGCGTCGTAGATGAACTTCCGCCCGGTGGTTCTCGAACCCCCGAGAATCTCGGTCTCCTTGTTCGCAATACAGATGGGAAGACGTTCGTCCGCCGGGTTGCCACCGTACTCGAAATAGGTCTCGCGGAGCGGAGCCGCGACGGCCGGGTCGAAGACCTTCTGAAAATCGACTAGGCCGATGAGCGCTTCCGATTGGTGGAATACCGTCTCCGTCGAAACGAGTTCCGCCAAGAAGGCGCCGGCCCCGTCGCCTGGCCCCTGGGTCTGCGTGACGGTCTCGAAGCCACGGGATTCTCGGGCAACCGGGTCGAACAAGCCCCGCGCGTATTCGAGCCTCGTGAGAGAGATGACACCGTTCTGGTCGTTCGTCTCGACGGACACGGCGAGCTGGCCGCCGCTTGGATCCTGGCCAACGTCATTGTTGTTGGCGTCAACGACGGTGTTCGGGAACGCGGTGACCGTCGGATCGACCACGGTCGCAACGGCGGCCGCTTCGTAGCGGACCGTGGAGACGCCACCCAGCGGATGCGTCACGGTCTCGAGGAAGTCGGGGTGGGAGGCGAGATTCTGCCAGACGAGGGCCTGATTGGTCTGGAACTCGACGATCTCGGGCAGGCCGTCACCGTCGAAGTCGAAGAGCTGATGGCCCGTCGGGTTGCCGCTCGAGTCCGCGAAGTCGACCGGCACGAGCCAGTCCTGCGTGATGACTTCGTTCCACGCAGTCGACGTGCCCGGTTCTTCGGTGTCGCCGTCACCTAACCATCGCTGTCTGGCGCTACCCGCCTTCGCCCGCAAGACGTCCACATGGCCGTCGCCGTTGATGTCGGCGAAGCGGACGCCCTCGTCGGCCCATGCGGGCGTCGAAGGCGCTACGGGCGAGTTCCAGCCTGTGTCCGCGGCGAAGTCGCGGTTCCCGTTGTTGAGGAGTGCCGCGCCCGTGTCCCCAACAAGGAAGTCGGAAAGACCATCGCCGTTCAAATCGATGAATGCGTGGTGATGCGACTGATCCGTTACGGGGGGCACCGTTCCATGCTCGACAACACCGCCGATGTGAGCGGCGATCGCGCGGAACTCCGTCGAAGTCTCCGTGTCGCTTGCCGTGCATCCGGGCACCGAACCCGGGGTCGTCTTGGCCTTGGTCCACGCACCATCGCCTCGGTTCCAGTAGTAGAAGTCGGAGATGCGTCGCTCGACGCAGGTTCCCGGGGCGGATCCGAAGAACAGGACATCATTTCGAAGGGCGATCTCGGGCGCTCCGTCGCCGTTCAGGTCAGGGTATTGCGCACCCACTGCACTACCCAAAGTAGACCCCGAGTAGAGGCCGGTGAAGAAATGACCATCCGCGATCGGCGCGAGGGAATTGTCCCAGCTTCCAGGCCCGCTCCTGGGCCAATTCGTCTGATTGCGCCACTGGAATTGCAGACCGAGGCGGAGCTCACGCTGGAGTACGTCTGAGCGACCGTCCCGGTTGACATCGATCAGCACCGGTGATTCAACGAAGGCGTTCGCATCCAGGAAGTGAACGAGATCTCCACCCCCGAATGTCGGCTTCGGGTAGTTGTGCGCTGATCCTGTGACCTCGAAGGCCGAACCGGTACTGAGAAAGAGATTCCCGACATTGGCTCCGTTCGTGTCCCAACCTTGGTACAAGTCCGTGAGTCCATCGCCATTGATGTCGCCAAAGCCACCGAACAGAAAGGGCCCCAAGTGCGAAACGGGCGAAGCAGCCCATCCCTTCGTGCCATTGTCGGTGTAGGTGAAGGATGTCGTTCGGGGGCTGATGGCGGGTTCACGGCCAACTCCGTACTCGCGGACCTCCTGGAGAAGGGAACGACCCGAGTGAGGGGAGAGCTGATAGACCAACTCGTAGCTACGGATGAGATCCGCGAGCGCCGACCCGATCCCCTCTCGAACTTCGATCTCCCGGAGCCGCTGCGTCAGCTTCTGCTCGAAACCAGCGATGTGCGAGACCGTTTGGTCCGGACGGTCGCTCGTCTCCCGCAGGAAGGACACGACGCGTTGTGGATTTTGCCCGTACTGAATCGCGCTTGGATAGGCGATTCCAGCGATCACCGCGTAAGCGTGAATGATGGTGTTGCCGGGGGTGCTTTCGTCGATTCCCGCGGTGTCCTCCTCGGAGAAGAGGAGCCACTCATAGGTCTTGTTCTCGAAGCGGGAGCCGGGGAGACCGGATTCGGGGTGGTCGACCCGGGAGAAGGCTGCCAACCCGCCGTAGTTGAGCACCGTGCCGTCTGGCTGCGTGACTTCCCACCAGCCAGACGGATCTGCCACCGTCATCGTCCGGACGATCTGAAGCGGTGACTGGCGTTTGGTCTCGTAGAACTCGTCTCCGTTGGCATCGGTGAACAGATACACGAGCGGCTCGCCGTCAAGTTCGAACGTGTCCGGAAGAAGACAGACGTCGTCGACCGCGCCGCAGGGCACTGGACCCTGCGCCCCGATCGGATCTCCACAGACGTGACTGATGTCCGCCAAACAGCGGCGATCCGACTCTCGATCGATGTAGTTGGGTGTTCCGTTCCGGAGGGATCGCTTGATCGACGAGGTGCGGATGTTCCAGCCCCTTCCGACCCAGGAGCTCTGCCGATTTCCGCTTGAGTAGGTGAGCGCCACCGACGGCACGTGGCCGTTCGTACCCGGCGGAAGCTCGATCGAAATCGTGAACATCGCGTCGCCGCTCTGGGGCGAGATGGCGACGGCGCCAGCGATCGGAGTCTCAGCACCCCCTTGGCGCGCCACCGACGAGCTGTTCGCCGTCGCCATCGCGGCGGCCGGCGTCGCGAAAAGTGCTGGCTGAACCACCATCAGCAGGCTCAGCGCTGCCCGAAGGACTCGGTCGAGAGAGGGCTGGATCGAGCGCATCGCGCGTCTCCTCGTTAGGCCCCTGTGAGCGCACTTTCCGTCGGAGGCTGCGGGATTGTCAAGCGTTAGTTACCGAAAAATGTTGACGGAATCGGTTGAATCGGAATACCGTTCGAGCGGGGCCACCGGAGAGAAACCATGCGAAACATTTGGGTCGGTGCGGTGATCGCTGTTTTCCTGTTTGGTGACGGAGCGTTGGCCGTTCCCGCAGAACTCGAACTCGACTCGCTTTCCTTTTTCTACTTCGAGGGGGCTCAGGTGGGCAACGGTTTGCCACCGGCCACGATTCCCCTCGAAGTCGAGAAGAGCGCCACCGGCGGATGGACGATTCGAGTTCCCGCGGCCGCGTTCTTGATGCCGCCCGTTACGTATCCGAGTGGGCTGCGGGTGGACTGGCGGCTGACGTCCGACGCCACGGGAACGATTTCGGGCGTTGGCGGAGCACTCCGCTGTCAGCTCAGTGCCCCGGCGATGGCCTACGTGGACGGGGCAAAGACCGGAATCCCCTGGAGTTTCGAGTTCACCACGGAGACATCTGGAGCCTCTGCCCAGGGGCTAACGGCGACTCGGCAGGGAGCGAGGCTCGACCCCACCAGCGGATACCTTCAACTCGTCGCGACCGGTGTCCACGCGATGAACGCGGCAACAGCGCCCGGTATGCCCTACTACGCCGTTCTGAGTGGCCGGATCGTAGGTGTCGATTTCTCGAAGTAGCCTCGCCCGTCGCGCATCCGGTGTGGTGATCGCGTGGGGGTTGCTGTTCTGCGCCCCGAACGGGGCGGCGGAGGAATTCGAGCCGGGTGACGCGACCGTACGCAGGACATTGGAGTGGCGGTGGTCCACCGGATGGCCGTGGTGGTTCGTCCCGACTCCGGCGCATTCCGGCGTATACGAGGCGATTACGGGTCCAGGCTTCGGAATCCGGGCGATCACGGCTGGGAAGGCAGGCCCGCTCGTGGTCTGGCTACCCCATCTCGATGGTCGGCCGGACGCGGCGGAGTTCGCGGTCCGTACCCTGAGCGCCCGCGGAATCTCAGTCGCGGGCCTGATTCCTCCGGGCCAAGCCCTGGCCGAGGGAATGGATGCCGACGCCTGGATCAGCCTCCTCGAAGAGAGGGTCCGGTCGGGCCGAGCTGCAGTGCGCGAATTCGCTCGAGAGCGCGGATGCCTCGTGCTCGTGGGAATGAGTCTCGGGGCACTGGCGGCGCTTCCGGTGGCGGCACTCGAGAACGAAGTGGACGGATTGGTCATCATGCTCGCAGGCGCGGATCTCGCGGCCTTGGCAGAGACGATTCCGCATCTCGGGCAGCGCTTCGCGCGCTTTTCGCTCGGTGAGTTGAGCCCGATCCAGTCCCAGCGCCTCGAGCGGCTCGAGCCAACGACATGGGCGTCGGGGCTCGAACGCGACCGCATCCTCTTCGTGCGGGCGAGCTTCGACGCGATCATCTCGGAGGAGTCGAGCGAGCAGCTCTGGGAGGCCCTCGGCCGGCCCGAACGGATCTCCTACCCGATCGGACACCTCTCTTTCGCTTTCGCCATGCCATTCGCGGTTGATGCGATCGGAGATCACGTCGACAAGGTCTGCGCAGAGGCCTCCTCGAAGGTTGGCCAGACCCATTGGGGCTGGGCCCCTACCAGTAACCTGCCGCGTAGCCCCTTGTATCGACTGAATACGGCAGTGGTGTCATTCCATTCACTGCGTCCCCCGCAGCCAATCGGTCCGCGCCGTGTCGTGGACCGATTCATGGGGGCCCAGCAGGTCGAAGAAGCGGTATCGGATTGACTTGACGGCGACCGAGCGAACTGGACCGTTTGATCAAGCGGGGCAAACAGGTAGCGGCGCGGAAGCGACTTCGTGCGCAGGTTCTTCTCAAGGCGGATGAAGGAGATCTCGGGCCGTCGTGGACAGACGCCCGTGTGGCGGAAGCATATGACCGCTCCACGACGGCGGTGCGGAGCCTGCGGCAGCGATTCGTCGAGGAGGGGCTGGAGTCGGCCCTGAACCGAAAGAAGCAGCAGAACCCCCCGCGGCCGCGCAAACTCGACGAAGCGGCCGAGGCCCGCCTCATTGCCACCGTGCAGGGCCCGCCCCCGGAAGGGCGGTCGAGATGGACCCTCCGGCTGCTGTCGGACCGGATCGTTGAGCTAGGGATTTCCGATGAGCCGGTGTCGCACTCGGCCATCGGTCGCGCGTTAAAAAAAGCGCACTGAAGCCGCACTTGAAGAAGTACTGGGCCATTCCGCCCGACCAGAACGGGGAATTCGTGGCCGCGATGGAGAACATCCTCGAGGTCTATCACCGCGCGTACGACGAGCGGTTCCCTGTGGTTTGCATGGACGAGACAAGCAAGCAGCTTGTCTCGGAGACGCGCGTTCCGATCCCGCTCGAACCGGGTCATCCAGCGCGCTTTGACTATGAGTACAAGCGCAACGGGGTCGCCAACCTTTTCATGCTCCGCACCGAGCCCTCCAGGGCTGGCGTTGGGCGGGGGTCAGCGAGCGACGGACGCGCACCAACTGGGCGCTCGTGATCCAAGAACTCCTCGATGTTCACTACCCCAACGCCCTGAAGGTCGTCCTCGTGATGGACAACCTCAATACCCACACGATCGGGTCGCTCTACGAGGCGTTTGATCCCGTCGAAGCCCGCCGTCTCGCGGAGCGCCTTGAGATCCACTACACGCCGAAGCACGGGAGCTGGCTCAACATCGCCGAGACCGAGCTGAGCGTCTTGGCGATGCAGTGTCTGGATCGCCGGATCCCTACGATGGAAGATCTAAAACGCGAACTCCATGCCTGGGAAGACGACCGCAACCAAACGACGAAGGGCGTGGACTGGCAGTTCACAACGCACGAAGCGCGTGTGAAGCTGCGACGCCTCTACCCCCGACTTCTGGCGTGACAAGGAACTAACTTCGCCGAGCCTCTGTGCGATCGAGTTCCAGGCCCTTGAATCCGACCCGGAAGCCGGCCGCTACCAAGGCGTCGCGCCAGGCTGATCGGGCGGCCGGCTGCCCGTCGATCTCGTCGATCCGCACGACCCCGCGCGAGCGATCGCGGAACAGGCCGCGGAGAGCCGCTGCTACGCGCTGCCGAGCTTCCGCTTCGGAGATCTCCGCCGTGGTGAAGCCAAAGAGTTTCCGAGCGGAGCGATCGAGCCAGGCCAATAGTTCTCCGTTGGCGATCACGACCCTGGCGCCGGCGCTGCGCCGGGGACGCGCGCTGCTCGCGGTGGGCTCCGGCCAGGGCAGCAGTGCGCCGAACGGTTGCACCGGATCTGTCGCTGCGAGCAGAAGGGTCTGCGGCGATTCCTCGCTGAAGCGGGCCGCGCGTAGGCGATCGACGGCACCGGCAAAGGCGAACTGCGCGCCGGTATAGCCTTCGACGAAGTGACCGCGACGAACCTTGCCCGCATCTTCCATCGCGCGCAGCACCGGGTAGACGGTGCTCCAGCCGCCGCGCACGGATTCGAGCGCCATCGATTCGCGCGAGACGACCCCATAGCGCTCGAGCAACGTGACCGCGCGGGCATGGGCACGTTCCGTGGGCGAGGCGTCGGCGCAAAGGAGCGAAGCCACCAGCGACCAACGGCCCGCGGCCGCCGAGGGCGTCTCGCGGGAACGCCTGCGGCCCGTGCTCGCCCGGGCCCCCAGGCCCCGCAGCGGCGCGAAGGTGTCGTTGGTGACCAGACCTGCCCACACGGAATCCCAGAGCGCCGCCAGCAGATCCTGCTGCGAAACCGTCGAATGGGCTCCGACGAGTTCGCTGAAGAACGAGGCGCCACGTATCTCGAGATGGTCGAGGAGGGAGCGCGAAAGCGGTGAGAGTTCCTCCGGAACTTTCGGGGGATCGGCCAGCAAGCCGATGCGATCGCGCCGATGCAGCGACACGCGACCGTCCTGGGCACCGAGCGAACCGGTTCCGAGCCAGACCAACCGCCCCAACGAGCCTTGTTCATCCAGCATGCGCGGGTCGAAGTCGGGAATCCTGGCCGGCAGAATCGCACGTTCGAGATCGGAGAACGGCAGCGGGACCCCTTCGAGTTGCTCGAGGACCTCGACCAGCCGTGCCTCGCCGCGGGACTCGGCGCCGATACCGTGCCAGCCGGGCAGGAAACGGACCAGGCTCGGGGCCTCGACAGGGGCCACCTCTCCGCGCAGGCGAGCCAGGGTGCGCCGACGCAAACGCCGGAGCACATCCTCATCACACCATTCGCGCGAGGCGCCAGCAGGATGGAACTCACCGGAGAGGAGCTGACCACGCGCTTCCAAGCCGGCCAGTAGTGCCTCGGCTTGTGCGGGAACGATGGCGAAACGTTCGGCGAAGCCGGCGGTGGTGAATGGGCCGTGCGTGCGCGCATAGCGAATCAGCAGTTGGGCCATCGCATCCTCGACCGGCTCGAGGAATGCGCTCGGGAGCCCTTGAGGAAGTGCTGTTCCCAGGGCGTCGCGGAAGAGTGCGGCGTCCTCGGCGGCGATCCAGCGCTCGCCGGCCGCGACCTTCACGCGCACGGCCCGCCGTGTCGCTTCCAGCTCCCGAAGCCACGGCGCTGGCAAGTCCTCGCAGCGCTCGAGGATCTCGGCATCGGAGAGGTCGCCGACGCGACGCAGCAGGTCGTGAACGGCATCGGCGTGGCGGGCCTGATACTCCGGCGCACGGCCCTGGAATTCAGCCTCCATTTCCTCGATGACGCTGGCATCGAGAAGCTCGCGAAGCTCTTCGTGTCCCAGCAGCTCGCGCAACATGTGGCGATCGAGGGTCAGCGCCTGGGCGCGTCGCTCGGCGACCGGGGTATCGCCCTGGTACAGATACGTCGCGGTATAGGCGAAGACCAGCGTACGAGCGAACGGCGAAGCCTGCCGGCTCTCCACGTCGTCGACCCGAATATCGCGCCGCCGGATCGCGCCTAGCAATTCGCGCAAGCCGTCGAGATCGAAGACATCCTGCAGACAGGCCCGATAGGTCTCGAGCATGATCGGGAAGGCCGGGTATCCGCGAGCCACGGCGAGCAGATTCTGTGCCCGGAGCCGCTGTGCCCAGAGCGGCGTACGTGCGCCGGGCCGCATCCGCGGGAGCAGCAGTGCACGCGATGCGTTCTCGCGGAACTGACCGGCAAAGAGTGCCGAGCGCTCGAGTTGCGCGACGACCCGGTCCTCGATGTCCTCGGGATCGGGCAGGAAGGTGTCGGTTCCCGGCACCTCGTCGGCATCCGCGAAGCGGAGCACGATGCCGTCGTCACTCCAGAGCGCCTGGACCTCGTAGCCCTTCTCGCTGCTCAGCTGCGCTTCGAGCGCGAGGGCCCAGGGTGCGTGCAAGCGCGCTCCGAAGGGTGAGAGGATGCACACGCGCCAATCCCCGAGCTCGTCCCGGAAGCGCTCGATGGTGATGGCGCGGTCGGTCGGTAGGCAGCCCGTGGCCTCGTGCTGTTCGATCAAGTAGTCGGCGAGATTCCGGGCGGCAAAGGGATCGAGATCGTAGTCCGCCATCAGCCAGGCTTCGCCGTCTGCGCGATGCGCATGGAGGTCCTTGCCGCTGCCCTGGCAGCGCTCGGCCAACTCGCGAACGAAGCGCCCGAGCGCGCGCCCCAGCTCGACCGGGCGCCCGGGGCCCTCGCCCCGCCAGAAGGGCAGACGGCCGACTTCGCCCGGCGCCGCCGTCACGATCACACGGTCGCGGGTGATCTCGGTCACGCGCCAGCTCGATGCGCCCAACGTCACGACTTCGCCAGCGCGGGTTTCGTGAACCATCTCCTCGTCGAGTTCGCCGATTCGCGGACCGTCGGGACCCAGGTGCACGGCGTAGAGACCGCGATCGGGGATCGTGCCACCCGACAAGAGCGCGATCTTGCTGGTGCCGCGCCTGGGTTCCAGGGCATCGCGTTCGCGATCCCAGATCAGACGTGGTCTGAGTTCGCCGAACTCGGTCGATGGGTATCGGCCGGTCAACATGTCCAGCACGGAATCCATGAGTTCGCGGGTCAGGTTCCTGAAGTTCGCGCTGCGGTTCACGGCGGCCAGCAACTCGGGAACGGTCCAGGCGTCCATCGATGCCATCGCCACGATCTGCTGTGCCAGCACGTCGAGCGGATTGGCCGGAACGCGGAGCGGTTCGACCGCCCCCTGCCGCATTCCCTCGGCGACGACGGTGGCTTCGAGCAGGTCGCTCCGATGTTTGGGGAAAACGATCCCGCGCGACGACACGCCGACCTGGTGACCTGCCCTGCCCACCCGCTGGAGACCGCTTGCAACGGAACCCGGCGACTCGACCATCAACACCAGATCGACGGCTCCCATGTCGATCCCGAGTTCGAGAGAACTCGTCGCCACGATCGCGCGCAGTCGACCGGACTTCAGATCTTCTTCCATCTGGCGGCGCTGCTCGTGGGCGATCGAGCCGTGATGGGCCCGCACGAGTTCGGCCTGGCTGGCATCCTCGTCGGGATCGAAGCCGGAATCCGCTTCTCGCGCCAGATCGTTGAGCCGCTTCGCCAGGCGCTCGCAGAGACCGCGACTGTTCACGAACAGGATCACGCTGCGGTGGGAACGGATCGCTTCGAGGAGCCGCGGATAGATCGCGGGCCAGAGGCTGGTATCCGGATCTTCTCCGCCCGCGTTCTTCATCAGCTGGCCGAGCACCGACCCTTGCGGGAGATCGGAAGGCTGGACCGTCTTCCCGGGGATGGCAGGCAGCGTCGACTCCGGGCGGTACTCACCGGGCCTCGTCATGTCCGGGACCGGAACCGCGATCGTCAGATCCAGATCCGGCGCCCGACTGGTATCGATGCGGGTGACCGGCCGATTTCCGCCAAGGAAGCGAGCCACCTCGTCGAGCGGCCTGGCGGTCGCCGAAAGTCCGATGCGCTGGGGCTCGCGCTCGCCGCACAGCGCGTCGACGCGTTCCAGTGAAAGCGCCAGATGCGCACCGCGCTTCGTCGGCGCCAGGGCGTGGATCTCGTCGACGATGATCGTCTCGACGGTCCGCAGTGTCTCTCGCTGCTGCGAACCCAGGATCAGGTAGAGCGACTCTGGCGTCGTGACCAGGATCTCGGCCGGATTGCGCGTCTGGGCGCGGCGATCCGATTGCGTCGTATCGCCAGTTCGCACGGCGACCCTCGGCGCCAGGAACGGCGCTGCCATCAACGCGGCTTCGCGATCCACGCCAACCAGCGGGGCGCGCAGATTGCGCTCGATGTCGTGCACCAGGGCCTTCAGCGGCGAAACGTAGAGCACGCGAACACCCGGCGTCCCCGACTCGGTGCGTTGGCCAAGACGATCGATACAGGACAGGAACGCGGCCAGCGTCTTGCCGCTACCCGTGGGCGCGATCAGCAGCGCATGCTCGCCCCGAGCGATCGCGGCCCAACCCTGCTCCTGCACCGCAGTGGGCGCCGCGAAGCTGCCGTCGAACCAACGGCGGGTGGCCGCGCTGAGATCCGCGAGCGATGAGGGGCAGATGGCCAAGCGGAGATCCTAGCCCGGCCGAGTCTCGACGAAAGTACGACGAAACCGCCAGGCAGGCCCTCTCGAGCGCAAATGACGACGCCCCCGGGAAGAACTCCCAGGGGCGTCTCTGTCAGCCGCGGCGTGACGGCTAGCCGCGCAGCGTCAACGCTCCGTTGGAGATCACGGGTGCACCGCGCTCTTTCGATTCGGCGTTGAGGTAGAGCTTGTCTCCCTCTTGCCAGAGCTTCGTGACCATGGTCTCGCCGGGGAAGAAGACACCGCGAAAGCGCGCTTCGTAGCGGGCCACTCGGGTGACGTCGCCGGCCAGCGCCGTGTCGACGGCGGCCTTGCAGTTGATCCCGTAGGAACACAGGCCGTGCAGGATCGGCACTTCGAATCCGCCCATCTTGGCGAAGTCCGGATCTGCGTGGAGCGGGTTCTTGTCGCCTGAGAGGCGATAGAGCAGCGCCTGCTGCGGCAATGTCGGCGTCTCCACCACGTGGTCGGGCGCGCGATCCGGCGGTTCGTTGCCGGGCGGGGGCCCGGCCTCGCCACCGAAGCCGCCCTCCCCGCGCAGTGCCAGCACGAAACGATTGGTGAAGAGTGGATCGCCACCCTTCTCCTTCGTCTCCACTTCCATCACCACCACGGCCATCTTGCCCTTGTCCCAGATATCGGCGACGCGGCTCGTGCTCTCGAGCTCGGCGGCCACTGGCAGCGGACGATGGATGGTGATGTCCTGCTCGCCGTGGAGCAGCATCGCGGGATTGAAGTCGAGACCCGGCGCGTTCATGGCGCCACCCATCGCGCTGAAGACGGGGCACACGCCGAAACTGGGCAGCACCTTCAGGTTCTTCTCGTAGGTGTATTCGAGCTCGCCGGCATCCATCTGGTTCGGTGCACCGGCCCCGATCCCCAGGTGGTAGAGGATCACGTCGTCGGCCGAGTAGGACGACTCCGAGGCCGGGAAGCTCGCCTGCTTGGCGAGTTCGGGATCGATCGGCATGGCGCTAGACCTCGCCCTTCATGATGGGGACCAGCAGCTTCATCTCGTCGGCGATCGAACCGGGGACGATGTAGCCGTCTTCAGCCCGGATGGCGCCGAGGTTCGCCTCGACCTCTTCCGCAGTGGGAACGGCACCGGCGCCCTTGAGCCAGCCCGGCGTGAGCCCGATGAACATGCGCGCGATCTTCCCGCCGCCTACCGAGTAGACCTCGTGCGAGACCTCGCAGTTCTCGGAAACCAGGTAGGTCACGAGGCCCGTGACACATTCCGGATCGAGCACGTCGGGAATCCCCAGTTCCTTGGTCAGGCGCGTGGCCGCGATCGGCGCGATCACGTTCGACTTGATGTTGTACTTGGCGCCCTCGAGCGACAGCACGTTGTTGAGCCCGACGAGGCCCATCTTCGCCGCGGCGTAGTTCGTCTGGCCGAAGTTTCCGAGCATTCCGGCGGCCGAAGTCGTGAAGACGAAGCGGCCGTAGCCCTGCTCCTTCATGATCCGGAAGGCGGGCTGCGAAACGTAGAAGCCACCCTTCAGGTGGACATCGAGTACGATCTCGAGCTCCGCGGGCTCGAGCTTCGCGAAGGTCTTGTCGCGCAGGATGCCGGCGTTGTTGATGACGATGTCGACCTTGCCGAAGTTGTCCGTCGCCGTCTTGATGATGGCCTCCCCGCCCTCGGGCGTCGCGACGGAATCGTAGTTGGCGACGGCGGTGCCGCCGGCCTCTTCGATCTCCTTCACCACCTGGTCAGCGGGCGCCGCAGCCCCGCCCGAGCCGTCCGCCGCACCACCGAGGTCGTTCACGACCACCTTGGCTCCGCGCTTCGCCAACTCCAGTGCATAGGTCTTGCCAAGGCCGCCACCGGCCCCGGTCACGACCGCAACGCGGTCATCGAATCGAATTTCAGACATGGTTCTCTCCATTGATTGATTGGACGCTCATCTCGCAAACAACCGCGGACGAGCCTGAAGCGTTTTGGGGGCACCGCAGCCGACCGTGAGGCCGGGAGCCGCGGCGCATCATTCTAGCAGTGCCTGTGCCCGCGGCGCGGCCCTTCCGCGGAAGTAAAGCGCAGCAGGAACGGCCACTTGACGCCTCCACCGATGTCATCCAAGCGGCCACGCCAAGCCAACGAGGCGATGCGAGCCATGAAGCGGAAGGGCCGCTCCGCGGGCACAGGCCCGCCCGAACGAAGCTCCGAGCCCTCCGCCCCTAACGGAGCGCCTTCGACATCACCCGACGCTGGGAGTTGATCTCCGCCAACTCCTTGAGGGCCGCTTCGGCCACATCGATCCCGGCCACCTCGTCATCCTCGGCATGCAACTCGGCCATGTTCACCCAGTTGCCATACACGTGCTTCGTGCGGTCGGTGATGATCCCGGCCTTCAGCAGTGTCTTGATCAGCACCCGGAAGATGTTCGTGTTCTCGGTCATCGCCTTGCGTCGGTCTTCCTCGCCGAAGGCCTCGAGCACGGCGCCGCGCACCCATTGCCAGTCGAGTCCGAACTCGGGGTAGATCTCCTGCTTCTGCTCCGCGTTCACAAGGTTGAACAGCAACACCTGGAAGCAGTGAGCCGCCCAGTCCTCGACGATCTCGTGCTGTTCAGTTGTTAGTTCGGGGACGGTCTTGTCCGCCCAGATTTTTCCGAAACGGTGATGGAAGGCTTCGTCACTCATCACCAGCTGGATCAATCGCTTCAACGTGGGGTCGTTGGTCTGGGCCTGGAGGGTTGCGAAGGCGCCCATCGCCAACCCCTCGATCAGCATCTGCATGCCGATGAGCTTCTTGTAGACCTCCGGGGCCATCACGATCTCGTTCATCAGACTGGCCAGGGTCGGACCCGAGCGAAGCGGCGAACCCCAGCGCTTCTGGATGTATTTCGAGAAGCCGTGGACGTGACGCGCTTCTTCCCGGGCCTGGTTCGACGCGTACTCCTGGGCACCGGGATCGCGCATGATGTGACACAGGCTCGCGGAAAGGCTGAAGGCACCTTGCTCGCCGTGAAGGATCGAGGAGAGCACGAAGCGCGTGTTCTGGTTGGCGAGCTTGATCTTCTGGCCCTCGTCGAGCTTGTCGGCCACGGAGCAGTTCAACTCGATCGTGAACTGCTCGGGCATGATCAGCTCCTTCTCCACATCGAAGGGCTGGGCGTCGAAATCCATGTACTTCGCATCGGCGGGATCCCAGAAGTGATCGCGGGTCGCCGAAATGATCTCGTCGAACGCGCTGGCGCGGTCCGCATAACGATCGACCTCGATCATCGTCATGAAGTCGTCACGGTCGACGGTGTTGTAGATCGGGTCGTGGGTAATATGAGCCATTGGTCAGGTCCTCGGGCGGTTCGGGGGAAGGGTGAGTGTCAGTGCGTGACACTGGAAACCAGCCGACCCGGCTGCAGATGCAGCAACGTGTCGACGATTTCCTCGCGGCTCGCGCGGGTGGGATCTTCAGCCCACCAGGCGATCACGCGAATCAGGGTCGCGGCGCGCGCCTGGGCGGCGGCACCGGGGTGAATCGGCAGCTCGCCTTGTCGGGCGAGATGGGTGAGCCAGGCCTCGACGCCGCTCGCCACCCGGTCATGAATCTGTTGCGCGATCGGCGCGCTCTCGGAACCGCGGGAAAAGACGACGCGGATCAGATCGCGCTTTTCCTCGCTGAACGCGATCAGCTCCTCGAGGCGGGCGCGAAGCTCATCCGATCCCGCCGGGCGATTCGTGGCCGCCCGGTCCTGGCGCTTGCGCAGCTCGGCCAGCGCAGCGAACACGATCTCCTCGAACAACGCGTGCTTGTCCGAGAAGTGGAGATAGAAGGTTCCGGTGGCAACGCCGGCCCGGCGCGCGATGCGCGCGGTGGTCACGCCATGCAGTCCGGTCTCCGCGAACTCGGCCGTGGCGGCAGCGAGCAGGCGGCGACGGGTCGCTTCCCGACGAGTGGTATGCCCGTTCGGCTGCGTCGACGCGGCGCTGGCGTTGGAAACTGACATGAAATTCAGTTCACAAACCTACCATGCGTTAAGGGCCCAGCCCAGCCAGAATTCGGTGAGATCGAGTAACGCGGGCGCGAACGGCTTCGTAGACTGTCTACATGCACCACCAGGCCGGCCTCGAGCGTCCCCAAGGGGCAAGCGCGTTCGACGGCCATCTGATCGAGCGCGGACGCTCGCGGCTCCGTCGCGCGCAGATCACCACGCTCCAGGTCAACGTCGGCAAGCGCTGCGACCTGGCCTGCCATCATTGTCACGTCGAGGCGGGGCCGAAACGCACGGAAGCCATGGATGAGCGATTGGCCGATCAGGTGCTGGCCGTTCTCGCCGCAAATCCCCTGGTCGAAACCCTCGATCTGACCGGCGGCGCGCCGGAGCTGAATCCCCATTTTCGCAAGCTCGTTCGTGGTGCGCGGCGTCTCGGGCGCCGCGTCATCGATCGCTGCAATCTGACCATCCTGTTCCGCGAGGGCCAGCAGACGACGGCGGAATTCCTGGCAGCGCAAGGCGTCGACGTGGTCGCCTCCCTGCCCTGCTACACCAAGGACACCGTCGAGGCCCAGCGCGGGCGGCATGTCTTCGATCCGAGCATCAAGGCGCTGAAGTGGTTGAACCAGCTCGGCTATGCACGGCCGGGAACCGGGCTTCGCCTCGATCTCGTCTACAACCCGGCAGGCGCGGAGCTCCCGCCGCCTCAGGCAGGCCTCGATCAGGACTATCGCCGCGAGCTGATGGAACTCTTCGGAATTCGTTTCGACAAGCTCATCACCATCACCAACATGCCAATCAAGCGCTTCGCCCATGACCTCGAGCGGGAAGGCCGCAGCGAGGAGTACCTGGCGCTGCTCGTCGGTGCCTTCAATGACGCCACCGTCGACGCCCTCATGTGTCGCACGACCTTGTCCGTGGCCTACGACGGCACGCTCTACGATTGCGATTTCAATCAAGCCCTCGAGATGCACGCGGATGGCCCGGCAACGCTCTTCGAAGTCGACGATCTCGGCAGCCTGGAAGGCCGGATCGTTCGGACCGATCGTCACTGTTTCGGCTGCACGGCCGGCGCGGGTTCGAGCTGCGGTGGCGCACTCGCGTAACCCCACCCGACCAAACGGCGTAACCTCCGCCAAGCCCAGGCATCGCAGGCGGACAGGGAGACGACGTTGAGCAACACGGACGACGCCGCGAGCCAAGACGCGCGCACAAGGCTTCCGATCGCCAAGATCGCGCTCGGCCTGGTGGGCATCGTGGCTCTGCTCCTACTGGGCCGCGAAGCGGGTGGCTACATCGAGCCGTTCCGCGCCTGGGTCGGAGGCCTCGGCGCTGCGGCCCCGATCGTGTTCGGCGTGGTGTATGTGATCGCCGTCATCGCGCTCGCTCCCGCATCGCTGCTGACGATCGCGGGCGGAGCCGCATTCGGCTTGTTGAAGGGCGCGCTGATCGTGTTCTTCGCCGCCGTCGCAGGCGCGTCACTCGCATTCCTGATTGCGCGTTATGTGGCTCGCGACGCGATCGAACGTCGCTTCGGTGGAAACCCGAAATTCGTGGCGATCGATCGCGCTGTCGGCAAAGAAGGGTTGAAGATCGCTTTCCTGTTGCGGCTTACGCCGGCCGTCCCGTTCAACTTCCTGAACTACATCCTCGGACTAACGACCGTGTCGTTGCGCGACTACCTGCTGGCGTTCATCGGGATGATTCCCGGTACCTTCCTGTACGTGTACATCGGGAGCTTGACAACCGAAGTAGCCGCGGCCGCGGCTGGCGACGGGGCAGAGACTGGAAAGCTCATCTTGAACGTGGTCGCTTTCGCCGCCACCGTTGTGGTAACCGTGATCGTCACCCGCATCGCCCGCCGTGCACTCGCCGAGGCCGCCGGCGAGATCGAAAACCAGGAGGCCTAGCCTTGTCCGTGCTGCAGATCGCACCGAACGATCAGTTCAATCAGGCGCTCGTCGCCAACGTCCACCCGCCGGACTGGCAGAACCCGGTGCCCGATGGGCGCTACCACATGGTCGTCATCGGCGCGGGTACCGCCGGCCTGATCACGGCGCTCGTCGCCGCAGGCCTGGGCGCGAAGGTGGCCCTGATCGAGCGACATCTGATGGGCGGCGATTGCCTGAACGTCGGCTGCGTTCCCTCGAAGGCCGTGATCCGCTCGGCCCGTCGTGTCCACGATGCAGGGAACAATGCGTTCCTCGGCCTGAAGCTCCCGGACGATTTCACACCGGATTTTGGCGGCGCGATGGAGCGTATGCGTGAAATCCGCGCGCGCATCAGCCACGAGGATTCGGCCAAGCGCTACAGCGAGGAGTTCGGCGTCGACATCTACCTCGGTGACGCCAGCTTCACCGGCCCGGACAGCGTCACGGTCGACGGAACCACACTCGAGTTCGCCAAGGCCGTGATTGCCAGCGGCGCACGGGCGACCGCCCCGCCGATTCCGGGCCTCGCGGAGACTGGCTACCTGGACAACGAGAGCGTCTTCACGCTGACCGAGGCGCCGAAACGCCTCGCCGTGATCGGGGCCGGACCCATCGGCTGCGAACTCGCCCAGTCGTTCCAACGGCTCGGAGCCGAGGTCACGATCCTCGAACGCATGGACCAGATCCTGACCCGGGAAGATTCCGACGCTGCGCGCATCGTCCAGGATCGGCTCGTCGCCGATGGCGTCCGAATGCTCTTCTCGGCAGATCTACAACGCGTCGAAACCCGGGGCACGGAGAAGATCCTCCATCTCGGCACCCCCGACGGCGGCGTGCGCGAGGAGGCCTTCGACGAAATCCTCGTGGGTGCCGGCCGCGCGCCCAACGTCGAGGGCATGGGGCTCGAGGTCGTCGGCGTGGACTTCGACCCACGACTCGGAATCGAGGTCAACGACCACCTGCAGACCAGCAACCCGAAGATCTATGCCGCTGGCGATTGCTGCATGGTGTGGAAGTTTACCCATGCGGCCGACGCCGCCGCCAAGATCGTGGTCCAGAACGCGCTCTTCTCGTTCGGCCCGTTCGGCAAGAAGAAGCTCTCGGACCTGGTAATGCCCTGGTGCACCTACACCGATCCCGAGATCGCCCACGTGGGGCTCTACGTACGCGACGCAAACGACCGGGGCATCGAGGTCGATACGTATCAGATCGACATGGCCGCGGCGAATCGCGCGGTCACCGACGGCGAGGAAGACGGCTTCGTCAAGGTCCACGTCAAGAAGGGAACCGACCAGATCGTCGGCGCCACGATCGTTGCCAGCCACGCCGGCGAATTGATCTCGCAGCTGACCCTGGCGATCACCCAGAAGATCGGGCTCGGCGCCTTCGGGAACGTGATCTATCCGTACCCGACCCAGGCCGAGGCCATCAAGCGGACGGCCGGCCTCTTCACCCGTACCCGACTAACGCCCACGGTGAAGCGCCTGTTCGACCTCATCCTGAGGTTCCGACGCTAGGCGACTGCGGCTCGCGGCCGGATTCGGCTTGGGAACCTCGGCACAAGCCACCTCATGGGCTCCACGCCGGCCGGGCCCTGCAGAGAGTCCCTGGGCTCGAGCCTTCGCGTGGCAGAAGGTCTTGAAGGGTCGGGTGGGGCTCGACTCTACGAGGATGGCTCGCAGATTGCTCTCGCGGGCGGGCTTCTTGGGTCGAGGACGTGCGGACTAGCGGTGCCTGCGCGAGGGGATGCCGGTCCGGGCAGTGGGGACGGCTTCAGCCCGGAGCGGCAGCGGGGTCCAGGAGTGGACCGGCTCTCTTCCAGCCCTCGTTGAGGAGCCAGGTGTGCGTGAACGCGACCGCCCGGGTTCCGGGTCTTCCTCGTGCCGCGATCACGAGATCGCGCGCGGACCGCTGCCAGCCCCCGAACCACCGACCGGAAGAGGCGGGGTCAATCCGCGCGGCGCTGGGCGGGCGCTTCATGTGCCGCCTGGCGTTCATCAGCACTTACCGCAATGCGTTCCGCACCTGGGTCGGTGACTTCAACACGACATGGTGATACCGGTCCTTCAGGACCGGTCCAGAGCGCGCGAACACGCGATTCACCGCACGCGCGAGGCGCGCGCCCAGCGACTTCATCCCACGTCCAAGAGCGTCCGCGTCCTTCGCTTCCACCAGGAGATGGACGTGATTCGCCTGGATCGAGTAGTGCGCGAGCCGGAAGTCCCCGCGGTCACAGGCCTTCGCCCAGGATCGCTCGAGCTCTCGTACGAGCTTCAAGGTTCGAAGGGAAGGCACGCCATCGCGCAGCTTCAGGGTGACGTGGCAGGGATACCGGGAAGCCAGTCCCGTTCGGCGGAGATGCGGAATGCCGAACCCCGGCTGCGGCTTTCGGCCGGCACCGGGCCGCTTCCCGCCCCACCCGGAGTGTCGCAGTTCGAGCTGGATTCCGGGTGACTTACGCTGCACGTATTGAATATAGCGCTCTTAGACTATCAATCAACAACAATCGACATCACATCTCCGAAACACCGTTCGACTCGCCCCACGCCCGCTCGCGCCCTCGACCCTGACCCGGTCTACCTAACATCCGCGCGAACCACCCCCCTCAAGAGCCCTCCGGGACCCAGCTCCGCTGGAGAGAGACCGACATCCCCTCCTCGAGACATCGTTCGAGCCGCCCCTGGCCCGCTCGCGCTCTCGACCATGCACCGATCTACGTGGCAGCGAGCCGCATTACCCCACAACAGCCTCCGGTCGCAGATGCGATGCCCGCAGGGGCGCCTGCGCGCAGCTTTCCTAGCGCTCGCGCGCGGCCAGGATCGCGTCGATCAGGACCTCGGGCACATCCTCGGGGAGCGGGGAGTCGTCTCGGGCGCAGACTTGCTTCCCGAGGCGCACGGCCTCCTTGTAGGTGTCGAGATAGACGATGCACGGCGGGCACTCTTGCAGGTGGGCGTCGAAACCTTCGCGCTGCGCCTGGGGGAGCTCGTCGTCGAGGTAGGCCATCAGGAAGTCGGTCATCTCACGGCAGTTCATGAGGCGTCCTCCCGGAGCACCGGATCCAGTAGTTCCCTCAGAGCCAGCCTCGCCCGGTGGAGTCGTGTCTTGACGGCTCCGGGCGTGATTTCGAGCATCTTCGCCACCTCGGCCGTGTCGAGTTCTTCGATGTCACGCAGAACGAGAACGTTACGGTGGGTCTCGGGAAGCCGTGTGATCGCTTCCCGTACCGATTGGCGGACCTCGTCACGCTCCACCCAGTCCTGGGCGTTGCCGGGCCACTCGGTCGGACTGTTCACGTGATGGCCATCCTCCAGGAAGTTCGGAAGCAGGTCGTCGATGGACTCTTCCGGTTTGCGCCGCCGCGTGCGCAACTTCATCAGGGCCGCGTTGACCGCGATCCGGTGGAGCCAGGTCGAGAGCCGCGAACCGCCCTCGAAACCATCGAGTGCGCGGAAGGCGGAGATGAAGGCGTCCTGAACAGCGTCCCGCGCGTCCTCTTCGCTGCGCAACATCCGGCGCGTCACCGCGAGCAGGCGCGGGGTCGACTCTCGCACCCAGCGCTCCGTCGCCTTCGCGTCGCCGGCTCGAAGCTTCGCGAGGAGTTCGACTTCGTCCTCCTCGATGGGATCAACAGCGGAGAACGTGCTCACAAGAGCTCGACGATATCGTCGGGGGGGCGTCCCACGATCGCCCGCGTGCCACTCACCAGGATCGGCCGCTCGAGCAGGATCGGCCGGTCTGCCATCGCATCCAGAATGGCGTCAGGATCCGAATCGGCCCCGAGGCCGGCCTCGGCGAAGGCCGCCTCGTTCTTTCGCGTCCACTCTCCGACCGGTCGCCCGAGCCGCTCCCCCAACACGGCCAACTCATCCTTGGAGAGCGGATCTTCGAGGTACAAGCGGGTCTCGAAGCGTGCGCCGCGTTCCTCCAACAACGCGAGCGCGGCGCGACTCTTCGAGCAACGCGGGTTGTGGAGCAGGGTCAATTCGTCTCGGGTCGGGAGCGCCATGTCGCCGAACGTAGCTCCGGCGCTGGCAGTCCTCTAGCTTTGGCCGCCATGTCCTTGCTCCGCTTCCTTGGAATCCGAGAAGACGCCGCCGCAGCAGCCAGCGAGACGGGCACGATCCGCCAGATTGCCGCTCGCCTCGAGCGACTACCGAGCGAAACGGCCCGCTACCTGGCGGGCTTTGCCTACGTGTTGGCGCGGGTCGCCCACGCGGATCTCGAGTTCAGCCCCGACGAGACCACCGAGATGCATCGCATCGTGCGAGAGATCGCAGTGTTGTCCGAGGCGGAAGCCGAACTCGTCGTCGAAATCGCCAAGAGTCAGGCCCGGCTCCTGGGCGGCACCGAGAACTACGTGGTAACGCGGGAGTTTCGCGCTGCCACGAGCCGAGAACAGCGCGGCCAGCTACTCGCGTGCCTCTATGCCGTCGCTGCCGCCGACGGCACGATCTCGGGCCCGGAAGCTACCGAGATCGTCTCGATCGCCGAAGAACTCGGCTTCACTCGCGCGGAAGCGAACTCCCTGCGCGCTCAGTACCGCGACCAGCTCGCCGAGTTCCAGAGCCCTCGCTAGTCGCCCTCGGCCAGCGCGCCGCTGATCTCCACCCCCAGCGCCTCGGCGAGTTCGACGAACGCATTCTCGACGGCGCGGCGGAAGACCGACAGATCCGGCAGCAGATTGTAGTCGGAGACGAAGCCCCAGTTGAGTTTCCCGTCGTAGCTGAACAATGCGAGGGCAACCCCCATGTTCTCCAGCAGCGGCGCCATCGGGAACATGTTCACGAGTCGGGCGCCTAACATGTAAAGTGGAAACTGCGGCCCGGGCACGTTGGTGATGATGGTATTCGTCTGACTGCCCGCCGACTGCGCGCCGAGTGAGAGCAGGACCGGGGGCGTCCATTCGGCCACGCTCATCATCATGTCTACGCCGAGCGCACTGTTCGAATCCTTGAGTCCCTGGGTTATCTCATTCACCGCTTCCAGTCTGGCCAGCGGCGTATCGCGGTCGAGCGGCAGCCGGACCATCCACGACGACACCCGATTTCCCATCGCGCCCTTCTCGCCTTCGCTGCGCATGCTCACCGGCGCGGAGGCCCGGAAGTGGATGGCACCGGGATCGACGTTGCGCAGCTGCATGTACTCGCGAAAGGCACCTGCAGCCGTTGTCAGCACGATGTCGTTTACCGTGCACTTCGCGGCCCGACGGAGAGCCTTCACGTCCTCCAAGGGGAAGCTGATCCAATCGAAGCGGCGATGGGGTCCGAGCGGACCGTTGATCGGCGTGTCCGAGGGCGGGTCGAGTGCCTGGCTGACCAGCTCGCCGAGAGCCTTGGCGCGGATACCGAGTTCGGACCGGAAGTCCTCGGTCTCGTCCCGCAGGGCCTGGAAGCCGCGAATCGCCGCCATCGGCATGCCGACCCGGTGAGCCAACTCGTCGCGAAGCAATTCGCTGGCGCTCGGTGCCGTCCGGGGCACGAAGAGCCGCGGTTCCGCCGGCTCCTTCTGGGGCTCGACGCTCATCAGGAGCTGGGCAAGATCGACGCCGGATGCACCATCGATCATGCAGTGATGGATCTTCGTGATCATGGCGAAGCGCTCGCCGCCCTCGAGACCCTCGACGATCCACATCTCCCAGAGCGGACGTTCGCGATCGAGTTGCTGGGCCATGATGCGCCCGGCCAATTGTTTGAGCTGATCGAGATCCCCCGGCCGCGGCAGGCTGGTGTGACGCACGTGGTAGTCGAGGTTGAAATCCGCGTCGTCCACCCAGACCGGATTCCCCATGATCGGGACCCATTGGAGTTTTTGGCGATAGCGCGGGATGTCATGCAGGACGCCTTCGACCGCGGCGCGCAGTTTTTCGAAATCGACACCCCCGGCGACGGTCGTGAGATCGCCGACATCGAAGATGGAGAGCCCCGAAATATGCATGTGCGCCGTGGGCGTCTCGCCGACCAGGAACGTGTTGTCCTGTGCGCTCAATCGGTCGTAGCGGTAGCTCGGCATCAGGCTTCGCTCGCTCGGCGGAGTTCGGATTCTGCTCGCACCTTCTCGAGGAAGCCGGTTGCCGCACGCACGGCGTAGGCCGAGCGCACCGAGTGGAAACAATCGAAGGCGTGCTGGCCGCCGTTCATCTCGAGGTAGAGCACGGGCTGCTGGGACTTCTCTTCGAGGGAGCGAATGAAGGTCCGCGCCTCTTCGACGAAGACCAGGGAATCGTGGCTCCCCTGGATCGCCAACAGCGGCGGCGCTTCGTGCGAAACGAAGGAAATCGGGGAGCCGGCCTCCCACAACTCGCGATTCTCCTCGGGCGTGCACTTGAGCACCCGCTCGCTGAGCATCGGGGCCATGGAATACTCGCCGCGATCGCCGGCCTGATCGAGCCAATCGAAGACGCCGTAGAAGGGAACCGCTGCTGCCACGCGCGTATCCACCTCCTCGAAGCCGGGCTGGAAGCGCGGATCGTTGGCTGAGAGGGCGGTCAATCCGGTCAGGTGACCTCCGGCAGAACCGCCGGTAACGCAGATGAAATCCGGATCGCCCCCGTATTCGTGGGCGTGCTCACGAAGCCAGGCGATCGCACGCTTAACATCGACGATGTGGTCAGGGAAGGTTGCCTGGGGCGAGAGGCGATAGTTGATCGCGAAGCACACCCAACCGCGCGAAGCCAGGTGCGCCATCAGCGGCTGACCTTGTTGCTCCTTGTCACCGATGATCCACGCACCGCCGTGGACCTGAAGCAGAACCGGCCGACGCCCGGCTTCGGCCTCGGAGGCGACTGCTCCGGCTTCGGAGGCGACTGCTCCGGCGGGGAGCACGACATCCAGCAGATTCCGACCGCCCTTGTCACCGGGGAGCGACGAGCCGTACGCCACGTTGCGAATCGCCCGAACGCCTTCGCGCTTCATGCGGAACGGATGCAGCAGGCCGTGGGTCGGCGAGACGTCGTCGAGTTCGACCTCGAGCCCATGCGCGCTCGCGAGGGCGGCGACTTCGGCCCGCGCACCGAGACTGCGCAACTGGCACGCGATCAACAGACCCGCCGAAACGAAACTGAGGCCGAGGCCCACGACGCCCGGCCAGGCATCGAACGCCCCGAGGGCTGCGAACAACACGGTCCCGAGCGCCTGCAGGGCGAGTACCTGGAGGGCCAACTCGCCAACGAGCCAGCCCACCAGGAACTGCAACATGATGATCGGCCCGCGCGGGCGTGATTGGAACCAGGCCGCGGATGCTGCCGCCAGGCCAAGAAGGCTGAACACGAGGTAGATGGAGGGCATTCGTAGAGTATGGGCAACCTCGACCCGGACCGAAATTGCTTGACGAACCCATGCCCGGCGCGTGACTCTAGGGTCCCTTCCCCCCCGGGAGGCCCGATGAGTTCTGAAGCTGCGCTGTTCTCAGCCCTCGACCCTGTCAGGGGCCTGGGCCTGCCCGATGGGCAGGCTCTCGGAACCCTATCCCGGCGGGCGGCGCCGCCCCGGGGCCGCAAGGTTCGGCTGCCTGGGCGTGGCCGTGTCTTCGTACGCGAGCGGCCGGGGCCTGCGGGTGCCCCGACCGTGGTGCTCCTGCACGGCTGGCTGGCGAGCGCCGGGTTGAACTGGCTCTCCGCTTTCGAGCCGTTGGGCCGGCACTTTCGGGTCCTCGCCCCGGACCTCCCTGGCCACGGCCGCGGCAACCGTAGCCTGCGGGGACGCTTCGATCTGGCCGCCTGCGCAGACGAGGTGGCCGCCATGCTCCGCGCTCTCGACGCCGGCCCCGCCATCATCGCCGGCTATTCGATGGGCGGGCCGATCGCGCAGCTGCTCTGGCAACGCCATCGCGAAGAGGTGGCCGGCCTGGTGTTATGCGCGACCAGCCCGACTCCCGTGCCCCAGGGCCGCGTGCAATCAGCCATGGACGGCATCATGAAGGGTGTTGCCGGTGCCAGCCGCCTGGTCGATTGGGCGACGCTTCCTACGCGCCGTGTCGCCGCGGCGCTCGCCCCTGTCGGTGCTCGCGCCGAGCGGGTTCCCGGCTGGGCGCGGCGCGAGTTCGGCCGCCATCATTGGCCGACGGTTCTGGACGCCGGTCGCGCGCTGGCCCATCACGATGCGAGCCCCTGGATCGGCGACATCGATGTACCGACCGCGGTCGTCCTGACCGAGAAGGACGCGGCGATTCCGGCGAACGATCAACGCGCCATGGCGGCGCGCATTCCCGGCGCGCGAATCCACGCGCTCGACAGCGGCCATCTGGCCTGCGTCCAACCCGAGTTCGGCGCGACGATGCTCGAAGCCTGTCGGGGTGTTTCTGCGCGTGCCGAGCAGGTCGCGTTGCCTGCCTGAGCCCGGCCGCGGGTCAGCGCAGTCCCTTGCGCACGACCTTGCCCATGGCATTGCGCGGAAGTGCGGGCACGACCTCGAATTCGCGAGGCACCTTGTAGGCCGCCAGGCGTTGTCGGCAGTGCGCGCGCAGGGCTTCCGCTGAGGGAGCGGTGTCCGCCGCGGAGACGATCCAGGCGACGAGTCGATGGCCGAGATCCGCATCCGGCCGGCGCCAGACCGCACATTCCGAGATGTCCGCGTGATCCAGCAGCGCGGCTTCGACTTCGGCCGGATAGACATTCTCACCCCCGCTGACCACCAGATCCGTCCGACGATCGATCACGCGCAAGCTGCCGTCCGGCTCGACGCGGCCGATGTCCCCGGTACGGAACCAACGGCCGTCGAAGGCTTGCGCGGTGGCGCCAGGATCATCCAGGTAGCCAGCGAAGACCGTCGGGCCCGCCACCTGGATCTCGCCCTCCTCACCCACCTCGAGTTCCTCACCCTCGACACCGACGACCCGGACGCGGGAGCCCGGAAGCGCTCGGCCGACCCGACCATCCGACGGATCCGTCGGCGTCGCCGTAGCGATCTGCGAGGCGGTTTCGGTGAGCCCGTAACTCGCGGCCACGGGCCAACCAGAGGAGCGCGCGAGACCCAGCAATTCCGCGGACGCTGCGGCGCCACCGATCAGCACCGTTCGCAGGCTCTGGGGCGCCGGCCGGCCGACCCTCCGATCGAGCAAGCGCTTGAGGGTCGTCGGAACCAGCGACACCCGACTCACCGCACCGCTCTCGATCGCACGGTCCACGGCCGCGACATCGAACTGCGGGTGGAGCACGATCGCGGCCCCATCCCATGCGGCCCGCACGACGATCGAAAGACCCCCGACATGAAACAGCGGCAGACATAGCAACCAGCGGTCCGAGGCATCGGTCCCGAGCCGCTCCCGCGATGCGCGGGCACTGTCTTCGAGGTTCCCGAAGCCGAGCACCGCGGCCTTGGGCCGCCCGGAGGTGCCTGAGGTGAACAGGATCAGTGCGGGTGCCGCGCGATCCTGCGGCGCCGCGCGGAGGGGCGGCGCGGGCAACCCGAGTCCCGGATTTCGAACGAAGCGCTCGTCGATCAGCAACTTCGGTGCGACCCGGGCGAGTTGGGCTGCCGCCTCGCCCTCGCTGAGCCTGAGGTGAATCGGGGCAACGCAGGCACCCAGCCGCCAGAGCGCATGCAGCGCGACGATATGTTCGACGCCAGGCGGGAGCCGCAACGCGACGCGATCGCCGAACTTGATCCCCTGCTCGGCGAGTTGGCGCGCCTGCGCGTCAACGCGTAGTTCGAGACCCTGGTAGTCGAGCCGAACGCCCTCGAACTCGAGCGCCGACTTCTGCGGATGGCGCTCTGCGGCGGCGCTTAGCCAGTGGCTCATCGGGGCAGTTCGATCCGGCCGCGATGCGGTACCGGAGCATCCCCGGGCTCTTCCAGCAACGCTCCCGTGGCGAGACCGTGGGCTTCCTCGAGGCGCAGCCCGGCGGCGAGCGCAACCGTCGCCCAGAGGGATGTCGCGCCGTCATAGAGGGATGAGAGCACGACCCGCGTCCCATGCCCCCGCGCGCGTTCGACGAGTCTCCGGACCGTCCCGCTCGTGCCTAGCAACGGGACCTTCAACACCAGCACGTCGGCAGCCTCGGCGGCAAGCACCCGTTCCACGGATTCGCCGTTTCTCACGGCTTCATCAGCCGCGAGCGGAATCGGAGAGAATCGTCGCAGCCGCGCAAGTGCGGCCAGCGCTGTCGCCGCGACGGGTTGCTCCAGGTATTCCGGCGCGAACGGAGCGAAGGCCTGGAGGCGACGCCGCGCCTCGGCTTCGTCCCAGGCCTGATTCGCGTCGAGCCGCAGGGCCGTCCTCGAACCGGCACCGGCGCGGGCAGCGGCCACCCGATCGAGATCCTGCGGGAGCGTGCCGAAGCCGACCTTGAGTTTCAGCGTGTGTTCGCCGGCTGCCACCATCTCGGCCGCCAGCTTCTCGATTGCGGCAGGATGCTCCTCGGTGATCAGTGCATTGGTCCGCACCACGCCGAGGGGCTCGTCACCGGCCGCGAACCAGCCCGCCATCTCACGGCGGCTCGCCACCAGGCTCGTCAGCGCTGTATCGAGGGCCCAGGCCCCAGGCGCTTCGATCCCGGCCGCCGCAGCCAACTCCCTTCGGGCGGAATCCGGACTCCTCCCGATCCAATCTTCGGTCACCAGCTCCAGCGCCGCGATCAGGCGCTCCGCGGCGTCCGGCCCGGCCAGCAACGGCGCCTCCCCGAGGCCGACGCGACCGTCTGTGGCATGGCATCGCAACTCGACGCCGGCGAGAACCCGGAGCTTCCCTTCGGCGGTTCGAATCGGCTGGCGCAGCCGACGCGACCTCGCCACGATCTCGATCCGCTCGATCACCCCATCCATGCGACCGCGCCCCAGCTGGCCACGAGCGCGGCTCCGAACGCGAGTTCGAGGCGTCCGGTCCTGGCCAGCGTGTTGTTCAGCGCGCGCCCGGAAGCGTCGCGAATCGCCTGCAGCACGGGAATCGCCAACGGAATGGTGGCGAGCGGCAAGGCGGCGAGCCATCCGGCACCGGCGAGCGCGATCAACGGGAGCGAGCCGTAGGCGGCCAGGACCAGCCCAGCCGTGTAGCGGCGTGCACGCCTCTCGCCGAGACGCACCGCGACGGTCCGCTTCCCGGCTGCGACGTCAGTTGGCCGATCTCGCAGGTTGTTCACCGCGATGAGCGCCGTGGCGAGAAAGCCGAGCGGGAGGGCACTCGCGAAGGCGCCGCTGGAAGCCGCGCCAGCCTGCAGCCAGTGGGTTCCGACCACGGCAAAGCCACCGAAGAAGATGAACACCAACGGGTCGCCGAAGCCGTGATAGCCGAGCGGATAGGGACCGCCGGTATAGGCCCAGGCACATAGCAAGGCGAGCGCCCCGGCCACCGCGATCGGCCAACCCCCGACGGCGATCCCGTAGAGCCCGACGAGAGCCGCCAGCCCGAGTGCAAATCCCGCGCCGATGCGAAGCGCGCTCGGCGTCAGCCAACCCTGCTGCGCCGCACGCGGCGGGCCGAGCCGATCCTCATCATCGGTTCCGCGCTCGAAATCTGCGTAGTCGTTCACGAAGTTCGTGGCGAGTTGAAGCGAGACGGCTGCCGTCAGACAGGCCATTGCAGGGACGAAGCGTCCCGCCTCCTGGGCCACCGCAACGGCGGTCCCGACGGCCACCGGCACCAGCGATGCCGGCAGCGTGGCCGGACGGGCGGCAGCGTGCCAGGCGCCCAGGGAGCCGGGCTCCGGTGAGCTCGTAGCGGCCGAAACCCGCGTCCGGTGGCGCTTCCATGCCGCCTGGAAGGCGGCTGGATTCTCGAGATGGGCGGCATGCCCGGCGTCAGGAAGGACCTCGAGCTTCGCGTCCGGTAGCCACTTCCCCAGTTCTCGTGCGGCTTGCGTGAAGCGCACGTCCTCGGCGCCGGTCACGAGCAGAACGGGCAGCTGTAACCTCGGAAGTGCTTCGAACAGCGACGGCTGCGAACCCGCGCCGACACCGCGCAACGACCCTGCCAGCCCTTCAGAGCGGTTTCGTTGGCGCTGCTTGCGGGCAGCTTCGAGTGCCTCCGCACCGAGCCGGCTCTGACTCGAGAAGATCGGCAAGGCCATCCAGTAGTCGACGAACCAGGCTATCCCGCGGGCCTCGATCTCGGCCGCCAGCCGATCGTCCTGTGTGCGCCGGGTCGCACGGGCGGCGGGATCCGCAATGCCAGCCCGGGTTCCGATCCCGACGAAGGAGAGCACGCGCTCCGGCGCCTCCAGCGCGAAGCCCAGACCGATGCGAGCCCCCATCGAGTAGCCGAGCAGATGGGCGTGTTCGATCCCGCGAGCGTCGAGAACCGCCTTCAGATCCTGGCAACAACGCTCGAGCGCGTAGGCCTCGCGACCACGCGGCGCGTCGCTTTCGCCGTGTCCCATCAGGTCGACCGACACCACACGGTGTTCAGGCAGCAAGGTCTCGGCAAGCGCCGCCATTGTCGCACCACTGCCGGTGAAGCCGTGGAGCAGCAGCACCGGCTCGCCTCCTCCCTCGTCGCGGACATGAAGGGACCGGCCGGCCGAAACCTCGATGCGCGCATCGAACACCATGCTAGGCGGACGCGGCCAGCGCGCGCGCGACGGCATTCCAGGTCTGCCGATGCAGCGCCAGGTTCGTGGCGGGGTCGAAACGGACCTCGACGAGATTCGGCCCCGTGGCCCTGGCCACCGCGTGCTCGACTTCAGTGACTGAAGTCGCCACGATGGCCGGACAGCCGTAGGCCTCTGCGATCGGCGCCAGGGCCTGATCGTGGGCCAGTCGGAAGACGTCCTCGAAGCGCACCGCCTCGCCTCGATCCGCGATCGGAAGATGGTCGAAGATTCCCCCACCCCCGTCGTTCATTGCAACGACGGTCAGCGGTAGCGAGCGCCGACGTGCGGTGAACCACGCGCCCGCGTCGTGAAGCAGCGCGAGATCGCCGGTCAGCAGAACCACCGGACGACCGGTCTCCGCCGCGCCCAGCGCCGAAGACAACATGCCATCGATGCCATTGGCGCCACGATTGCCGAGAAACCGCACCGGTTTCGAGAACGGGGGAAGGAAGCTTTCGGCGTCTCTCACCGCGAGGCTGTTCGAGAGATAGACGATCGAACCAGGCTCGATACCCCTCGCCACGGCGCCCAGCACGGAAGGCGGCTGCAAGCCGGGGGCTTGCTCCGAGTCGACCGAGTGAATCGCATCCCAGGCGCGTTTGTCGGCGTCGAGCCATGCCGGAAGCCAGCCCGGGTCGCGGTGCGCGGAGGCCACCGATGTCAGGCTCGCCAGGGAAACCGGCGCCGCGTCGACCCATTGATCGACGCGCAGATCCGGATCGCGACGCATCCCTTCGGGATCGAATGCGACGACACGACCCGTCTGCGCGGCGAACCAGCGGTGCAATGCCTTCGAGGTCGCTGGTGCTCCGAGGCAGATCACCAGATCCGGACACATCCTGGCGCCGAACGACTCGCAACGCAGCAGCGCATCGGCACTCGCGATGAGCGGCGCCAGCTCACTGGCCGCACCGGAGCGGAGACCCGAGAGCGGCTCCGCCAAGAGCGGTAGACCCATGCGACGCGCCCAGCCTGCGATCTCGAGCGCCTCGCTGTCGATTGGATCGAGTGGGCCGGCGACCAACAACGGCCGAGCCGCCCCGGCCAACGCCTCGCCCAGGGCGGCGAGCCCCGACGCGCCGGCTCTGTGCGTTGGAGGTTCGCGGCGCAGCAGCGTGGGCACCCGGCTCGATACCGACCGCGTACCGCTCGGATCGAGGGGCTCGCGAAACGGCAGATTCAGATGCACCGGGCCCGGGCGCAGTCCGCTCGCTTCGTGCGTGGCACGCTCGGCCAGAGAACGCGCCAGCCGCTCGGGCTGCGGCGTTTCGTCCGGCGGCGGCGATTCGTGGAACCAGCGTACGTGGGTGCCGAACAGGTGGGTCTGGTCGATCGTTTGCGGCGCGCCTCGATCGCGCAGCTCGGCCGGTCGGTCCGCCGTGAGCACGATCAACGGGATCGCGGCCCGATCCGCCTCGGCCACGGCAGGAGCGAAGTTGACCGCAGCCGTGCCGGAGGTGCAGACCAAGGCCACCGGCGCCCGGGCCGCGCGCGCCAGGCCGAGGCCGAAGAAAGCGGCCGAGCGCTCGTCCACATGGGTCGAGATGTGAAGGCCCGGTGTCGTCGCAGCCGTGGCCGCGAGCGGTGCCGAGCGCGAGCCGGCGCACACGACGACGTGCACGACACCCGCGTCAGTGAGATCGCGAAGCAACTGGGCGGCGAAAGCGTAGTTCGGGTTGGTCGCCGCGAGCGGAGAGAGCGCCACCTAGACCTCCACCAGGCAGTCGATGATCGCGCG
Organism: Deltaproteobacteria bacterium; assembly: GCA_029261795.1. Lineage (GTDB taxonomy): Bacteria > Myxococcota_A > UBA9160 > UBA9160 > UBA6930 > JAJDAP01. The sequence continues at coordinate 35,189 of JAJDAP010000092.1, forward strand.
CATCTTGAGCCGTGTCTCTTCGTGCTCGGCCTCCGGTTCCGAGCCCGCCACGATCCCGGCCCCAGCGAAGACGTAGGCATCCTTTCCTCGGAGCAGCGCACTGCGCAATGCAACCGCCATGGCACCTTCGCCATCGAGGCCGACCCAGCCAAGAGGCCCCGCATAACATCCACGGGACAAGGGCTCGCGATCCCTCAACCACGCCAGTGCCGCCGCCGTCGGCACGCCGCCGACAGCGGGTGTCGGCTGCATCGCGGCTGCGAGTTCGAGGAGGCCAGCCTCCCTCCGAAGTGCGCGGAACGGCGTATGCAGGTGATGCACCCCCCCGGTCGACAGAATCGAAGGGGCCTCGGCGACGTCCAGCTCCGAGACATGCGACACCAGCGATTCCGCGATCGCGTCGCGCACGAAACGGTGCTCTTCCTGGTCCTTCTTCGATTCGAGCAGTGCCTCGGCACGCTTGCAGTCGATTTCCGGTGAGCGCGAACGCGCCGTCGAACCCGCCACGGCATCGGCCAGGACACGCTGCCCTTCGACCCGAATCAGCCGCTCGGGCGTCGCGCCCAACAACGTCCCGCCGGCCATCGGGAATGAGAATCGCACAGCATCCGGCTCGCTTCGCGCGAGCCGTTCGAGCACGAGCCCGGGGTCGAATGGAGCCTCGGCCGATGCATGGCAGGACCGGGCCAGCACGACCTTCTGTAGGTCTCCGCAACCGATAGCGTCGACCGCCCGCTGGACCCGCCCGCGAAAATCCGCCGCCGTTTCGTCCGGCCGGATTCGGATCGTGCCCAGATCGCCAGGTTCGAGTGCCTTCGTCGCGAAACGCGCGAGCGTCGCGAAACGCGCGAGCGTCGCGTCTCGAAGCCGACATGCGGCATCGCGGTCGGCCTCGCCCGCCACCGCGCAGACGGTGCGGCCATCGGCAACCCGGAACGCCAGCTTCGGGATCACCCAGCGCGCGGCCGGCGCGTCTCCCCAGACGCCACCGCTCGCGCGGGCGGGATCGAATGGCCCGGCGCCCATCCACAGGGCGCCGCCATGGGCGACGGCGGCACCCGCCTCCGCGCTCGCATCGACACGAATCTCCCGGACCGCATCCGCCAACGCAGCCAGGCCGAGCGCGGCGGCGGTCGTGCCCACGCAGGCCTCTCCGATCCCGAGCACCCACTCGTCGCGAACCGGATCCTTCAGCCAGGCCAGATCGGGGAGTGCACTTCGCATGATCTCGCGCTCGACGAGTTCGGGCGCTTCCAGCCAATCCACGCGAATCGTCACGCCACGCCCTTCCGACCGAGCCAGAGTTGGACTGCCCCGAACAGGAAGCGCTGCTGGCGAATCTCTTCGAGGCCGACCTTCTCGAGCCCAGCGCGCAGTTCATTCGCATCCGGGAGATAGGCGGTCGATTCAGGCAGATAGCGGTAGGCCTCACGATCGGACAGCAAACCCCCGACCAGGGGCACCACCCGGTCGAAATAGAGCGAGTGCGCCACCGCGATCGCTCGCGAACTCGGGCGGTCGACATCCAGTAGCGCGATGCGGCCAGCGGGCCGAAGCACCCGGCCGATCTCTTCGAAGGCCCGCTCGAGGGAACCGAAATTGCGGAGTGCGAAGCCACACGTCACCACGTCCACGCTCGCCGCGGGTAGCGGTAGCCTCTCGGCGTCTGCCTGGACGAAGACCGCGGCGACTCCCCGTCTGACAGCTCCGCGCAACATCTCACGCGAGAAGTCGGCTCCCACCACGCTGGCCCCGAGAGCCGCGGCCTGCTGACACAGGTCGCCGGTTCCGCAGGCGAGGTCGAGCACGAGATCGCCTGGGCCGACCGACGCAGCAGCCAGCGCATGACGCCGCCAGCGCTGGTCGAGGCCCCCGGTCATCAAGCGGTTGATCACGTCGTAGCGCGGCGCGATCCGGTCGAACATCGATTGCACGGCGGCGCGCTTTTCCGAGGCCTCAGGCAACGCGCTCATCGCCACTCCACGTCAATGGCGAGATGACTGCCCCCGCTTGCCGTGAGTGCGTCGCGGAGCGACTCGTCGCCGCCGCTATCGGCCAGCCGTTCGAGCGCTCGCCTAACGAGCGTGCGTTGGAAGTGGAGCGCGACGAGGCGCGTCACCTCGGGCAGCAACGTTCGAAACAGATCGCTCACGGCCTCCGCTTCGCCGACGGAAGCTCTGCCGGCCCCGCGGACACCCGCCTTGCGGACACCCGCCTTGCGGACGTGGTCATCGAAGAGGTCGATGGCGCGCTCGGTCACGGACTCGATGCCGCGCGCGTGTTCCTGGGCCAGTTCGAGGAGCGCGGGAATCGGCAGGCCTCCGTTCATCAGGGACAGCCCGGCCCGGGCCATCTGCAGGTCGGCCTCGCTGAAGCGTTGCTCGTCGCCCACTTCGAGCGCCTGGATCAAGCCAGCGCTTTCGGCGCCGGCCAGCAACGCTTCCGGCACGCCGGCCTCGGCGGCGAGTTCGGCGCGGCTGAAGGTCCGTCCGCCCACGTGTTCTGCGACCAGTGCGTCTAGCAGGGGACCATCGGCGTCGGCGCGCTCGAGCAGGCGCTCGATCTGGGCCAGCTTGAAGCCCTGGCCGGCGAGTTCGCGCACCCGCTTCAGCTGCGCCAGGTGCCCGTCCCGGTAGACGGCCACCCGTCCCCTTCGTTCAGGGGCCTCGAGCAGGCCGCGGCTCTGGTAGTAGCGGACGGTATCGACGGCGACGCCCGCGCGGGCCGCCAACTCCTCTACGCGGTACTCCATGCAAGTACTCTAGGAGTATTCACTCACATCGTCGAACAAAGCCCGTCCGGCGAGTAGGCGACCGCAACCGGGGAACTACGAACGTTTGAGCAGTAGCGTGCGGGGATCGAGGGCGACGCGCAGCGCCGTGGTATCCGGATTCTCGTGATCCTTCAACGCCCGCAGTGCGACCCCGTTGGATTCCGGCTCGAGGGCCAGGATGACGTCGAAGTGCTCGCGAAGGCCATCGAGGTGCTCCGGAACGCCCGCACCCTCATCGGAACCGGCGGCCGAGATCCAGATCTCGGCTGGGAGATCCCGGGCAATCGCTCGCCAGGCCGAGAGTTCCGTGGCGCCGAGACCCGCAGGATCGATCCCCTCGACGATGACGAGCACGGGCTTGATACCGGCCTCCTGCTCCAGCGCGATCGCTTCCCCCAGCTTGGAGGCGTCGAAGTCGGCCGGCGGGTAGGCACGAATCGAGCGACGCCGGTCGACGTCCGCATGGACCACGGCCTCATCCTCGAGGCGCGCAGAGGCGGCCAGATCGTCGAAGACGGTGTCGTAGAAGTCGCGGGTATGCGCCACGGTCTGATCGAGCACCACGTGCAACACGTGATCGCCACGGATCAGATCGTCGAGCGCGACCCCAACGAGAAACGAGGTCTTTCCGACCCCGTGTCCCGCGATGACCAATCCCAGATTGCCTCGCCCCAGCCCACCGTGCAGGCCCTTTTCGAGCAGCCTGAGGGGGCTTCGCGCAGTCAGAAACTTCTTGTACATACGGCTGGCACCTCCCTTCCGAGTGTAGTGCGGACGCGGCCTCCTCGGGAGGCAGGCGTTCCTAATCGTCGTCTTCGACCTGGACCTGGTCCCTGTACTTCTCTTTCAGCTCTGCCGAAACGTCGCCGGCGGCCGGGGAGTACTTGGCGAACTCCATGGTGAACTCGGCCTTGCCCTGGGTCACCGAGCGGAGGTCCGTGGCGTAGCCGAACATTTCCGCGAGCGGCACGTCGGCCTCGATCTGGCAGAAGCCATCGTCCTCGGTGGTCCCGATGACGGTGCCGCGACGCTGCATGATGGTCTTGATCACGGCGCCCTGGAACTCGGTGGGGCCTTCGACCGAGAGGGTCATCACCGGTTCGAGGATGATCGGCTTGGCGCGACCGTAGAACTCGCGGAAAGCGCCGCGCGCGGTTGCCTGGAACGCGTTGTCCGAGGAGTCGACCGAGTGCGACTTGCCGTCGTTGACGACGATCTTCATGCCGATCACCGGGAACCCGATCAGGCGCCCCTTGGGCATCATCGAGCGGAAGCCCTTCTCGACCGAGGGGATGTACTCGGTCGGGATGGCGCCGCCGCGCACTTCGCTGACGAACTCGAAATCGGTACCGTCCGTGGTCGGCTCGACGTAGCCGGCCACCTTGCCGAACTGACCCGAGCCACCGGTCTGCTTCTTGTGCGTGTAGCTGAAGTCGGTGCGCTGGGAGATCGTCTCGCGATAGGCGACCTGGGGCGCGCCGGTCTCGACGATCACGTCGTACTCGCGCTTCATGCGCTCGACGTACACTTCGAGGTGGAGTTCGCCCATTCCCGAGATGATCGTCTCGCCACTCTCGGGATCGGCCTCGGCGCGGAAGGTCGGGTCTTCGCGAACGAAGCGCCCGATGGCCTTCGACATGTTCGTCTGGCCCTTCTGCTCGGTAGGCTTGATCGAGAGGGAGATCACCGGGTCCGGCACGTGCATGGCGCTCATGGCCACGTCGACGGTGCCGTCGGTGAAGGTATCGCCGGAAGCGCAATCGATGCCGAACAGCGCCACGATGTCACCGCCGGTGGAGGACTCGATGTCCTCCATGTCGTTCGAGTGCATACGCACCAGACGCCCGACCTTGTGCTTCTTCTTGGTGCGCGCGTTGAAGATGTTCATGCCCTTCGTCAACGTGCCCTGGTAGACCCGGACGTAGGTCAGCTGGCCGTAACGCCCGTCTTCGAGCTTGAACGCGAGGGCCACGAGCGGCTTCTGTGGATCGCTCGAGATCTCGATCGGCGCGTCGTCGTTGGAGAGATCGACGCCGGTATTCTCCACGTCCATGGGGCTCGGCAGGTAGGCGGTCACCGCGTCGAGCAGCTTCTGGACGCCCTTGTTCTTGTATGCGGAGCCAAGATAGACGGGCGTCAGATCGAGCGAGAGGACACCGTTGCGGGTCGCTGCGTGGATCTGATCTTCGCTGACGTTCTCCTCGAGGATCGCTTCCATCAGTTCGTCGGAGAACATCGAAACGGCGTCGAGCATCTCCTCGCGCGCGGCTTCCGCCTCGGCCTGCATATCGGCCGGGATCTCTTCTTCGACGATGTGCTCGCCGTTCTCGCCTTCGAAGCGGTAGGCCTTCATCTTGACGAGGTCGACGACACCGGCGAACTCGTTCTCGAGGCCGATCGGCAGCTGCATCAGCACGGCGTTGTGCTTGAGCTTGTCGCGCAGGCCTTCGACGACGCGCTTCGGGTTCGCACCGGCGCGATCGAGCTTGTTGATGAACGCGATCCTGGGGACCTTGTAGCGCTTCATCTGACGGTCCACGGTCATCGACTGGGACTGCACGCCAGCCACGCCGCAGAGGATCAGGACGGCGCCATCGAGCACGCGCAGCGAACGCTCGACTTCGATGGTGAAGTCGACGTGGCCGGGCGTATCGATGATGTTGATGTGGTGATTGTTCCACTCGGTGTGGGTCGCGGCGGACGTGATCGTGATGCCGCGCTCCTTCTCGAGCTCCATGTGGTCCATCGTGGCGCCGACGCCATCCTTGCCGCGCACCTCGGCAATCCGATGGATCCGGTTCGTGTAGAACAGGATCCGCTCGGTGAGCGTGGTCTTGCCCGAGTCGATGTGGGCACTGATGCCGATGTTGCGGATCGTAGAGAGGTCGGTCGCCATGGTTTCGTCGCTTGGTGACCCACTTCGTCGTCCCTCCCGGTCCGTGATGTCGGAACCGGAAAGGCGCGAAAGCAGGTTCAGGTGGCTCGCCCCGGCCGTCGTCCATCGGCGGCAAGTGGCGTGCGGAATCCCTTACGGGGGTGTGCCCCTTTTTCGACCGGAGTCGGCTCGAACCAACGGAGCACCGGAAATGTCGGTCCATTGGAACAGGGGCTTGAGGTGGCGGCGGAAAATAGACGCTTTTCGCGCCGGAGCAAGCACGCCACCGTTCGCGCCGTATGAAATCACCCCCCAGGGGAGTCGTTTGCCGCGCCACCTGCTGGGGCCGGAAGGTGGGCGATCGCATGCTCCATGTGCCAGGCCTCGGTATCGCTCGAGTAGGTGAAGGCTCCGCCCACCACGCAGGCCCGGCGTGCGTCGCATCGCTCGGCGCAGCCGGGGGTGCGGATCCGGGTCTCCCCGCAGCGCGCCGCGTCGAAGCCGGCGCCGACGGCAGCGCCCGGACAGGCCGGTATACAGGGCGCCGGACAGGCCTCACAGGGCGCCGCTGCGACCAGTCGACGGCCGACGGGTAGCGCCACATCCAGCCAGAGCGCACCGCGCAGGTGAATCCAGGGACCAGCTTCGGGATGCAGCAGCAACCCGAGGCGGCTCGGCCAACCGAGACCCGCGGCGGCCGCGAGGCCCACCAGATCGCAATAGCCGCCGCCAGGGCCGCCATGAGCGCGATGGCCGAGGACGGCCTCCGCCCGGATTCCGACGGATTGCAGCTGCGCCGTCGCCGCAGCCAGCCCAGACTCGGTCGCTGCGTCCAGGGGATCCCGCCGGTCCAGGGCGCATGCCAGGGCCTGTTCGCAGAATCGCGACCCGCGACCCCCGATCACGATGGCGGTTCGGAGCCACCCCGGCCGCTGTTTGCCCGCATGCGCTTCGCCGGCGAACCGGTCCCAGTCTTCCACGGAGAGGAACCCGTGAAGATCGAGGCCGTCTCGAGCCAATTGGCCGAGTGCGGCATGGACGTGTTCAGCCGACCCGGTCACCGACCGTCAGCCCGGACTCGTTGCCGAGAAGCTTGGCGCCGCCATCGATCCGCACCTTGGCGACACGAATGACGCCGCCTCCCGCCGCGATGCGCAGGCCCTCGGCGTCGCTCGCGATCACGGTGCCCGCCGGCGCATCCGAACGGGCGCCGGTTTCGAGCTGCGCGCCATAGAACCTCACCTCACGCCCGGCCACAGTGGCGTGGGCACCGGGATTCGGATCGCAGCCGCGAATTCGACGATCGATTTCCGCGGCGGGCCGCTTCCAATCGAGCGCGGCCACGGCGTCATCGACGAGGCCCTGATGACTGGCTTCGGCTTCGTCCTGCACCTGGGCCCCGGCTCGACCGGAAGCCACGAGTTCTACCGCCTCGACCATGGCTTCGACGCCCAGGGCGTAGAGCTGCTCGAAGTAGAGCGAGGCGGCGGTGTGATGCGGCTCGATGGTGACACCACCCTTCTGCAAAACGATGGGCCCGGTATCGACACCGGCGTCGGGGCGGAAGATCGTGACGCCGCTCTCACGCTCGCCCTCGATGATCTGCCAGGCCAGGGCGTTGCCACCGCGATACTTCGGCAGCAGCGACGGGTGAAAGCACAGCGAGCCCTGCGGCGGTGCATCGACGATGGCCTCTGGGAGGATCATCGTCACGAATGCCAACACGTTGAGTTCGGCGCCGAGCGCGCGGTGTTCCTCGACGCGGGCCGCGATCGGCTCGCCCTGCTTTCGCATCGCCTTGTAGCGAAACAGCGGAAGGCCTCGGCTCTCGGCCTCCTCGGCCAAGGGGTCGGGACGTTTTCCCGCAGGCGGCGCGTAGACGCCCACGATCTCGTGACCGGCGTCGATCAACCGGATCAGTACGTCGCGACCGAAGGGAGCTTGTCCGAAGTAGGCGATGCGGAGCGGCATTCCCGGAGATTAACGAGCCCGCGTGCGGTCGCCGACCGCGCCGCGCACCTGGGCGGGCGAGCCAAAGGCGAGCGTGTGCGGCGGGATGTCTCGCGTCACGACCGAGCGGGCACCCACGATCGAGTGCGCGCCGATCGTTACACCGCGCGTCACGGTGACGTCTGAAGAAACCCACGCGTACTCGCCGATCCGAATCGGTGCGGTGCGCTCGGGCCGGGCTTCATCGAGATCGTGCTGATCGGAATCGTAGATGCGACTTCCCGGCCCGACCTGACTCTTGCGATCGAACACCACCTCTTGTTTGGCGCTGACGCTGCAGCCGTTCAGGAAGGCCTCGGGGCCGATCAGCACGCGCGCACCGGGCCAGGCGGTGATCACGATCGGGCCGACTTCGGTGCGAAGCCAAGCACCCTCCGCCACCACGACTTCGGCATCCGGATGGATCACGAACGCGAGCGCACCGGGAATCCGCTCGGTCGCGACACCGGCGCCGATCTCGAGGCGAGCTCCGGGAGCGATATTGAAGCGCGCCACGGCGAGTGCCGGGTGGGCGGTCGAATGCACCTCGAGACCAGCATGGAGCCGCTGCAGGGCGCCCAGACGCAAACGATCGCGCGCCCACGAAAGCCGGAGCGCCAGGCCCCGGAACCGATCTGCGGCTCCCACGCGACAGGCCGCCGCTCGAATGCGGCTCGGCCCGCGGCCTAACGGCCGGGGCCGGATTCGCCTTCGCGAAGCCGGAAGGTGATGAAGCCGTGGGTCGGATCGTAGGGCGACAGCCCGACCTGGACGCGATCGCCCGGGATCACGCGGATCCGGAAGCGTCGCATGCGCCCCGAAAGCTGCGCTGTGACGGTCTGTCCCGTGTCCAGGGAAATCTGATAACGACCGCCTCCTAGGATCTTGTCCACGGAACCCGTCGTCTGAATCAGATCATCTCGCGCCAACTGCGCCCTCCGAAGCCGCGTCCGAGGCCATCGGCCTGGGCGGCAAGCGGCGCGCACCTTAGCGCGTGGCTGGTGGGAAAGCGACCGCGACGGTCGGCGGAAGCCCGGAACCCCCTTCGCCGCTAGCCGCGCGTTCGCGGGTTTCCCTGTATCGCGAGCCCGAGCGCTCCGATCAACGCGCCAGCCAGCGGCAGCGTCAGGCTTGCGGTCCTGGGCGCTTCCCGCGGCTCCGCCTGCCCCCGAAGCAGCGACTCGGGCAGCTGGCTCGCTGAATCAGACGCTTCGGCGATGCCCCATTCGGCGACGAAGGCGAAGACCGGGGCCGCCGCGTCGAAGCCGGAATGGAAGGCGTCTCCCTCTTGCGGTGGCGGCCCGGCTCGATCGGCGTGCGACCCGGGCAGCGGAGCCGAAGATGCAGAGACGGCGAGGAACAGGACCAGCAAGGCCCCGGCAGAAGCCATCGTCCATCGCGTTGCGTTCCACATGGCAGGGGGTGATGCAACGCACGTGCCGGCGTCGGGCCCGCACGCATCGCCTGTGCAGTTCGGACAACAAGCGCCCCAGAACGCTGCGGATCCGGGGAGCGAAACCACGATGCGGCGGGGCCGCAAGACCCTTGAACGGTGCCGTGTTTCGTTCGCCGGTGACGAGGCGCGGCGCGAGGGCCCTTGGCGGAGAGGGTGGGATTCGAACCCACGGAAGGCTTGCACCTTCACCTGATTTCGAGTCAGGCACGTTCAACCGGGCTCCGCCACCTCTCCGGAGCGCAGCAAGGCTAGCCGTTTCGTCAGGGCTTGCCGCTGGCTTCTGGACGCCCACCGTCGGCACCGGGTTCGGGTGCAAGGACGTCGAGTTCGACGCGCACACTGTCCCCTGCCCGGCCGGCGGCCGTGGTCGAACCGTCGAGCGTTTGCAGATCGCGCTGGGCCAGCTCGACGCGCGGGGCGAACGCGTTCTCGTGCAAGGCATCGACCACGCGGCGAGCGTGAGCGGCCTCGCTCTCACCCTCCTCGGCCTCGGCACTGGCGCAAGCCAGCAACGCGCCGGCTGGCGACAACAAGCAGGCCCGGGGCGAGGTCCCGGCGTCGACGCGCAGCCGGAAGCCGAAACCCCGCTCGTCGAAACGCGGCGAGCGCCGCAATAAACGCGCCACCGTTCCCACCTCTCCCGCGGCATCGGCCTCGAGGCGGATCGGGAGCCGGCCCGCCACACGCCGGATCACGCCGGGATCCAACTGCCAGGCCTGATCCCAGGCGGCCAGCGCGGCGCCCGCGTCGCCGAGCGCATCCTCCGAACGCGCGAGCGTCGTCAGCAGCCGTGCACGCATCAACACTTCCGCCTGGGGTAGCGATCGGATCGCCGACGCTGCGAGTTCGCGCGCCTTCGCAACGTCTCCGCGAACGTGGGCCAGCTCGGCGTCGAGCGCGTCGAGATAGCTTTGTGTCCCGGGCCAATCATCGACCCGACGCGCCCGCGCGATCAGGGCTTCGACGACGCCGGCGTCGAGCGCGTGGGCGAGTTCGAGCTGTTGCCATTCGCCGATCGGCACCCCGTCCGCCAGATACGGACGCACGGTCGCTTCGAGGACACGCTCATCCGCGAGCCAGTTGGCGGCGCGGCGGCGTGAAGCCCAGGCTGCCATGCGATGTTCGGCGATCTCGGGCAACAGGGTCAACGCATCCCAGGCTGTCTCGAACTGGCTTGCCGCGGCCAGGCGTTCCCAGAGACGTTCTTCGGCTGCGCGTTGGACCTGGTGGTCGACGAGGGCGAGCGCCGACATGCGGCTATGGATGTCCTCGTTCGACATGCCGTGACGGTCCGGCATGTTCAAGGCGCGGCCGCTCAATCTCGCCGCCTGCTCTAGATGACCCGTCACGAGCAGCAGACTCATGGCGTTGAGATCGTTGTAGACGCGCATCTGGTTGCGAATTCGCGGGGGCTGGCCGGCATACCAGGCAAGCATGCGAGGCAACGCCGCAGCGGCTTCGGCAAAGCGTCCTTCGGTGAGGTAGATCTGGATCAGCATCGCCCAGGGACTGCTAGGCGTGTCATTTGCGTAGCCCGTGGCATCGCGGGCCAGGCGCTCGGCGTCGTCGAATCGCAGCACCTCGAGCGCAGCTTCGGCAGCGTTGGTGGAGACGACGGCGTCGGGGCCGAAGTCCTGGTTCTCCACCGCGTCGGAACAACTCTCCCAGGCCGCAGCGCGGTTCCAGAGCTCGGCTTCGATCGCGCATAACGACGTACGCGCGATGTCGTGGGTGCCGCCGTCATCGGGCAGTTGGAGGGCGAGTTCCGCCCAGCGCCGCGCGTCCTCATAGCGGCCCAGCCGCATCAGGGGCCATGCCCGTAATGCCGGCGAGGTCGGGCCGTAGCTCGACTCCTGGAGGTCGAGCGCTGCCATGGTCGCAGCGTCGTGACCCATTTCGGCTTCGAGTCGAACCAGTAGTTGGAGGCTCATCGCGTGCCAGTACCAGGGCGAGTCCGGCACCGGGCCCTCGGGGTGTGCGCGATCGAACAGGTCGAGCACGCGATCCACGTGGTGGCGCGCGCGTGCCAGGTCCCCCTCTGCCGCGTGAAGCACCCATGCCATCAGGGCGTGTCCTTCGATGGCATCGGGATCGTCCGCGAGGATGGCCTCGGCTTCCTCCCGAGCGCGCACGTTGCGCCCGTTCCGCATCGCGACGAGGCCCTGATACGCCCGAAAGTCTCCTCTCATTCCTTCGGGAAGCGCCCCTTCGAGCAAGATGTCGAGCTCGTCGTGCGGAGCGGCGTCCTGCCCCACGACCGGCCCGGCCACGAGGAACGAGAGCGCCGAACACGCGAGGGCGCAGCGGCTCAGACGGCCCGGCCTCATCGACGCAGGCTACGACGCGCGAGCCGATCGAGGGGGCCCGCCATCAACTCGCGGGCCAGGTCGTACGGCTCGGCACTGCCCAGGGCCACGGCCTCGATGCGGTGGGCCAGGACCCACGGCAGTAGATCCGCGAGGTCCTCACTCGAGACGAAGTCGCGGCCGTGAAGCGCCGCCCGCGCCTGGAGTGCCGGCACCGACAGCACGAGACTGCGCGTCGAAGCCGCCTGCGCCACGCGATCATCGGCGCGAATCGCCGCCGCGGTATCGACCAGACATTCGTGGATGGCATCGTCCACCATCACGTTGGCATCGATGGCATCACGGGCGCGGAGTACCTCTTCCTGCCCGACCGGGGGCAGTTCGGCCGGGTCTTCGTCGCGCCGCTCGCGCCGCGTGCGCAGCACCTCGAGTTCCGCCTCGCGATCGATCGGCTCCATCCGCACCTTGAACAGGAAGCGGTCGAGTTGTGCCACGGGCAACGGATAGGTCCCGGCCAGGTCGCGGGGATTCTGGGTGGCGATCACGAAGAAGAGCCGGTCGAGTGGGTGCGTCACGTTGTCGAGCGTGACCTGCTTCTCGCCCATCGCCTCGAGCAACGCGGCCTGGACCTTCGGCGAGGTGCGGTTGATCTCGTCGGCGAGCAGGATCTGGGTGAAGACGGGCCCGGGGCGGAAATCGAACGCTCCGCGCTCGGGATCGAAGACCGACAGGCCGGTCACGTCCGAGGGCAACAGATCCGGTGTGAACTGGATGCGGCGGAAGGATGCGAGCCCACCATCTTCGGGCGCGCGAATCGCACCCCCGAGCGCTTTTGCCAAGGTCGTCTTTCCCGAGCCCGGAAAGTCCTCCAACAGCACGTGGCCGTCGGCCACCAATGCGATCAAGACCAGATCGATCACATCGTCCCGACCGATCACCTGATGCAGCACGCGCGCCCGGATTCGCGCGAGCACGTCGCGCGCCTCGATGAGGGGATCCCCGGCCGGCGTTGTTTCAGAAATCGTCATGGTTCCTCCGCGCTCCACCGTCAACTAACGTGAGCGCATCCAAGCCGTGGGATCGAGCCCGCCGAGCAGGCGTCTCCAGAGCGGTGTCACAGAGAGTTCCTGGCGCAGCCCGCGGGCAACATCGAGAAGATTCTCCGGCGCGACGCCGGCGCCGCCGCCGAATGCGGCCCGAAGATGGACCTCGGTCAGCTGCGGAAAGCTGGGTGCGCGCGATGTCTGCCGGAGCGCGAACGCCTCTCGCGTCTCGCCGAAGCGGCGACGTTCGCCGAGTTCCGACAAGCGATCGAGCGCGGCCCGGTAGAACAAGCGCGGGCGCGCCGCTGCCGGCGCGACCCAGGGAACCAGACGTCGCCACCACTTCAGCGCGAATCCCAGCGCGAGGAGCCCCAACAACAGCTGGCGCACCCGAGCGCCGAGATCGGCCGGTGTCCAGCGCGCGCCCGGTTCTTCGAACGGCACTTCCCGCAGCTGCTCGCGCAGCATCTCACCGAGTAGGCGCTGCAGCTCTGGATCGGCTGCGGCGAGGCCGCCGTCGAGCGCCGTCTCCGGAGCCAGGTCGACCACCACCCAGCCGACGCCCTCCAGGTGAATCTCGGGCCAGGCGTGGGCGTTGCCGCCGCGGACCAACAGGGCCGAGCCCCCGGCCCGATCCGCCTCGGGCACCGCGTAGCCGGCAGCCACCCGCGCCGGCAGGCCCAGCGCCCGGTACAGGTAGGTCGCGGCGTGGGCGAAATGCACGCAGTAGCCAGTCAGATCCCCGAACAAGAAAGAGGCCGCCGGATCCTCCGCTGACGCATGCTGGCTCTTCAGGCTGTAGATGCCCTGCTCGTCGAGGTAGCTCTTTACCGCCATCGCCCGCGCCAGCGGATCCTCCTGGTACTCGGGCGAGAGCGTCTCGACGAGTGAACGCGCCAGTTTGCGGTAGCGCGGATCGGCTGGATGCGAGGTGTAGTGTGCCCATGCCTCGGCGCTCCAGTGGGGCTCGCCGGCGCGGCCCCCTAACATCTGGACGTAGGGAAGCGTCTGCACGTGCGAGATCACGTGATAGGTTCGCTGGAAGCGGAAGTCTTCAACGACCGAGCGTGGTTCGACGCGCGCCGGAGAGTCGAGCGCAAAGGGCTTCACGTGGTCGACCAGCAACCCGAACGAGGTCGGTAGCGGGGCCCGCGAGCCCGACAGCGGCGGCGCGTCCGGGACATCCCACGGTTGCGACGGGAAGATCCGCAGGACATCGCGGTCGTAGTCGCTCGCGGATTCGACCAACCGGAAGCCGTTGTAGTGGGAGAACGCCGTCTGGCGGAAGTAGTAGACGCCGGCCGGCGGTGAGTGGTCATCGTGGAGAACGACCACGGCGACCGGCGCCTGGTCGCCGTCACTTTCGTAGTCGTCGCGGAACGGCAGATCGTCGAGTTGCAGATTGTCGCGACGTTGCCCCTTTCCGTCCTTCCCCTCGCTGGCCCGACCTTCCTGGGGTTGCGCCGCTGCCTCGCCCGTCAAACCAAGCCCGGAGCCGGGCGTGTTGAGTGGGAGTCCGGAAACGCGAACCAGCGTCACGACCAGCAGGCCCAGGGCCACGATCGCGAGGGCGTGAATCGGAAGCCGATAGCGCCGGGTCTCGGAGACCAGCAGCGCCGCCAACAAACCGGTCGCCGCGACGCCGAGGACCAGGAAGACGAGCGCGGGGTCGATGCCGTGGGACCACGCCCAATCGCTGAGTGCGAAGGGTCGGTGTACCTGGCCCCCGCGGTGCGCGGCGAACGAAATAGAGACCGCCGCCGCCACGATCCCCACCTCGGCCACGGCCGCCAGTTGGCCGCGAGCCGCCGCCGTTCGCAACAGGAACGCGAAGGCGCCGATGACGGAGGCGCTCCGGAGCGCTTCGATGAGCGCGACGGCACCGGCCACCCCCAAAAAGGATGTCAGGCTCGGCTGATTCGCGAGCCAGCCCGCAAGCACCGCCCCGCCAAGCCCGATCGACCCGGCCGCGATCGCCGCACCACGCGTTCTCAACGGCCCGGCGGCAGTGCGGCGCTGGTAGGCGTCGGCCAGACAAGCGCCAGCGAATGCCGCGACGGCCGCCGCCACGACTCCGGCTGCCACGGTCAACGGCGAGATCACGACGACGGCGGCGAGCGCCAACGCGGCCGCGCGAAGCGACGTCAAGACGTTGGGCCGCAACGCCTCGAGGATCATGCGGCCTCCTGGGCCAGCTCGCGGCCAGTCAAGGGTTGGGACCGGCCCGTCGCGCGAACCACCAGAAGCGGTGGCGCGGCGGCATGGGCGGCCAGGCTGCGTGCCACCTCATGGACTTCCTCCGGAATTTCACCGGGCTCGGCGGGCACCTCGAAGGCGAAGCGTTGCCAGGCGGCGCGCTGCGGCCGCAGCGGCTGCAAGCGATCGACTCCGATCACCACCGCAACCCGACCCGAGCGTCGCGACATCACCCGCGCAACCTCGCCTAGCCATGGATCGAGACGAGGCGGCACGAAGACGACGCAGGCAGCGTCGTCGCCGAGATCCACCTCATCGAGGAAACGCTCGAGACCACAACTGCCACGGAAGCCGCCCGAACGGGCAACGGCTTCGAGCGCGGGGCCGGGCTCACACTGCGAGCCCGGGGTGCCGTCTGCGCCGAAGGTCCACTCGTCGCCGAGGCCGCCCGTCTGCAGCGCGACACGGGCCGCGGCGGCGCTGGCCTCGTCACCCTTGCCCGCAACCAGGTAGGCGACGAGACGGCGCGAAGGATCCACCGCTCGCTCCCGGAGCCTCACATGCAACTTGCGGGTCTTCGCGTAGACGTTCCACATCACGTCTCGCGCCGAGTCGCCGGGCACATAACGTCGGATCTCCATACGGTCGCCCTCGGGCGTGCCGCTCGGCCATGAGATCCCGTCGGCGCCGGTCAGGGCCGTGACGATGGGCGTCTCCCGCAGGCGCCCGACCGCCGGAAGCACCCAGCTCCCGAGAGCGCGTTCATCGCGCAGCGAGAGCGCAGTCAGGCCGAAGACATCCCGCACCACGAACCGCCGCACGGCCGTCGTCCGTAGCCAACGCTGCCTCGGCCGGACCTCTTCGGAGAGGATGCCATCGCGCGGCACCAGACGCGCCTCGGCACCAACGGGTTCCTCCCAGTAGACATCGAGATCGATCCAGGGAATCGCACGCCAGTCGGGCAGCGAAAGCCCGGTCGGAATCCAGCCGCCAGTCTCGAGGCGCTTTGGCGTAGGCGAGTGCGCCGACAGGCGCCGGAGATTGCGCCGCAGGCGGAGCGTTCCGAGGCCCACCAGCAGTGTCGCCAGGGCGACAGCGGCGACGCCGGTCGCGCCGAGGGCCAGCAGCAGCAAGTCGATTTCCCCGAACCCCCAGATCCAGACCGCCATGATCGAAAGGGTCAGGACGCCGAGCCCTCGCACGGTAAAGGGGAAGGCATGGCGCGCGGCCCGAAGCCCGACACGCAACCTGGTGACGAAGCCCACGATCGGCGTCAGATCGCCGGCGCGGTGCGGTAGCGGATCAGGACGCGCGAGCCGTCTGCGAGGCCTTTTCGGAAGCGCGGCCCCCAGCTCTCCCACTGCGCCGCGTACTTGGTTCCGAACGCTTCGAGGACCTTCGTCTGCCGAGCTGCATCCTGCTCGAACGAGCCCTCCACGTCGACGCTAGGCGACTGGCGGAACGCACCCTCCGACGTGGTCCAGACACCGTGATCGCCCACCCAGACCCGAGCTCGGGCCAGACCGGCCTCGATCGCGCGCGCACGCCAGCGGTCCGAGGCCGTTACCACCAGGAGATCCTCGCCGGCGGCCACGAACCAGACTTCGCCGTGACAGCGACTCTCGGACCCGTCGCTGCGAAGCGGCGAGACGTAGATGAGCGGACTCACTCGAGCGGCCCTGGCGGCGCTCTTCGCCCAGATCGGCCCGGGCAGCAGTGCACCGCCGAGCAGCGCGCCCCCGACAACCAGGAATTCGCGACGAGTCGTAGGTTCCATTGTTCCTCCGGAAGTTTCTCGAGGGGCGCTACCTGGCCCCCACGGACCCCAAGCTTACTCGCAGACACCGAGTTCGTGGAGTTGGTTCCGGGCCTGGGCGGCCCATCCCCGGTTGGCCGCCGGGCTTGCCGGGCTTGGATGCAGCACGCTGCCGATGCGTGACGCGCCCTCTTCCAAGGCCAGTCGAGCACGATTCTCGGCGAACTTCCCGACGCCGACCACCCAGCTTGGCTGCATCAAGGCCACCGTGCGCCGGAGATGACGATCACAGGCTTCGAACAGCGGGTCGCGGAACTCCGCCGGCAGCTTGTCGGGTGTGAAATTTCGCCCGCTCGCTTCCATGAACACCAGTGGGCAGTAGTTCACCAGGAACCCGTGCTGGAAGAAGCGCTCGGGCGTCCGGTAGGCGTCGCGGATCGCACCCCAGAGACGGCTCCCACTGACTTCACTTCGGGCGCACGCGAACCCCTGGATCGGACGCTTGGGATGCTCGGGCTCCGGTACATCCACGGGCGCCTCGATACCGAGCCAATCGCGCACGATCGAGACCTCGCCGAAGGGGACGCCGGTCTGGGCCATGCCATAGGGACCCGGGTTCATGCCGAGGTAGAGCGCCCGAACACCCTCGCGGGCATACCGACGCAGATACGCCGTGTGCGGGCGTCGGGCATAGGAGAGGGGGTTGTAGATGTGGGTGATCGGCGCGGGGAACTCGAGCGACGCGAGATCGCGCGTGAGACGCCGTTCGGCAGCGAGCAAGCGGTCCGCCAGAGCCATGGGGCCCGCAGGGTAGCCTGCTACCTTGCCCCCTTCGCGAAGAATGCCGTGGCGGGGAGAGATGATCGCAGGGTCCCGGCCGGGTCGGGCCCTGGTGAACTCCGTCAGATCCGGAAGGAAGCAGCGGTAGCAGGGGTTCGGCGGTGGTTGGATCGCCCTGCGATCTTCTCTCAAGGTCACGGCAAATCGCGGCAAGCGCCGGAGTTCCACCCCCCATGTCGTATCAGGTCATCGCGCGGAAGTATCGGCCGCACACGTTCGACGACGTGATCGGGCAAGAGCACGTCAAGACCCCACTGCGAAACGCGATCCGAACCGGGCGGATTCCGCACGCGGTGCTGCTGACCGGGCCGCGGGGGACCGGCAAGACGACGTTGGCCCGCATCCTGGCCTGTTGTCTGAACGCCGAGGGTGGGCCGACGGAGATCCCCGCCGCAGACGATCAGACCTGCATCGAGATCCAGAACGGCAACTCGACGGACGTCCAGGAAGTCGATGCCGCGAGCCGCACCAGCGTCGACGACGTGCGCGAGATCATCGATTCGATTCGTTATGCGGCGGCGCCGGGGAAATGGCGGATCTTCATCGTCGACGAGGTGCACATGCTCTCGACGCCGGCCTTCAACGCGCTGCTCAAGACGTTGGAAGAGCCGCCGGAGCATGTGAAGTTCATCTTCTGCACGACGGACCCGGAGAAGATTCCGATCACCGTGCTTTCGCGGTGTCAGAGATTTGATTTCGCGCCTGTCGAGGCCGATTCGATTGTGGCCCGGCTTCGGCACATCGTTGACTCGGAAGGCATGAAAGCGGACGACGACGCGTTGCAGCTTCTGGCCCGTCGAGCGAACGGATCGATGCGTGACAGCCAGTCGTTGTTGGAGCAACTGCTGGCATTCTGTGACGAGTCGATCACGATCGAAGACGTGCATCGGATGCTGGGGACGGCCAGCGGCGGCGAGATTGCCGGACTTGTCGCGTCGATCGTCGAACGAGATACGTCGGCCGCGCTGTCCAAAGTCGACCAGCTAATTCTCGGCGGCAGTGATCCTGGTCAATTGGCCGAGCAACTGCTGGGGTGGTTCCGCGACATGTTGGCTGCGACGGTTGGATGTGATGCCGACTTGATGCTTAACAGCGGCCCGTCAGACTTTGCCACGATCAGCGAGGCGGGAAAGTCGCTCGGACTGGAAACAATGCTTGCGATGGCCCAAATCGTCGACGAGACACTGACCCGCATGCGCCAGAGCATGCACGTCCGCACGCTCCTAGAGATCGCCGTCGTCCGGGTCTGCAATTTGGACGATCTTGACGATCTGTCAAATCTGATTGGTCAATTAAAAACTGGTTCGATTGAGTCAGATAGTGCGAATCGCCCCGTTGGCCGCAAGAAGCCGGGCCCGGTGAACCCGCCTTCCCAACCGCCGCCGCAAAAAAAAAGTGAAAAACTAGACAAAACGTCCAACGAGAAGACTTCTAAATCGGTCGAATTGTCTCCCGAAAACGTTCGTCGTATTTGGCAGCAAGCCCTAGATTCACTTGGGGATACGACATCTGAGTTCGCATCTCAGTGTGACAGCGTTGCAATTTCTGCGCCAAACCAACTGGTCGTACGCTTCAAAGCGGAGTATACTCTCCACAAAGAGCGCTGTGAGCGACCGGATCTTCGCAATCGTCTCGAGACGGCCGTGTCGGAAGTAGCCGGACGTCAGATTCGAATCGATTTCCAGACTCTCCCGAAGGAGAAGGCACAAACTCAAACGCGCCAACCAGTTATGACGAAACGGCAGAAAATGCGTGAAATGGAAAAGCATCCGTTCGTCAAAGAAGCGATTGAGACGTTCGATGCGGAAGTGTCAGACGTGATTTCGCCGAAACGAAATCCCTGACGATCAAGCGAGCTGCGACCGGTTCGAGGCGAATTGAGAATTCGCCGGGCCAACTTTGTGAGCGACGAAGCATTGGAGAAAAGGAGAGGTCTAGTGTTTAAACAAATCGCAAATATTGCCAACCTGATGAAGTCTGCTCAATCGATGGGCAGCAAGATGGGCGAAGTTCAGGAAACACTGAAGGCGCAACG
>JAJDAP010000093.1 GCA_029261795.1 Deltaproteobacteria bacterium
CCAGGGGTTCCGCTCGACCCTTCGGGACCTTCGGCGGCGGCCGGCTGAGCGAAGAGCCGCCGGTCGGTTCCACGGCATTCGCTTTGGGGCAGTGGGGACGGGTCAGCCCGGAGCGGCAGCGGGGTCCAGGAGTGGACCGGCCCTCTTCCAGCCCTCGTTGAGGAGCCAGGTGTGCGTGAACGCGACCGCCCGGGTTCCGGGCGTTCCTCTTGCCGCGGCCACGAGGTCGCGCGCTGAACGCTTCCACCCCCCGAACCACCGACCCGAAGAGGCGGGATCGATTCGCACGCTGCTGGACGGGCGCTTCATGTGCCGTCTGGCGTTCATCAGGACGTAGCGCAGTGCATTGCGCACCTGGGTCGGTGTCTTCAGCACCACATGGTGATACCGGTCCTTCAGGACCGGCCCAGAGCGCGCGAACACGCGATTTACCGCACGCGCGAGGCGCGCGCCCAGCGACTTCATCCCACGTCCCAGGGCGTCCGCATCCTTCGCTTCCACCAACAGGTGGACGTGATTGGCCTGGATCGAATAGTGCGCGAGCCGGAAGTCCCCGCGATCACAGGCCTTTGACCAGGAGCGTTCGAGTTCACGTACGAGCTTCACGGTTCGAAGGGAGGGAACGCCATCGCGCACATTCAGGGTGACGTGGCAGGGAAACCGGGAAGCCAGTCCCGTTCGGCGGAGATGCGGAATGCCGGACCCCGCTTGCGGCCTTCGGCCGGCGCCAGCCCGCTTCCCGCCCCACCCGGAGTGTCGCAGTTCGAGCTGGGTTCCGGATGATTTACGCGGCATGGAATTGAATATAGCGCTCTTATAGTATCAAGCAAGAGAAATCGTCATCACATCTCCGAAACACCGTTCGAGCCGCGCCACGGCCTCCAGCAGGCTCGACCATGACCTGATCTGCCCGGCTGCGAGACCCTCCACCCCTCTGCCCGGCGCGCAGAGTTTCTAGGGCCGCACCGCGTAGTAGGCGTTGATCGGGTGATCGATGTCGAGCCGTTCGAAATGACGGAAGCCGGCGGCTTCTGTCATCTCCTGGGCCTTCGCCTCATGGAAACCGAGTGTGCCGAGGCCGAGGCCGCCGGGCTCTGACATCGCGGATGACATGCAGGTGAGCACCGAGAAGCCATACATCATCGACGCCATCGGGTTCTCGGCCGCATTCGCCTCGTAGCTGCCGTGGCTCTTGATGTCCGCGATCCACCAGACGCCGTCTTCGCGGATCGCCTTGCGGATGCCCAACATGACTTCGTCGGGGTGTGCCATGTCGTGTAGGCAGTCGAAGGTCAGGATCGCGTCGAAGCGCCCATCGTTGGGCATCGGATCTTCCTCGACGTGATGGAAGTGCACGTTGCTGGCGCCCGACGCCGAGAGATTCTCGGCCGCCCGATCGAGAGCGAAACGTGAGATCTCGTAGCCGTGGAAATCGCTGGCGGGAAAGGCCTCGGCGAGTTGGATCAGGGCGGTTCCGGCGCCGCATCCCACATCGGCAACGCTGGCCCCGGCATCCAGCCGCTCACGGAGGCCCGCGACCGCCGCGACGCCGACCGGCACCAGGAAGGTCTTCACCCAGGGCGCGAATCCCCGCTCGACGCCGGCGGCGCCCTCGGGGCCGAGTTCGTCGTAGCGGAGCCCGAGCCCGGTGCGGAAGCTCTCCTGCAGCGGAGCCAACACGCGCATCATGCCGGGCATCTGGGAGAAGGTCCC
This sequence comes from Deltaproteobacteria bacterium, assembly GCA_029261795.1. Lineage (GTDB taxonomy): Bacteria > Myxococcota_A > UBA9160 > UBA9160 > UBA6930 > JAJDAP01. The sequence continues at coordinate 1,714 of JAJDAP010000093.1, forward strand.
GCCCGCAAAGGCAGGATGATCCTCATTGGCGAGGACCAACTCGCCTTCGGCCGAGAGGGCGAAGACGCCGTCTTCGTGTTCGATCAGGCGGGCTGCAGCCTGGTTGTAGAGCCACTCGCGAACCCATCGTTCGTGAAGCCCGCTGCGCTCGGCAAGCTGAGAAGGGGTCGCAGCGCCGCCCTCCGCCAGCGCGCGGTACAGGCCCAGTGCGTCGCCGAGGTAGATCAGGGCCGACGTCACCGCCCCGTTCATGTAGCCGAAGGTGTTGCGCGAAAAATCGCGCAACTTCTCCGGGTCGATACCGCGCTCGTGCTTGGTTTGGCTCATGGGAGCCAACACTACCGCGCTCTAGGCGGGAGCGGATGCTCCGTCGCTCTGGCTGACGCGTTGGAGTTCTTTTTCTTCGCCGGTGGCGTGGCGCTTCTTCTTGAAGCGCAAATAGCGCTTGTAGGTCTTGGGGCGCTTTTCCTGGAACCAGGCCAGGAATTCGTCCGCCGTGTTGAAGACGTATTTGTCGGCCGGGCCATCCTCGGGCGTCAGGTGGTTCTCGCACTCCCGCCAGTCGAACTCCTTGCAGATGGCGGGCCGATGATCGTAGACGCCGCACATTCCCGCGGAAGTCAGGTTCTCGCAGCGCGACTCGAACTTGATGTACCAGGCGCTCTCCCAGTCGACGAACAAGCTGATGTTCTCGTGATAGAGGTACCAGACCATGTGGTCGTAGTCCTTCATCGTGGTCGGCTCATCGTGCTCGATCGCGACGTAGCTGCAGCACTTCACGCACTCGTGGCACGGGTGATCGGCCGCCTTGGTGATGATCGGAAGCAACACCGGCGGCGCGGTGGCCACTCCGTTCATCTTCGCTGCCTCGTCGCGTTTCTTTGCCACCTGAATCCCCCTCGAAGCGCCGAGTCTAACAAGCCGCGAGCCCGCCGCTCCTCCCCTACACTGCGCGACCATGTCCCAGGGCCTGCCCTACGAGTATCTCGATTCCGAGCTCCACGAGCGCCGCGAACGCGTCTTCCTGATCCTGGCCGGATTCTTCATCGGCGCGATGACGATGCTCAACATCCTGGGCGTCTCGCGCTTCCTCGACCTGTCCTTCGAGATTGCGGGCATCCGGGTGCCGTTCGCGCTGGCCGTCGGCGTGCTGCCCTACCCGATCACGTTCCTGTGCACCGACTTCATCAGCGAGTTCTACGGTCGGCGCCGCGCGAACTTCGTGGTCTGGGTCGGGCTCGCCTTGAACATCTTCGTGGTCGGCTTCTTGTGGCTCGGCGGCGTCTTGCCCCCGGCCGTCGACCTCGTCGCCGACGGTCTGCCGGATACCGAGGCCTACGACTTCGCCTTCTTCCGCATCCGCCAACTGACCACCGGGGCCGTCGTCGCCTCCATGGTCGCTTATCTGGCGGCGCAGCTCGTCGACGTGCGGTTGTTCCATTTCTGGAAACGGCTGACGCGCGGCAAGCACCTGTGGCTGCGCAACAACGGTTCGACCCTGGTGAGCCAGATGGTCGACAGCTTCGCGGTCATCACCATCACCCACTTCTGGGCCAATGGCCTCCCGATCGACGCGAGTGCACCGGTCTGGCCCCAGCTCTGGGTCTTCATCTTCTCGGGCTACGTCTTCAAGCTGGTGGCGGCCCTGCTCGACACGGTCCCCTTCTATCTCGGGACGACCTGGCTCACGAAGTACCTGCAGCACGATCCGACCCTGCCGGACCCGGATCTACGCTGACGGCCGGGGCTTCGGCCTAACGTGCCGCCAACGGTCGCGCGGAGAATTCCTCGGTCTCGCTGAATATCTTCAGAGGGACCCAGCCGGGAACATCCGACATGCGCGGCATGCCCGACGTCATGGCGCCGGTGGGGTCGATGACCCAGGGATCCCCGGACTCTTCGAACCAGAAGGTCACCATGTGGTGTTGGCCATCGGACGGGCGAACGACGATGGCGCGGTAGACCTCGTCCTCGGCAAAGCCGAGATCGCGAAGGAAGTGGTAGACGAGCAGTTCGAGCCCATCACAATCGTCACCGTCGCGCTCGAGGGTCTCTTCGAGGGTGGCCCAATGATCGATCGCACCGTCGGGCACATAGTGAACGCGCGCCTGGCTCTGGATCCACTCGGCGGCGTCGCGAGCCAGTTCGCGCTGGCGTGCGCGACGGAACGCGCGGTACTTGTCGCGAAGCGCGGTGTCGCGAAGCGCGGTCGTCTCGTCTTCGACCTCCACGGCGGGCTCTTCTGCGATCGCGGCCGGCGGGGCGGCGTCTGCGGGACCGGAGACCTCGGCAGGACCGCCCGTCGAACCCAGATCCAGCGTCGCGGTCTCACGCGATTGCCAGCCGGAAATCTTCGGGCTCCAAGGATCCGTGCTCGCGGGACGCTGGAAGTAGTCCCAGTGACTGGACGACAGCGACGGTGCGGCCGCACCGTGCGCACAGCCAAGCAGCAGCATCACCGTAACGACGGCGAGCGAACGAGAATTCCGGTGAGGGGCGCGCTGCACCCCCAGCTCATCGTCACACGCGGCTTCGGAATTGAGCCCTGCGGGCCGAAATCACCTGTAATTCCGGCTGTCTACACGCGCACCAGGCGGCAAGCGAGCGGCAACCAGGCGGCAGCCCGGGAGTTAGGCCGGGATGTTGCGGTTCAGGTTCACCAGCGTGAACAGGATCACGACGAATCCCACGATCGCGGGGATGCCACCGAGGATGTATGCGATGGCAATCTTGTCGACGCCCTTCGGCGGCTCTCGATCGGACATGGGATTCCTCCTTACGGGCCGGCAAGCTAGCGATTGGTACCCACGTCGTCGAGATGGCCGACGACGGTCATACTCCGTTCCGGGTGAGGGGGAGAGAACGGATGCCGCTCCGTCGGATGCTGGCGATCGTGGCCGGCTTGTACCTGATCGAAGGCTTCCCGATGGGCGTCTTCCGATTGCTGCTGCCGGCCTGGTGGGTCGAAGCCGGCATGTCGACGGCCAGCATCGGCGTCGCAAGTGGCTTCGGGCTGGCCTGGTCCTTGAAGGTGTTCTGGTCGCCGCTGGTCCAGTGGAGTGGTGGGTACCGTCGCTGGATCTCGGGCGCACTGCTGGTGATGGCCGCGGTGCTGTTCTTCCTCCCGGCAACCGACCCCACGACCTCGACCGTCATGTGGATTGCCGTCGGCGCCTTCTGCCTCGCGTCGGCGACCCAGGACATCGCGATCGACGCCGCCACGATCGGGATCGTGCCCCGTGGCAGCGAGGGCCCCGCCAACGCGATGCGGGTCGGCGCCTACCGGCTCGCCATGACCATCTTCGGAACCGGCGCCCTCTTCCTTCCGGGATACCTCGGTTGGGATGCCTCTCTGCGCGCGGTCGGCGTGGCGCCCCTCCTGATGGCGGGCGCGGTCTGGTTGATTCCAGCGGGGCGTGACCAGGGCCGGCACCGCGCCAACCCGGGTCAATCTCTCGCCTCGTGGCTTGCCCAAGCTTTCGCCACATGGCGATCCCGGCGCGGTCTGTGGTCGGCGGTCGGCTTTCTCCTCCTCTTCAGGCTCTCGGATTTCGGCCTCGGCCCGATGCTGATCCCGTTCCAGTACGAGGCAGGCCTGAGCCGGGAGGCCATCGGCGTCCTCGGCGGCTTGGTCGGCGGCGTCGCCCTCCTGGCTGGGGCGACCGCGGGAGGGGCCGTCGTCAGCGCCCGCGGAATCGGGCCGGCGCTGCTGTGGACGGGCATCCTCGCGGTGGCTTCGAACCTGCTCTACGCCAGCGCCGCGCTGCCGGGGATGGGCGTGAAGGCGGTCTACGTGGCGTCGGTGGTGGAATCCCTGACGGGGGGCATGGTGACCGCGGCCTTCATGTCGTTCCTGATGCGCATCTGCGAGCGGGAATGGGCGGCGGTCCAATACGCCACGCTGACCGCCATCTACCCGCTGTTCGGCCAGTTGTTGGGCATGGGCTCCGGATTCATGGCCGAGTTTCTGGGCTTCGCCGGCTACTTCGCACTGACGGCGGTGTTCACCCTGCCGGCCTTCGCGTTTCTTCCGACAGTGAGGCGCTGGATCGAGGAATCGGCCCCGCCGGAGGACCTCGCTTCCGACTAGAAGTGGTCTCAAAATCCTCGACCGAGCGATGTGCGTCGATTCGGCCCGAGCTCAAGGCGCGGAACCGGAGCCGTAGTGGCCCTACGGCGAGGTTTCGCAACGATGAGATCGGGCCGAAGCGGCGTGCAGCGCGACCGAGAGGGTTTTCGAGACCACTTCTAACCTCGCCACTCCTCGGGAACCGCGGCCAGGTTGGCCTCGATCTCCAGATCCTGCAGGCGTCGCTCGAGCCGGGTGATCTCGGCGCGATGGCGGCGGATCTCCTGGCGCAGGTTGAAATCGAGGCTGGTCTCGCCGGGCGCGGCCTGGTCCTGCCCCGGGATCGGCGGCGACACCCTCCATTGACCACGGTCGGCGGCGTCATCCATGCGGCGCTCGGAGTCTTCCAGTGCGACCTGGGCCTCCACGAGGTTCGAGCGCGCGCGGGCGAACTTCGCCCGCCATTCACCACTGGTCAGCCCGCCGCGGCGTTCGATGGCATAGGTCCGGTGGCGTGGCAGCGTAAGCAGGGAATCGAGGCCCGGCCCACCGCCCTGGCTCGGGATCGGCGCGGGCGCCGCTCGAGCGCTGGCTTCTTCGCTACCCGCCGGATCGCTCGTGGCAGCAGCTTCGGCCGGAGCCGGGTCTTCGGCTCGGATGGGAACCGCTCCTCCGCAGGCGAGAAGAAGGATCATCCCCGCGGGGAGAAAGATGGTCGATCGGAACCGGCGATTCATGGCGGACAGGATAGCGGGGTTCGGATCGGGATCCGGTCAAGGACGGCGTCCGTCCGCCGATACGCATCTTCGACGCTTGGCCCCCATCGGGCCGGGCATTCTCAGCGAGGGAGAGGGTCCCGAATGGACCGGGAAAAACTCTACCGACTGCTCCGACTCGGCATCGAGAAGGGTGCGTCCGACATCCATTTCCAGGTGGGCAACCTGCCCCTGTACCGGTTCAACGGAAACCTGGTGGAGTTGCGGTACAAGGTGCTCGAAGCCTCGGATACCGAGGCGATCGCCAGGTTGCTGCTCGAAGGAGATCCGCGGCAGGAAGACATGGCCTTCAACGAGGTCGATCTTGCCTACGAGCTACCCGACGAGGGACGCTTCCGCGTCAACATCTCGCGCCAGCGCCGCAACTTCAACATCGTGTTGCGTGTCATTCCGCTGCAGATCAAGACCTTCGACGAGTTGAACCTGCCGGGCATCTTGCGCGACATCGCGACCCTGCGACGCGGTTATGTGCTCGTTACCGGCGCAACGGGAATGGGCAAGAGCACCACCCTGGCTGCTTTGATCAACGAAGTGAATCGGCTTCGCAAGTGCAAGATCATCACCGTCGAGGACCCGATCGAATTCGTCTTCTCGCATGAGAAGAGCATCATCACCCAACGCGAGATCGGCACCGACACCGCCGGCTTCCCCGACGCGCTGCGCGCGGCGTTGCGGCAGGACCCGGACGTCATCATGGTCGGCGAGATGCGCGACCTCGAGACCGTCGACACCTCGTTGAAGGCGGCCGAGACCGGCCACCTGGTCTTCTCGACGATCCATACTTCCGACGTGGCGTCGACGATCAACCGGCTCGTCTCGTTCTTCCCCACCGAGGAACAAGCCAACGTGCGCGCACGGCTCGCCGACAACATCCAAGCGATCGTGTCGTTGCGGTTGCTCGTCAACAAGCGCGACGACGGTCGTGTTCCGGCTGTCGAGATCCTTCGCGCCACCCGCTCGATCCAGGAGTGCATCCGGGATCCCCAGAAGACGAACGAGTTGAACGACTACATCAGCCGCGGCAAGAACGAGAAGATGCAGACCTTCGATCAGCACCTGCTCGACCTGCTACGGGCCAACAAGATTGCTGTCGAGACTGCGCTTGGGGCGGCTTCCAACCCGGCGGACTTCCAGACCAAGCTCTCTCTGGAGGGCGAGGTCGAAGTCGAAGAACAATCCGAGAAGCCAATGGAGCCGCTCGAGATCGATTCGGATGGGCGGTTCTAGGCATGGCTGTCACAGCGGACCCGAACCCGGAAACCCCGAGTCGCCTCGACGCCCTGACGAGCACGCTCCGCGGCGTCGCGGCGCGCGCGGCCGAACAAGCCAAGGGCTCTGCCCTCGTCTTCGCCCACGCTCCGCAAGAGGCCCCGCCGTTCACGAGCGCGCCGCTGCGCGCGGCCGCCGGCTTCGACTCCCAGGAGGCAGCTCGTCTTGCAGCCGATGGGGTCGCCTCGATCGCGCGCGATTGCCATGAGACCGGTGAAGGCGTTGCGACTGAAATTGCCGACCTGGGCTGCGTCAACGCGTTCCCGATCTGCAGCGAAGGGCGGGTCTGGGGTGTGCTGGTCGTGGCTTCACCCAGCGCACCCAGCGAGCCTGTTCAGCAGATATTCAGCTCGCTGGCAGATTCGGCGGCCCTGCGAACGGACCACGCCTGGTTGGCCACGCGGAACTCGGAGCTCGAGGAAAAACTCGGCTCACCGCAGGCGACCAACGAGGAGCCGGGCGACGAGATCCTCAAGCTCTCCGAAGCCCTCTTTGCCCAGGACATCGAGCTCCTGCGCAGCAACGAGAAGCTGGACTCGGTCCAGAAGCTGAAGAGCGATTTCATCGAGAAGATGTCCCGCGAACTGCGGACGCCGCTGAACGGAATCATCGAAGCGATCATCTCGGTCCTCGCCGGGGAAAACGAGAACCTGTCAGAAGCCGCGAAGGGCAACCTGCGCTGCGCACTCGACGACGGCACCTCGTTCCTCCGAACCTTGCAGAACATCCTCGACCTCTGGCGGATCAAGCAAGGCGAACTCCCGGTCGAGATCCAGGAGGTCAACTTCCGCGAAGTCGTCGAGGAAGCGATCTTCAGCGTCCAGGACACGATCGGCAGCAAGCCGGTCAAGGTCGAGAAGGACTTCGACGAACCGTTGCCCAAGATCCGTACGGATCTCGCGAAGATCAACCAGGTGTTGTTCCTGTTGCTCGACAACGCCTGCAAATTCACGACCTCGGGTAGCGTCCAGATTCGCTCCTCCGTCAGCGAGGACGCGACACTGCGCTGCGAGATCGTCGACAGCGGCATTGGCATCTGCGCGGACGATCGCGAGTTCGTCTTCGAAGAGTTCTTCCAGGTCGACCCGACCACGTCCTCGACGTACCGCGGTGCGGGCCTCGGCTTGACGCTGGTGCGCGACCTGCTGACGCTGATGGATGGCGAGATCGAAATGCAGAGTGAGATCGGACGTGGAACGCACGTCGTCTTCACGGTCCCGGTCCAGCCGATCCGCTAGCGATGAGGCCAGCGATGCCCCCTCGCCTGGCCGCGCGAGGAATCGCGCAGCGCGTGCGTGCGTGCCTACTCTTCGGTGGTCTCTTCGACAATGCCGTAGTCGGGCTCGATGAAACCGGCCGCGATCTCGCGCAGCGAGGTCACCACTTCCTTGTTCCCATCGGTCTGCACCAGCGCGCGTGCGCCCTTCTTCAGCTGCTTGGTGCGGATGGCGGCCATCTGAACCAGGTGGAACCGGTTCGGGACGCGGTCCGTGCAGTCCTCGATCGTGATGCGGGCCATGGAGGTCTCCCTATCTGGCGGAGGCGGGGGTGTGGGGAGCAGCCGTACGGCCAGGGTCCCCGGAGGGCGGAATCTAGGCAAAGCGCCGGAAGAAGGAAACCCCGGCCGACACGAGGCCGGCCGGGGTCCAAAGACCTTCCCTAGAAGGGCTTGGCGGAATTACTTCCGGCGAGCCTTCTTGCGCGCACCCTTGCGGGCCGCCTTCTTGCGGGTTGCCTTCTTGCGCGTCTTCTTGGCGGCCTTCTTACGGGTCGCCTTCTTCTTCGTGGCCTTCTTACGCGTTTTCTTGGCAGCCTTCTTACGGGTCGCCTTCTTCTTGGCCTTCTTGCGTGTGGCCTTCTTCTTCGTGGCCTTCTTACGCGTCTTCTTGGCAGCCTTCTTACGGGTTGCCTTCTTCTTGGTGGCCTTCTTACGAGTGGCCTTCTTCTTGGTGGCCTTCTTGCGCGTTGCCTTCTTGCGCGTGGCCTTCTTCCTGGTCGCCTTCTTGGCGGCCTTCTTTCGAGTCTTCTTACGAGCTGCCATGGAATGGGTCACCCCCCTGTTGATGGCTCACGGCTCCTATCGGAGTCGGGAACCCGCGACTTTAGACATGGAAAATCCACTTCCCGTCGCATTGTCACGGCACTACGGCCGTAGTTGCGTGCGAGGCTAACAGCGCCTTTTTCGCACCGTCAAGTAATAAACGCAAAAAAAACGGGACGATGGGATACCAAGCTGCGTGCGGATCACACGATTCTCGAGCAACGAACACGTTCGACCGAGAGAGAAACCACCGCTCGTGGCAAGGGTCCGCGCGCGGCCGACTTGACGGTGGAAGCTCGACTGAGTATTCATGCGCCCCGCCTCGAACCCGGAGGATGCAGCCCCAGTGGGAAGCGTCATCAAGAAGCGCCGCAAGAAGATGCGCAAGCACAAGAAGAAGAAGCTGCTGAAGCGCTCGCGGCACAAGAAGAAGTAACGCGGCTGAACGCCTGCGTGGCGAAGCGCATCGCGCTTCGCCCGGCTCCCGAAACGAGCCCTCTTCCGACGACAGCCTGCTGCTAGCGGACCGCTAGGCGGAGGCTTGTGCCTGTGGCGCGGCGTGTGGGGCTTCTCCGTTCTCGCCCCAGATCCCGCGTACACGCCCGAGCAATCGGTTCACCGGGTGGCGTCGTGGCAGGAACGAGAGAACCGGTGATTGTCGCATGCCGAGGTTCTCGAGGTCGTCGATCATCGCCAGGTTCGCCGGGTCGATCATCAGGCCGCGGCGCAGGTAGCGAATCGCTTCGGCCTTGAAACCGAAGGCGAGATGAACCCGCGAGAGGTTGTGGTAGAGCTCGGGATTGAAGAATTCTTCCTTGGCGGCCGAGCGACACAGTTCGAGCGCGCGATCGAAGCGACGCTCCACCAGGGCAAGTCCGAGACCGAAGTAGGACCGGTAGCGCGGATTCGCGGGATCCAGGTTGTGTGCCGTGCGGAAGTTCTCCATGGCCTGATCGATCTTGTCGTGAACCAACAGCTCACGACCCCGCCGATAGTGCTCTTCCGCTGTAACCGAAACCTGCATGCGTTCTCCCTCGCCTGATCGTGGTGATCGGGCTCACTGCACGTGCATAAGGCAAGGTTCGTGCCAGCCGTTCGGACGCCGGCAACGGGTCCTTTCAAGTGCGTGGTGCTGCCAGCTAAACAGGGTCCAGCCCAGGCGCGTAGGGAAGTGCCCACAAGTACTAAACGGTCACCCGGGATGACGAAGTGGGAACCCGTCCTGCAGGGAATGCGCGTTAGCGGTCGAGCAGTTCCTCGCGTTCCGCGGCGGCGAAAGTCTCCCGGAGCTTCGCGAAGTCACCCGCGCTGAACTCGCGATAGGCGTTGTCACCTCGTTCGCGCCAGAGAATCCGCTCGTCGGATAGCCGGCCCCGGTGGAAATGGTCCTTCTTCAACTCGCGGACCAGGACCTTCTGGGTCTGCGTGTAACTGAAGTCTTCGACCACGCGCAGGAAGTCCGGGAACCATTTGCGATCCATCGCACCGTGCTGGACCTGCGCTTCACACCAGTCGAAGAACGCAGCCGGATCGAGACTGGCGCCTGCGCGCAAGCGGAGCGCCGCCATCACCCACTCGTCCGAGACCGGGCAAGGAACGCCGTAGGCGGCCGCCAGTTCGATGTCAGGGTGTTCCTGAAGCAGGCGCGCCACCTGGGCAGCCGAGAAGTTCTCGCCGTCCTTGCGGATCCAGTCGTCGGTCCGCCCATCGAAGAACAGGAAGCGCCTCTCCTGGTCGAGCAGGATGTGGCCCAGGTCTCCGGAGTGATAAACCCCTTCGCGATACTTGCTCTCGTTGGCTTCAGCGTTGTCGAAGTAGCCCTGGAACAATGCGGTGTCCTCGGCGACGCGGCAGATCTCTCCCACGGCTTCGGCGTAGTTGGTGATCTTGCCGTCGCCATCGAGAATTGCCGGCGGGCATTCCCGGGCCTGCTCATCGAGGATCTTCACGGCCGGATCGGTGACCTCGCCGACGCTTCCGCGCGGATCGCCGAGCCGGCGGAAGGTGCTGATCGCAGCCTCGGTGGAGCCATACAGCTCGAACATGTCGTCGAGCCCCAGGTACCGGACGAAGCGGTCGATGTCCGGCGGCGACGCGCCGTTCCCGACCGCATAGCGGAAGCGGTTGTCGGGATGATCGGCAACCGCGGCGCGGATGGCCTCCTCGCTACCGTACGACCGATCGAGTGCACTCAGGATGTAATGCACCGGCTCGCCGACGTAGTTCCAGTACGTCACGCCATGGGCGAGTACGTCCGTTGCGAAATTCGAAGCACTGAAACGCTCGCGCATCGCCAGCCGGCCGCCACACCAGAATGCGGGTTGGAAACCCAGGAACATCGCGTTCGAATGGAATAGCGGCATGCACGCGTAGCCCGTCGCATCGGGCCCGAGTTCGAGCTGGTCGGCCATCCGAATGCCGATCGCGAGCAGCTTGAAGTGGTTGTTGTTGATCCCCTTTGGCAGGCCGGTCGTGCCCGAGGTGTAGATCACCATCAGGTTCGAGTCGGGCGCCACATCCGCGTCCGGCGGATCGCGGTGGACCTCGAGGCTGCCCTCATCCGCCTCGATCTGGACGCGCCAGTCGTTTCCGTCCACGGGATCGCCGGTGGTCGGCAACACGAGAATGTTCTCGGCTGCGAGATGTTGGAGCTTCGACGCGACCTTGACGACTTCACCCGCGAAGCGTTGGTCCACCACGAGGACGCGCGCCCGCGATTGATTCAAGACGCCGACCAGGACCTCACCGCGCAGCCCGGTGTTGATGCCGAACAACGTGAGGCCCGCGTAGGCACAGCCGCCGTACAAGGCCAGCAGCTCGAAATGATTCTCGAGCATCATCGCAACGTGCCCGGGCCGCGAATCGTCGCAGCGCCCGAGGCGGCGCCGCAGGAAGTACGCGGTACGAACGCACTCGTCCCGGTAGCGCTTCCAGCTCCAGCTGCGCCCGTCGGCGGCGAGGAATTCGCGATCGGTCAGTTGAGGATGCGCAGCGCGCACTTCGAGCTGGGCACCGAGCGTGTAGGGAACTTCGGGAAAGGTGAGCGCGGCCGACATGGTTCCTCCGGTGGGATCGGAGGCGAATGCTAACGCGGCTGGCGGCGCGCCGAAGCGTCGATCAATACTCGATGATCTCGAGGATGTAGCGCTTCTTTTCCTTGCCGCTGGCTGCGGCCATCAAGGTCCGGATCGCCGAGGCGTGTGCCCCGCCCTTCCCGATCACCTTGCCAAGATCGTCCTTCGCGACACGTAGCTCGAGCACGTGCGCGTGGTCGCCGATCACTTCCTTGATCTGCACTTCGTCGGGTTTATCGACGAGCGCCTTCACGATCTCCTCGATGAGCAGCTTCATTCGGCGACTCCAATGCCCCGGTGACCCAGGGCCCGTACAGCGCGGCAGGCAGCCAACTCCAATAAGTCTACGCCGTTTGCGATCGGAAATGAACGAAATCGTCGGGGAGACGCCGCTAGCCGGCATTCCTACGGTAGGAAGGGCGTTTGGCGGCGAAGTTGCAATCGGTGTGGGAGCCACACCCCATGGCGGTTGGCTCAATCCGTGTCGGAATCAGCGGGCTGTCGAAGCCAGGCTCGAAGCCGTTCGGAGCGCGTCGCGGAAGCATCGAGCCGCAACCAGCGCGCGGGTTCGTTCGCCTCGCGAAGCCGCTCCGTCGCGATGGCCACGATCTGTTCTTGATGGATACAACCGATCCCGGCCGCGTCGTTCTCTCCGCGGACCCACCAGGTCGGTCCGCGTCGGCGCACCAGGCGGTGCAGGACCAGGCGTTGACCGATCTCGACCAGGGCCACGTCACCCACGGTCGGTGCGCGCGGTTCGAGGCGGACCCGATCACCCGGCTCGAGCAGCGGACGCATGGCCCGCCCGCGGGTGCGGATCTCCACCGCCCCCCGCGAGAGCGAGTTGCGAAGCCGTTGGCGGCTCGTTTCTTCGTGTCTCACGGAGTCGCCAGCGCCGGTACGCGCGGGGCCGGCGCGCGGCGACTGGTCGATTCGCCCCCGACGAAGCGCGCCAATCGTGCGTCGGGCGGAAAGCCCAGTCGGATCGTCGGGATTGCGCCGGAACAGCGTTCGAATGCCGTCTCGATGCGTTCGCAGGCCTCATTGTCTCCGACCGGCCTTCGCACCAGGCAGCCGAGTGCGTCGCGCGCGGCGATTCCGACCAGGGGTTCGGCCAGCACGATCGGTGCGCGGCGAATCCGGTGGCACGCCTTCAGCGCTCCGGCCCCTCGATTGCGAAAGGCACCGTCCTCGGGCCACGGCCACGCGGTGGCGACGAAGCCCTGGCGGCGAGATTCGTAGAGTGCGACGGCGTCATCCGAGAGGATTCGGGTCCCTGCGTTGCGTTGCAACAGCTCGGCAATCGTGGTGCGTCCGCTGCCGGGGCCACCGGCAAAGACGAGGGCGCGACCCTCACGAACGATTCCGCAGGCGGAGAGCACGAAACCACGTCGCATGCCCAGCCGATCTAGGACCAGCCATTCGAGTAGACCGCGATCGAACGGTGCACCCCCCGACCCGGCATCCAGCACCACATCGACTTCGCCCGTGCGCTCATCGAAACACGCGCTGCGAACCACGTTGCCGCCGAGATCCCGCGTCACCAGGTGATAGCGACCCATCAGGAAGGAGACCTCGAGCCGGTCCACGCCATCGACGAAGCACGCGCTGGGGCCCGGTGCGGCGAGCGGACGACCGCCCCGAACGTTCAGGCGCAAGTCGCCAACGCGAGCGGTGCTCGACCAGCGACGGAGCCACTGCGGCAGCGACACTTCGTTCGCGACCACGCGTACGCCTGCGATGCTGACGGATTGGATCTCGGACACGGCCCCGCTCCTTCTCTCCTTACGGAGATCAGACCTGCTCTTCGGACGCCGCCGCTGACTACTTGAGTGATGGTTTCCCCATTGTTTTCAGATGGTTGGAAACCCGCCTGCGTCCCCGAGGAGCCGCAACCGGGCGGCAACACTGCGCGTTGCCGCCCGGTTAGCCGCGTGTTAGAACCCGTCCGGCCGATGGAACACTCGACCGCTGCCACCGGAGCCGGTGGCAAATCGAACGATGGGCCGCGCAACGAGCGGCACCCCGGGACGTTCCCTCACTAGAGTTCGCGCTTCACCGTGAGCTCCTTGGGGAATCGGAGCCTCGACTTGGCGAATGCCCAGGAGACGACGCGGATTCTCCGCAGACTGCTCGCGGGCGGGTTGACGACCCGCGCGGAGCGGTTGCTGGCGCGCATGCGTCCGGCGGACCGTGGACCGGTGCTCTCCGGGCTCACGCTGCCCGAACTGCGCACCGTCATCGGCTTGTTGTTCGACACGCGTCGCGCCGCCAGCACCCTGCGCGAACTCCCGCCGGAAATGTTGCCGGACGTGTTCGAGGCCATCGGCAACGAGCGACTCGCCCAGATCCTCGAACGCCTGGAACTCGACGACATGGTCGAGTTGGTCGAATGGCTCGACGAGGAGCGCCGCGCGCCGGTGCTCGCGTTGCTACCCGGTAGCCAGCGCGGCGAACTCGAGAAGGCAGAACTGTATCCGCCCGAGAGTGCGGGCCGGGCCATGATCACGAGCTTCGTGGCCCTCCAGGAGGATACGACTGCCCAGGCCGCGATCGACCGGATCCGCAGCGGCGCGCCCGATGACGAGGCGATCCTCTACCTCTACGTCGTCGACGAGAAGACGCGCCTGCGCGGCACCGTCCCGATCCGGCGCCTCGTCGCCGCGAACCCCGAACGCACTTGCGCCGAGCTGATGGTCAGCGACCCGGTCTGCGTGCGCGCAGACGCCGACCAGGAAGAAGTGGCCCAGCTCGTGGGTCGCTACAACCTGCTCGCGATTCCCGTTGTCGACGACGACGAGCGACTGATCGGTGTGATCACCGTCGACGACGTGATCGAAGTCATCCACGAAGAAGCCACCGAGGACATGTACCACCTCGCCGGCCTGTCCGATGAGGATCGCGTCTTCAGCCCGGCCCACCACGCCGTGCGCAAGCGCTTGCCTTGGATGATGCTGAATCTGTGCGCCACGTTTACCGCCGCCTGGGTGATCGGATTGTTCGAGCGCACCCTCGAAGAAATCGTGGTGCTGGCGTTCTTCATGCCCGTGGTCGCAGGCATGGGCGGCAACGGCGGAATCCAATCGCTCACCGTGATCACACGAGCCATCGCGCTCGGCGAGCTCGAGTTTTCGAGCGGTCTGCGTGCGGTCGGCAAGGAAGTGACCGTGGCCATCGTGATCGGAGCCATCACCGGTGTGGCCAGCGGTTTCATGGCCTACCTCTGGCAGGGAAATCCGTACCTCGGCGGTGTGCTGTTCGTGACCATGATGGCGACGATGGCCATCGCCGGTGTATTGGGCGCAGCGATTCCGCTGCTGCTACAGGCGTTGGATCAGGATCCGGCCGTCGGCTCGGGCGTTCTCGTGACCACGCTGACCGACATCTTCGGCTTTACCGCTTTCCTCGGGATCGCGACCCTGTTGCTCGACCGGTTGGCCTGAGAGGCCGGAACGCGACGCTGGCCCGGCGCCGTGACTTTCAGCGGGCATAGGTGGCGTCGAGATACGCGACGATCTCGTCGGACTCGTAGAGCCCCTTGCCCGTGTTGGGATCGAGTAGATACGGCACCCGCATCGTGCCGAAACGCGTAACGAAGGCTTCCCGCTTCGCGCTTCCCTTTCCGATGTTATGCAGCAGGTAGGGCAGCTCGAGCTCGCAGAGGCGCTCACGGACGATGCGGCAGAACGGAGAGGCTTCGAAGGACCAGAGTTCGAGCGGTTCCTCCGGCGCCTTCGAACGGCGCACGAAGGTCCCCTGCTGCGCGCGCACCATGCTGGCGAGCGAGCCGGTCAGCAGCGGGACCGCGCCCTTCGGACCCGGCCGCGCTGAAGCGGAGCCATACTCGGCGTACAGGTAGTCGATGATGTCGTCGGATTCGTACATCTCGCGGCCCGTGTTCGGATCGATCATGTAGGGGAACTGTGCCTTTCCGCCACGCTCGACCAGTTCCGCCCGGTAGCGCTCGCCGCGCTTCGGGCAGGGCAGGATCCGGGCATCGAGATCCAGGCTCGTCAACGCCTCACGGACCTTGCGACAGAACGGACAACTCTCGAACTCGTAGATCGTGATGGGTTCCTTCGGCCGGGCCCCTGCAGCATTCACGCTCGCGCCTCCGGCGAACCGGATCAGCGTGGCGGCGATGGATGAGCCGACGTCGAGTACGCGCATGGAATGACCTCCTTGCCGAACCCTAGAAGAACCACTCGACGAGCGCATAGCCGAGCGCTTCTTGAGCGCCGAACTGGGAACGGTCTGCACCGGCGAAGAGCTGCAAGCCTACGGTGAGTTCGACGCTGTTCCAGCCGGTGTAGGTGAGGACGGGCACCACAGCGGCGCTCTCGCCGCGCCAATCCCAGAGGAGCAGCAGGTTCCCGCTGAACGCCGCTGAGAGCTCGTAGCCGAGCATCAGGCCCGTCTGATGGCTCACCAGGGAGACGACACCGCTGCCCCCGAAACGATCCGCACTGATCGGAAGCGCGGGCGCCTGGAAGAATGGCAGCAGGCTCCCGGCGCGGCCGCCAGGGCCGAAGCCGAGTGCGTTCTGATCCCAGAGATGCTCGACGAGTACGTAGACGCCGGTACCGACGTCGAAGTTGTGATCGAGCGAGGCGACGACCTGCCAGAAGCGCTCGAGCTCGCGGGGGGAGCTACCGAACTCGGCCACGACGCGTGAGGGATCGGTCCATACCGCCTCGAGACGCCAGGCCGAATCCCCCAGGTTCCCGGCCAGATCGAAACCCGTGGTGAAGGCCTGCTCGAAGCGACCCACCATCAGGCCGACATCCACGTCGCGAATCACGGCCTGATAGCGCAACGCATAGCGTGTGTCGGCGGATCGCGTTGCCGGCGCGTAGACGAGCTGGAGTTGGTCGAAACCCGAGAACGACCAGCGCACGTCGACCGCGTCGATGCCCAGCGATTGATCGCCTTCGACCGCAAGGGGACCAATGGCGTTGAAGCGATCGATCGGATTCCACAGCCGCCCCACGCCCCACGGAATTCGTTGGCGCCCGACCGTGATCTGGAGCGGACCCCGCTCGAACCGCAGCCAACCCCGGTAGATCCGGTGGACCTGAGCGTGGCGACCCGACGCCTTGCCGAGACGGTCTTCGAGACCGAGAAAGGAATCTTCCACGGCACCGGGAGCGGCGAACAAACCGTCCAGGATTCCCGCCCGCCACTCTGCGTCGTAGGTGAGCTGACCGGACCAGCCGCCACCGAAACCCGCGTCGAGTTTCAAGCGGAGTCGCGCCAGGCTCTGCCAGACATCGCGATCCCCGATCTGGTCGAAGGCGGGACAGTTCGCGAAGCGCGCGGGATCGAGGCAGCCGTTTGCCAGAACCGACCCGGTGAATCGCGAACCGTCGGTTCCGTTCGTCACGGTCAGCAGCTCGCGGATCGAACCGGAGACCTCCAGGAAACGGTCGCCATCGCGCCACAGATCGACGGCGTGACTGCTCGCGGGTGAAACCAGGCAAACGATCGCGGCAAATAGCACGCTGACCCTCGTGCCGGCTCTCAAGCGGCCGACCTCCGCTCGTCGGCCACCACCTCCCCGTCGCGGAGCCGGATCACGCGTTCGGCGCGCTCGATCACCATCGGGTCGTGGGTCGAGAACACGAACGTCACGCCGCGCTCGCGATTCATTGCATGCATCAGGTCGAGTAGCTGCGCGGCGCTCTTCGAATCGAGGTTCGCCGTCGGCTCGTCCGCCAGGACCACACGCGGGCCGCTGACGATGGCGCGCGCCACCGCGACCCGCTGTTGCTGCCCGCCACTCATCTCGAGCGGCCGCTTGTCGCCGAGGCCCTCGAGGCCCAGATCCGCGAGCGCGCGAACCGCGCGCTCACGACGCTCGGCCTGCGAAACGCCTTGAAGCTCCATCACGAACTCGACGTTCTCCCGTGCCGTCAACACGGGGATCAGATTGAAGGCCTGGAAGACGAAGCCCAGCTTGGCGAGCCGCAGATCGGCGAGTTCGGTCGAGGACAACTGCCCGAGATCCTGCCCGTCGAGCAGGATCTCTCCAGAGGTCGGGTCATCGAGGGCGCCGAACAGGTTGAGCAGCGTGGTCTTCCCCGAGCCCGACGGACCCGCCAACGCCGCGAACTCGCCGTCCGCGATCGTGAGTGAGACATCGCGAAGGGCCTGTGTCTCGACCCCGCGGGTCTCGTAGATCTTGTGGATGTTTCGCGCTTCGAGCATGGAAATTCCTAGACGTGACGCACGGCTTCGGCCGGGCGGGTGCGTACGGCTCGCAGGGCGGGCCAGAGGCTGGCGATCAACGCCGTGACGACGGCCACGACGACCGGGATTACGAGATCGCTCTCGGGGATGACCGGAACGATGGTGGTCGAAACGCCGAACGATTGAAGGCCTTCGCCCCAACGAGAGAGATCGATGCCGTCCGAGAGCAGCGCCACGCCGCCCACGCCGACGGCGAAGCCCCCGACGACGCCGAGAAGCGTCAGGCACAACGACTCGGCCACGATGGTGGCCACCATGCGCCCGGGCTTCATACCGATCGCCATCAAGATGCCGATCTCGCGAATCCGCTCGTAGACCGACATGAGCAGTACGTTGGCGATGCCGAAGGCCATCGCGATGAAGATCGCGGCGTAGATGACCCAGCCCATCTGCTGGAACATGTCGACCATGTACCGCAACAGCGGCCGCAACTCCGACCAGGTTCGCACTTCGAGGCCCGCTGGCAGTCGTTTCGCGAGGCTCGATCGAAGCGCCTCCAGCTCATCATCATCCTCGGCAACGATCACGAGTTCCGAGAGTTCGCTCCCCATGCCTAGCAATCGCTTGCCTCGGGCCAGCGGGATGAAGACCGTACGCTCGTCGAGTTCCAGGGCCTCGGTTCGGAAGACACCGGCCACTCGGAACGCCTCGCCAGTCATGTCCCCGGCGACGTCCTGGGCCGAGACCACGATCTTGTCGCCAACGCCAACGTGGAGGCGCTTCGCCAGGCGATATCCGACCAGGGCGCGGGGAACGTCCGGCTCCAGATAGCTGCCCTCGATGATCGATTCGCGAAGCGTCGTGACGGCCGCCTCGCGATCCGGATCGATGGCGACCAAGGAGATTCCGACGTTGCCGCGCGCCGACGACGCCAGCCCTTCGCCCCGGACCCGGGGCGCAAAGGCGCGAAGACCCTCCAACCCCATGCCATCGACGACCCGAAGCGTCTCCGCCTCGCTGACACGGATCTCGACACCCGGCTTCGCCGACCAACCCGGCCCGTGGACCTGGATGTGACCGAGTTCGCTTCGAATCGCGAGCTCGACCATCTGGTAGACCATGCCGTAGTTGACGGCCATGGTGATCATCAAGCCGCCCAGCCCGATCGCGACGGCCGCGAAGACGACGAACGTGCGGCGCGGGCTCCGGAACACGTTCCGGTAGGCCATGCGCCAGGTCGTTGCCAGGAGTATCGAGCGAAAGAAGTCATGCACGGCCGGGAGCATGCTCAGAGACTCCGGAGCGCTTCGATGGGTCGCGCCCGGCCCGCCTTGACGGCCGGGTACAACGCCGCGAGTGCGGCCACCCCCAGGATCGTCAACGCAGCCCCAGGAAGGGTCGTTTCGCGCAACTCGAACACCACGATCGGTTCCATCCCGACCAGGGCCGCCGCCGCCTCCATCCCGTCGCCAGATAGCGGAATCGGATGACCCACGAACCAGAGCACGGTCGGCAACGCCAGGGCCAGGCCCGCGATCAGACCAATCATCGCGAGCATCATCGATTCCGCATAGACCATCGCGAAGATGCGCAGGGGCCTGAGGCCGAGCGCCAACATCGCCCCGAACTCCTGCTGGCGTTCCAGCACCGACATCAAGATCGTGTTCAGGATGCCGAACCCGACCACGATCACGAGGATCACGAGCATGACGTACATGCCGGCATCATCGACGATGATGAACTGCTCGACTTCGGGCATGACTTCGTTCCACGGGTGGAGCACGACGCCGGAGATTCCGGCGAGCCTCGCCCCGAGATCGGCGGTGAGCGCTGGAACGTCGCGCGCGCTCCCCGCCCGCAGTGCCACCTCGCTGACCCGATCGCCGTAGGCCAGGAATTCCTGCGCGTCGCTGAGACGCACGATGGCCAGGCCCCGTTCGAGCGAGGCATCCGGCAGGCTCAGTGTGCCGGTAAAGACGAAGAGGTCGTAGGCGTTCTCGAGCGTGTAGGCCATCGAGTAGACCAGGATCTCGTCGCCTAACACTGCGCCGAGGTTCCGCGCCAATTGCTCACCGAGAACGATGGGCCTGGTTGCCGTTGCCGGGAGAAATTCGCCGATCTCGATCCGATCCGAGAGCGTCGAGACGGAAGGCTCGCGCTCCGGATCCACCCCGATCAGGATCACGCCCTGGGTGGAGGATTCGAGCGAAAGCAGCGCCGCACTGTTGACGCGGGGAGCCCACGCCTCGATGGCCGGGGCTGCCGAGAGGGCCGCTTCCAGCGGGCCATCCAACTCGATGAAATACTCGAGGGTTCGGTTCTCGAGATAACCCCGGGCAGCGACCTGCACGTGACCCGACTGGATCCGGACGCTGTCCTCGATCATCTTCGTATGCGTGCCGTCGGCCATCGCGACGAACACGACCACGAGAAAGACCGCGAACACGGTGGCCGCCACCGTCAACCCGGTCCGGCGCGGATTGCGCCAGACGTTCCGCCAGGCCAGGCGCAGTACGGTCCTCACCGCGCGTCACGTCTGGTCAGGTTGCGTTTTGTGAACAAGGTGTCCGGGTACGCCTCGTCGAAGCGGATCACGTCGATCTCGACCGCTGTCTGATGGCCCTCCTTGTCGAGTGGCGTCATCGACCAGCGGTGCGGGTACGGCCGCCCTTCGGTGGCGAAATCTTCGTAGGACAACACGCGCAGCTTCTCGCCGTCCTCGTCATAGAACTCCTGGAGCAGGGGCGCGAAGCGAGCGGCATCGATGGTGGCCACGATCTTGCCCCATACCACCGGCGCGTCCTCGTTCGGGATGTACTCGATCAGGTACGCCCGCTCGCTCTCGGGATGCTCGGGGTCGGGATCGACGCCTAGCCAGCGATGATGATAGTCGTCGAGTTGGCTCGACTCGCGCACCAGGTCGTCGTTGCTGAAGTCGGACCCCATCCACGATTGCAACATCATCGAGGGCGGAATCCGCACCGTGCGCTCCACGCGCGGAATGTAGTTCCAGAGGTTCGGGTGGAGTTTCAGGAAGGCCATCCCCTTGTCCTTGGGCGGCGCGGTGATGCGGATGAACGAGCGCTTGTTCGGGCGATCGTCCCAACTCTGGAAACCCACCCGTCGCGGCTCCGGCAGCCTCGGCGAGTGGACGATCATGGTGGCTTCGAAATAGGAGGTATCGCCGCGGAATACGTTCTCGACCCGCTCGGCCACCGCTCGCGCCGTCAGGCCTTCGGGTGGCGCTTCGAGTTCTGCCTGGGCCGTTGACGCGAGACCGACGGCTAGAAGGGCAGCCAACAGGATTCGCTGGGTCATACGACTTCGACGCTTCATCTCGAGATTCCCTTCAGCAGCGCGTGAGTCGAGACGCGCAGCGGCGGTATCGGGTCGAATTCCGGATCGACGATTCCCTGCAGGAAGAGCCCTTCGCAAAGGCCGGTGAGGCCCGCAGCGATGGCGTCCGAATCGTGGGGGGCGAAGGCGCCCTGGGCCACGCCCTCGTCCAGCAACGCGACGACGGCCGCGCGGCTCCGCACGTAGAGAAGCGCCATGCGCTCCCGGGCAGCCGGATTCTCGAGGAAGCCGATCCAGGTCTGTGCGAGATCGCGCTGCTCGACGAGGATCGTCATGCAGCTCTCGGCACTCTCAAGCAACAAGTCGGTTGGCGAAGCGGCGGTCGATCGCGACGCGGCGAACTCCCAGGCCGCGAAGGTCGCCTCCACGTAGCGATCGAACAGGGCCAGCAGGACTTCTTCCTTGCTGGTGAAGTGCCAGTAGAGGCTGCCTTTGGAGAGCCCTGAGGCGCGAACGACATCGTCCATCGTGGCGCCATGGAAGCCCGCTCGGGAGAAGCACTCCTGGGCGGCATCGAGAATCTGCATGCGACGGATTTCCGGCGAGGCGCGGCGGGAGGGCGTTGTCGAAACCATGAACTGACTAGTCAGTCTAGTATCAGACGCCTCCCTGTCAACGCGCTGGCGCCCCCGATCAGCCTCCGGCCAACAGATCCTTGGCGATGGCGCGGATCTGGATCTCGTCGGTTCCGGCGTAGATCTGGAGCACCTTGCTGTCCCGGGCGAGCTGTTCCACGACGTACTCGGACATGTAGCCATTACCGCCGTACACCTGGACCGCTTCCATCGCCACCTCGACGGCCGCGCGCGCCGCATACAACTTCATCGCCGAGGCTTCGGCGAATGTCATCGTCTGGCCGTGAGCGGTGAGCTCGATGGTGCGGAACACGAGGTTCTGGAGGTTCATCCGAGCGACCTCCATGCGCGCAAGCTTCTCCTGGATCAGCTGGTACTCGCCGATCGGATGCCCGAACTGCACCCGCTCCCGGGCGTACTTCACCGACAGTTCGAGGCAACGCTCGACGATGCCGAGAGCCATCGCCGCGACCCCTGAGCGCTCGGTCTGGAAGGTGCTCTTCGCGCTCTCACGCCCTCCCCCGCTCTTGTTCAGCGCCGCTTCGCCGCCTAGCAAGCGGTCCATGCCGACGCGGACATCGGAGAGGAAGAGCTCGCCGGTTGGCGACGAGTGCATGCCCATCTTGCGCAGCGGCCCGCTCTGCTCGAAGCCCGGCAGGCCGCGGTCCAACACGAAGTTCAGGATCTTGCGATCCCGCACATCGACGTCGGGCTCTTCGAGCTTGCAGATGAAGACGGTCGTGTCTGCGAAGGGACCGTTGGTAATGAACGTCTTCGAACCATTGAGCACGAATTCGTCGCCTTCGCGACGGGCGGAGGCGCGCATGCCCCCGAAAGCGTCGGAACCGGAGCCGGGCTCCGTGATCGCCCAGGCGCCGATCTTCTCGAGCGTGAGAAGCTCCAGGCCGAAGCGCTCCTTCTGCTCCGTGGTGCCCTTCGAGAGGATCGCTCCTGCAGCGAGGCCGACGCTGACGCCCATGGCGGTGACCATCCCCGGGCAGTAGCGACAGAGTTCGATGATCGGGATCAGCGTGGACGCAGCCTGATCCGCCTTCGCCGCCAGATCGCCATCAGCACCCTTCTCGGCGCGCTCGGTGTCGCCGCGCTTTTCACGAGCGATCTGCTTCGCGAAGCGCGCGCGCGCCATCTCGTCCATTCCGAATGTCGCGTACAGCTTCCGCAGGATGTCGTAGGGCGGCAGGTCGCCGTGCTCGAGGGCTTCGACGTGCGGCGCCACCTCCTCTTCCATGAAGCGACGTACCACGTCACGGATCATCTGCTGCGACTCACTCCATTCGATCATCGGGGGCTCCTTCGGTGGCTGCTTGCGACGGCTTCAATCGAGGCTCGACAGCGCGCCAGCCATTCGGCCCGAGCCGTAGTTCGCGAGCGGGCCAGTAATGCAGATCAGGTTCGAGGGTCAGGACGCTCACCTTGTTGTCGAGCCCGGCCACGCGAAGCCGTACCGACTTCGCCTCGTTCCGACTTTCGATCACCTCGAGAAACGCATCGAGGTTGGGCGTCGGCAGACCATCCACGGCCAGGATCCTGCGGGTCGGCCCCAGGTCGTAGGCATCGGCCGGAGAGCCGCGCCAGCGTCCAGCTACGTAGATCCCGGTCAATGGGAGTCCGCGCTGGCTCGCCAGGGTCGCGGGAACCTCCTGGAGCATCGCGCCCGACCAGATCACGACCCGGTTCGCACTCGGGGCCTTGGCGAGCTGGCCGTTCAACAGCACGGAGAGGTGTTGGCCCGCGCGCACGAACTCGACGCGCACCGGCCCGGCCTGCACCGCGCGTTCGATCTTCTCGAATCGGGTGGTGAGTTCTCCGTTCACGCGAACGATCATGTCTCCGATTCGAAGCGACGAGGCTGCCGGAAACCCAGCCGTGATTCGGGCGACAGCCAGGACCCGGGAGCGGGCATCGTGGGACTCGAGAGATCGGGCGATTCCATCCGGGAGGCCAGCCTGTCGGGCATCGGCCAATGGCAGCGGTGCGAGCTCGATCCCCAGCGACTGCCAACGCATGCGCCCTTCGGCACCCGCCGAGTCGAGCCAGGTCCGAAGGGTTGCTGCGGGTACGCCCGCGAAGAAGGATTCGGGCTTGCCCCCGGGTTCCCAGGAGAACGACGACCAGAGCGCGCGTATGCGACCGCGACCATCGGCGAGCACACCGCCGACGCCACCGAGGGAATCCGTCAAGGAAACCAGGTCGACGTTGCGCTCGCGAAAGCGCGGGGTGCGTGGAACGGGAAGCCGGGGTGCGCCAATGCGCTCGACGGAGGAACGCCGCGACAGGAGCTGGTACGTGGTAGTCAGTACCACCTGCCAGACATCGTCGCCCGGCTCGAGGGGATCGAGATCGAGACGGGCCGACACGACCGGTGTGTCTTCCAGCTGGGCAGGGTCGTAGGCCACCAGCGCGAGGTTGTGTTCCGGGTGGATCGACAAGACCCGCGCGGGAACCCGTGCCGCACCCCCGAAGATGATCTCGAGGTCGCCTAACGTGACAGGAACCGTGTCCCGGTCGACGACGACCCAGCCCTTCTTCGCGTCGACGACGAGGCCGGCACCGACGAAGGCATTTCCCTGGGCGCCATCGAGGGTGAAGGGCAGATCGAAGCGCACCAGCACGAGCGAGCGCGCGAGCTTCGGAACCGGTCCCGGCCCGGGGCTTTCGAGCGCCACGGACACTTTGTCAGGCGTTCGCTCGAGCGCTGCTTCGTTGGAAGCCTCGCAGCTCCACAACCCGAGCGCGTCGTCTCGGCGGCAGCGGCGCATCGCGTTCCAGCGCCGGTCGACGCGCAACACGCTGACGCGCGGCGAACGCGGCGAGGCGACCTCGAAGTAGCGCAGTCGGACGGCGGCGCCATGCGGCCGCGTCGCGACGGCCGCTTCGAAGGCGTCGAGGTCCGCGATCGGTGCCTCGTCGGCGTGGGTGATCACCACTCGCGCAGGGATGTCGCTTCTGCGGAACGCATAACCTCGCGCTGCCACGAAAACGCCGCCGGCCGGAATCTCGAATGAGCGTGCCATCTGGTATGAGAGCGGGTGGAGCACACCCCCGCCGAATTCGAGGTACTCGCGCGGCGTGATCGCATGGAGGTCGCCGACCCGAAGATCGCGCGACATGACTTCACCGCCCCGTTCGAACTCGAGCAGAACGAATTCCCCGACGGGATCGTCGAGTCGAGCCTCCAACTCGGCGAATCCGACGACGGGCTCACCGTCGACGGCAATCAGGATGTCGCCTGGCTCGAGGATTCCCGCGGCGGGGCCGCCGGGAATGATGTGGCGCGCCACCAGCAGGCCGAGCGCCTCGGGATGTTCCGCTCGGACCCGGGCCTCGGTCGCTACGCGGAGGCCGAGGCGCCGCAATTCGTCGTAGGATTCTCGGGCCCAGACCGTCTGGAGCGTTCCGCGCCGGACCGGTTCGCCGCGTTGAATCAGTGAAAGCACGCGCGCCACGCGATCGAGCGGCAGGAAGAAACTGGTCGCCGCGCTCGAGCTGCCGCCAGCGTTCAGCCCGATCACGCGGCCTCGACGGTCGACCACGGGCGATCCGGAGGATCCTCCAGAAGAACTCGAGGCGGCCTGCAGGTAGAACGTGTTGAAGTCGTTGTAGCGCCCGTTGCCGTAGCGCGGCGCATCGCGATCGATGCGCGCCAGCGTTCCGGCCAGGATCGAGAGTTTCTCGCCGGCATCGTTGCCGATCACGCGAATCTCGGCACCGACCCGGGCGGCTTCCGGAGCGAGGGGCAACGCCCCGGGATCGAGGAACTTGAGCTCCGTCGGATCGAAACGGAACAAGCCGAAATCGTGGACCGGATCGCGATACACGGGCCAGACCCGTACCCGCTCGTGATTGAGGAAGACGGCGTGGGCGGTGACCGGGCCGGGTTGCACCACGTGGCGGTTCGTCAGGATGAGGCCGCGCTCGGCATCGACGACGAAGCCCGTCGCCTGGGACACGCCCGCGGGCGACGTATCGAAGGGTTTTACCGCGGCGACCTCGAGTGCGACAACCGCCTTCGAGACACGTTCGACCACCGTCGACCAATCGTCCTCGGCGAACGCGGGAACCGGAAGCGAGACAAGGACCGCGATGCACGCGGTGAGCAGGCGAGCCATCCGTCGCTACCGCAGTCCACTCGCCGAAACTGCGTCGGCGCCAATCCGGTCGAGGTAGCGCTTCACATATTTGCCGATCACGTCGCTTTCGAGATTCACCGGCGCACCCGCTTCCAGATCACCGAGTGTGGTGACCTCGAGCGTGTGCGGAATCAACGCGACGTCGAAACCGTCGCTGCGCAGACCCACGATGGTGAGCGCCACGCCATCGATGGTGACGGATCCCTTCTCGATCAGCCCCGCTGCAAATTCCGTCGAAGTCGTCAGCGCCAGGCGGACGTCGCCGCCGTTGCGTTGCCAGTCGCGAACGCGGCCGCATTCATCGACATGTCCCTGGACGATGTGTCCGTCGAAGCGACCATCGGCGCGCATGGCGCGCTCCAGGTTCACCCGGCTGCCGACGACCAGCGCGCCAAGCGACGTCTTCTCCAGGGTCTCCGGGATCGCGTCGAAGTGGAGTCGTTTCGGATCCGCTTCCGCGATCGTCAGACAGGTTCCGTTGACGGCCACGCTATCGCCCAGTGCCACGACCTCGGAAAGCTGAGGGGCAGCAATCACCAGACGCACGACATCGCCGCGGGTCTCGATGGACTCGACCGGAGCGACGGCCTCGACAATTCCCGTGAACACCCGCCTAGCTCCCGAATCGCCGATCGATCTCGCGCAACATCTCATCGCGAACCGCGTCGTAGCTGGCGGCGACCTCGATCACCGGGTTGGGAAACTCGGATTCGATGCCGTCGAGCCGCATCTCGTGATAGCGAACCTTGAAGTCGGTGAACTTCAGACCGTGGGCCGTGGAGATCACCACGACGCGCTCGCCCTTGCCGATCGTGCCGTTCGAAACGAGCTTGCGCGTCGCCGCGAGCGCCACACCGGTATGCGGACAGTTGAAGAGTCCGGTGCGATCGGCCCGGGCGCACTCCTCGGCCAACTCGCTCTCAGTGGCCTGCTCGACGATGCCGTCGTAGCGCTCGATGGCGTCCACTGCCTTCGCGTAGGAAACCGGGTTTCCGATCTGGATCGCCGAAGCCAGTGTGGGCCGCGCGCCTACCGGCTCGAACACCTTGAAGCCCGTTTGATAGGCGCGGTAGAGCGGATTCGCCTCAGCGGCCTGAGCGCACACGAGGCGCGGCTTCCGGCTGATGAGTCCGAGTTCGAGCATCATGTCGAGGCCCTTGGCCAACGCCGAGACGTTCCCGAGGTTGCCGCCGGGAATCACGATCCAATCCGGCACTTCCCAGTCGAACTGCTGCACGATCTCGATGCCCACGGTCTTCTGGCCCTCGATGCGCAAGCTGTTCATCGAGTTGGCGAGATAGATCCCGTCCTTTTCGGCGACCTGCTTCACGATCTCCATGCAACCGTCGAAGTCGGTCTCGAGCGCGAACACCATCGCGCCGTTGGCGACGGGCTGGATCAGCTGCGCGGTCGAGATCTTCCCCTTCGGAAGGAAGACCATTGCGGGAATCTCGGCGGCGGCGGCATAGGCGGCCAACGCCGCAGAAGTGTCGCCCGTCGACGCGCAGGCGACCGCGCGGATTTCCTTCCCGCGCGCACGCATCTCCTTCACCATCGAGACCAGCACGGTCATGCCGAGATCCTTGAAGGAACCGGTGTGCGTGTTGCCGCATAGCTTGAGCCACAGGTCGTCGAGACCCAGCTCGCGGCCATAGCGCTCCGCCCAGAAGAGGTTCGTGTGCCCTTCGTACATCGAAACGACGTTGTCGTTGTCGATCTCCGGGAGCACCCATTCCTTCTTACCCCAGACACCGGACCCATAGGGCCAGGCCGTCCGATTGGAACGGTCCTCGAATAGCTTCTTCCATTCCGAAGCCGAGGTCTTCTTCAGCTCATCCATGTCATGGCGAACCTGCAGGAGCCCACCGTCGGCATCGGTGTAGACCACTTCGTCGAGGGAATGGCGCTCCGCGGGGTTCGTGAGGCTCTCGAACCACGCGCGGTACTGCGGCTTCGGATCCATGGCTAGAGTTCCTCCTCGATCCGCACCAGACGGGTCGGCGCCGTGACTTCGTCGAGCCGGTCGATCTCGTCGAGCGCGGCCCGCACCGAAGCCTCCTTGGCGGGATGGGTCAAGATCAGGATCGGCACCGAGCCGCCTGCCTCTCCCTGACCCTTCTGGATCACCGACTCGATGCTGATGCCGTTCTCGCCCAACACCGCCGTGATCTGGGCCAGGACTCCGGGGCGATCCTCGGCCGTGAAGACCAGGTAGCAGCGCGCGAAGAGTTCGCCCATCGCGACCTGGGGCTTCGCTTCGATGTGCTCGGGCAGATAGGAAAGGGGTGCCACGCGCCCGGCTGTGCCACGCTTGATCTCCCGCGCGATCTCCATGATGTCGGCCACCACGGCGCTCGCAGTCGGCAGCTCGCCGGCGCCGGCACCGTAGAAGAGCGTCGGACCCACCGCGTCCCCGTGGACGGCGATCGCGTTCATCGCGCCATCGACATTCGCGAGCAGGCTGTCGCGGGGAATCATCGTCGGATGCACCCGCGCGTCGATGCGTTCGCGGCCATCGGCTCCGGCGACGGATTTGGCGATTCCGAGCAGCTTGATGCGCATGCCGAATTCTTCGGCGGCGTCGAAATCCATCGGCGTCAGGTTGCGGATGCCCTCGGTCGGAATGTCCTTGAAGGTCAGCTCGGCGCCGAAGGCCATCGCCACCAGCAGCGTCAGTTTGTGCGCCGCATCGATTCCGTCGACGTCGAAGCTCGGATCCGCCTCTGCGTATCCGAGATCCTGGGCGCGCTTCAGCACGACTTCGAAGTCCTCGCCGGTCTTCTCCATCTCCGTGAGGACGTAGTTGGTCGTGCCGTTCATGATGCCGTGCAGGCTCTCGATGCGATTCGCCGCGAGGCCCTCGCGCATCGAGCGCAGGATCGGGATGCCGCCGCCGACACTCGCCTCGAAGGCGACCTCGACGCTGTTCGCGGCCGCTGCCGCAAAGATCTCGTTGCCATGAAGCGCGAGCAGCGCCTTGTTGGCGGTGACCACGTGCTTGCCGCGTTCGATCGCGGTCAAGGTGAGTTTCTTCGCCACGCCGTAGCCACCGATCAGCTCGATCACGACGTGCACGTCGGGATCGGCGAGCAGAGCGTCGGAATCGTCGTCGAAGCGGATGCCGGTGAGATCGACGCCGCGATCCGTTTCGAGATCGAGATCCGCGATCCGCACCAACCGAACCGGGAAACCCAACCGTTTCTCGATGACGTCGGCGTTGTTCCGCAGCACCTTCGCGACACCGGTCCCGATGGTGCCGAGACCGATCAGGCCGACTCCGACTTCAGCGCTCATCTTGGCTCCTAGGGCTGCGCCGAGCGCAGGAATTTCCGAATGCCGCGCACCGCCTGGTGGATGCGGTGCGTATTCTCGACCAGCGCGAAGCGGACATAGCCTTCGCCGCCCTCGCCAAATCCGATGCCCGGCGCCACGGCGACCTTGGCCTCCTGCAACAAGCGTTTGGAGAACTCGAGCGAACCCAGCTCCCGCAGCGGCTCCGGAATCTGGGCCCAGACGAACATCGTGGCCAACGGCTTCTCGATCTTCCACTGGCCCTCGCCAGGCTGAGCCAGTCCCTCGACCAGCGCGTCGCGGCGGAGCTTGTACTCGGCCACGTTCTCGGTGACGCAATCCTGTGGCCCGCGCAGCGCCACGATGCCACCCACCTGGATCGGCGTGGGGATCCCGTAGTCGAGGTAGCTCTTGATCCGCGTCAGCGCGTGGATCATGTCCCGATTGCCCGCGGCGAAACCGATGCGCCAGCCCGCCATCGAGTGGCTCTTCGAGAGCGAAACGAACTCGATCGCCACGTCCTTGGCACCCTCCACTTCGAGGATGGACGGCGGCTTGTAACCATCGAAACAGATCTCGGCGTAGGCGAAATCGTGGATCACCATCAGGTGGTGCTCGCGGGCGAACTCGACCACGCGCTGCATGAACGCGAGATCGACCACCTGGGTCGTGGGATTCGCCGGGAACGAGATGATCAGCAGCTTCGGCTTGGGCCAGGTGCGCGCCATCGCCGTCTCGAGACTCTCGATGAAATCCGTCTCGGGCGACAGCGGTACGTGACGCAGATCGCCACCGGCGAAGATCACCGAATACTGATGGATCGGATAGGCCGGGTCCGGCGCGAGCACGACATCACCGGGGCCAATCGTGACCAGGACGAAGTGGGAGAGCCCTTCCTTCGCACCGATCACGGCGATCGCCTCGGTCTCCGGATCGATCGTCACCCCGTGATTGCGCTCGTACCATTCGGAGGCGCCCAGCCTCAGATTCGGCACGCCGCGCGAGGTCGAATAACGATGATTTCGCCCGATCCGGGCCGACTCGCAGATCTTGTCGACGATGTGCGGCGGTGTCGGAATGTCCGGGTTGCCCATGCCCAGGTCGATCACGTCTTCGCCGTTCGCGCGGGCGGAATGGCGCAGCGCCGTCACTTCCGCCAGGACGTAGGGAGGCAGACGCTTGAGCTTGTCGAAATCGTGGCGGAACTCGGACATGGAATCGGCCTTCCGGGGGGCGGGCTCGGATGCAGGGCGGTCTTGGGGCGAGCGGACGCAGCGCCGCCCGATCCGCCAAGGGCCTGAGTCTATTGGACAAATCCGAGGGCAGCTACGGCCCCGGCGCAGCTTCACCGGGCCCGGGCCGGTTTCGTCGCGTCAACAGCCAGTAGAACGGCAACCCTGCCGCCAACACCCCCAACGAGACGAGGGATTCCCGCGTCGCCCCCCATAGGAGCCCCGCGGCGATGGCAAAGTTCGCCACGACATACAGCGCGGGCACCCAGGGATAACCCCAGGCCCGATAGGGTCGCGGCCGCGTCGGCTGGCGGACCCGGAGCATGTAGAGCGCGGCGACATCGGCCATCGTCGCCAACAAGATCGCGAAGGTCGTGTAGTCGAGCGCGCTCGGGAAATTCTCGAGCACCAACAGCAGCACGACCGACACGATGGCCTGTACCGCGATCGCCATGGTCGGAGTGCCGTAGCGCGCGTGGACGCGGTCGCCGCCCGGGATGAAGAGCCCATCGAGAGCCATCGCGTAGGCGATGCGAGGCCCGACCAGGATCGTGGCGCTCAGCGTGCCCAGGATCGAGATCAACACGAAACCGGACAGGAGCTTACCGCCAACAGCGCCGAAGAAGACCGTGGCGGCGGCCTCGCCGGCATTCGCCGACTGAGCGAGTTGGAGCGGCGACAGCGCCAGCAAGTAGACCCCGTTCAACAGCAGGTAGAGCCCGGTACAGAGCGCCAGTCCGATGAACAGCGAGCGCGGAACGTTTCGGCTCGGGTCGCGGATCTCGCTGGCCACGTAGATCGACGCGTTCCAGCCGAGGTAGCTGAACAAGACCGGCGAGAGCGCCAGCGCGAACGCCACCAGGGGTGCTGCCTCGGTGATCCCCGAGACGAGGGGAACCAGATTCGCCAGGTCTCCGTTGCCGCTGAAGGGTGCCACGAGGCCGAAGCCCGTGAGTGCGGCCACCTTGATCCAGCCCGTCACGTTGTTCGCCAGGGCACCCCAGCGGACACCGATCCAGTTCAACCACGAGCACGCAAGAATCGTGAGGATCGCGACCCCCAGGATCGTGGCGTTGGCCCACGCGAACATTGCGCCAAGACTTGCTGCGAAACCGACGGCCAGGGTCGCCACGGTTCCCGCGTAGATGGCAAAGAACGTCAGCCAGCCGACGAGAAAGCCCGCGATCGGATGGAAGGCTTCGCGGAGGTAGACATAATCTCCGCCGGCGCGCGGATACATTGCACCGAGTTCGGCATTGGCCAACGCTCCGGCCAGCGAGAGCAAGCCGCCGACGACCCAGGCCGCCACGATCAATCCAGCATGCGGCAGGTGCGTCGCGATCGCGCCGGGCGTCAGGAAGATTCCCGACCCGACCACCGACGCCACGACCAGGAACACCGCATCTTGTAGCGAGAGTTCGCGGCGCAATCGGTCGCGGGGGTGACTCTCGTCGCTCATCGTGCTCCCCTCGCCCTCGCTGCGTACGATTCCCCGCGCACGATACGCGCCACGCCCTCCACCATCCAGTCAGCGGCGCTAGGCTCGCTTCGGAGGAAGCTGCATGAACGGCGCCGACAGTCTGATTCGAACTTCGGTCGAGGGCGGAATCGAGGTCTGCTTCGCCAATCCCGGAACGACCGAGATGCACCTGGTTGCCGCACTCGACCAGAACCCGGGCATTCGTGCGGTCCTCGGCCTGTTCGAAGGGGTCTGCACCGGTGCCGCCGATGGCTATGGCCGCATGGCCGGCAGACCGGCTGCGACCCTGCTCCACCTCGGGCCCGGCCTCGCCAATGGCATCGCCAACCTTCACAACGCGAGGCGTGCCCGCACGCCCATCGTGAACTGGATCGGCGACCAGGCCAGCTGGCATCTCGCTGCCGACGCGCCGCTCACCTCGGACATCGAGAGCCTGGCGCGCACGGTGGGCTGGGTGCGAGAGAACAAGTCCGCGGCCGAACTGGCCCGCGACGGCGCCGAGACGATCGGGGCCGCCCTCTCTGCACCGGGCCAGGTGGCCACGCTCGTGGTTCCGGCCGACTGCGCTTGGGACGAGGCGCCCGGGCCCGTCCAGACGGCGGCGCCCGAAGCGCCTGCCCCGGTCGCCGAGGCCCAGCTGGTCGCTACCGCCAGTGCACTCTCGCAACCCGGCGCCCTGCTCTTCCTCGGCGGCTCCGCGTTAGGCGAAGCTGGTCTCCGCGCGGCGCAGCGGATCGCGGCGGGCACCGGATGCCGCGTCCTGTCGGAAACGTTCTCTGCCCGGACCGAGATCGGCCACGGCCTGCCCGTTGCCGCGCCGCTTCCCTACTTCCCGGAGCAAGGACGCGAAGCGCTCGCGGCCGCTACCAACGTCGTACTGGCCGGCGCCCTCGATCCCGTTGCCTTCTTCGGGTACCCGGGCCAGGCCAGCCGATTGTTGGGCGACGACCAGGTTCTCAGTGTCCTGGCGGAACCGGGCGACGATGCGATCGGTGCACTCGAAGCCATCGCCGAGCGGGTCGGCAAAGACGCTCCGCTCGAGGAGCGCCCGCGCGCGGAAGTCGGCAGCGGCGCCCTGACCGTGGGCAGCCTTGGGCAGACCCTGGCCGCGCTGCTGCCCGAGCAGGCCATCGTCGTGAACGAAGCCGCCACGACCGGACTGGCTTTCAACGCCTTCGCGCCGAGTGCGGCACCGCACACCTCGCTCGGCTTGACCGGAGGCGCGATCGGCCAGGGCCTTCCCTGCGCCGTGGGCGCCGCGATCGCGTGCCCGGACCGACCCGTGGTCGCATTCCAGGCCGATGGCTCGGGTCTCTATACGCTCCAGGCGCTGTGGACCATGGCGCGCGAGTCCCTCGACGTCGTCGTCGTGGTCTGCGCCAATCGCGTCTACCGGATCTTGCAGGCGGAACTCGCCCGCGCCGGGGTAATGGAACCCGGCCCGAAGGCCCAATCGCTGACGGATCTCGGCAACCCGAACATCGACTGGGTGGCAGCAGCAAAGGCCTTCGGTGTGCCCGGCGTCGCGGTCGACGACAGCGCCGCCTTTGCCGATGCGTTTCGCCGAGCGCTCGCCGAGCCCGGCCCGCAGCTGATCGAAGCCATCCTGCAGGGCTAGCAG
>JAJDAP010000094.1 GCA_029261795.1 Deltaproteobacteria bacterium
CGAGCCCGGTGCGCAGATTTTCGGTCCAATCAAGGCGCGGAGCCGCCGCTGGGGCGAGCCCCAGCAAGGCTTCGCAACGCAGAGTGGGCCGGAAAGATGCGTACCCGGCGACGGGAGTGGGTTTTTCCGCAGCCTGCTAGCGCCCGATCCGCATGCCGCACCGACCCTCGCGGCCCGGACGGGCTCAGGTGCTCGGTCAGGTTGCCGAGCGCACCAAAGGCCCGAATCGCGGCAAGCGCCTAATGTCTGGTCATTGTCCCGTGTGCGTCAACGCCATACTTCCGAAATTGTCCCTGATTCAGCGATTGTATCGGGTCAATTGACCGGATATTGTCCCCGAATGGCATTTCTCGACCAGCTCGTCCGGGATGACGTCGCCCAGCATGGAACGCCCGTCTACCGCCAGATCGCGGATCAGATCCGGGGGCGCATCGAGTGCGGCGAACTCAGCTCCGGTGACCGGCTGCCGCCGATCCGCGAGTTGGCCCAGCAGTTGGGCGTCAATCGCGACACCGTCAGCACCGCCTACGAAACCCTCGCTGCCGATGGCATCGTGGACGCGCGCGTGGGCCGCGGCACTTTCGTTCGTGGGTTGCGTCCGCGTCCGGCCACGGCCGCCGGGCCCCTCGATGTCAGGCTGTCGAGCGCGGCCGAAGATCTGATGGATTTCGAGCGCTCGCGCGTGGCCTACGGCGCCGGCCGCGATGCGATTCCGTTCCACGCGCTGAAGCCCGACCCTTCGATCTTTCCCGTCGATGGTTTCCGCCGCTCGTTGAACCGCGCCTTCCAGGAACTCGGCAGCGAGATCCTGAGCTATGGCGACCCCCAGGGCTACGTCGGGCTCCGCGAGGTCTGGGCCGAACGGCTTCGGGTCGGCGGCACGTTGGTCGGCCCCGAGTCGATCGTGCTCTGTCAGGGCGCGAGCCAGGGAATCGCCCTGGCGTTGCGCTTGTTCGCAGATTTCGGCGACACCGTCGCAATCGAGGAGCCGACCTATCACAACGCCGTGACTGCGCTGAAGGGCCTCGGCATCCAGGCGGCGCCGGTCCCGATGGGAGCCGGCGGCGTCGATCTCGACGCCCTCGACCGAACCCTGGCGCGGCCCGAGGTTCGCGCGTTCTACACGATTCCGACCTTCCACAATCCGATGGGGACGACCACCTCTCTGGCCCACCGCGAGGAACTGCTGGCGATTGCGGCCCGCTACGGGAAGCCGGTGATCGAAGACGCCTACGAGATGGATCTACGTTTCGCCGGCAGGCCGATTCCCTCGTTGTTGGGTCTCGACGAATCCGGCCTCGTCGTCCAGCTGCTCTCGTTCTCGAAGTCGTTGTTTCCCGGGGTGCGCAGCGGTGCGGTGGTCGCGCGCGGACGCCAGGCCGACGCCATCCTGGCGTTGCGCCACGCTGCGGATCTGGGCGGAGCGCTCCCGCTGCAGGCTGCGCTGGCGGACTTCGTGCGCAGTGGAGCCTACGATCGCCATCTGGCCAGCCTGTGTCGGCGCTTGAAGAGCCGGCGCGATGTCCTGCTCGAAGCCCTGGCTGAAGAAATGCCGGACGGCACCGAGTGGACCACGCCGGAAGGCGGCTACCAGGTCTGGGTGGAGATGCCCGAGCCGATCGACACCCGTGCACTTTTTGCTGATGCCCTGGGCGCCGGTGTGCTCGTCGCCCCGGGCTTCCAGTTCTACACCGATGCGCGTACCTCGCGCGGTATGCGCCTATCCATCGCCATGACCGACGAGGACGCCATCCGGCTGGGCGTCGAGCGCCTCGGCGCGCTGGTCCGAGAACGAGCGGGACGCACCGACGTCTCCCGCGGCAACCCGATCCACGTCTAGAGTTTTCCGAGGAGGAACCACGATGAGCCAGAACGAAACGCGCGAGGGCGCGCAAAGCTACGAGATCAAGGTCGGTCTCGCCGAGATGATGAAGGGCGGCGTGATCATGGACGTCACCAACCCCGAAGAAGCCAAGATCGCCGAGGAATCCGGGGCGACCGCGGTGATGGCGCTCGAGCGCGTCCCGTCGGATATCCGCCGGGACGGTGGCGTCGCTCGCATGTGTTCGATCGCCGTGATCGAGGGAATCCGCGAGACGGTCTCGATCCCGGTAATGGCGAAGGTACGCATCGGCCACTTCGCCGAAGCCCAGGTGCTCGACGCCGTCGGGATCGATTTCATCGACGAGAGCGAAGTGCTGACGCCGGCCGACGATACACACCACGTCGAAAAGCACGGCTTCCGCGCGCCTTTCGTGTGCGGCTGCCGCAATCTCGGTGAGGCGCTGCGCCGAATCGGCGAAGGCGCTGCGATGATTCGCACCAAGGGCGAGGCCGGCAGCGGCAACATCGTCGAGGCGGTGCGCCATCTGCGCCAGGTGAATGGCGACATCCGGGCGATCCAGGCCCTGCGCGACGAGGAGCTCTACACCACGGCGAAGGATCTCGGTGCGCCGGTGAATCTCGTCCAGTACGTGCACGCCAACGGCAAACTGCCGGTGCCGAACTTCGCGGCAGGGGGCATCGCGACGCCGGCCGACGCCGCCCTCTGCATGCAGCTCGGGGCCGAGGCCGTGTTCGTGGGTTCGGGGATCTTCAAGAGTGAAGACCCGGAAGCCCGAGCCCGTGCCGTCGTACACGCGACCACCCACTGGAACGAGCCCGACGAAATCCTGGCGGCTTCCCGCGGGCTCGGCGAGGCGATGGAGGGCATCGAAATGGAGACGCTCTCGGAGAGCGAGAAGCTCTCGAACCGCGGCTGGTAGCGAAACGGCCGAGTGATTCCATGAAGACCGTCGGCATTCTCGGCATCCAGGGAGATGTGGCCGCCCACGCGCGCGCGATCGCGCGCGTGGGCGCAGCCTCGCGTCGCGTCCTGCGCGGCGAGGAGATCGCGGAATGCGATGCCTTGATCCTGCCGGGCGGCGAGAGCACGACGATCTCCAAGGGCATCACGAGGCTCGAGTTGTGGGAGCCGCTTCGTGCATTCGCGCGGAGCGGCCGGCCGCTGCTCGGAACCTGCGCCGGTGCGATCCTGCTGGCGCGCGAGGCGCGGGCATCGGACGCGCATGAACGCGTCGAAACGTTAGGCGTTCTCAGTGCCGTGGCCGTGCGAAACGCCTACGGTACGCAGGTGGATTCATTCGCCGGCATCCTCGATCCCGGAGCCGCGGAAGCCGTCGCCGAGTTCCGCGGCGTCTTCATCCGAGCGCCCCAGCTCACGGAACTCGGCGATAGCGTCGAGGTCCTCGCCCGGGTCGACGAGCAGCCGGTGCTGGTGCGCGAATCCAACGTCTGGGCCGCGACGTTCCATCCGGAGCTCGGCGACGATCCGCGCGTCCACGCCGCCTTCCTGTCGAGCTGATTTCGGAGAGTCGGCGGGGCAAGCTAGGCTGGAGCGATGCCCGAACGACCGGACTGTATCGTGAACAGCGCCACCGCTTCGCGGCTCGAGCGGCCCCGCGAACGCTGCGGTGACGGCGTGGACTGGTGCCTCGTCCCGTTGAGCGATGTCGCCGGGCTCACCCAGATGGGCGTCAAGATTCGCGAGGTGCCGCCGGGCCGGGCCGGGACGCACTTCCACTATCACGATGTCGAGGAAGAGTGGGCCTACGTGCTCTCGGGCAGCGGCCGACTCCGGATCGGGCCGCTCACGATGCCGGTTCGCGCCGGAAGCTTCGCGGCTTTCCCGCCCGGCCCGCGTCCCCACCACTTCCAGGCCGAGGGCGATGCGCCCCTGGTTCTTCTCGAGGGCGGCGAGCGGCGCCGAGAGCAGGACACGTGCACCTACCCGGATCTGGGCCTGCGCTTCATGAACGGCCAGGACGAGGCGATCGCGTCCGGATCACTTCCGGCCTTCGGCGGCGACGCGAGGCAACTGGTCCACCGCGATGATCTCGAGGAGGTTCGCCGGCCCCATCCCTTGACGCCTGCAGCGATTCGTTTCCAGCGGGGCTTCGACGCCCACGGCGGTCTCCAGCGGCAGGCCATTGCCCTGGTGCGAATCGAACCCGGCGTCGAGAGCACGACCTTCCACACCCACGACCGAACCGACGAGTGGGTCTATCTCCTCGCGGGCGAAGCCGAGCTCCGCCTCGGTCACGACACCCACGTCGTGCGCGTCGGCGACTTCATCGCGCACCCGGCAGCGGGGCCCGCACACGGCATGCGTGCAGTCTCGGAAACCACCTACCTGATGGGCGGTGAGTCTCTGCCGAGCGACGTGGTGACCTATCCCGAACTCGGGATGCAGTTGACCTCCAACGGCTTCGAGAAGATCGGCACCGCGGACTGACGAGCGCCGAGCGCCGGTCAAGGTCCGGCTTCAGTCGTGGAGCGGCTCATTCGCGGCTGGCACGGCCGCTCCCTCCGAGACGCGCACGTAGTAGCCATCGGGGTCGCGTACCCTGAAGTCGCGGTCGCCCCATTCCTGTCTCGCGATCTCGCCGGGCGTGTAGCCGGCACGGTCGAGCGATTTCTGCTGCCCTTCGAGATCGGCGGTGTAGAGGACGATCTCGGTTCCCATCGGTGGGAGGCGCAGGAAGCCGAGCCAGTGGGTGGGGAGCCACCAGGGCAGCTGCGAGAGCGCGATCACGGTTTCGCCCGCCCGCAGGGTCGTGTAGCCGTTGCTCTTCCGATGCGCGATCAGGAAGCCGAGCGTCCCGTAGAACCTGGCGGACGCTGCGGAATCGTGGACGAAGAGTTCGAACTTCGAGCCGACGACGAGGCCCGCCTCCTGGCTGGCGGCCGGTGCCGTTGCGATGGCGAGCAGCACGAGAGCGACGCCCGCACTTCGGTAGTACCTGGCGCCTAGCATCACAGCGGCCGGCGGCCTATCACGTAGCCGAAGCTGATCCAGCGACCGGCGTCGAGCACGCGCATTCCCGCCTGCAAACCGATCTTGTCCGCCACGAACTCGGCCGTCCGCAACGCACCCGGGCCGCTGCACTGGCTGTAGACGTCCTGGAGGTCCGCGTACTTCTCGGCTCTGGGTGAAGGGCCCATGGCGTTCTCCTCGTCGCCGCGGTGACTGCGGTATTCAGCTCGAGTACTGGCGCGCGATGATCTCGCGCAGCACCTCGAGTTCGACATCGTCGAGCTTGTTGATGTAGAGGCACGCGACCGATTTCTTGTGCTTGCCGAGCTTCGCGTAGAGCGCTGCCGCGCCCTCGAATTTCTCGCCGACGTAGAAGGTCAGGTTCGCCTTGCGCGGCGAGAACGCCGCCGCCGGCATGTCGCCCTCGCGTCCACTCTCATACACATAATGTTGTGAGCCGAACCCGATGATGGACGGGCCCCACATCACGGGCGGGAGGCCCGTCAGCTCCTTGTACATCGCCAGAGCCACCTGTGCGTCCGCCAGGCGCCGGGGGTTGCCGATCGCGGCGATGAAGTCGTCGACGGAAGCCGAGGTGGGTCTGGTCTTGTTCTGCGCCATTGTCAGCCTCCCCGCTATCCCGAAGTTGGAGCCTGCCTCACCGCGGGCCGTCCCGCTCGACGAGCCGGTTCCCCTCCTAGTCAGGCTTCGCCTGGCGCGCTCGGG
Source organism: Deltaproteobacteria bacterium (assembly GCA_029261795.1). GTDB lineage: Bacteria > Myxococcota_A > UBA9160 > UBA9160 > UBA6930 > JAJDAP01. Next base: position 5,543 of record JAJDAP010000094.1, read on the forward strand.
TCGGACGCGTTCGCGGCGACCCGGCTCTGCCAGAAGATGCAGGGGACCGGAATCGCCAGCTCGAGGGCGATTGCGAACGCCGAATTCCGCTCCGAGAATCCATGGGCGAGGACCGCCGACAAGCGGCCTACACCGACCGCCATGAAGCCGAGAAAGATCAAGCGGAACCAGGCGGTGTGTCGCTCGATCGATCGCGAGCTCCGTGCGCGCGATCAGCGGGACGGCGTCGATCCCGAGCACGACGAACGAGCCCCCGTTGTAGAACGCGATGAGCACGTTCACACCGGCGAAGGTCTGAAGCAGCAGCCTGGACGTCATGCGCAAGGGTTCCTGTCTTCCTGCTCGGGTCAGCGTTCACGTGCCCAGGGTCTCGCCGAAGAACGTCAGGCGTCTTCCGGCTCTTCGTCGTCCCCGATCCACTCCGGTTCGAGGTTCTCGCTCTTCTCCTGGAGTTCGATCACGTGATGGAGCGAGGGAACGAATGCCGACGCCAGCCCGAGCAACGCCGATGCCCCGCGCCGGCGGCCGCGCGAGTTCACGTAGTAGAGGTAGCCGTGGGCCTCGAGGTAGAGGCAGAACCGATGGGCCAGGTAGAGGCCCGCGATCGCAACGATCCACCAGAGGACGCCCGAGCTCATCTTCGCACCCCCTGTTCGCTGGCTTCAGCCATCGAGAATTGCGTGGTGTTCGCCCAGCTCGCACGCCGAGGCGGCTGCTCGAGCGAGCGCCCGAGCGGAAGCCGCGGCGAAGCGTCGCTGCAGGCGGCGCGCGAATGGGTAGCCCAGCCGCGAGAGCAGGATTGCTGGGCGGGAAAAGGCCGCGATCTCGTACTTGACCTCGCCGCTCGCTTCATTGAACGAAAGCTGGAAGCGTTCTTCGCCGCGTTCCGCGTGGCCAGGAAGCGTTCCGTATGCGAAAGCGGCCCGGTCGACGCTGCCCTCGGAGCGTTCCACGTACACGACCCGGCACGGGTTCAGCGACCACAGCCCCGCGGCACGAACCAGGGTCGCGACGACCTGGCCCTCTTCGACGCGACCGCACGCGCCGTTGAGCTCGAGCCAGGGAATCTCGAAGTGGCGCCATTGGAACATGGATTCCACAGCGCGCTGGTAGAGCTCCCGACCGCTACCCACGACGAACTCGTGATGGTCGAGATCGTACTCGCGCCGGAGCCGCTGGGAGAGCGAAGTGTCGAACCCGCTGGTCGCCCCAACCTCGGCGTAGCTGAATTCCAGTTCGGGCAAGGCAAGGTGATCCGAAATCTCCGTGTCCGTAGGACGGCGTACTCGAATCAATGTTGTCCGCCTGATGGCCGGTGTTATGCGCCACTACCCGTCGTCGGGTTGCAGTGCGTCGACCTTGTCCTGGATCGAGTCGAGGGTTGCAATGGTGTTCTCGTAGGGTTCGCCAACGACCAAACTCCGGCCGGTGAAACGGAGCGGAAGGACGTACCCCGCTGAAATGTCGACTGTTTCCGAGATGCGCAGCGATTCGGCCCCGGCCTCGAGCCCACAGCCCATGTAGTTCAGGGTGAACTCATGCTCACCGGTCGAGACGGGGAAACGGAAGCCGCTCTGGACCGAGTAGGGAGCCCTCGCTCCGTGCGGGTAGAGTGGCTCCCGAAGGAACGGCTCGTCATCGAGAAGTACGGAGAGCGAGCAGGAGGGTCTCGACCACGCCGGATTCGCTGGATCCGACGCGTCGAGAACGGCGGCAACATCCGGATCCTCGATGCGCAGCTCCAGCCAACCGTGATCGTGGGCCACGATGAATTGGCTTCGTGACGCGGATGGCTCCGCAGACGCGCAGCTCGGGAGCCCGAGAACCGAGACGAAGAGCGCAAGCAGGAGCGACCGCATGATTCGTTGCCGCCTGATGGATCGGGCGCTCGGCGGGGGTGCGTCAGCCACTGACCGTCACCGAGGCGCCCAGGGTTCGGGCCAGGATGATACCGGACCGCGCGGAAACCGAGCCACGTCGGCTGCAGCCATCGTCAGGAAGCCGGGGGCCGCGGACGGTTCACGAGCATGCGCACGAACAGGAGTGCCGAGAAGAAAAGAAGCCACACGAGCGAGGCCATGATCGGCCCGGGGCTCGGCGGGCCAAACAGCCCAGCAAGGTTCGAGAGCTGCACGCCCGCAACGACCACGCTCCCACCGTTGGACAGTGCCCACATAACAGAAGACAATTGTGCGCGGTCGGCTGGGGACATGCGCCGTACGAGAAGAAATGGAATCGCCGCGCACGCGATGACGATCAGGAGAACGCCAAGGCTGGTTCCGCGCCAAAGCGCTGGGCCGCTTGCACCAAACGCGGCGCCGATCAACACGAAGCTGGCTCCGAATGCGGCACCGAGCGAAAAGCCAAGGAGGCTGAGCGCGCGGATGCGGTCGAGCGGCGCCAACGCGCCAGGCTCGTGGGAGAGAGCGATTGCGACGGCGGAGAACCCCGCGAGCGCAACGCCAAACTCCATGATGGTGCCGAAAGAGTCTTCCACTGCCCCGCTGCTTTCTAGGTAGACCTTCGCGGGCCCCGCTGTCGCCGGCGCTATTCCGAGGGCGGTGCCGCATCGAAGCGTTGCGCTCCGCAGCTCAGCCGCGCCCACGGCAACTCCCGATCGCAATAGATCTCGAGGGATGGCTCGAATTGCGTTGGGTCGTCCAGCGTACCACCGTTGACCAGCACCAGGCCCGGTCGGGTGCGCGCCTCTTCGGCAACGGACGAGCCACATTCCGGGCAGAATCGGCGAGTGATGGGATGGCCGCTATCGCCGGGCTTGGCGAAGGTCTTGAAGGCACCATCGATCTCGAGTGCATCCAGAGGCACGGCGACGAGGAAACTGAAGGCGCTGCCGGTGAATTTCTGGCAATCGCGGCAATGGCAGACCCCTGCGAAAGCGGGCTCCGCTTGCAATGTGAACCGCACCGCGCCGCACAGGCAGCCGCCTTTTGCTTCCAAGGTCTTCTCCTCCAGGCGGTTGCGTGTTCGTGGCAAGCCTACCACGCCACATTCGGCGAACGGCCCAGGCAGTCAGCTGCGGTGGATTGTCAGGTCGACGCCTATGGCGCCTCTCTCAGGGCAACCAAGAGAGAGACGAAGTTGAGGCCTGAGCCCGCCAACAGCAGGAAGAGCCCGAGCAGATACCCGCCCAGCGAGCGGTCGAAGACGATCCCCAGCGTATTGAGCAGCTGAGTGAGAACACACGCGATGAAGATGGCTGGAAACACCTGGAGAATCGACGGTTGGCGCCACCTGCCGGCGCGACGCTCCTTGAGCACAAGCGGCTCGACCAGAGCGAAATGAAGCAGGGAGAGAATGACGACAGCCGCGCTGCAGACTGCCCACAACGATGGTTGCTTCACGCCGAGGTGGTGAAGCACGAACGGTAGAAGCGCCAGAAGAAGAGTGGCGAGTCCGAAGGCGACCATGACCCACACGTGCAGGGACACCGCGAACGCCTGCCGTTCCCGACCCGCGAAAACACCCACGACGCCGGTGAATCCGAGAAAGGCGATCGAGATCTCGGCGATTGTCGATAGCACCTCGGTTCCAGGTAGCTCCGCCACGTTCAGGCCGCCCAACCGACCTGGCGCTCAGCTGCAGGCGGCGCACTGCTGCCTGATTCCTGACCGCCGGTACCTCCGCAGGCTACCACGAACCAAAACCGCCGGGACCTAGCCTGTCGCCTGGAATGCTTCTAGCTTGGCTCGCGTTCACTGTACATGCGCTGCGGATCGCGAGAATCGATGAATGGCGTAACAAAGCCGGCGAAGCTGTCGCTATGCCAATGAGAGCGCCTTGCCCACCACACCTTGGCTCCTGGCAGCGAGGCAATGTCCTGCACCGTTCGCTCGAAGCCACGCCAGGTCTTGGGGTCCAGTCTGCCATCGGTGAATTGCTCATGGAGCCCCTCCGCTACCCGGAAGAAGCGCCCGACCTGGGCGTAGAACTGGACGACCTCCGTTGGATTCAAGGACGAGAGATCCTGGGTGCCCCTTGCCCATATTTCGGAGAGAACGGGGTGCTCCGCAAAGGATACAGAGAACGCGTTCCATTGATTCGTCCACTCAGAAACCGCTGCTAGGCGACTCTCTCTGTTCTGAATCCGGATCTGCGACGCGAGATAGACGAGCGAGACGATCACCCCAAGTGCTCCGATGATCTCTCCGATGGCTCCAGCTGCTTCCCAGTTCAAGATATTTCCATTTCCTGCCGCCCAACGGACATGGCGGCTGCCGGCGCACGCTACCAGAGCCACTTGACCTCCTGGTTCGTTGCAAGCCTACCACGCCAGATCTGGCTGACGGCCCAGGCAGCCAGCCGCGGTGCCTGGTCAGACGGCGCGGACCGCTAGTCGACGGCCCCACCCCGCGAGCAGAACGCCGCTGACGAGGTAGACACCGCTTGTCGCGAGACCTTGAACGAGCGAACTGACGCTTGCTTCCGGGTCCACGGCGCTCGTCACCACGATGCTCAGACGGCGCGCGCAGCGCTTCTCATTGCCGCACGAGACGGATCGGCACTGTTTTGCAGGTTTCGCCGGTCAAGAATCCGGTGTCCGTATCGGTGCCCCACCAGAAACGGACAAGTCGGTCGGCAAGGCCATACTTGTCCCGGAGGAGCCTGTGGATCTCGGGGTCCGATCCTGGGTCGCGAGACGCGAGATATTGGTGCTCGGCTCCGTCTCGATTGATCGTGACGACAGGCTCCTCTTGAAGGTGCTGGATCCAGGCAGCGTCAGACCAACCATGGTGTAACCAGGAGTGCTCAGGAGCATCGACAATCCAGAGTCGTGTCACGCTCGTCGTGCCGTCGCCTGTCTTCTTGTGCAAGATCACGACGTCTTTTCCGAGATCGATCATGGCCAGGTGAATCGCCGCGTAACTGGCGCACAGGCTGATAATGATCACGACGGCAATAGCAACACGCTTCATCCTGGTCTCACTCGACCTCGGGCCGCGCCGCCCAACGGACATGGTGCTCAGCCGCTGCCGGCGCACACCGCCGGAGAAACCTGATCGCCTAGTTCGTTGCAAGCCTACCACGCCACGTTTGGCTTAACGCCTAGGCAGTCAGCTGCAGTGATGGGATGGACTCCCCCCGCAACATGCGCGGCATCGAAGTGCCAATGTTGCCTTGACTCCGGAATGCCCCGGAGAGGAGGAGTCCACGGATGCAGGATACAACAATTGCTGTCGACCTAGCGA